>CAJQLY010000017.1 GCA_905479295.1 uncultured Gammaproteobacteria bacterium | reverse complement strand
GTAGCCCTATCACAGGCTATCATTGACGCAGGTGCGGCTAAGTACGC
This sequence comes from uncultured Gammaproteobacteria bacterium, assembly GCA_905479295.1. Taxonomy (GTDB): domain Bacteria; phylum Pseudomonadota; class Gammaproteobacteria; order UBA4575; family UBA4575; genus UBA4575. The sequence continues at coordinate 125,412 of CAJQLY010000017.1, read as the reverse complement.
AGCTGACAACGCCATTGATACACGTCCTTGTGATGCTAATAACAACGACGACGACTTCGACCTATAAGAAGCTGTTTTAGTTGATGGATTCGGGTCCTCTGATGAGGGCCCGAGTTTTAAATCAGTAATACCTTCCTAGCAATACCGAAAGTCTGACGCCATCTGCGCAGCAACAACTAAACATTCCCCCTACTCTTAAGCAACAGCTTTATTTCTCGTCCTGCAGTGCTTATTGAAGGCTATGTGCGAGAATTTTCAATTCACATACCCCGCCCCTAATTGAGTTTGTATACTATATGTGTTGGGATAGATGATATTAAATTCAAGTCATTTCAAATAAGCTAATGTCGCAATACGACCTGTAATGGCTTCTCTACGATAAGAAAAAAAGCGATCTTTCTCCGTATATGTGCAGTGCTCACCACCAAACACTTGACTAATATCGGCAGCCGCTAGAATACGACGTGCCAAGAGATAGAGGTCACATAAATAACTTTGCTTACGATGCTCTCGAAAAGCACAGGCTAAGCTAGTATCTTGTTTCATAAACGCAGCTCTCACTTCACTGCCAACTTCAAATACTTGGGGACCAATAGCAGGCCCTAACCATGCATAAAATTCAGCATCTGTAGATTGCTTGGATCGTATTACTGTCAAGGCTTTCTGCAATATGCCTGCTGCAAGACCTCGCCAACCGGCATGCACTAACGCAACACAGCTACCATCACTTGCAGCCAAAACTACTGGCATACAATCAGCACTTAAAATCGCACAAACTGTCCCTGCTTGCTGACTATAACTAGCATCAGCTTGCGTCTTATCTGGCACTAAATTATCAGCACAAACTATTGTCGTAGCATGTACTTGCTGTAACCATTTAGGTTCTTGAGGTAACTGTAACTGTTGCTTTAATAAGGCTCGATTGTGTCCCACTGAAGTAATATCGTCAGCTACATGTAAAGCTAAATTCAGCTCGTTATATGGTGCTGTGCTGAAACCACCTAAACGTGTCGTGCTGACCACTTCAACAGAATGCTGTAAGGGCCAAACAGGCCGGATAAGATCCAGCCCTGACTTACTCATTGTGCTGAATAGGTCTTTAAAGCAGTCACTAAGGTTTGGAGATCCTCAGGCATCGGCACCGACCATTTTACTTCTTCAGCCGTCACTGGGTGTTTAAAGGCCAAGCTATGCGCATGTAAAGCCTGTCTTGGGAAGTTCGCTAATACTTCATTCAGCTCTGGTGCAACACCAGAGACTCGCTGAATCCGACGTGCATAAGTGGTATCACCAACTAAGGGATAATTTAAGCTCGCAAAATGGACACGAATCTGATGTGTCCTACCCGTCTCCAGACTGGCCTCGATCAGCGTGTGCTTTTGATATTTTTCAACCACCTTGTAGTGAGTGATTGCATCCTTACCACGTGGATTGACAGCCATTTTAATTCGATCATGCGGATGTCGCCCTATTGGTCGGTCTATCTTGCCGCCAGAGATTACCTGCCCCCTAAGAACAGCATAATATCGCCGTTGAACCACATGATCTTGTAAGTTTTTCACTAACTCAGTATGTGCGACTAAGGATTTAGCCACCACCATTAACCCCGTCGTGTCTTTATCCAGACGGTGAACAATACCGGCCCGAGGAATTTCAGTGAGCTCCTCAGAATGATATAACAATGCATTGAGTAGAGTGCCCTTAGCGATACCCGCACCTGGATGGACCACTAGTCCAGCTGGCTTATTCACCACAAGGAGGTGCTCGTCTTCAAAAACGACCTCTAGAGGGATATTTTCCGCTTGATGTTGCTCATTGACAGATTCAGCCACAATCACCAGATGGACTGACTCCCCCCCTTTTAGAGCAAATTTACAGGGTTGAGTTGCGCCATCGACTTGTACCTGAGCTTGATTGATCCAGCTCTGTACACGTGAACGTGAATATTTCCCAAGTAATTCAGTTAGCGAGCGATCGAGGCGCCAGCCAAGGTGATCATCAGGAATAATAAAACTATGGGTGATTTGTTCAGACATAATGTGCGTGCGCTAATGTGTGCGGTATACTACCGAGCTTGAGTAAAACTACTTCGATACCGATGCCTAAACTGCTAAAGCTCCTTCTCGCTACCATTCTTTGCATCAATCTATCTGCCTGTTCCACGATTAAGGGATTCTGGGGAGATGATGATGATGATAAAGACGAGATTAGTGATGATATCAGCGCACGTCAACTTTATGATAAGGCGCGTGGTGAAATGTTTGGTAACCGCTCACTGGATGCGGTCACCAGTTACGCCCTGCTAGAGTCACGCTATCCATTTGGTGTTTACGCACAGCAAGCACAGCTAGATTTAGCCTATCTGTATTACAATCAGATGGATATGGATATTGCTGTCGATATGGCCGACCGCTTCATCCGACTCAACCCTGAGCATGAAAATGTTGCATATGCTCACTACATCAAAGGTCTTGCCTTATTCAATAAGAGTAAGTCGATCTTTAATGCGATTATACCGCGCAACCCATCAGATAAAGACCCAAAACCTTTGCTAGCGGCATTCGAAGTATTTAATACCTTAATTAACCGATTTCCTGATAGTGATTATGCCTTTGACGCTCAGCAGCGCATGATCTTTTTACGTAATGAATTAGCCGAACATGAAGTCACTGTTGCAGATTTCTACATGCGTCGTGGCGCCTATCTTGCAGCAGCCAATCGTGCACAATATGTGATGCAGAAATACCAGGGTGCACCGATCATGCCACAGGCAGTTTACATCTTAGAGCTGGCCTACCGTCAGTTAAAGATTGACGACTTAGCCGATGATACAAGTAAGGTCTATGCCGCCAACTTTGTACTACCTGATGGATCGATAAAAGACCCATCAATCACAGCCAGCAAGGTCAGCTGTGCCACTAGTGCATGGTCTCGCTTACTTGAACGTTTAAATTTAAAGACTTACTACTGTAATTAAACCAGCCTCAGCAGCCAGCATTAGGCATCACTTACATCTGCGGAGTCTTCAATCCTTCAGATAGCTTAAAGCTCCTGAAGTGATTGGATAGCGACGATCCCGACCGAACGAGCGTTTCGATACCTTAACCCCTGGCGGTGCTTGTCGACGCTTGTACTCGCTTTTAAAGACCATATTGATTACACGCGTCACTATCGCCTGATCAAAGCCTTGATCGACGATATCTTTACGTGAAAAGTCATACTCAATAAATAATTCAAGAATACGATCTAGCTCAGAATATGGTGGCAAAGAGTCTTCATCTTTTTGATCTGGCGCCAATTCAGCACTCGGTGGTCGATCAATAATACGCTGTGGAATAACCTCAACGTCATCATTTTTATAGTTTGCTAAGGCGAACACCCGGGTCTTTAAAACATCCTTTAAGGGCGCAAAGCCACCAGCCATATCGCCATATAAGGTGGCATAACCAACCGCCATTTCACTCTTATTGCCGGTCGAAATCAGCATATAGTCCGTCTTATTAGACAATGCCATTAGTAATAAACCGCGGATGCGTGCCTGAATATTCTCTTCTGTAGTATCTGCTGCTGCACCAGCGAAAGGCACCGCCAAGACATCAAGAAATTGATCATAAAGTGATTCAATCGAGATGACGCTGTAACGCACTCCCAGATTAGCGGCAAGTTCGGCCGCATCATCAAGGCTCATTTGCGAAGTGTATGGTGAAGGCATCATCACCGCATGTACCTTCTCAGAACCTAATGCATCGACTGCCAATGTTAGTGCCAATGCAGAATCAATCCCACCTGATAAGCCAATCAAACCACCCTTGAAACCATTTTTCCGCACGTAATCCTGCAGACCATAGGTCAGCGCTTGGTAAATCGCTGCATTCGTCTCTATAGGCTCTGCGCAAGCCTGCTTTACAAAACTATGCTGCTCGCAGTCAAACTCTAAACTATAGACTCCCTCAGTAAAGGCTTGAGCTAAAAATACGACTTCTTTATCTGGGTTGATCGCAAACGACTGACCATCAAAGACCAGTTCATCTTGACCACCTATCTGATTCAAATAGGCTATCGGCAGACCTGTTTCAGCGACTCTCTGCTTTAAATTCTGAGTGCGCTCTAACTGCTTACCACTATGGAACGGGCTAGCATTAATATTTAAAACTAACTCAGCACCTGCCTGCTTAGCTGCTGCAATAGGTTGTGGCCACCAAATATCCTCACAGATCGTCAGGGCTACCGAGGTACCGGCTAAATCAAAGACACAAGCAGCGGTACCCTCCTTAAAATAACGTTTCTCATCAAACACATTATAGTTAGGCAATTTGTTTTTGAAATACTGTGCTGTAATTTCACCATCACGTAAGACTAAGGCTGCATTATATAGATCATCCTGTTGCATCCATGGCGTGCCAACAATCGTCACGATACCAACCGATGCCTGCGCTAATCGTGTAATCGTCTGATCAATCCGCTCAAAAATATGACTACGATATAGCAAGTCCTCAGGTGGATAGCCAATAGTCGCTAATTCACTAAAGACCACACAGTCTGCCTGTTCAGCCTTCGCTTGCGCTAGGGCGACCATCATTTTTTCACAGTTACCCTCAATATCACCCACAGTGAAATTCAGTTGGGCAAGTACGATATGCAAAGATGAATCAGACATTAGATGATAACCATAGCTATAAAAAGACAGCGTAAACTGAATAATCAGTGTTAATTCTGACTGAATATTATCATATACCAGCGACGGTTTCGGCCTCTCAACTGTACCGCAGTTACACGTCATCGCCGCATTTGTGCGTTATATCTGCACCTACTATCGTTATCTAAATACACCATTAGTCAAAGCTAGAAAAAAGACGTACTCTCTGGATACGTTTTTGCTAGGTGGGAGTATTTAAAGATGAAGACATTTAAAGATAGAAATAAAACCAAAGGCTTCACCCTAATCGAGCTGATGATAGTTATTGCTATTATTGGTGTTTTAACCACGGTGGCTGTACCTATGTATCAAGACTACACAGTGCGTAGCAAAGTAGCGGCCAGCATGAGCGCAATTAATAGTGTCAAATTCATCGCTGCTGAGACCTTTGCACGGCAGGGAACTTTTCCAGACGCTGGTAACAAAAACTATGGCTTACCAGCAAAAGAAACCTATGCCGACAACCTCATTAGCTCAATCGATGTACTGGCTTCTGGTGCCATTCAGGTGGTCTATAAAAAATTAGGTGAACATTTTGGTGAAAGCGATAGTGCTACATTCACACCTGCGATTACGGGTGGCATGCTGCGTTGGAGCTGCCTGCTTAGTAATGCAGATATCCAATCCTATTTCCCTAGTAATTGTAAAAAAGAATTGCCTATTGAAGAATCTCCAAAAGAGGTCTTAGATGAAACAGAATCTACAGATAGTTGATTAAACTCCACTAAAAATATTCACTGATTTCTGTGCCTAAAAATAGCATCATTTTTATTTGGCATGGTAAGGATTACCTTGGAAAATCTGCACATGGGCGTAGTTGCACAAGAGATGAAGATTCTTTGCGCACTTTATTGCGACAACAAGGCATCAAATTACTCCATGCTGAGACTGCACCTCCTGTCCTATAACATTTAATAAATACCACAATCCAGAGGTGTTTGTTAAACGACAAACTCACCAACCAGAGACGAGTAAAAAGATCAGATATTAGTCATATTTTACAGCAACTCAGCATGTTGCTTCAGGCAGGTATACCGATATTACAATGCTTTAATACGCTTAATTATGGACAGAAGAAACCTGCCATCAGACACTTACTTACTGGCATAAAAAAAGAATTAGAAAGTGGTACCTCGTTGGCCGATAGCTTACGTAGACAAGGTAATAGTTTTGATCCCATCTTATGTAATTTAATTGCACTCGGTGAACATTCCGGAAGCCTGAATAAGGTGCTTGAAAAGGCTGTTCGACATAGACGTAAGCTTGAAGAATTACAGCGTAATATTCGCCGCGCATTAATCTATCCCTGCACAATACTAATGATTTCATTCGTTGTTGTTCTAATATTGTTTATTTGGGTAATGCCACAGTTTGAAAAACTATTTATTGATTTCGGCGCCGAACTACCTCATTACACTCGCTTATTAATTCAATTCTCACACACTATAAAAGACCATATTCTTTTAATCATTAGCACTAGCATTACCTTCCTCATCATCATTCGTTATGGCTATCACAATAATCTAACTGTTCAACGCCACTTAGATACTGCACGATTACATATCCCGATATTTGGCAAGGCTTATCATTGCAGCTTGCTAGCCAGGTTTAACCGCACTTTAGCAACACTATTTGGTGCTGGCTTACCCTTGGTTGACTGTCTCAACAAGCTCTCCACAGTCATGCCCAATCTATTATTCCAAGAGGCCTGCATTGTTATTACAAAAGATATCCGTGCCGGTGCATCACTCTCTACTAGCTTTAAAAATTTCGTTACTTCACACCTCTTATGCAAGACATGATTAGGACTGGGGAAGAATCAGGTAGCTTATTACAGTTATTAAGCAATCTATCTGAAATATATGAAAATGATCTTGAGCAATGGGTTGCTGGCATGAATAGTCTATTAGAACCCTTGATCATCAGCCTACTTGGGCTTATCGTCGGAAGTCTTGTACTTGCAATGTACTTGCCCATTTTCAAATTGAGCTCAATTATATAATTAAATTGAATAAGACTAGCCTGCAGGGCAATAGCTTGGAAACTCAAAATAATTTGCCCTAATACATTTATATGAGACTAAGATGATCGAATTTTTAGTGACACCAACCATCTACCTATATGTAGCACTGCTTGGCTTAGTTTTAGGTAGTTTTCTCAATCTGTTGATCTACCGCTTACCACTGATGCTGGAATCAGATTTACCTCTCTCTTCTAAGAAAACCTTTAACTTCATGCAGCCACGTTCGTTCTGTCCTTGCTGCAAGACACAGTTGACTCTGTTTGAAAACATTCCACTATTAAGTTTCATCCTGCTCACTGGTAAATGTCGTCATTGTAAGCAAGCCATTGGCATTCAATACCCTATCGTTGAATTGGCCTCCGTATTACTCAGCTGCATCGCAATCAAGCAATTTGGACTGACTGCAAATGGCCTCTTCGCCATAGTGTTTTTGCTAGGTTTACTCGCCTTATCTGTGATTGATTTTAATACCATGACGCTACCAGATGAACTCACATTGGGTCTACTTTGGCTTGGTCTTGCATTTAATCTCTTTGGCTCTTTTATTACCTTAGAAGAAAGTGTACTTGGAGCGATGATCGGCTATACCAGTCTATGGTTAGTCTTTCAGTTACATCGATTACTAACTAATCGCGAAGGTATGGGCTATGGGGATTTTAAATTACTAGCGATGATTGGCGCTTGCTTAGGCTGGGGTGTATTACTGCCAACCATTTTAATCGCTTCCATCAGTGCCAGCGTGATTGGAATCACCCTCTTATTATTTGGTAAACTAAAGAAAGATAGTGCTATGCCATTTGGACCATTTCTTGCTCTTGGGGCTAGTATTTGTCTACTATGGCATGATCAGCTTAACAACTACTTTTTTAACTACTGACCGCACAATGTTATTGATTGGACTCACTGGTGGTATTGGCGCTGGTAAAACAGAAGTCAGCGATTATTTACATTCATGTTATGGCATAAAAATAATTGATGCCGATGTGATCAGTCGCGAGCTATTACAAAAAGGTAGTAATGCCTATTATGAAATACAGCAGAATTTTCCTGCTCATATCTTTGATGCAGAAGGCAATATAGACCGTAAAGCACTTCGAACATTAATTTTTGATGATGAGGCTGCACGCCAAAAGCTTGAGCAAATTATTCATCCACGTGTCCGCAGTGAGATAAAAAAACAAATCGATCATAGTGATTCTGCTTACTGCATACTTTCAGCACCATTACTCATTGAAGCTGGTATGAATGACCTCATAGAGCGTTTATTGGTAATTGATTGCTCTAAAGACTTACGAATCCAGCGTGTTATAGCGCGTGATGATTGTAAAGTAGAAGATATTGAAAAGATCATGGCACGCCAGCTAGACGATAAGCATCGATTAGAGTGTGCTGATGATATTGTGACAAACAATAGCAATCACGCCAGTCTGACTGACCAACTAGATCAGCTACATAAAAAATACTTGGATTTAACACATCAAGCGTCCCATAATCCTACTTATGTCTAATCAGCCAAACCCAGCACAGAAGTCTATTGTATTTGAGCAACCTCTCAATGAGCGGATCCGTACATTTATGCGTATTGAACATCTATCTGCACGTTGTAACTATTGCTTAGATCAGACTACATCTTGGGGCAGCCATCTATCTTTATCAGCCTTAATTGAGCTAATAAATCTAATTTCGCGTGGTGATCTGAAACAAGAAATACTAAAAGAGCTTAGCCGCGAATTAAATACATTAGATGGTTTTTCTAAGACTGAAAAAATTGATCGTAGCAAGCTACAAGACTTAGTTGATACCCATGAACAACTGATTTCTGAAATGAGCATAATCAATGGTCAGCTCTTATCAAGCACAAAGGAAAATGAGTTTATTAAGGCCCTTAGTCAACGTGCTGGTATTCCTGGTGGCACTTGTGAATTTGATCTACCGGCCTATCATTTTTGGCTGGCACAAGACATCAATAGCAGACAACAAGCACTACGAGAATGGGTCGCACCACTGGAATTAATTCAGCGCTCGATTAGCACCTGCTTAAATCTAATCAGAACCAGTGCAATATATGAAGACTGTATCGCAGAACAAGGCTTTTATCAGCGTACCTTAGACTCGGGGCAACCCTCTCAAATACTACGGGTAGCAGTCGATAGAGAGCTGGGATGTTTTCCTGAGATCAGTGCAGGTAAGCATCGCTTCTCAATTCGATTCATGAATCAGCACGACCTTAAACTTAACCCTAAACAGGTTCAGCTTAATATGAAGTTTAAACTCACCTGCTGCACATTCTAAAACAATAGAATAATCTTAATCTGCAAAGGCGCGAATACCTGCAATACCATGACCGCCATGGGCTTGCACCACAGCCAATTGATCTTTTGTCATACCACCCAAAGCAAATACAGGCCAATTGCTCATACTAGCTAGCCGTTGAAATCCGGCCCAGGCTAAAGATTTACACTCACTGTGGGTGGGTGTTTTTAAAACAGGCGCCAACAAGATACAACGTAATGACAAAGCATTTGCCATATTCAATTCTTCCTCATCATGTACCGATGCTGAGAAATACTGATGCCTTTCTCCTGATTGATACTTTGCATATGCAAGACGTAGTTGCTTGGCGCTCAAGTGCAAGTAAGGCCATTGCTCTGCCTTAAGCCAATCTAGTGGACAATTCAAAATCACCTGCGCTTGCTTTGCTAACAGCAAACCTTGCACATTATTCAATAGCTTGAAGTACTGTTGTCTTGAGAGAGTGTGTGCACGCAATTGAATTAACTGAATACCGGATGCAAGCTGTGTTTCAATCTGCTGCTCTAATTGCTCGGCTAGTACGTCCTGATCTGCAATCATATAACGAGTATCTAATCGCAATGCCTGAACTATCGTTTGATTAGCTGGCGGCATACTACTTAAAGATAAATCCGCTAGCGCTTGCCAGCGTATTAGCTGGCCTTCATGCCCCATTGGTAGATGCTCATAGGCTTCAACAACAAACACATGAAAACGAATAGCCAACTCTGGATATTGGTAGTTAAAGCTAAAGAAGAGTCTTGCCTGAGTGACTACAATCCCAAGTTCTTCTTTTAATTCACGACGCAAGGCTATTTTGGGAGACTCTCCCAGCTCAACCTTGCCACCCGGAAATTCCCATAAGCGAGCCATATGCACACTTTCAGCACGTTGCTGAAGCAGAATATCAGATGTTTGATTGTGTATTAATGCAATTGCTACATGCAGTGGATCATGCATATTAGTTTGCTATACAGGGCTGATTAAACTTAGGTTCGATATTCTGCATTGATACGAATGTACTCATGCGTCAAATCACAGGTCCATACTGTGACTGTTTCAATACCATCATTTAAATCGATTAGCAGATTAATTTCATCTTGCATGAATGCAGCCTTACCCTGTGCTTCGCTATAGCTGGGGTGGATACGTCCGTCTTTCCAGATCACCACATCATTTACTGTCAGGCTGGCTTTAGTTAAATCTAATCGCTCTGATTCAACCTTGCCAGCAGCAGCAAGAATTCGACCCCAGTTAGCATCAGAGGCAGCTAGAGCCGTCTTCACTAGAGGTGAGTTGGCCACCGACATAGCCACTTGCTTGGCTAAGGCCTTATCTGCCGCGGTCGCCACTTGCACAGTAACAAACTTAGTCGCACCTTCACCATCACGCACTATTGATTGCGCTAGGGTCTGCATCACATCACGCAGTGCAGCTTCAAATTCTAGCTGTTGTGCTGGCGTTAGATCGGCATAATTTAATTTGGCATTACCACTGGCAATCAGCACACAGGCATCATTGGTTGAAGTATCACTATCGACCGTAATGGAATTAAAAGACTGTTCAACCATCTCGCTCAATAAGCGCTTTAATACATCTTTAGAAATCGCTAGATCAGTAGCGACATAAGCCAGCATGGTTGCCATATTTGGCGAAATCATGCCTGAACCTTTAGTCATACCAGTAATTGTGATCGCTTTACCATTCAGTATGATTTGTTTGCTTTGAGCCTTGGCGACAATGTCAGTCGTCAAGATAGCAGCAGCGGCCTGTAACCAATGATCCTCAGAGAGATTCTGCTGTAGATCAGCTAAACAGAGCTTAACCTTATCGCTATCTAGTAGCTCACCAATCACGCCGGTGGAAAATGGTAATACTTGATTAGAATTCACGACACATTGATTAGCAACATCAAGACAGGTTTTTTCTGCTGCCTGCATACCGGCACTACCTGTACCTGCATTAGCATTGCCTGCATTGATAATAAGATAGCGTGGTGTAGCTGCTTGTAAGTGAGCTATCGCCAACTCAACTGGGGGTGCACGAAATTTATTCTGGGTGAATAGCGCTGTCACTTCGGCTGCAGGATCAATTTCAATCAACACCAGATCATCACGGTTTTGATAGCGCATAGCTGAAGCGGCAGTCGCTAAACGCACACCAGGGACAGGCAGCAAGGCAGTCGGTGCGGTTAAATTCACAGGCATAACTAGACTCTAACCCAACTTACCATGACATTGTTTAAACTTCTTACCAGAACCACAGGGGCAAGGATCGTTACGGCCAATTTTATCTGGAACACGCATCGGCGCTGCCACTCGCTTGTTAGGTTTTTTGCTTACAGGCCTTTCAGCATTATTTTGTGCCTGTGGGTTAAGAATATTACTAGCTGTCTCATGACGCATTTCAACAGCGTCTTGTTCTGGCTTAAAGACTGGTTCAAATTCTGGTTTCTGTGCCGCCTCAAACTGAATCTTACACAGCAGACCTACCGTATCTGATTTAATCTGATCCAATAATTGCTGGAACATATCAAATGCTTCACGCTTATATTCTTGTTTTGGATTTTTCTGCGCATAACCTCGCAGACCAATACTTTGACGTAAATAATCCATCGCCGCCAAATGTTCTTTCCACTTGCCATCAAGAATCTGCATCATAATATCCTTCTTCAGATTCTTCATAACGTCTACGCCAATCAATTCTTCCTTGGCATTCAGCATATCGCTTACTTCTTGGTGAATACGTTGACGCAAGCTCTCTTCATGCAACTTATCATCTTCATCTAGCCATTGATCGATATCTGCTTTTAGGCCCAGCTCTTTATCTAATGCAACTGTTAAACCTTTGGGATCCCACTGTTCAGGCATACTCTGTGGCGCAATATAGCCGCTAATAATATCCTCAACCACATCAAAACAGATTGCCTCTATATCCTCGCTGATATCATCAGTCTGCATCAATTCATTACGTTGCTCGTATACCACTTTACGTTGATCATTAGCGACATCATCGTATTCCAACAAATGCTTTCGTATATCAAAGTTATGTGATTCTACTTTTCGCTGTGCATTCTCAATCGCCTTACTAACCCAAGGATGTTCAATCGCTTCACCCTCTTCCATACCTAACTTTTGCATCATGGTACGCACACGATCAGAGGCAAAAATACGCATTAAGGTATCTTCCATAGACAGATAAAAACGACTAGATCCAGGATCACCTTGACGGCCAGAACGTCCGCGTAATTGATTATCAATACGTCTAGACTCATGTCTTTCAGTACCAATAATATGTAACCCACCTGCAGCTAAAACTTCTGCATTGGCTTGTTTCCAATCGGCTCTTAACTTTTCTATAACTGTTGCATCACCTTCTTCACCTAGAGCATCAATCTCTGGCTGAATGTTGCCACCGAGTACAATGTCAGTACCACGACCAGCCATATTGGTGGCAATAGTAACTGCTTTAGGGCGCCCAGCCTGAATGATGATCTGTGATTCAGAGGCATGATGTTTTGCATTCAGTACTTGATGCGCAATACCCGCTTTAGTTAGTAAACCATCCAAAATCTCTGAAGATTCAATCGAGGCAGTTCCGACTAAGACAGGTTGTCCCCTAGAGGCACAGTCGCGCACATCTTCTAAGATAGCCTGATACTTGTCTTGCATCGTGAGATAGACCAAATCGCTACGATCATCACGTATAGCTTCTTGGTTAGTTGGTACAACGACCACTTCAAGACCATAGATTTGTTCAAACTCAAATGCTTCGGTATCAGCGGTACCCGTCATACCACTCAGCTTGTCATATAGACGGAAATAGTTTTGAAAGGTGATCGAAGCTAGTGTCTGGTTCTCATTTTGAATCTCCACGCCTTCTTTTGCTTCCACTGCTTGATGCAACCCTTCAGACCAACGGCGTCCAGGCATAGTTCGGCCAGTAAATTCATCGACAATCACAATCTCATTATCACGCACAATATAATCAACGTTCTTTTGAAATAAGACATTGGCACGCAGGGAGGCATTCATATGATGCAATAAGCTAATATTTGCACTGTCATACAGAGAGTCATCGGCCTCTAATAAGCCAGCCTCGATAAGTAGCTCCTCAATATGCTCATGCCCCTGTTCACTGAGAAAAATTTGTTTTGATTTCTCATCAACGAGGTAGTCGCCGTCACTTTCTTCATCGGCTTGACGTGAAAGTGACGGTACTATCTTATTCGCATGTTCATATAAGTCAGAACTGTCATTGGTAGGGCCTGAGATAATCAGTGGTGTACGAGCCTCATCAATAAGAATTGAATCGACCTCATCAACCACGGCAAAAAATGGTGCGCGCATGACTTTTTGATCGGCTGCGAATTTCATATTATCGCGTAGATAATCAAAACCAAACTCGTTATTAGTACCGTAGGTAATGTCTGAAAGATAGGCATCACGACGTTGCTCATCTGGAAGACCTCCAGTAATAACTCCAACGCTCATATCAAGAAAGGTATACAACTTACCCATCCAGGCTGCATCTCGTTCTGCCAGGTAATCATTCACCGTAACAACATGGACACCCTCACCCTGCAAGGCATTTAGATAGACTGCCAGAGTAGCGACTAAGGTTTTACCTTCGCCAGTACGCATCTCGGCGATGTTGCCATCATGTAATACCAAAGCACCAACCAGTTGCACATCATAATGACGCATACCCATCACCCGAACACCGGCCTCACGAACTACCGCAAAAGCTTCAGGGATAAGTGAATCTAATGTAGCACCAGCTGCTAACCGAGCCTTAAACTCTTCTGTTTTGGCACTCAGCTCAACATCACTAAGGGCCTGCATCTGTGCTGCCTGATTATTAATCTGGACAACTAATTTTTTATATTTTGATAGCACTCGTTGATTACGACTACCAAAGATTTTTTTTGCGATTTTTCCAAGCATATATAAGAGATCGACTAAGACGTTAATGTAAGGCGCAGATCAATTTCACTTTGCACCGTATATAGTTTATAAACCGCTGACTGCCATGCGGATACAGGCTTATCTATTATGTTCAAATATTTTTCGCTACCTTAGAATGTCTTATTCCTAAGCTAGCTTATTATTAGACCGCTTATTTCGAATGACTAAGGAACTTCATAGGATTAACATGATGTCCGTTTTTTAACACTTCGAAATGAACATGCGGACCGGTTGAGCGTCCCGTGCTCCCTATTGCAGCAATCACATCTCCACGCTTTACCACTTGACCTGGGTTAATGTGAAAATCTCTATTATGGCCGTAACGCGTTACATAACCATTACCATGATCGATCTCAACTAACTTGCCATAACCAGGGCGTATAGCGGCCAAGGTCACAATCCCATCAGCTACAGCTAAAACATCTGCGCCAGATTTACCGGCAAAATCGATACCTTTATGCAGCGCTTTACGCCCAGTAAAAGGGTCAGTACGTTCACCAAAATTAGATGACACCCAGCCTTTTCTAATTGGACGACCGCTTGGCATAGCGTCTTCATTTCGCTGACGTGAGCTTAAAACTGCATCCAAGGTTAATAATTTATTCTGCTGACTCTCTAATTCAGACTCGATCAAGCTCAGTGTTTGTTCCATTTCTGAGAGCAATCCAACATGATCACTACTCTCTAAGGCCGCTGCTGGGCCACCAAAACCAGGATCCGAACTAAAATCAATCTCTAGATCATCGATCTTAGCGGTGATCATCAATTTATTACTAATTGCCTCTAAACGATTAATATAGGCCTGAAAATACACGATCTTCTGCGTTAATGCCTCTATTTGCGCTTCACTCTCGCCTCGCATACCCTCTAACAAGCTATGCTGTTGTGCTACATCCTTCTTCCATTGCGTTAATAGTGTCTGCTGACCAAGGCTACCACCAAAATAGTAGCCAGTAAGGCCACAGCTAGCCGCCACTATCAGTAGACCTAGCCGAGCTAACCAGCGTTGACGCTGACTATACAGTGAGAAGTCTAAACGTCGCTTAATGCCACGGGGGGAGATGAGTACGTTCATTTGGGTTATTCTACGGCCTTGGGGCGCTTTCGTATATAGAATGCTTAAGCGTCAAATCACTATCACTTTTGTCACACTATGCAATCAATCAGCCATCTTATTCATCGGCATTATCTAAAGAAAGCCGCCTTTCTAAGTCAACTTAGCACTAGTATACGTAGCCGTTTATCACCAGATTTAGCGCCATATTGCTGGGTTGCAGATATCACAACCAATCAACTGACTATCATCACCAATCGAGCAGAGCGTGCAACTCTGCTGCGTTATCAACAACATGAGATCTTAAAGCAGCTGAACGAGGAGTTCTCAACTGAATTAGGTCGACCTCTTTATCGCCTACGCGTTCGATTGGATCATCGTATGTCTGACAACATCACAAAACCAACAAAGTCCGGCATGAATCCACATAGTTCTCGCTATAAATCAGAATGCAAAAAACTACGTAAGATTCTCGAATAAACTAACGCTTACTAATCTGCCTGACGACGTAAAAAAGCAGGGATATCTAGATAATCTTCATCTAGGCCTCCGGCAGCCGCTGTATTATTGTCTTCAGCCGCACGTAAAACGGTTGGACGATCCAACTTGCTATAGTCGCTACTCATTTGTGATGTATCAGCTAATTCCTGATTAACCAGCTTAATCTCTGGTTTACCTAACTGTTGTGCAGCTTCTCTACCAATACCCGTAGCCACTACCGTGACACGTAGTCTATCTTCCATCATTTCATCAATAACGGTACCGACCACCACAGTTGCATCATCCGAAGCTAAACCTTCAACATGTGAACCTACTTCAGAGATCTCACTCATAGTAAGCTTGCTGCTAGCCGTCACATTAACCAAGATACCATGTGCACCGGTGATATTAATGTCTTCAAGTAGCGGGCTAGACACTGCTGACTCAACCGCTTCGCGCGCACGTTCAGGACCAGTGGCCATTCCAGACCCCATCATTGCCATGCCCATTTCTGACATCACCGTTTTCACATCAGCAAAATCAACGTTGATCAACCCAGGGCAGGTAATCACTTCCGCAATACCTTGCACTGCACGTAACAAGATATCATTGGCTGCCTTAAAGCCATCCAGCATAGTCATATCTTTATCTAGAACAGTGAGTAATTTCTCGTTTGGAATAGTAATCAGAGAATCCACATGTTGTGATAATTCTTCGATACCACGCTCGGCAATCTTACGACGTTTGGAGCCTTCAAATGGGAAGGGCTTGGTCACGACAGCCACTGTCAGGATACCAAGCTCGCGCGCAACTTCTGCAACAATCGGTGCTGCGCCAGTGCCCGTACCACCACCCATGCCAGCCGTAATGAAAAGCATATCAGCACCAGCAATCGCATCATGAATACGATCTCTATCTTCTAATGCCGACTGGCGTCCAATCTCAGGATTAGCACCCGCACCTAAGCCCTTTGTAATATCGGTACCTAATTGGAATGTAATCTTTGCACTCGATCGTTGTAGTGCTTGTGCATCTGTATTGGCACAAATAAAGCTTACACCATCAATCGATGCTTGCACCATGTGCTCAACAGCATTACCACCACCGCCACCAACACCAATCACCTTGATGACGGCACTTTGTCCATATGAATCGTCAAACTCAAACATTTATCTTCTCCTCGTTTTTTATTACTAATAATTAAAATATATAAAGTACTAAAAATTACCTTGTAGCCAATTTTTTACACGTGTGAATTTGGATGAAATACCACTCGCAGAAAATGTATTTGGTTCCTTTAAAGCTGCATTTCGCGCTCCAAATAACAACAAGCCAACACCGGTGGCGTGTATCGGATTGCGCACCACCTCAATCAGCCCAGTGACATATTGCGGTACACCCAAACGCACTGGCATATGAAATACTTCCTCAGCCAGCTCAACGACGCCTTCCATTTTCGCGCTGCCGCCGGTCAAGACGACACCTGCTGCAATTAGGTTTTCATAACCACTGCGGCGTAGCTCTGCCAAAATTAGTGACATCAACTCTTCATAGCGCGGCTCAACCACTTCAGCCAAAGTTTGTCGTGCTAACTTCCTCGGCGGACGATCACCGACACTAGGCACCTCAATCACCTCATCTGGATTGGTTAGTTGGCGCAGCGCACAGGCATACTTAGTTTTAATTTCCTCGGCATATTGCGTAGGTGTACGCATAGCAACTGCAATATCATTAGTCACTTGATCACCCGCAATTGGAATGACTGCCGTATGTTTAATTGCACCTTCAGAAAACACAGCGATATCAGTAGTACCGCCACCAATATCAACCAAGCAAACACCCAAATCTTTTTCATCTTCCGTCAGCACTGCATAACTTGAAGCTAACTGCTCAAGAATAATGTCATCGGTTTGCAAGCCACAGCGTTGGATACACTTAACAATATTCTGCGCAGATGATTCAGCACCTGTAATTAGATGAACCTTGGCTTCCAAACGAACACCAGACATTCCAATTGGTTCACGTATCCCTTCTTGCTCATCAATAACAAATTCTTGTGGAATTACATGCAGTACTTTTTGGTCTGCTGGAATAGCAACAGCCCTCGCTGCATCAATCACACGATCAACATCACTTTCCACAACCTCACGATCTTTAATTGCAACAATGCCATGTGAATTCATACTTCTAATATGACTGCCTGCAATACCAGCATAGACAGAATGAATCTGACAACCAGCCATCAACTCAGCCTCTTCCACTGCCCGCTGTATTGATTGCACTGTGCTTTCAATATTCACAACCACGCCTTTTTTTAGGCCACGTGACTGATGAGAACCGATACCGATAATTTCGATTTCGCCTTCCTCAGTAATTTCACCAACAATTGCCACCACTTTTGAGGTGCCAATATCGAGTCCGACAATCATGCCTTGTTCACTTCGTTTTCCCATCTCGCATAGTCCGGTTTATGAGTCTTTTTGTTTCCATTGCACAGCAAATCCATTGCTATGACGTAAATCTATTTCGGCAATCATGGCTCTTTCCTTTAGAGGGAATAAACTTAATGCCGAACGTGCTATTTGCATCTGCTTAAGATAATCGCGCCGACTTAATTTCAATACGATGCCATTTTCAAGCTTTACTCGTTTGTCATAGCGACCATCTTCATGCACTGCATGTATCGCTAAATCCAATTGTGCAAAAGAGTCTGCATAATCGCGATAAAAACTAGCTAGATGAACGCTACGTTCAGGACTGCCTGAAAGCGCAACTAATCGTTCAAACTGCTTGGCCTCACTGACCTCAAACACCTGATAACGCTGATTCAATAAAGCACTTTCCTGCCATCGAAATACAGGCTTTTGCTCTTTTATTACAATCGATAGCTCACTAGGCCAACGACGCTTAATAGTGGCACTAAATACCCAAGGCAAATCTTCTATATCTTTTTCAAACGTAGCCAAATCAATAGTAAAGAATCCTTCATGCGAATAATCGGCAACCACCTCACGTAACCCATCACGATCTACATGCTTCAAGGTGCTATTTACAACAATCGATCGGATAGAAACACGCTCAAGCAAACTGACCAGGTATAAAGCTGTAATAACTAAGCTGGCCACTGCAAGTAATTTAAATAATTCGCGCATTTCAACACGCGTCACCTGGGCGACACCTTGAGTCTTACGTGAACGAGTTCGTGTATGTCTATGCAACTTCATGACCAGCTCTACTCGCTGCTAAAATACGCAATACCAATTGCTGAAAATCAACGCCTATATGCTTTGCAGCCATAGGAACTAAACTATGATCGGTCATACCAGGCACAGTATTCACTTCCAAAAACCAAGATTTACCCTGATCGTCTAACATTACATCTACTCGCCCCCAGGATGCTGCACCGGTTGCACGAAACGCCTGTAATGCCTGAACTTGCAGTTGAACCTCTGCCATTTCATCCAAACCACAGGGCAGCAAATATTGCGTATCATTCGATTTATATTTGGCTTCAAAATCATAGAAATCATGTGGTGTTTGTAACTGAATTACTGGCAAGGCCTCATCATCTAAAACAGCAATGGTGTACTCGCTACCTTGCACCCACTCTTCAGCCATTAACTCACCACTGAAGGCATGTGCTTTTAGGCAGGCAGTGACAAATTCAGTCTCACTAGTAATCTTTGCGATACCTAGGCTAGAACCTTCACATGAAGGTTTCACAATAAATGGCAGTCCCAAGTGATTCGCCACTTCTTTAAATCGAGTATTGTCATGTATCTCAGAAAAACATGGGGTTGAGACACCCATCGCCAGCCAAATCTTTTTTGTCATGATCTTATCCATACAAATACTGGATGCCATAACGCCACTACCGGTATAGGGAAGCCCGATCATTTCTAAACCACCTTGAATACAGCCGTCTTCACCACCACGACCATGCAAAGCAATAAAAGCATGGTTGAACTTTTCATCTTGCAAACGATTAAAAATATGCTTATCGACATCGATGCCATGCGCATCAACACCTGCATTAACTAACGCAGCCAGCACTGCATTTCCACTGCGCAGGGATATCTCACGTTCACCGGAAAACCCACCCATTAATACGGCAACCTTGCCAAAATCATTTCGCTCTATATCTGTCATCACCATTCCATCCCACCGAGCAGACGCACTTCAGGCTCTAATTCAATGCCATATTGTTTTTTCACTGCACTCATCACTGTCGACATCAACTGTGTAATATCTGTAGCACTTGCATTACCAATGTTAGTGATAAAATTGGCATGCTTAGGAGAGATCTCTGCACCTCCAATCCTCAATCCTTTAAGACCACATTCTTCAATCATCTTCGCTGCAAATAGACCAGGAGGATTTTTAAATACAGAGCCACAGTTCTTCTCTCCAATTGGTTGACTATCATTACGTTTAGCCAATAGTTCCCGAATTGAAACTGAGTCTTCATCTTCTTTAGCTGGCGATAATTGAAAGTGAGCAGCAACAAACCATTCATTATCAGTCGTCTCTACTGATCGATAGGAAACCTTAAATTGATCTGCTGGGCGTTGTTGCACCTCACCAGCACGAGTAATCACCTCTAATGATTGAACATGCTCCCAAGTACAGCCACCAAAAGCACCAGCATTCATTGCTAAAGCACCACCGACTGTTCCAGGGATACCAGCCATAAATTCAACACCCTGAAGTCCATGCTTCACAGAATTACGCGCCAGCTTAGAACAAGCGACACCCGCCTCAACATAAACACTACAGCCATCTTCATAACTGATTTTTTGCAGGCCAGGATGTGAAATCACAACCACCCCTGATAGACCCTCATCAGGGATTAAGACGTTTGAACCCAAGCCCATCCAGAAAAATGGAAGTGCACCATCATATTGTTTAAAGAAGGCTTGTAGATCAGCCATATCAGCTGGCTGAAATACGCACTGTGCTCTACCACCAACACCCCAGGTGTTATATGCCATCATCGGCTCATCAAAGACTAGCTTGCCGCGAACATCCAACGCCTGTAACTCAGCTAACATGATGGCTCGCCTCCTGATTAAATTGGTCAAAGGCTTCCTGCGCTAAACGGCCTATGCTGCCTGCACCCATAGTCAGGACTAAGTCATCCACTAACATAATATTTTTAAGTGCGACAAAGAGTGACTGCTCAGCCGTCAGCAAGATAGGTTCAACTAATCCTTTATTGCGTAATGCATGCGCCAGAGCAGCACTGTCTGCATCTTGCAGTGGCTCTTCGCCAGCGGCATAGACTGGCATCAGGAGCAATACATCGACCAAAGCTAAGGCATCAATAAAGTCATCAAACAGATCACCTGTTCGGCTATACCGATGCGGCTGAAAGACGGCAACGAGACGTTTTCCCGGCCATGCTGCACGCGTTGCATTTAAGCTTGCGATTAGTTCCCTAGGGTGGTGCGCATAATCATCATAAAAACACACTTCACCATCTGCATAAGGCACACGACCCAGGCATTGCATACGTCTACCGATACCAGCAAAAGAACTCAATGCCTGTGCAATGGAGGCGGTATCCAGATTACATTCCAAACCAATAGCAATCGCCGCCAAGGCATTTTGCACATTATGCTCACCAGGCAAATTAAGACGGAATTTCAGCTCTTCTGCCGCAGCTGAAACCGTTACTGAAAATGATACTTTACCCTGCTCATGCACAAGATCATGTGCACGCACATCGGCGTCCTCAGAAAAACCATAGCTAATAAAGGGACGTCCTAAATCAGGCAATATTGAGCGCACTTCCGGATCATCAATACAAAGCACAGCCAAACCATAAAAAGGTAAGTTATGCAGAAATTCAACAAAGGCTGCACGTAGTTTCGAAAAGTCATTCTCATAGGCAGACAGGTGGTCAGCATCAATATTAGTGACAACAGCAACTACTGGTTGTAGGTGCAGAAACGACGCATCACTCTCATCGGCTTCAGCAATCATTAAATCACCAGCACCCAAGCGTGAATGACTCCCCGTGCTATTAACCTTGCCACCAATAATAAAGGTTGGATCTAAACCTGCCTCACCTAAAACCGCAGCAACCAGACTGGTTGTTGTGGTTTTACCATGCGTACCTGCAATCGCAATACCTTGGCGGAAACGCATCACCTCAGCCAACATTTCCGCTCTAGGAATAACTGGAATACGTTTTTCATGGGCCCGCATAAGCTCGACGTTATCAGGCTGGATTGCAGACGACACAACAATCACATCCATGCTCTCAACCTGTTCGGCAACATGTTCCTGATAGATGGTCGCACCCAAATCAAGTAGGCGACGACTGGCTGCATTTTCTACTTGATCAGAGCCAAAGACTTGATAGTCAAGACTGAGTAAGACCTCAGCAATACCACTCATACCAACACCAGCAATACCGATGAAGAATATATTTTTAACACCACGTTTAGGCATCAGGCCGCTTAGACTCTTCATTAACGCAGACCTCCGGCACTCGCAGGTGAACCACCACCCTGCTGACAACTATCTGCAAGCATAGTGACTGCATCTGCTCGGCGCAGGCTATATGCTACATTCGCCATCGCAAGCAATTGCTCAGGCTTAGATATCAATTTGCTTAATAACGCAGACATCTGCTCTGCTGTAGTATCTCGCTCTTGCATCAGATAGGCTGCACCAATACGCACAAAGCTGTTGGCATTACTGGTTTGATGATCATCTACCGCATGCGGATATGGCACTAATACGGCGGGTAGACCAACACTCGCTATCTCAGCAAGGGTCATTGCGCCACTACGGCAAATCAATAAATCAGCCCAGGCATAGGCAGCAGCCATATCCTCAATAAATGGCGTCACACGTGCTTTCAGCCCTTTATCTTTATAAACCTGACTCACCTCATCAATTTGCTGCTTGCCCGTTTGATGCCAAATCTCTAATGTCTGCGCTTGCTCAATAGCAGCCAAACTAATCGGCAATAACTGATTCAGACCACGTGCACCAAGACTGCCACCAATAATCAAAATCCGCCGCGCCTCTGTTCTGCCTGCATAGCGCTCATCTGGAGTTGGCAGAGATAGCATTTCAGAGCGCACCGGATTACCACAGTGCACCGCTTTTGCATTTGATTGGGTGAGATCAAAGCCGCTAAAGAAAGTTGTAGCGAGTGGGGCCAGTAAGCGATTAGTCAAACCTACAGTTGCATTCTGCTCATGAATCACTAACGGCATACGCAGCAGACTAGCAGCCAAGGCGCAGGGCCCCGCAACAAAACCACCCATACCTAGTAAGGTCTGTGGTCGCTCACGCAGAACAATAACAAATGCCTCTGCCATCGCCCTAGCCAATAAAAAAGGAGCCTTCAATAACTGCAGCTTACCTTTGCCGCGCAAGCCTTGAATATGCATATGAATTAAACGCAATCCTGCTGCTGGAACAACATCAGCTTCAATACCATTTGCTGTACCAACCCAAACAATAGGCACGCCTCGTTGACGCAGTTCTTTAGCCACTGCCAATGCAGGAAATACATGTCCACCGGTACCACCAGCCATAATCATCACTGGTCTCATGTCCGCACCCCGCTACTTCTCAATGACCTGCGACGTGCACCTTGTTGGTTGATTTCGAGATAGACACGCATCATCAAACCTAAGGCAATACTGGTTGCCAGAAAATTACTACCACCGACACTGATCAACGGCAAACTAAGACCTTTAGTTGGCAATACACCCATATTCACACCGAGACTAATTAACGTCTGCAAGGCAAACCAAACCGAACAACCATAGCCAACTGCTTGTGCAAACATCAGACCTGAACGACCCGCTTGTGCCGCTAAATCAAAACAACGCCAAATCATGAAGACATAGGTTGCCAATAAAAGCGTTACACCAAAGAGTCCAGTCTCTTCTGCAAGTACAGCAAAGACAAAATCGTTATGTGCTTCTGGCAGGTAAAACAACTTCTGCATGCTGTCACCGAGACCAACACCAAAGGCGCCCCCATTGCCGATTGCAATCAGGGCTTGAATTAATTGAAAGCCAGTATTTTGAGGGTCTGCCCATGGGTCCATAAAACCGGTTAAGCGAGCCAGACGATAGTTTTCACTCAAGGCTAGTAAAGCAAGACCAGCACCACCCAAAATTAATGCGATAAAACAGTAGATGAATCGTGCGCCACCCAAAAACAACATAGCAAAGGCAATCACAACAAAGACAACTGATGAGCCAAAGTCTGGCTCTAACATAAGCAGGCCAACAAAGGCTGACAGCACTAACATTGGATTAATAAAGGCAGAAAGCTCTATGTGCAAACGTTCTTGATGACGCACAATGTAACCAGCGAGATAAATAATAAGCGCCACTTTGGCAAATTCAGAAACTTGTAAAGTGAAGGGACCAATAGCCAACCAACGACTACTGCCGTTGACGCTACGCCCGATACCAGGGACTAATACTAGAATTAAAAGAGCAAACGCGATCACTAATGCTAATGGCCCCAAACGTTGCCATACACGCAGCGATATACGCGATACCATGAACATAACAATCAGACCCAGCGCCATGAATATTAACTGACGCTTGACCTGCGTAAAGGCAGGCAAACCATTCTTATACGCCATCTCAACCGTAGTTGAAGTCGTCATAGTGATACCGACTGCAATCAGGATAAGCAGCACATATAATAAACGTAGGTCGATATGCTCCGACAATTGCTCTGCCCATGGCAGTGGCTTTTGTTTAAACAACATGCTGCCCTCCTACAACCTGCTTATGTACTAATTGTACAAAGCTGGCACCACGCTGCTGATAGTTATCAAACATATCAAAGCTAGCGCAGGCAGGAGAGAACAAGACAACATCTCCAGCGCGAGAGTGCTCGATACTTAATGTCACTGCTGCCGCCAAATCAGATGCTTGATAACAAGCATGCCCTTCTAATGCCTCAGCAAAGACTGCCGCATCACGGCCAAGTAAAATAACACTGTGAATGCGATGGCGAATCAACTCGATCAAATCATCTATTGCGCCACCCTTATGTACACCACCAAGAATTAAGACCATACCGCGGTCAAAACTTTTTATCGCCGCCATCGTTGCGCCTGGATTAGTACCTTTACTATCATTTACCCAAAGCACATCTGCATGTTCAGCGACTAATTGGCAACGATGAGGTAGACCTTCAAAACCACGCAAAACTGCTAGCATTGCTGTCTTGTCTTTTATGTAAGGCTCAACTAAAGCCAAAGCTGCCAACACATTCAGCTCTCCCATAGCCCCTGGCAATGTCAGCTCATCCGCAGCAATTAAGTGCTCACCCATACGCATAAGACAGCGTCGTTGATTATATAACTCAACAGAAAAATCAATTCCTACTTGTTGTGTAATACCAAAACGTACAACCTGTTTCTCATGTACTTGTGGTTGCAATGGATAGTCTTCTGCATAAACGCCATATGCCGCTTTATGATAAATCCGATCTTTCACTTCACTATAACGTGCAAGTGAACTATGCCTATCCATATGATCATCACTGATATTCAATACCGTAGCAGCGACTGGTGCTAGTGATGGGCAGGTTTCTAATTGGAAGCTAGATAGCTCCAACACATAGAGCTCGGCATCTTTCTGCTGTAATAAATCGAGTACTGGGGTGCCAATATTGCCACCCATATAGGCCTTAATACCTTGGCTATGTAATAGCTCAGTGACTAGTGTGGTGACTGTCGATTTACCATTAGAGCCTGTAATCGCTATATAGGGTTTAGTACAAACTTGGGCGAATAACTCGACGTCACCAATCAGTGTCACACCCTTTGCGACTGCCTCCGCTATCGCTGGCTCCTGTGGAGATAGCCCAGGACTCAATACAATCACGTCACTTTGCTCTAACCACTCTTGTTGCAAACCACCAAAATGAATCGATGTCGCTGGCAGTAAGTCTTTAATCTCACTTGCATTAGGTGCAATCTCACGTGTATCCATCACCCGCACTGCATACCCTTGCGCCAATAAATAGCGCAGGGCTGAGTACCCAGAGATACCACTGCCAACGATGACAAATTGTCGATTATCTAGCTGCATTAGCGCCTGCGTTTTCATCCTCTTTAATCAACGAATCTTTAAGGTGGCTAAACCGATTAACACTAAAATTACTGTGATAATCCAGAAACGAACAATTACTCTAGGCTCAGGCCAACCATTTAATTCAAAGTGATGATGTAGTGGTGCCATACGGAAAATACGTTTACCTGTGAGCTTAAAAGAAGCCACCTGCATCATTACAGATACAGTCTCTACAACGAACACACCACCCATAATAAAGAGCACCACTTCTTGTCGTACCAATACTGCAACGACACCCAAGGCAGCCCCTAAGGCCAGCGCTCCGACATCGCCCATAAAGACCTGTGCCGGATAAGTGTTAAACCATAAGAAACCAAGTCCAGCACCAACTAATGCCGCACAGAAAATAACTAATTCAGCAGCCAAAGGGATATGGGGGATTACCAGATACTGTGCAAAATCAGCGTGGCCACTAAGATAAGCAAAGATACCTAGAGCACCTGCTACCAAGGTGGTTGGCATAATGGCTAAGCCATCTAAGCCATCCGTTAGATTCACTGCATTACTTGAACCCACAATCACAAAATAGCTGAGTAAGATGAACCATGGCCCCAAATCAATAACGATATTTTTAAATAGTGGTAGATAAAAATTAGTCTCTATAGCCAGTTCAGCATTATGAAAAATAGACCAACTAATCAGTAAGGCGACTAAGGACTGCAATACATACTTGTAACGTGCAGAAAGACCTGCACTATCGCTATGGATTAATTTCTTAATATCATCGATCGCACCAATCACACCAAAACCCAAGGTGCAGGCACAAACTATCCAGACATAACGATTACTCAAATCACTCCATAATAGAGTCGTCAGCAACACACTAAAGAGAATAAACAGACCACCCATAGTGGGCGTACCCTCTTTGATCAAATGACTTTGTGGGCCGTCATCACGAATAGATTGGCCCATTCGATATTTATTAAAGCAGCAGATCATGAAAGGCCCTGTGACCAGACACAGAATTAAGGCAGTCAACACCGCTAATATTCCACGCAAGGTTAAATAACCAAAGACATTAAAGCCTGTGTAATACTGCTGAAGATACTCAAAGAGTTGAACTAACATCGGTTCTCCCAGGTATCACTTAGTGACTGTTCATCAGTAGCCAGCAACCCCACAACAATCTGCTCCATAGACATAGAACGAGAGCCCTTCACCAGAATGTGAACAGAAGAATCTTGTTCGGCACTTAAGTCCTGCAACAAGGCAGAGAGTAAATCTGCATGGGAAGAAAAATGCTGTGCACCTGAACCAAAGCCTACTACCGTTTGCCGACTGAGATCGCCCAAGGCATATACCTTCTGAATATGCTTTGATTTAGCAAACTTACCTATTGCTTGATGCAGCTGGCCACCAGAGCTACCCAGCTCACCCATATCACCTAAGACTAGATAGTTACTTCCCGCTGCTGCGGCAAGCACTTCAATAGCTGCTCTCACACTGGCTGGGTTAGCGTTGTAACTATCATCAAAAATAGTCTCACCATGACGGCCAACACGCATCTGTAGGCGTCCTGTAATAGCCTGCATCGCTGATAACCCATCATGAATAGCCTTAGCAGTAGCCCCAAGTGCCGCACAAGCTGCTGCAGCAGCGGCAGCATTATAGGCATTATGTTGGCCTTGTAGAGCAATCTGAATATTTAATTCATATTCTGCTGTCTTTAATTGCAAGCGGTTATCAGACTGCCATTTTGCTGAATAATCTGCCTTTTCTGAGCAGCCAAAACTAATCACCCTGCGCTTACCAGCACGTTCACACCATTGCTCAAAATAAGCATCATCTGCATTCAGTATTACGCTGCCCTCTAAGCTTAAACCGTCAATGATTTCACCCTTAGCCTGTGCCACGCCATCAAGCGAACCAAAGCCTTCAAGATGTGCTGGCCCTGCATTAGTAATCACACTCACATCAGCTAAAGCCAGCTCACTCAGTTGTGCAATCTCATACTGATGATTTGCACCTAGCTCAATCACTGCATAATCATGTTCATGGCGTAGCTTTAATAGACTCAAAGGCACACCAATATGGTTATTTAGATTACCCTCTGTTGCGCAGACCGAGCCCATCTGAGCAAGGATGCTAGAACACATTTGCTTAACTGTTGTTTTACCATTGCTACCAGTGATACTGAGCATCTTTAAATCTAACTGCTGACGCCAAGCAGATGCCCAACGCGAGAGGCCACGCAAGGTATCATCAACCTGTAAAATAGGCAGACTGCTTACTGTTGCTTGATGCACCATCAGTGCTTGCGCTTGCTGCTCTAATTCAGGACTTATAAAATCATGTGCATCAAAACGTTCACCTTTCAATGCGACAAATAAATCACCTGGCTGAATACGACGACTATCAGTACTAATACCCGTAATGGCAGTGTCTTGTCCTTGCCATTGAGCATCAGCTAGGTTGGCAATCTCACTTAATTGCAACCAATCAGACATCAGCCCTCCCATTTAGAAGCTCAGCCGCAACTAAGGCATCATCAAAGGGAAATTTCTGATTACCTATTTGCTGCTCGGCCTCATGCCCCTTACCGGCTAGCAGAATGACATCAGCGGCCGTACTGTGATTAATCGCCGTAGCAATGGCTTGCTTTCGATCTAAGATGACTGTGATTGCTTGTCCCTTTGTCGCAGCTTTTTGTGCGCCATCTAATATCTCAGCCGCTATTGCACTAGGGGACTCAGTTCGTGGATTATCATTGGTGATAATAATCTCATCAGCATATCTTGCAGCCACCTCACCCATCATCTGGCGCTTTGCTTGATCGCGCTCACCACCACAACCAAAGACACAGATCAGACGGCCTGAATAATGTACGCGGACAGCAGCTATCGCCGCCTGCAAGGCATTTGCCGTGTGTGCAAAATCAACAATGACGTGCCTAGCTGTAGACGGCACAATCTGCATACGCCCAGGTACCGGTAACAACTGCTCTAATGATGATTTAACCTGATTCCTACTAAAGCCTTGCACAGATAATGCGGCAGCCACAGCAAGTAAATTACTGATGTTAAATGGACCAAGTAGTTTGCTATGTATGGCAAGACAATCAGTACCAAGATGAAGGTTCAGGTCGACACCATCAGCGCTGTACCGAATCGAACTGGCATAGACATCAGCATCCATTCGCGTCACTGAATAGCTTATTAGCGTTGCAGCCTGCTGCCATGATTGAGCCCAAGCTTCTGCTACCGCATCATCAATATTGAGTACGACATACTCTGCATTGGCATCAAAAAAGAGTTTAGCCTTAGCCGCAATATATTCTTCTTGTGTTTGGTGATAATCCAGGTGGTCATGACTGATATTAGTCAAGATTGCAGTGTTAATTTTCAGCTCGTTTAGACGCCCCTGCGCCAAGGCATGTGATGAGGCTTCGATAGCGACCTGCTGGCAACCCTGTTCAACTAACTGAGAAAACTCACGCACCAAACGTGCCGGTGGTGGTGTCGTATGCGTTGCGCCATTCAACTGGGAAAGACGGCCGTAGCCCAAGGTACCAATAAGGCCACAGTTATGACCTAGACTATCTAAGGCCTGTGCCAAAAGATGGGTAACTGAACTTTTACCATCTGTACCTGTAACTGCATTAATACTTAAGCCTTGAGATACAGGACCATAGAAGCGCTGGATTAGCTCAAGTACATGTTTACTTAATGCGGGCACTTCAACATTAGGGACTGTGCAGTCTAGAGACTCAGCATCAATCGTTGCTGCCGTCTCCCAAACAATGGCAGCGGCACCCCGTGCAACTGCATCTTGCTGATAACTCAAACCATGTGTTGTGCCATTAGCTGTCGCAAGGAATACATCACCCTGTTGTGTATCACCACTGAACTGACTAACACCATAAATTTCAATATCGTCAGCTGGTGCAATGGCAGCAAAACCCATTAGCAAATCAGATAGAAGCTGTCGGTTGTGTTGAGTCGTTGCCATCATCACTTAGCCCCCGACAACAATAGAGAAGAGTCTGTATCCAATATCCGATCTGGTCGCACATTCCGTAGCCGTAATACAGTTTCAGCCACCTGTGCAAATACTGGCCCTGCAACAACACCACCGTAGTAACCACCCTGAGTTGGCTGGTCAATCATTACTACAATAACTACCTCAGGCTGGGTTGCCGGTGCCATGCCTGCAAATAAGGCGATATGTTGATCTTTGGCGTATTCACCATTACTCAATTTACGCGAGGTCCCGGTCTTACCGGCCGCCGTATAGACCTGTAGTCTTGCTTGTTGTGCAGTGCCCTCGACCGACACTACTTTGCGCAGCATTTGACGAATTTGTTGTGTTGTCTTAGCACTTAAAATCCGTGTGCCACCAGCTTGGTTATCACCATGCACAAAGCTGACCTCAGCTAATACACCATCATTTGCCAGCACCCCATAAGCACGCGCCAACTGCAAGGTTGTCACCGACATACCATAGCCAAAGGCCAACGTAACGCGCTGTCCTTTATTCCAATCACTATAATTTTTCAGCACACCGGACTGCTCACCTAGCAGACCTGAACCAGAAGTCTGGCCAAAGCCCACATTTGAGTAAACGCGCCAAAGGTCTTCTTCAGATGTATTTAAGGCTACTTTAACGGAACCGACATTACTTGATTTAGACAAAACCGTAGTCATATCAATGATGCCAAGATTATTCTTATCACGTACCGTCGTACTGCCTACTTTTAAAAACCCTGGGTTTGTATCAATCGTACTCGCCACTTTATAGTGGCCACCTTCGAAGGCTGCCGCCATAACGAAAGGTTTAGCTGTGGAGCCAGGCTCAAACACATCTGCGATAGCACGATTACGGATCAATTGATCGATCGAACTAGCACCTACATTGTTTCGATTATTAGGGTTAAGGCTGGGGTAATTAGCAATTGCTAAGATCTCACCATTGGCTGGATCTAAAACTACTACTGAGCCGGTCCTCGCCTGATGCTTTAATACTGCTTTCTTTAATTCACGATAAGCGACATATTGAATACGCTTATCTAACGACAAGCTAAGATCCCTGCCTAATTTAGGTGGTAGTATCTGTCCGATATCAGCTACTACACGCCCACGCTTATCCTTGGCTACTTTCTTTTTACCTACAGCACCACCCAACCAAGACTCATAGATTTTCTCCAAACCTTCAACACCAGCATCATCACTATTGGTTAACCCAATAAGATGTGCAGCCATTTCACCAGCCGGATAATAACGTCGATACTCACGCTCAATCCTGAACCCTGTATTGCGCATACCTTTTAATCGCTGCGCAATTTCTGGCAACACATGGCGTTGAATTGAAAGGTAGCGTTTTTGTTTTCGTTGCTCAATTTTTCGCTTGAGTTTAGATTCTGAGATACCTAGATTTTGGGCGACAATCTTAATGCTCTCAGGATATTGCCAGCTGATTTGAGGATCAGCAATCACTCTATATACTGGCGTACTAATCGCTAGTGGCTGGCCATTACGATCGTAGATTGCACCGCGATGTGCAGAAATTTCCATGCTGCGTACATATAGATTATTACCCTTAGCATGTAAAAAATCAGCTTCTATTAATTGTAGGTAGCAGGCTCTAGCGAACAGTCCTATGAAGGCCAAAGCGATCATCGTTAAAGTAAAAATTCTACGCTTATTGAACTGCTCTAGTTTAGCCATGACTCAAGGCAATCCCATAACGCGCATATCATCCCGTACGATGATGTGCATATTAAGTCGCTCACGTGCTACTTTTTCAATCCGGCCCTGATCTGCCCAGGTACTCTCCTCTAATAGTAATCGCTCCCATTCTGTTTCTAGAGCAGCGCCTCGCTCTTGTAACTGCTGTAAATCAAAAAAATTACGCCGCTGTAAATGTTTGCTATAGGCAACAGCAGATGCGCTAGTAACAACCAGGACATAAACCATAAGCCAAAGCAGCATCTTCATGGCATCACCTTTTCAGCAATGCGTAAACGCCCACTACGGGCTCGAGGATTCTCTTCACATTCAGCATCACTCGGCCGAACTAACTTACTTACTGATTTTAAATATGGCGTGGTTTGCTCTATCACAGGCAGATGTTTTGGTGTATGGCTGACTTGGGTATCACGGATAAATCGTTTAACAATACGATCTTCTAACGAATGAAAACTTATAACTACAAGACGCCCACCGATCGCAAGTAATTCAAAGGCGTCATTTAAGCCCTGCACTAAATCATCTAATTCTTGGTTGATATGAATACGAATAGCTTGGAATGTACGTGTTGCAGGATGTACTCCTTTATATTGCGGGGAATAACAGCTACGCACGATTTCAGCCAGCTGCTGAGTGGTCTCCAGCACGTTATCAGTACGATATTGAATGATCTTAGCGGCAATCATTTTAGCCAGCTTTTCCTCTCCAAAGTCTCGTAAGACGCGAACTAACTCAACCTTCTCAACATGCGCTAACCACTCTGCTGCAGTTTCACCACCAGCGGTATTCATACGCATATCCAATGGCCCGTTACGACTAAAACTAAAGCCTCGTTCTGCCTCATCTAACTGAGGCGAAGAAACACCTAAATCGAGCATCACACCATCGACCTTACCAAACAGGTCTTGCTCTGTTCCCAGCCGGGCCATATTAGCGAACGAGTCATGCCGCAACTGCAACCGCTGATCACCAGAAAAATATTGTTTAGCTTCCTCAATCGCGGCTGTATCTTTATCAAAAACAATCAGCCGCCCTTGCGGCGATAAGGCATCAAGTAAGCGAGCACTATGGCCACCACGGCCAAAAGTACCATCGATGTAACAACCATCAGCATTGATATTTAGCGCTGCCAGCGTCTCGGCCAATAGCACGGGTACATGGGCTTTTGTGTCTGACATGCGCTAGATTTTCAAGCTATCAAGTAATGAATCACCTTCATCAGAATTTGTTTCTTCATCCAACCAACTTTCACAATTACGCTGCCAAGATTGCTCATCCCACAGCTCAAACTTATTACCTTGACCGACCAAGAAAATATTCTTATCAAGACCGGCAAAATCACGCAGTTCTGGAGGAAGTAATAGTCGTGATTGACTATCGATATCACAGGGTTTGGCATAGCCTAAGTAAAGGCGGTGCCAACGTCGCACTTGACGTTTAACATTCGGCAAACTGAGAAGCTCAGATTCGATGCGTTCCCATTCCGGGAAGGGATAGATCAGCAGGCAGCGATCAATATCAGCAGTCACAACTAGACGCCCCTCACAGGCAACAGCAATCTCATCCCGATACTTAGTCGGAATAGTAATACGCCCTTTTACATCTAGCGTTGTTGCTGTAATACCTCGAAACATCTCGTCTGTTACGCTCTAAGAGTAAGGGGTCAAAAAAGACACTATGCCGACCCAATTTTCCACAAACTACCACTTTCTTCCACAATTCCACACTATAGGAATGCGCTTGCTAAAAAGCAAGAGAAATCAACGGATGAATTTAAGATTTTACCTTGTAAGACAGTTACTTACGTGACTTTAGCAAGCAAAGGAATCAAAGAAAACTTGCTATATTAGCTGCTTGAATTGACTTGTTAACAGTTTACTTTAACTTGAGGGGATTTCAGGACAAGATTTGGGTTATTTAACCCATTAAAATGACATAAATAACCAATTTAATAAGTGAGAGTTAGTCAGTAAGCCGGGTTTTGTCGTGGACAGCCATTCATCTACGGCGCATGTCACCATACGCCTTTAGCGACCTACCCGAGAGCCATGTGGGCCACATGTTGCTTTCGCCTGCTCTCCTATTTGGTCTTGCTCCAAGCGGGGTTTACCTTGCCACGTTTGTTACCAACCGCGCGGTGCGCTCTTACCGCACCCTTTCACCCTTACCCGCAAGCGGGCGGTATACTTTCTGTTGCACTTTCCATAAGCTCACGCTTCCCAGGCGTTACCTGGCACTCTGCCCTGTGGAGCCCGGACTTTCCTCTAACGTGAAACCACGCTAGCGACTGTCTCGACCAACTCTCGCAGGCGACTCTAGCACACTCATCGCTTACAGTTCAGAACGATTTAGCCAAATTCAAGAGATCTAATAGTGCTTAGCTGCCATCATTTTCAGGGTGTTTCGTGGCAGCTTGAATAAGCTCTGCGCCAAATCCACGGCATCTCGCTGACTCATGCATGTTTTAAGCTGCTGAAACAAAATATCAGCCTGCTGTTGTCGCTCATCTTGTGCATAACTACCATCATCTCCCTTTAAAATGAGGACAAATTCGCCTTTCAGCGTTATTCTGCCATCATTCAAAGCGGCTCCTAACTCAGCCAGACTAGCGTAAAACACCTGCTCATGTAGCTTGCTCAACTCACGCGCCAACATAATCTCACGCTGCGCACCTAAGACCGTAATCATGTCTGACACCAACTCAAGCAAGCGATGCTTCGATTCGTATAGGATAATCGCGCGGGTTTCTCCCTGCAGCTGTCGTAGGCGTTCACAACGGGCAGCACTCTTGGGTGGTAAAAATCCTTCAAAAGAGAATCGGCTGGCATTAAATGGATTAATCGAGAAGGCTGCCATGACAGCGCTTGCACCCGGGATAGCGGTCACTGGAATATTGTGCTGATAGCAAATTCTTACTAATGAGTGACCTGGATCACTTAGTAGAGGGGTACCAGCATCTGAGACGTAAGCAATGCTTTGACCCTGTTGCAACAATTCAAGTAACAGAGGATCCTTCTCATCGGCATTATGCTGATGATAAGAGACCAGCCTGCTCGAGATACCGTGAGCAGTCAGTAACTTTTGCGCCACTCGCGTATCTTCGGCAGCGACTAAATCTACTGATTTAAGAACCTCCAGTGCACGCAAACTAACGTCTTGAAGATTTCCAATCGGGGTTGCAACAATATAGAGTGTAGACACGTTTTCACCTGTTTTTGATTACCTAAGGTTTATACCTGAAATCCAGCTATGAAACAGCGCCATTGCCATCTTATATTATTGCTAATGCTCTTGCCTATGCTGCTATTAACCAGCTGTGGGCCTCTTCCGAGCGAACTCAGTAGACCAGAAACAGCTGCAAGCACACTGCTCCCAGAGGCAGAAAGTCTGGCTACCAGAGGCCTTTATCTGCGCGCTGCTGAACTCTACCGCCGTAATGCCAAGACCTCTGACCATGCGGCACCCTATTGGTTACGCGCTGCTGAATTAACACTGTTAGCCAGAGACTACGCACAGGCGGTAGACGACCTTGCCGCCATTACTGAAGATCAACTAACGCCACTCGCTATAACACGTAAACGTATCGCTGAAGCAGAGCTTGCGTTGCACTCTGAAGATTATATTGGAATCATTCAGGCGTTGGCAGACCAAGACAGCAAGAACAACCTAAAGGCTGTCCAACTGAGGCATGCAGAGCTATTAGTAGTGGCCTACAGTGCACTTAATAAGCCACTAGAGCAGATTAAAGCCCGCGCACAACTCAGCAAATGGCTGAACTCATCAGCCAAGACTAAAAATGAACAGCAACTATGGCAGTCACTCAAAACCATTGATGCAGAACAACTCGATAGCTGGCAAGCATCTGCTATTCAGCCTCTCTCTGGCTGGGCTGCACTAGCACAAACCTGGCGCGTGAGTTACAGCGCACAGACTGATTTCAAACGTGCCATATCAGACTGGCGAGTACGTCATCGACAACATCCCATTAGTGAGAATTTACTCGGTCAGATCTTGCAACAGATGCGTCGACATATCCCGGCGCCTCAACATATTGCCATCGTCTTACCCTTGACTGGAGATTATGCAAAAGAAGGTCTAGCGATATTGGCTGGCATAGAGGCTGCAGCAGAATTAAGTACTACGCCAGATTACCAGCCAGAACTACGAAGCTATGATAGTGAAAGTCGCAGCCTTACTGCCTTAAATAAGTATCGTGAAGCAGTCAATGAAGGTGCAGACTTTGTTATTGGCGCCTATACCCCGGGTGCCCTCCAGTTATTCGCACGACAATCAAAACTTACGGTGCCTCTACTAGCCTTGAGCCAAATTAAATCTCATCGCTCACTGCCTAAGAACCTATTTCAATTTGCACTCAATGAAACAGACCAAGCGCAACAAGTTGCACAACGAGCGATCTCAGACAAGCATAGACGTGCCATTATTATTACCCCAGATACTGCCTGGGGCAGTGAACTTGCTAAGAGCTTTAAACTAGAATTCGAGCGTCTAGCTGGCACGGTCTTAACTACCCAGACCTATCAAAGTACTGAGAAAGATCATTCCGAACCTTTAAAGCAGGCATTGCACATCAGCCAAAGTGAACAACGCAATCGCAAGCTAAGAGAGGCATTAGGTATTCGTCCAACATTTGAGCCTAGACGTCGGCAAGATGTAGATATGGTCTTCTTACTTTCTGAACCTACAACTGCACGCTTACTACGTCCTCAGATTGATTTTTACTACGCTACCGATCTAGCGGTCTACAGCACCTCTCGAATCTTTTCTGGTATTCAAAATATTGCCCGTGATCGTGATATCGATGGCACGATTTATTGTGATCTGCCATGGATTTTACAAACAGACGCCAGCACTGACTTACTTCGTGATGTGCTACTGATTACAGCAACTGATAGTTACAATTACGCACCCCGTCTAACGGCCTTAGGCATCGACGCCTATCGAATCCCGAATGAATTAGGTCGACTGATGAATTCAGGCGAACACGGCTACAATGGGGTTACCGGTGAATTACATTTAATACAAGACGGCCATCTAAAGAGCCAACTACCCTTTGCAAAGTTTCATAAGGGTCGGGCACGGCCATTGGATAAAACCCCATCCTTAGCTGAAATTGAAATGATGGCATTACCAGACGACTCCATCACACTGCAACCGATACATGAGTCGACTACGCGGTAAAAAAGCAGAAGACTTAGCCTGCTGCTATCTGCAGCAACAAGGCTTAAAGCTCGTGACATGTAATTATCACTGCCGGCACGGCGAAATAGACCTCATCATGCTAGATGATGACACACTAGCTTTTATCGAAGTATGCCTACGTAATAACCAACGCTATGGCTCTGCCTTGGAAAGTATTGATGCCCATAAAAGACGCAAGTTAATCTTTACTGCAAATCATTACCTACAACAAAAGACACACCTACCTGCCACACGTTTTGATGTTGTTGGCCTACATGACGACAACGCCTTAGAATGGTTCTGCAATGCCTTTAGCACTGACTAGATGAAGCCAAATCGCCCCTAAGGAAGTAGTACACGCTTCCACTTTGAGCAGAAGAATTCATTAATTAACACTATCTTCACACGTCAGCCTTGTTAAAATCAGCGTATTAATGATTGATTCAACCGAGTAAGCCGTGCCCATAAAGCCTGCAGTAGTCGAAGCCTTACTGACCATCTTTGGTCAGGATGATGTCTATCTAGATGCAGCTGACTGCTGGATCTATGGCTATGACAATAGCAAACTTCACCACCCACCCGATGCTGTAGCCATGGCTAGTTCACATGAGCAGGTAGTTGCTTGCGTTGCTCTATGTAAAGAATATCAAATCCCATTAACTACACGTGGTCGAGGGACTGGCACAACAGGGGCTGCAGTTCCAACTAGTGGCGGCATTGTTCTATCGTTAGAACGAATGAATCAAGTGCTTGAATTCGATCCTGGCAATCGTAGCATCCGAGTACAAGCTGGCATCACTAATTTAGCCTTACAGAATTTTTTAAAACCACATCATTTTTTCTGGGCACCAGATCCTAGTAGCGCAGAATATTGTAGTGTTGGTGGCAACCTAGCCTGTAATGCGGCTGGGCCTCGTGCAGTTAAATATGGTTCTTGTCGTGATAATACTTTGCGTCTAAAAGCTGTCACTGGCAATGCTGAAACCATTATTACTGGCAGCAAAACTAGTAAAGGGGTTGTCGGCCTTGATCTCACTCGTTTACTGATTGGCTCTGAAGGCTGTCTTGCTATTATCACTGAAGCAGACCTCAAGCTATTACCACTGCCTTCTGACAAAAATACTTTCCGTGTTTTGTTTTCATCACACGCCGAGGCAAGCACGGCAATTCAGGCCTTAATGGCACAAGCGCATACACCGTGTGCCTTAGAGTTTATGGACCACCACGCCCTAGACTTACTACGCCAACATAGCCCACTGGAACTACCACAGGCTGCAGCAGCTATGCTAATGGTTGAGATCGATGGTGACCCTGATTCTTTAGCTGTCAGCAGCCGTCATATTGAAAGCACTTTGGCCGCATTATCACCATTGGAGATCAACTGTGCACATAGCCCGGAACAAGCAAAAGAATTATGGCAAGCACGCAAAGCCCTTTCCCCTATATTGCGCAACCTAGCTCCAAATAAAATCAACGAGGATGTGGTTGTACCAATCCCACAGTTAAGCAATTTATTGACTGGCTTAGATCAACTTTCCGAGCGTTATAATCTACCAATCGTCAATTTTGGTCATGCCGGTAATGGCAATTTACACGTCAACATATTGTACGATGCAGCAGATCCAATACAGGATCAGAATGCCAAGAGTTGTCTACCAGAGATCTTTAGTTTAGTGCTTAGTTTGGATGGAACACTGTCTGGTGAGCATGGCGTTGGTATCGCTAAACGAGATTATGTAGACCGTGAATTAGGGGAAACCGAGTTACGTTTAATGCGCCAAATCAAGCAACAGTTTGACCCAGACCTGATTCTTAATCCAAACAAAGGCTGGCCAACAGAAAGCTAAGCTCCTGATAAGCTAGGCTATCTAGCTTCATGCAATGCGCTTATTTAATTACTTTTAAATGAGGCCGACGTGGAGGTGGTTGATCAGGATCAGGTTGATCCACATCTGGTGGTGGTGTGTTCTGATCACCTTCATTAAACATCATGCCCTGCCCATTTTCACGCGTATAAATAGCCAAGACATAAGCAATCGGCACATATATAGCAACACTCTCACCACTAAAGCGTGCATCAAAGACAATTGCCTCGTTACCAAGGTCTAAATTTTGTA
This sequence comes from uncultured Gammaproteobacteria bacterium, assembly GCA_905479295.1. Classification (GTDB taxonomy): domain Bacteria; phylum Pseudomonadota; class Gammaproteobacteria; order UBA4575; family UBA4575; genus UBA4575. Next base: position 86,770 of record CAJQLY010000017.1, on the reverse strand, counting down.
CGGCACCAGGACTGACATTCAAAACAATTTGGCCGTCTTGTTCATGTTGCCTAGGTATAATCACATGCTCATTCTGACAATCGACCAGTAAATGGGGTGTCATATCGTTATCAAGAATCCACTCAAAAATAGCGCGAACTAGATAAGGCCGTGATGAAGTCATAGTGTTGGTAACAACGAGGTAAAGGAGTGGGCTTACTCAAATTAAACACAGCGCGCTTGTAGAGAATGCAAGACACACTGTGTTAACAGTATTTATTCTACTGGGCGCATCTCGAGCTCTTCTTCAGTCAGACTACTGATGAATGACTCGCGACTAAAGACACGTTCACAGTACTCATGAATTGCCTTACTTTGTTTAGGTATCTCAATCCCTAATAGTGGTAACCGCCACATTAGAGGTGCCAAAGTGCAATCCACCAAACTGAAGTCATCACTTAAGAAATAAGGTTTGGCTTCAAAGATCTCTAGAGAACTCACCATGCTATCAGTCAAGACTTTGCGCGCCTTTTCTTGTTGTACGACGGTGCCGTGAAGAACCTTTTCTACTGGTGCACACCAATCTTTTTCAATGTGGAAAAGTGCTAGGCGTGATTTTGAACGTGACACAGGGTCTACCGGCATCAAAGGTGGATGCGGAAAACGCTCATCGAAATATTCCATAATCACACGCGAATCGTAAAGCACTAAATCACGATCAACTATGGTGGGCACTGAGTTATAAGGATTTAAAGCAAATAAATCCTCAGGTTTGTTATTCGGATCGATATGAATAACATCGGCTGTAATATCTTTCTCAGCAAGCACGATCCGTGTGCGATGACTATGCATGCACACTGGATCAGAAAACAAGGTCATTACAGACCGCCTATTCGCGATTAAAGCCATAAAGAACCTCGGTTAAATTGCTTTGTTATGGTCAGTATTAATGAATATCTTTCCAGAATTCTTTCTTCAGGAAGTACGCAATAACACCAAATGCAGCGAGGAAGAATAACACACCTACACCAACTGATTTACGTTTCAACTGAGCGGGTTCCGCCATGTAGACCAAGTAGTTCACCAAATCAGTCATTGCACGGTCATACTGAACAGCCGCCATCTTACCTTCTTGCACCAATTCAAACGGTGATGCAGGAGCAGCAGCATGACCACTATCCGCATGTTCATCTTGGTGATCAACAGCCTTCAGTGCCTGATAGCCTTGCAAATCCCACAACACATGCGGCATAGCAGTACCTGGCAACATTAGGTTATCAACACCACGAGGTGAATCTTCACTGACGTAGTAACCTTTAAGAAAGCTGTAGATCCAATCAGCACCACGGGCACGTGCCTTAACGCTCAAGTCAGGTGGCGGTGCACCAAACCATTCTGTTGCGTTCTCTGTAGTCATCGCAACCGTCATGGTTTGACCGAACTTACGACCTGTAAAGATCATATTTTCTTCCATCACGGCCTGTGGAATACCTAAGTCATCTGCTACACGGTTGTAGCGACTAAACTCTGCTGAGTGACAAGACAAACAACGGTTCACAAATAATGTTGCACCACGCTGCAAGGACGCACGGTTATCCATATCTATATTGACGTGGAATGCCGGGGCATTACCACCAGCGGCGAAGCTGGTGGAAGTGCTAAGTACGATCGCCGAAACGATTAAACGAGCTAATGATTTCATTCGGTGACCCTCTCTGGAACTGTTTTATCCTGATCTAAGTTTGTAAATGCTGCACCAAGTAAAGCAACAACAAGGAAGGCCACTGGGACCAACCAGGTTTGCCATACTAAAGCGGCAATTTCAGCATTACTACGGTAGAGGTCATAGGCACTAATAATACCGATAATAATGACAAACCACTTGATGTAGTAGAACGCTGAACGGTTAGTGCTATAAACACCTAAAACGACAAAGAATAGGAAGTACAGCTCAGACATACGTAATGCCATTTCCGAACGCATTGGAGTAACACCTTGCATACCAAGGTAACCCAACCAAACAAATGCGACTAAGAATACCGCTAGGTTGACCTTATATAGAACAGAACGGTAGCGAATTGATTTCACTTTATTCTTATCAATCCAAGGTAGGAAGAATAAGATCATTACCGCCGCACCCATCGCAACAACACCACCGAACGGATTCGGTATGGCACGCAATACGGTATAGAACGGCGTGAAGTACCAGACTGGGGCAATATGCTCCGGTGTCGCTAATGGATTTGCTGGCTCAAAGTTCGCATGCTCTAAGAAGTAGCCATTCATTTCAGGGAAATAGAAGACCACGATAGAGAATAAGAATAGGAACACCACCACACCAACGATATCTTTCACGGTGTAGTACGGGTGGAATGGAATACCATCTAGAGGAATACCATCAGCGCCCTTGTTCTTTTTGATTTCAACGCCGTCTGGATTATTAGAACCAACGGTATGTAGTGCAGCGATATGAGCAACAACCAAACCGAGAAGAACAATAGGCACAGCGATCACATGCAATGCAAAGAAGCGGTTTAGAGTGGCATCTGAAACAACATAGTCACCACGAATGAATAGCGCTAGCTGATCACCGATAACTGGAATTGTACCAAATAAGTTCACAATAACCTGTGCACCCCAGTATGACATCTGACCCCATGGCAATAAGTAACCCATGAATGCTTCTGCCATTAGGCAGACGTAGATCAAGACACCAAATAACCAAATTAATTCACGTGGTTGCTTGAACGAGCCATACATTAGACCGCGCAACATATGCATATAGACCACGACAAAGAACGCAGATGCACCAGTTGAATGCATATAACGTATCAACCAACCCCAATTAACATCACGCATGATGTATTCGACAGAGGCAAAGGCCAATTCAGCGTCTGGCTTGTAGTGCATGGTCAGGAAAATACCGGTAAGAATCTGCATAACCAGTATTAATAAAGCTAACGAACCAAAGAAATACCAAAAGTTAAAGTTCTTAGGTGCATAATATTTAGAGAGGTGAGCCTCCCAAAATTCGACAATAGGTAGACGCTCGTCTACCCAACCGAGAACTCCTTGTTTTTCCTTACTCATTACGCAGCTCCTTCTTCGGCATTCACACCAATCAATAGAACCTTATCGCTAAGGTATTGATAAGGAGGAACCTCTAAATTGTTGTTTGCTGGAACGTTCTTGTAGACCCGGCCAGACAAATCAAAACGTGAGCCATGGCATGGGCAATAGAAACCACCGACCCAATCAGGCCCCATATCTTCTGGCGCAATCTCTGGACGGAATGTTGGAGAACAGCCCAAGTGAGTGCAAATACCGACTAAAACAAGAATTTCAGGCTTAAGTGATCGTGTTTCATTTTGTGCAAATACAGGCTGCATCTCAGGCGCTGTGGAATTTGGATCACGTAAGCGATCGTCCATCGTACCTAGAGTAGCAAGCATGTCATCTGAACGGCGGATAATCCAAACAGGCTTACGGCGCCATTCAACTTGAATCTTTTGTCCTGGCTCGAGTTTGCTCACATCGATTTCAACGGGGGCGCCGGCAGCGAGTGCGCGTGCACTTGGGCCCATAGTAGAAACGAAAGGCCATAGCGTTACCGCTGCTCCGACCGCTCCAACAACGCTTGCACTGGTCGTCAGCATTTTTCGACGACTAGTATCAACAACGTGTTTAGTCATGCATGTCTCCTTAAGATTACCAAATCAAATTCCGGCCCCACCCTACACTTATATTAGGCAGTTAAGTGGCGACCTAAAATACTAAACCTACCAAAATGCGCGCTAGGATGGTCCAGTGTCTAAAAAACGTTAAGGTTTATCCCATTTTCAGGCGGGATTATCAATATCAAAAAAGCGGTGTATGAGATTAAATTCCTGTTCCAGATGCTTACCTAATGCCTGTGCACCGTAGCGCTCGGTCGCATGATGCCCTGCCGCAATAAAGTGTATACCGGCTTCTCTTGCTATATGTACGGTCTGTTCTGAGATTTCACCGGTTAAATACAGGTCAGCCTGCACCCGTACAGCATCATCAATCATCGCCTGCGCACCTCCTGTGCATAGGGCAACACGGCGAATATTTGCAGCACCACTGTTGATGTGCAGCACATCACGGCCTAAAACCTGCTGACAGCGTGCTACAAAATCGTTTACGCCTGTATCCTGAGCCAAGGTACCTACATTGCCTACACTGCGTCTGACACCTGTCTGCAATGGCTCTAAGTCATCAATACCAAGCATTGCGGCTAAACAGGCGTTATTTCCGACCTCCGCATGCGCATCTAGGGGTAAATGGTAGGCTAGTAGACTGACATCTTCGGTTAAAAGACGTTGAAGACGGCGCTTCTTAATCCCTGTAATCGTGGCATCTTCATTTTTCCAAAAATAACCATGATGTACTAATAATGCATCGGCGCCCCATTCTAAAGCCTGTTCGATAAATGACAGACTAGCGGTTACGCCAGTAGCGAGCTTCTTTACCTCAGTGCGTCCTTCCACCTGTAGACCATTGGGACAGTAATCCCGAAAATCTTGAATCTTCAGATATTGCGCGCAGTAATTGCTAAGTTGTTGAATGGTCGACATCTAATGGCCTGCTATGAGGGGTCACTATAGTACCAAGACTGCCGGCTGACGTCAGCCAGATGACGTGATAGGGTGCAACAAATGGCATTAAGAACAGTCCTAACCTTCACCCTTAAATCAGCTGCAATCGGTGTACTTGCAGCTATCATTGTGATCGTGATGCTACCTAATACCTGGCAAGGCCTCAGATTCAACTCTGGCCCTGTTTTTCACGAAGTAAGCCCTACCATACAAAGTTCAGCTGGCCCCTATTCCTATGCTGCTGCGGTTTCACGTGCAGCACCTGCTGTGGTCAATATCTATACTAAAAAATTACTACCTGGTAGACGCACCCTGCCATTCAGCTCTACCGAAATGCAGCGCTTTCTGCGTGATCCCTATAATCAGAAGGATCAACAAGCTACTAAACTAGGTTCAGGCGTGATTGTGAGCCCACAGGGTCATATCTTGACCAGTAACCATGTAATTGAAAATGCTGCTGAGATCGAGGTCGCCCTGCAAGATGGCCGACGTTTCCACGCCCTAGCCGTCGGCGTCGACCCTGAGACCGATTTGGCAGTACTCAAGATTGAAGCCGAGCGTTTACCCAGCATCCATTTAGCACAGACACAGAATCTTGCCGTCGGTGATGTCGTACTTGCTATTGGCAACCCCTTTGGTGTCGGCCAGACCGTCACCCAAGGGATTATTAGCGCAACCGGACGTAATCAAGTCGGTGTCAATGTATTCGAGAACTATATCCAAACAGATGCTGCAATTAACCCAGGAAACTCAGGTGGCGCATTGATTAATGCACACGGTGATTTAATTGGTATTAATACGCTGATTTCATCCAGTAATGGCGGCTCAGTCGGTATCGGTTTTGCAGTACCCGTTTTTTTAGCCAAGGACGTGATGACACAGATCATTGAGAATGGACACGTTATTCGTGGTTGGCTTGGTGTGCGCGTGCAAAATATATCCGCTCAACTGCGGGAGTCTTTCGCCTTAGATGACATCCGTGGCGTACTCGTCTCTGGTGTTGTTCGCAGCGGCCCAGCTCATCTCGCCAATCTCTATCCTGGTGACATCATTACGACTATTAATAACGAACCGATCGAATATCAGCGGGAGGTACTGGATAAGGTGATCACTTATAAGCCTGGACAAGATTTAACTATTACAGGATTCCGCGACGGCCACCACTTTGAGCTCAGTATTCGCGTAGGCGAACGCCCAGTTTATGGTTCTAAAACCTATTAATCAGCCTATTTTAGCAACTAGATGCTTGGCACTTAGTTAGGCTGCAAGCCTTCGCGTAATCGCTTCACAAAGTGCCTGATTTTCAGTCTCTGTACCAACGGTTAAACGCAGACATTGTGCTAATCCCACTTGTTGTGACAGGTTTTTAATCAAGATAGCATCTTCATCACGCAGCTGTTGAAACAGCTCAGTCGCATCTTTTTGCAGTAAGCGAATAAGCACAAAATTAGCTTCACTTGGATAAACCTCAACACCCTCTAACACCTGCAAGGCCTCTAGCATGCGACTACGAGAGGCGCATATTTGTTCTGCCTGTTGCGCAAAAACCTCGTAATGGTCTAGAGCAAAATCCATTGTCAGCTGCGTTAACTCATTGATATTATAGGGTAAACGGATCTTATTTAGCTCTGCCATCAGTGTCGGTGCCGCCGCAAGCCAGCCGAAACGAATACCGGCTAAACCCAGTTTAGAGGCTGTCCGTAATAGTAAAGCATTTTCATAACGCACCAGATCATCGGTAAAGCTATCGGCAGCAAATGGGCCATAGGCCTCATCGATCACAACCAGGCCAGAGCTGGCTTCGAGGATGCGATAGATATCCTCACGTGGCCAGAGATTACCCGTTGGGTTATTAGGATAGGCTAGAAAAATCAGGGCCGGATCATGCTCGGCTATGGCGGCTAATATGGCGTCCATATTGAGTTCAAACTGTTGATCTAAATCAACCACCACACTCTTCAGACCGACCAATTCCGCAATAATGGTATACATCGAGAAGCTCGGGCTAACATTCAGCGCACAGGCACCTGGCTTTGCCACTGCTAGCGCGAGCAATTGAATCAACTCATCAGAGCCATTACCTAACATAATGGCAGCGTCGCTATGTGGGCCAAAACGTGAACGTAACTTCTCTTTCAACGCGATAGGGTCTGGCTGTGGGTAGCGATTAAGCTTTGCTTGCGCCAAATGCTGTTGCCACGCTTGGCGCAACTCTGGCGGCCAATCATAGGGGTTTTCCATCGCATCCAGCTTAATCAACCCACTGGCATCAGCCACCTGATAGGCGCTTAGCTTAAGTAGCTCTGGACGTAAACGATCGAGACTAGAGGCCATTACCATGCTCCAAGTAGGACAGCATTAGTCTTTCAACTCAGCCCGATATTCTGCTGAACGTGCATGTGCAGTCAGCCCTTCGCTACGCGCCAAAATACTGGCAACGCCACTGAGCTGTCGGCCGCCCTCAGCAGAGCACTGCAGTACTGTGCTACGTTTTTGAAAATCATAAACCCCTAAAGGCGATGAAAATCGTGCCGTGCTACTAGTTGGTAACACATGATTCGGCCCTGCACAGTAGTCACCAAACACCTCTGGTGTGTGATGTCCCATGAAGATAGCACCAGCATGGCGAATCAAAGGTAACAAGGCCTGCGGGTCTTCCACTGAGAGCTCTAAATGTTCTGGTGCTGCACGGTTAGAGATCTCTGCCGCTTCGGCCAAATCATTCACTTTGACTAAGCAACCATAGGATTCAATCGATTGTCGTGCAATATCTGCACGCTCTAATCCATCGATTAATCGATCCATCTCAGCAGCTACCTGTTCGATCATCTGATCAGAGGTACAGAGTAGTGTCGAACGCGCTAGTACATCGTGCTCAGCCTGTGAGAACAAGTCCATCGCAATCCATTCTGGATTAGCTGACTCATCACAAATAATAAGTACCTCAGAAGGCCCGGCGACCATATCAATACCAACCTTACCAAACACCATACGCTTAGCTGTTGCAACATAGATATTCCCTGGACCAACAATCTTATCGACTGCTGGCACCTGCTCGGTACCATAGGCTAGAGCAGCAATTGCTTGCGCACCACCAATCCGAAAGACACGGTCAACACCGGCAACTGCAGCTGCAGCTAGCACGGTTTGATTAATCTTCCCGCTAGGTGTTGGGGCAACCATGATGATTTCTTCAACCCCAGCAACCTTAGCTGGCACGGCGTTCATCAACACTGAAGAAGGATACGCAGCAGTGCCACCTGGCACATAGACACCGGCACGATCCACCGCTGTAATTTTCTGTCCTAGGACATTACCCATGTCATCAGTGTACTGCCAAGACTGCATTGCCTGCTTCTCGGCATAGTCATAGATGCGTTTTTGCGCCTGCTCTAAGGCATCACGTTGGGCTGGATCAATCTGTTCCAAGGCCTTAAATAGCTCAGCCTTTGGAATTTCTAGCTCTGAGGCAGTGGTTAGATCTAAGTGGTCAAACTGTCGGGTGTAATCTAGTAGCGCTGCATCACCTTCTGAACGGACACGGTCGATGATACCCTGCACTGTCGCATTCACATCACCGGCGCCTTCTAGATTGGCATCCAACATCTGATCAAAGTCTTGCCAAAACCCATCGGCTTGACTGTTCAATCTGCGAATCATTAACACGGCTATTATGCGACTGTGTTTTTGTTCGTAATACGACGCGCCTGCACAGCTTTTGCAAACTGTTCTAGCAGGACAGTAGTCTGATCCCAGTTAATACAGGCATCAGTCACACTTTGACCGTAAGTCTCGGCCTTACCATCGACTACATTCTGACGTCCAGCGACCAAGTGACTCTCGATCATAACGCCAAAAATACGTTTTTCACCTTTACTCATTTGAGCACAAATGTCAGCCCCTACTTCCATCTGCTTATCGTGTTGTTTCAAGCTATTAGCGTGACTACAGTCCACCATGATCACTGCTGGTAGTTTGGCTTTTTCTAAGTCAGCACAGGAGGCTTCAATACTAGCCGCGTCATAATTAGTGTCCTTGCCACCGCGTAAGATGACATGGCAGTCAGGATTACCAGCGGTAGAAAAGATCGCTGATTTACCTTCTTTAGTAACAGATAAGAAGTGGTGTGGACGAGTGGCTGAACCGATCGCATCAACTGCGACCTGCAGACCGCCATCAGTCGCATTTTTAAAACCAACTGGGCAGGATAGGCCAGAAGCAAGTTCACGATGTACCTGACTTTCGGTGGTTCTAGCACCAATCGCGCCCCAACTCACCAGATCAGCTACATATTGCGGACTAATTAGATCTAAGTACTCGGTACCCGCTGGCATGCCCATACTATTGAGGTCTAGTAATAACTCGCGTGCAAGACGCAAACCAGTATTTATTTCAAAACTGTTATCCAGCTTAGGGTCGTTGATCAACCCCTTCCAGCCTACGGTAGTTCGTGGCTTTTCAAAGTAAACACGCATCACAATGTGCAGGTCGTCCGCCCACAGCTCACGCTGCTTCATCAAGCGCTCAGCATATTCACGTGCTGCAACTGGATCATGGATAGAGCAAGGCCCAACAATAACCACTAAACGGTCATCATCGGCATTTAAGATCTTCTGAATATCATCTCGTGCCTGCGTCACACAGCGAGCAGCATCTTCTGAGATAGGAAATTCAGCATGCACCTGTGATGGTGCACTTACTTCTTTCATCTCAATAATGCGGAGGTCATCAGTTTGGTAACTCATCTCTTTAATCCTAAGTCTTAAGCGGTTAAGTGTTGTCGAAACTGTTCAACAACGGTCTGCATTGTATCAAATTTCACCTTCATTGAGGCCTTGTTCGCAACCAACCGTGAGCTGATATCGGCGATATGTTCCAAAGGCTCTAAACCATTTGCACGTAATGTATTCCCAGTATCGACCAGGTCTACGATGATATCAGCAAGATCGGTCATAGGCGCCAATTCCATCGAGCCGTACAGCTTAATGATTTCAACCTGTTTACCCTGTTGTGCAAAATACTCTTGTGCTACATGTACATATTTTGTTGCAACGCGCATGCGCCGCGCACCATGTTTAGGCTCCTTATAACCAGCAACCATCAATTTACATTTGCAGATATCCAGATCCATTAACTCATAGAGACTTTCGCTACCTGACTCCATCAAGACATCTTTACCAGCAATGCCCAAGTCAGCAGCACCATATTGGACATATGTCGGCACGTCGGTCGCACGTACAACGACAACACGTACCTGTGGATGTTCGGTATCGATCAATAACTTACGTGTTGTATCAAGATCTTCCAGCGGTGCCATCCCCATCTTTTCTAGTACTGGTAGGGTATCTGCCAGGATCCGTCCTTTAGAAATGGCGATCGTGATTTTATCGTTCATCAGCATGCTATCCGTTGAATGTTAGCCCCTAATTGGGTCAGTTTTTGTTCGATTTGTTCATAGCCACGATCCATATGATAAATCCGATCAATTATGGTTTCGCCCTGAGCCGCTAAGGCCGCTAAAATGAGTCCTGCAGAAGCCCTTAAATCAGTCGCCATTACCGGTGCCCCATATAATTGCGGCGTCCCAGTAATAACTGCAGTATTTCCTTGCACTTCAATTGTTGCACCCATGCGCTGTAATTCAGGCATGTGCATAAACCGATTCTCAAAAATGGTTTCAGTAATTGTGGCAACACCATCGGCAACCGCATTCAGCGCACTAAATTGCGCCTGCATATCAGTTGGGAATGCAGGATGAGGCGCTGTGCGTAAACTCACGCTCTTGGGTCTTCTCTCCTGCATATCCACTTGCACCCAATCATCACCTGACTCGACTACTGCGCCTGCCTGCTCTAGTTTTAAAAGCACGCTCTCTAACAAATTTGGTTGGGTATCAGTGACTTTAACGCAGCCTCCAGTAATCGCTGCTGCCAATAAATAAGTTCCAGTTTCGATACGATCCGATAACACCGAATAATCACAGCCGGCTAGACTATCCACACCTTGAATAGTTAGGGTATCACTACCAATACCTTCAATCTGAGCTCCCATAGCGACTAAGCAGTGAGCCAGATCGCTTACCTCGGGCTCTCTTGCAGCATTTTCAATCACACTGGTGCCCTCAGCTAGAACGGCAGCCATCAATAGATTTTCAGTGCCCGTAACGGTTACTGTCTCGAGTACAATATGTGCGCCTTTCAAACGCTTAGCCTGTGCACGAATATAGCCCCCTTCAACTTCCACCTCTGCACCCAATGCACGTAAGCCCTTAATATGTAGATCAACAGGCCGAGTACCAATTGCACAGCCACCAGGCAGTGACACCGCTGCCTGACCAAAGCGTGCTAATAAAGGACCGAGTACGAGTATTGAGGCGCGCATGGTTTTAACCAGATCATATGGCGCTGTAAATTCTGTAATCTGACTGCTGTCGACTTGAATCACACCACTGGCGTCATGTTCTAGCTTGACGCCCATTTCTGACAGTAACTGCACCGTCGTTTTGACATCACGCAAATCAGGCACATTGCGCACTATCATCGGACTGTCAGCGAGCAAGGTGGCCGCAAGAATCGGTAATACCGCATTCTTGGAACCCGAAGCCCGAACAGAGCCGCGCAACACTACACCACCGTTAATGAGAAATTTTTCCATAAATTGATTGCTAGCTAGGGCCGCTGTTCAAGCTAATAGTGGATTTAATAACAGCTGTCATTAATAACAACTAACTGCCAACACCTTAAACTACCCAAGCCAATCCTAAGTGGACGACGTAGCAGCCTCGCTATTTGTATTGGCAATACGCTCAATCAAGGCCTGAAGTGAAGTCTCACTAATCTCTTGGTCAAAACTACTGCGAAAGTTTTTGACTAAGCTGAGCCCATCAACGGCCAAGTCAAAGACTCGCCATGCTGAGTCTTTCTGACGAAAGACATAAGTCACCTTCAGGGGTGCGCCTGAACCTAGATCAAGCTCGGTATGCACCATATGGAATTTCTTCGATTTTTGTTTCACATCCCGCATAATAGTCACTTTAGCGTGACCATAATCAGCGATCGACTTAGCATAGGTGCGTACTAGCATTGATTTAAACTCATCAATAAAGCGCTGTTGTTGTCCACTTGTAGCGCTTTTCCAGTGCTTACCTAAAATCAGTTTACCCATCGACTGTAAATCAATAATCGGTAGGATTAACTCATCAACGACTGTATTCACATAACCGGCTTCATTACGAATACGATCCGCCTGCTGATTCACAATAGTCAGTACCTCACTTGAGGTCTGCTCGATAATTTGCTCTGGCGTGCGTGAATCTGCACTGGCATTAGCGCTCAAGAGCAGACTACAGAGTAGTGAAATAGTGGCAGTAATTTTCATAACAGATTCCTGATATTCCTAATAATTGGTAGCAATCTAGCCCTAAACTCAAGCATATTGACGAATGAACGACCGAGCTAGGAGCTCAATTCTAGATTAGTAAGTTTAACGCCACACGCGTACACGCGTCGTGGTTTTTTGCCATAATACGCGCACTGATGGCAACTGTGAATTAAACAAGCCTACCCTATCACTAGTGAATTGGTGTCAGGATGCGTTATTCACCGAATTTTAAGCGATCTCAATAGACTATAGGTTTAAATATGTTGGTTATTTTAGCTGGGCTTATTATTGGTCTAGCCATACTAGTTTGGAGTGCTGACCGTTTCGTAGACGGATCGATCGCCTTATCACATCATTTTCGCATTCCACCCATCGTCATTGGCATCGTCATTATTGGCTTTGGCACCTCGGCACCTGAATTATTCATCTCTGGCATGGCTGCCGTCGATGGTAATGGTGGTCTGGCACTTGGCAATGCCTTGGGCTCAAATATTGCAAACACCTTGCTGATTCTAGGTGTCACCGCCATTATTACCCCCTTAGTCGTGATCAAACGTACCGTCAGCTTTGATTTCCCAGTACTGCTACTAGCTACTATAGCGCTTTGGCTGGTGCTCAAAGATGGCCAGCTCGATCATACTGATGGCATTTTATTGTTAGTCGTCCTAATTATTGCACTGGCTGCATTAAGCTATGTTGCGATGCGTACTGCCTCACTCTCTGCACTTGAGATCCCTGCTTATACGCAAGCTAAAGCGATCGCTTGGACCCTATTCAGCCTATTCTGCCTCTTGGTTGGCTCAAAAATATTGGTCATCAGTGCTGTCGATATGGCGGAATATTTCAATATCCCTGACCTTGTGATTGGTCTTAGTATCATCGCTATCGGCACCAGTCTGCCAGAACTCGCAGCCTCGGTGAACGCAGCGCGAAAAGGTCATAGTGAACTAGCCATTGGTAATGTGGTTGGTTCAAACCTCTTTAACTCCATGGCCGTAGTGGGTATTCCAGCGATACTGCAGACCTACCCAGTGGCCGACGAAGTCTTATATAGAGATTACCCTGCGGTATTACTCAGTATGCTGGTACTGTTCCTTATGAGTTTATTCGCACTAAGAAGTCGTGGCATTTACCGTGTCGGTGGCGTTATTCTGTTACTTGGCTTTATCGCCTTTCAAACTCTGCTCTACATTGAAACCAGTGGAACGTGATCATGACACTCAGTGACCCCAATAAAACCCTGCTGCTCGCAAAACAGGTAATACAAACTCAAGCCTCTGCGCTTGAAGACCTAGTCGAGCAGGTTGATGATAATTTCACCAAAGCATGTAGTCTCATGCTAGAGACGGACGGTCGTGTGATTATTGTTGGGATTGGAAAATCAGGACATATAGGACGCAAGATTGCAGCCACTATGGCCAGCACTGGTACCCCCGCATTTTTTGTTAGCGCAGCCGAGGCTAGCCACGGTGACCTCGGTATGATTTGTCGCGGAGATATCGTATTACTCTTATCTAACTCAGGCGAGTCAGATGAACTAGTCAGCCTGATTACATCACTGAAACAACTGGGCACACCCCTGATTGCCCTCACTGGAAATCCAACATCGACTATTTCTAAAAATGCAGATATTCATATCGATGTTTCAGTACGAGAGGAGGCCTGTCCACTGGGGCTAGCACCTACTACCAGCACAACAGCCACTTTAGTTATGGGTGATGCTCTCGCGATTGCCCTACTCGATGCACGTGGTTTTGATAAGAATGATTTTGCCCGCTCTCACCCGGGTGGGAAACTCGGTAAACGATTGACGCTACGGGTACAAGATATTATGCGTAGCGGCAACCAAATTCCAAAAGTCAGCGCCGAGATGTCACTAAAACAGGGATTATTAGAAGTCAGTAATAAGGGCTTAGGCATGACTGCAATCGTAGAAAAAGATGATCGTCTAATCGCTGTCTTTACTGATGGTGATCTACGCCGCGCACTGGATCGAGGTCTAAATATTGACCAGACTAAAATGCAAGATGTCATGACTACAGACTATCAATGTACCCATGCCGAGGTATTAGCAGTGGATGTACTTGAACTAATGCAATCAAAACGTATCAGCTCGATTCCAGTCGTCAATGAACAGACAACGCTAATTGGTGCACTTAGCATGCACGATCTATTAAATGCAGGAGTAATCTAATGCAGGCCGAGCTGAAACAACGCTTAAAACAAATCAAGCTTGTGGTTTTTGATGTCGATGGTGTCTTTACTGATGGTCGCATCTCACTCAGTCAATCTGGCGAAGAAAGTAAAACCTTCCATGTGCGTGATGGCCATGGTGTCCGTCTACTAATGCATTATGGTGTTGATGCTGCTGTCTTATCTGGACGCAAGTCCAACGCAGTGACAATTCGCATGCGTGAGTTAGGCCTACAAGATGCAGACATACTGCAAGGCCATATCGACAAACTCTCAGTATTTGATGAGTTACTTGCACGCAAGCAGCTAACCGCAGACCAAGTTGCTTATATCGGCGATGATATTGTCGACTTAGGACCAATACGTAAGTCTGCTATAGGCTTCGCCGTAAATGATGCCCATCCCATGGTTTGCAAACACGCCGATTATGTAACTCAAGAAAAAGGGGGACATGGTGCAGTGCGTGAGATTTGTGAGCTCATACTCTCCGCCCAAGGAAGCCTGGATGAGGCCTTAGAGTACAATCTATAACTGGATTAAGTGCTCTAGATTTAGCACAACCCCTAGCGTAAGGTGAACAGATTGTAGATTCAAAACCAATGTAGCAGAGAAACAATCAACCCCATGATCAAGCAGCAAATATTTAGTCTTCCAATACTACTCAGCCTTATGCTTGGCTTAGGACAAGTCCATGCACGTAGTGATGATAGTGAGCAACCTCTTCATATCACAGCAGATACAGCTGAACTGAACGACAAGACTGGTATTAGTATTTATCGTGGCAATGTAAGAATGGTTCAAGGCACGACCATCATCACCGGCGATACCGTAACCGTATTCATGCTAGAGCGCAAAGTCAGCAAAATGATTTCCCTAGGTGAACTTGCGACCTACCAAGAGACGGCAGATGATGGTGATATCTTGTTCTCTGAAGCAGAAGAGATGCATTTTTACAAACTTGAGGATCGAGTTGAACTGTTTCGTCGCGGCAAGATTACTGAAAACGATAATGTATTTCATAGCGAACACATTATTTATTATCTAGAAGATGGCCTGATTGATGCTGGCACTAAGACCGATCGCGTCAACATCACCATCATGCCCGATACACAACCCAACACACCTTAACTAAAGGCCTAGTATGAGTCGGCTTTGGGCCACAGGCCTATGCAAAAAATATAAGCAACGACAAGTTGTTCAAGATGTCAATATCAGCATCGAAAGTGGCCAAATTGTCGGCCTACTCGGACCGAATGGTGCTGGCAAAACCACAAGCTTCTATATGTTAGCCGGATTAATTCCTACTGATTCTGGCAGCATAGGTCTCGATGATATCGATCTCACTGGCACAGCTATGCACCAACGTGCATTAGAAGGTGTAGGTTACCTACCACAAGAGGCCTCTGTTTTTCGTGGGCTCTCGGTAGAAGATAATATCCTAGCCATCCTAGAGTTGCGTAAAGGCCTATCTAAGGAAGAGCGCCATAACTACTGTGAAAAATTACTGCAAGAGTTACAGGTTGACCATATCCGTCACAACAAAGGCCTCAGCCTTTCTGGTGGTGAACGTCGTCGTGTAGAAATTGCACGTGCGTTGGCAATGGAGCCTAAGTTTATTCTGCTAGATGAGCCTTTTGCTGGTGTAGATCCTATCTCAGTTATCGATATTCAGCGTCTACTAAAGCAGCTAACTGAACGTGGTATTGGTTTACTAATAACCGATCATAATGTGCGTGAAACGTTATCCATTTGTTCTAGCGCTTACATCCTTAATCAAGGAAAAATTATAGCGCAGGGCTCAACTACGGAACTACTCGCCAATCAACAAGTCCGCGAGGTTTACCTAGGTAACGACTTCTCTCTCTAGCAGTAGCAGTATGTAACTCTCTATACAAAAGCAGTAATTTAAACTATACCTGCAGGCAGTAATCAAGCCATACTGACACTATGTTAAAGCCTTCTCTGCAACTTCGCCTTGGACAATCACTCTCGATTACGCCACAACTGCAACAAGCGATTCGCTTACTGCAGCTTTCCTCATTAGAATTGCAAACTGAAATCCAAGATATCTTTGAATCCAATCCTTTGCTTGAAAAAGATGAGGATTTTGATACCGAAGATAATACTGACACGAAGGATCTAGATAACACCGAAACAGAAGTCGATGCTGAACAACAAGCACTAACTGAAGAATTACCAATCGACAGCAATTGGGAAGATATCTACCCTGAATCCAGCGTCTATCGTGAGAGTAGTAGTAGTGAACCTGCACCTGATATCTATGCCAATGAAAGTGGCGTTGGTGAATCTCTAAAGCAACACTTATCTGATCAGATCAATCTCATCCATCTGAATGAAACAGACCGTGCTTTAGCCTACATACTGATTGATGAAATCGATGCTGATGGTTATCTATGTGACAGCATTGAAAGTATTTACCAAGAAACACTAGAGTCTTTACCTGAACTAGAACTCGATGAGCTAATTTCAGTATTACACTTAATACAACAGCTGGACCCTGTCGGTAGTGGCTCACGCGACTTGAGTGAATGCTTAGACCTACAATTGCAACAGCTAGACACAGATGTACCCCTACTTGATGTTACTAGACAGCTAGTCCAACACCATATAGATGCATTGGGTAAACGTGATATGCGTTTTTTGCAGCGAAAGCTAGGCATTACAGATGAACAACTGGAATTGGTCATCAATCTAATCCAATCCTTAAATCCTCGCCCCGGTGCACAGATATCTAATGTCCGACCGGATTATATCGTACCTGATGTGAGCGTAATACGTACGGCCAGTAGTTGGCGAATAGAACTCAACAGCGATATCTCACCAAAGCTAAAAATCAATCATGCTTATGCCGAGCTAGCAGGAAACAAAGAAAATAACGAGGCCAACAACTACATTCGTAAACACCTACAAGAGGCGCGCTGGTTTATTAAAAGCTTACAAAATCGTAATGAAACCTTACTGCGGGTAGCTACCGCCATCGTTGATCATCAGCGTCCATTTTTTGACCAAGGTCCGGAAGCCATGACACCTATGGTGCTACGTGACATCGCGGATGATCTGGAACTACATGAGTCAACCGTATCGCGTGTAACTACAAATAAGTACATGCATACACCACGTGGTGTATTCGAGTTTAAGTACTTTTTTTCCAGCCATGTCAGCACCAGTAGTGGTGGTGTCTGCTCGGCAACTGCAATCCAAGCTATGATTAAAAAACTCATCGGTGAGGAAAGTCACTCAAAACCCTTGAGCGACAACAAAATTTCAAAAATTCTTAAAGAGAAAGGCATTAATGTCGCACGACGAACAGTTGCCAAATACCGTGAAGGCCTCCACATTCCTCCCTCTAGTTCACGTAAAAGCCTGTAATTAGTCCTTAACCATAATCCAAACTCACTTGCGCTTGCCTATGCCTGGCCTATACTAGAAATCACAGGTAGATCATTAACCCGATATCTAGGAGGTAGATATGAAAATTGAGTTAACCGGCCAGCACATCGATATCACACCTTCCCTACGCGACTATGTGCACGAAAAATTCAAACGACTTGAACGTCATTTTGACCGTGTCATTAATTCCCATGTTGTACTTTCTGTAGAAAAACTAAGGCACCATGCAGAGGCCTCTATACTGGTAAGCCACAACACAATTTTCGCTGAGTCAACATCCGAAGATATGTATGCCGCTATCGATCAATTAATTGATAAACTCGACCGCCAGATCGTTAAGCATAAAGAGAAAACCAAAGATCATCATAAGCAGGAAGGCATGCACCGCAATCTAGTGTAATCCAACATGCTTCAGATCCATTGTTGAGTAATCATGAAAAATTCAAAATTAGCCCCATATTTAGACACTGATCGCATCGTAGTCAGTGGTGAAATGAGTAGTCAAAAGCGAGCCTTTGAGATTTTGGGTGAGCTATTAAGCACTGGGCTGGAGCAGATTCAAGACACGCAAATCAGTATGGAACTACAAGCACGTGAGCGCTTGGGCTGTACTGCTTTGGGACATGGTGTCGCTATCCCACATTGTCGTATCGATAATGTCACAGAGATACGCAGCGCTATAATTAAATTGGACACCGGTATTGAATACGATGCCCCCGACAACAAACCTGTCGATCTTATATTTGCCTTATTAGTCCCACAGCAAGCCAATCAAGAACATTTAGAAACCCTCTCTGAGCTAGCCAAATTTCTCTCAAACGAAGAAAATCGGGTGCGTCTACGAGATTGTCAAAATGCACAGGCTTTACTCGATGCCCTAATGCTAGACAACAACCACCAAGCTGCCTAACCTAACCACCAAGAGCTTTTCATGCACGAACAGATCACCCCTTTATCGATCTTAGAAACGCTTGGAGAAAAGCTCACTCTATCCGTATGGGCTGGCGCTGAGTACCTTAATAACCCCTTTTCTCACCATAGCTTCAGTGATGACTCCGCTAGTCTGGTCGGCTATTTTAATTCGATTCACACCAGCCAAGTGCAGGTGATTGGCAGCGTAGAAAAAAGTTATATCTCCAATCTAGCAGAAGCCGAACAAGAACAAGTCCTAACCCGCATGTTTGCGGCCTCAACGGTAGCTGTCTGTGTATCTGACAGTCTGCAGCCACCGGCCAGCTTAGAACGCTTTGCCAAACGTTACCAAAAGCCTATCTTTTGTTCTAACACCTCATCAACTGAACTGATTACTCGCCTGCGTTATTTCCTATCACACTCTCTTGCAGATAAAGAAATTCTACATGGTGTGTTTATGGAGATCATCAGTCTAGGTGTATTACTTACTGGCGAGAGCGGCTTAGGCAAAAGTGAATTAGCCCTAGAGTTAATTACTCGTGGTCATCGCTTAATTGCTGATGATGCACCTGAATTCATGCGTGTCGCACCAGATACCATCACCGGAAAATGTCCCCCTGTATTATTAGATTTTCTGGAAGTACGTGGTTTAGGGGTACTCAATATCCGAGAGATGTATGGTGATTCATCGATTAAATTAAGTAAGTATTTGCGTCTGATTTTGCATTTAACACCATTTAATCAGGCACCTGAAGACCGCTTAAATAGCATTCAAGACACCAAAAATATTCTTGGTTTAGATATTCCAGTAATCCCATTACCAGTGGCCCCAGGAAGAAACCTTGCTGTACTGGCTGAGGCGGCCGTACGTAATCACCTTCTACGCCGCAGCGGTCATGATGCCTCTGCTGATTTCATTCGGCGTCAACATAAAGCTATTGCTGAGGACCGTGGATGAGGATGATCTTCATTGCCGGCCTTTCAGGCTCGG
The DNA here is from genome assembly GCA_905479295.1 of uncultured Gammaproteobacteria bacterium. Lineage (GTDB taxonomy): Bacteria > Pseudomonadota > Gammaproteobacteria > UBA4575 > UBA4575 > UBA4575. The sequence goes on along the minus strand of CAJQLY010000017.1, from coordinate 67,285 downwards.
GCAAATCCATCACGTTAAACACCTTTGAAGATTACGGCTACTACTGCGTCGACAATGCACCCACTGCATTACTCCCAGAATTAATCAGACAATGCATGACTACTCATGAGACACGTTATGAGCAACTTGCTATTGGTGTTAGTGCACATTCCAAAAAAGTGGAGTTAGACCATTTACTCAGCTTTATTAAAGATATGAAGAATGATGGTCACCACGTCGATCTGCTGTTCATCAATGCCGACAAAAACACGCTCTTAAAACGATATAGTGAGACACGTCGCAAACATCCTTTAAGCGACAACAACAATTCTCTAATCGAAGCTATCGATACCGAGATAGAAACCTTATCTGGGCTAGCCACTGCCGCTGATCTGCAGTTGGATAGCAGCCAGATCAATGTACGACAGTTACGTAGCCTGATTCAGAGTATCGTCATCCAGAATAATTCCAACATAACACCCATTGGACTAACAGTCGTACTACAGTCTTTTGGCTTTAAATATGGCACCCCAAATGATTCTGACTATATGTTTGATGTCCGCTGCTTGCCCAACCCTTACTGGCAACCTCAGCTACGCGAACTCACTGGTCACGACGACTTAGTACAGCAATATTTAAGTGAACAAGATGAAACTATAGAGATGATAAAATCCATTCAAACTTTTATGCGACAATGGATTCCATACTTTAATGCTGAAGACCGTAGCTATCTTACATTTTCCATCGGCTGCACTGGTGGACAACACCGCTCAGTATACTGCGTTGATCAGCTAGCTAAATTCTTACAGCAAGATAATTTATTTCGAACAATAGTTCGTCATCGCGAACTAGAAAATTAAAACACCAGCATATTGAAATTTGGAACTATAAAAAAATATGAGCGTTAGTATTTTAATCGTCTCTCACGGTCAACTTGCAGAGCAACTGATTCAGATTGCGACTTCAACGTTTGGTGGTGTGGCACCCTTGCAGTGCAAATCGCTCTCGGTCTCACAAACCTGTGACCCAGATTTAGTGGCGGCGGCCAATACCGATATGATTGTCAAACTAGACCAAGGTGATGGTGTACTGATCTTCACCGACGCCTATGGCTCGACACCGAGCAATATCGCTAACCGCCTAGCAGCCATAGGTACAAGCAAGGTTATTGCTGGTGTCAATTTACCGATGTTATTACGTGTCTTCAATTATCCAGAGCAATCACTGAACGAACTAAGCACTATCGCCTTTAATGGCGGACAAGACGGGATCATCATCTGCTCATGAATAACAATTCAATCCAAGAAGTACTTACTATCTGTAATAAATTAGGCCTACATGCGCGAGCAGCAGCAAAGTTTGTCTCTGTTTCAGCTGAGTTTTCTGCCAGCATAGAGGTGGAAAAAGATAGTCGCCGAGTCAATGGAAAAAGTATTATGGGAGTGATGATGTTAGCCGCCAGCCAAGGATCTAGTATCACTCTATATATTGCAGGGGAAGATGCTGATGCCGCAATGGAAAAATTACGCACCTTGGTAGCCAATCGTTTTGGTGAAGCAGAGTAAGGAATAGAAATCCAATGGCATTAATGATTAGTGGTTTAGGCGTTTCTCGCGGTGTGGCTATTGGTGCTGTGCACGTCATGCAGCGTAGTGCACTTGAAATCTATGAGCGCCATCTTAAAGCCACAGAGGTAGACGCTGAGGTGCAACGCTTCCAATCGGCTGTCATCATGGCATCACAACAATTACTTGATATCCAAGACAGTGTTCCGGCTGATGCACCCAAAGACATCATCTCTTTTATTGGTTCACACCTCTTGATGCTAGATGACTCTATGCTGTCGCAGGTGCCTATTGATCTAATCCGTGAGCGTCAATGCAATGCTGAATGGGCACTTAAGATTCAACGTGATCAGATAGCCTCCGTCTTTGAAGAAATGGAAGATGAATATTTACGCACACGACAAAATGATATTGACCATGTTATTTACCTCATCCAAAAGATTCTCTTTGACCAACAGTACCTCGTCAGTGAAGAAGTACAGACCTTGGCTGGCAGCATTATTGTTGCCGACGATCTGACCCCAGCTGATACCGTACTGCTACAAAATCAAAATATTGCAGGCTTTATTACTGAGTTAGGTGGCCCTCTATCGCATACAGCGATTATTGCACGCAGCTTAGGCATCCCAGCTGTAGTTGGCGTACCTGATGCAAGATTACTACTGAAGAATAATGAGACCGTTATTGTCGATGGTAGTGAAGGCATGATACTTGCGGGTGTTGATCAAGATACAATTACTAATTATCAACGCAAGCAGAAGTCTCTAGAACAAGCTAAGCGCAAACTGCATTCATTGCGCAAGGTTGCAGCAAAGACACAAGACAATGTACTGATTAACCTGCAGGCCAATGTTGAGCTACTTGACGATACCCGAGCACTCGCTAATTGTGGTGCTGATGGTGTCGGTCTTTACCGTACTGAGTTTTTATACATTGATCGTACTGAGCCAGCCAACGAAGCCGAGCAGTACGAAGCCTATGTCAAAGTAATTCGCTTAATGAAAGGGCGCCCAGTCACTATCCGTACTTTAGACCTAGGTGCGGAGAAAGAATTCGATCCTAAATACCAAGGACCTCTGGCACAAAATCCCGCACTAGGCTTGCGTGGCTTACGTCGCTCACTGCGTGACACCGAACTATTTAAACTACAGCTACGCGCAATCCTACGCGCCTCTAGCATAGGCCCAACTAAACTCATGTTTCCTATGCTCACAAGTGAGGATGAGTTACAGAGTGCACTAGTAGTATTAAACCAAGCAAAGTCCGAATTGATTAAAGAAGATCAGGCGTTTGATGACACAATTGCTATCGGCGCAATGATTGAAGTTCCAGCCTCAGCATTGGCAGCAAATCAGTTTGCAAAAAATCTAGACTTCCTTTCTATTGGTACTAATGACCTTATCCAATACACATTAGCCATCGATCGTATCGATGAAGCGGTTAACTACCTGTATGACCCCTTACACCCAGCTGTACTGCAATTAATCCATCTCACTTTGAAGGCTGGGCAACGGGCTGGTATTCCTGTTTCTATGTGTGGCGAAATGGCAGGTGATATCCGTTACACCAAGCTATTACTTGGCATGGGCTTACGTGAGTTCAGTACCCATCCAGCCAGCTTGTTAGAAGTGAAGTCGGTTATTAACGCCACTGATGTCTCTGCCTTAGAAAAACGCTGTAAAGATATTCTGAATAAACATATTTCTTCCGCAAAAATTCATCATCTAGTTGACCAGCTTAATCTATAACTTACTTAGCACGGTCTAAACTCTTTGGCATTCAGTACAGATATAAGTACACTAACTCGCAGTTTCATGTTTATTGAATAGGGTCCAATGCTGGCCCAGTTTCGGGCGCATCAATGGCTAATTTGGCAACTCAAGCACTCAACAACCTACAGGTTATTGGTCAGGCATTAGAGTCTGGCGAGTTGCAGCGTGCCTCAACAATCCTCAATGCCCTGCATCCTGCCGAGGTCGCGACACTACTCGAGTCAGTACCTTATTCACAACGCTCATACATTTGGAATACCTTAGGTCCAGATGATCTGGGTGAAATTCTGCTGTTAGTCGGTGAAGAAGTACGTAGTGGCCTGATCAAGAATATGAATCAGGATGAAATGCTCTCAGCAACAGAAGGCCTTGAGCTTGATGACTTGGCTGACTTATTAGCCGACCTGCCAGAAACTGTTGCATTATCGGCACTTAGCTCTATGAGCATCCGTGACCGTCAACGCGTCGAATCAGTACTATCCTTCGATGAGGAAAGTGCTGGCGGCTTAATGAACACCGATACCGTAACCGTACGCAAAGAAGTCACTATCGATGTAGTTCTGCGCTATCTACGGGCACGTGATGAGCTGCCAGCTCATACTGATACTTTATTCGTAGTCGATCAGAATGATCACTATATTGGTAGCCTGCCACTAACTTCAGTACTCACTAGTGACCCATCCCATGTCGTACTGGATTTAATGGAAGACAGCATCGACCCACTACTCCATAGCCTATCCAACAAAGAAGTGGCGATGCGCTTTGAAACCCTTGATCTCGTCACCGCGCCAGTTATTGATGAAGACAATAAGTTAATCGGCCGTATCACTATTGATGACGTGGTCGATGTTATTCGTGAGGAAGGTGAGCACTCAGTGATGAGTATGGCGGGTCTAACTGAAGAGGAAGATTTATTTGCACCAGTAACACAATCAACTAAACGACGTGCGCTATGGCTAGGCGTGAATATGGCCACTGCTTTTTTAGCCGCCTGGGTAATTAGCTTGTTTCAATCCACCCTAGAAGAATTAATCGTACTTGCTGTATTAATACCAGTAGTCGCTAGCATGGGTGGTATTGCTGGTAGCCAAACCCTAATCTTAGTTATTCGTGGTATCGCACTAGACCAAATTGGCCCGATAAACTCAAAAATTCTAATCTGGCGTGAACTCGCCATTGGTGCTCTGAATGGATTGGTCTGGGCAGTTATTGTTGGACTAATTGCCTATCTTTGGTTTGGAAACCTACAACTTGGCTGGGTTATTGGACTCGCGATGATCGCTAATCTCGTGTGTGCAGGCTTGGCTGGCGCCCTTATCCCAATTGCGCTACGTCGTTATGGTATTGATCCGGCACTTGCTGGTGGTGTCGTACTCACCACTATTACCGATGTGGTTGGTATTTTTGCCTTTTTGGGACTAGCGACAGTACTGCTTATCTAGCAGCTCTAAAAACTTAGGTCTTAGGCAATGTAACGCCAGTCTGACCTTGATACTTACCATTACGATCTTTATATGAGGTTTCACAGGGCTCATCTGATTCAAAGAAGATCATCTGTGCTACACCCTCATTAGCATAAATCTTTGCAGGCAAAGGCGTGGTGTTAGAGAACTCCAACGTGACGTGGCCTTCCCACTCCGGTTCTAACGGTGTGACATTAACGATAATACCGCAACGCGCATAGGTTGATTTACCTAGACATACGGTCAATACAGAGCGTGGGATACGAAAATATTCCACCGTGCTCGCTAAGGCGAAGGAATTAGGAGGAATAATGCACACATCCCCCTCAAAATCGACAAAACTCTCTGGATTAAATGCCTTTGGATCGACTACCGCCGAATTGATATTAGTAAATATTTTAAAGTGTTTCGAGCAGCGTACGTCATAACCATAGCTAGAAGTACCATAAGAAATAATACGTTCATCGTTGGCCGTCTTTACTTGGCCCGCGGTAAACGGTTCGATCATCTTATGCTCTTCAGCTTGGCGCCGAATCCATGAATCTGACTTTATAGACATAACTCTGCTCGCAAATACTAAATGTGAACTTAAGTGTTTTGAATAACAATCTTTGGAAATTTAGCACTGTAATCTTTACTCTTAGCTGCTAATTTCGCCGCTGTCTTACGTGCAATTTCTCCATAGATCTGCGCCACTCGACTCTCCGGCTCGGCAACAACGGTAGGAACACCACCATCGGCTTGCTTACGGATACTCATATCTAACGGCAAGGCGCCCAAGAGGTCAACACTATATTCAGCGGCCATTTTCTCACCACCACCACTACCAAAAATAGGCTCTTCATGGCCACATTTACTACAGATGTGAATACTCATATTTTCAACAATGCCTAAGACTGGCACTTCGACCTTCTCAAACATCTTCAGACCTTTACGGGCATCAAGTAGTGCGATGTCCTGCGGAGTGGTCACAATCACGGCACCACTCACTGGAATCTTTTGCGCCAACGTCAATTGCACATCACCAGTACCTGGCGGTAAATCGACAACCAAGTAATCCAGGCCACGCCATTGCGTATCATTTAATAATTGCTCCAAGGCTTGTGTCACCATAGGACCACGCCAAATCATCGGCGTCTCATCATCGATCAAAAAGCCAATCGACATCGCTTGTAGACCGTGACCTTCCATCGGCTCTAAGCTCTTACCATCGGTTGAGTCTGGCTGCCCGCTAATACCGAGCATCCGTGGCTGACTAGGGCCATAGATATCTGCATCTAGAATACCTACAGTGGCGCCTTCGGCAGCCAATGCTAGGGCTAAATTAACCGCAGTGGTTGATTTTCCAACACCGCCTTTACCAGAAGCGACTGCGATGACATTTTTAATGTTATCCAGTGGCTTCAGACTCTTTTGTACCGAGTGCGCAGTAATCTTCCAATCCACACTGACTTCAACAGAAGCAACACCATCGAGTGCAGAAACAGCAGCAGTCACTTGCTGACTGAAGGTTTCACGCATACTTTTCGCTGGATAACCTAATTCAATCGCAACAGTGACCTTGTCACCATCGATAGTAATGCTCTTGATCGACTTAGTGACCACCAGGTCTTTACCAATATTTGGGTCTATAATCGATTTAAGTGACTGTTCGACCTGCTCACGCGTGATGCCCGCCATCTGTTTTTCCTCGTACAAGCTATTTATAATGAAGCGCAGTAAAGCACCCAAAAATACATTTTCCAAGCCCCATCTTGAGGTAGTTATCCCGTGTATAGGGTCAGTCTAGCAACTATTTATTCAAAATAGAGTTTCGCTCCTATATAGAGCCTAGTTTATTAAGCTGGTAAGGTACGCGCACTATTAAATAAGTTGTACTGCCGTGGAATCTCGAAAAATACTCGTTACTAGCGCCCTACCCTATGCCAATGGCTCGATCCATCTAGGCCATTTAGTGGAATATATCCAGACCGACATCTGGGTACGCCTACAAAAAATGTGTGGCCACCATTGTGTTTATGTCTGCGCCGATGATGCCCATGGCACACCGATTATGCTGCGCGCACAACAAGAAGGGATTAAGCCTGAAGAGCTGATTGCCAAGACCAAGGCAGAGCATGAGGCCGACTTTTCCGAATTTCTTGTCAATTTCGATAATTTTCACAGCACACACTCCGAAGAAAACCGCCATTTCGCCGAAGATATCTTCAAGAAGTTACAAGATAAGGGGCTGATCAACACTCAAAGCGTGATCGATCTATTTGATCCCGAGCAAAAAGTATTCTTACCTGATCGCTTTGTTCGCGGTACCTGTCCAAAATGTAAGGCCGAAGATCAATATGGTGACAACTGCGAAGCCTGTGGTGCGACCTACACACCCGCCGACCTGATCGATCCTCGTTCAGCGCTCAGTGGTGCCACTCCAGTTGAAAAAGAAAATCTGCATTACTTCTTTCAACTGAAAAAATTAGAAGAAGAACTCAAGACTTGGACACAATCTAATAGCCTACAGCCTGAAATCAGCAACAAGATTTCTGAGTGGTTTGAAGATGGCCTAAAAGATTGGGATATCTCACGTGATGCGCCTTATTTCGGTTTTGAGATCCCAGGTGCTACTGGCAAGTATTTTTATGTTTGGTTAGATGCACCAATCGGCTACATGGCTAGCTTTAAGAATTACTGTGACCGAAGTGGTGAAGATTTTGATGCTTACTGGAAGGCGGATAGTGAGGCTGAGCTATATCACTTTATCGGCAAGGATATTGCCTACTTCCATACGTTATTCTGGCCAGCCACCTTAATGGGTGCCGGTTATCGTAAACCTACCAATGTCTTCTGCCATGGCTTTTTAATGATCAATGGCCAGAAGATGTCTAAGTCTAGGGGCACCTTTATCAAGGCACGCACCTATCTAAATCATCTGCAACCAGAATACCTGCGCTACTATTTTGCAGCCAAGCTAGGCCCTGGAGTTAATGACTTAGACCTTAATCTTGATGATTTTCAACAGCGTGTAAACAGTGATGTTGTTGGTAAGTTAGTCAATATTGCTAGCCGCTGTGCAGGCTTTATCAGCAAGAAATTTGACGCCAAACTGAGTGCGAGCTTCTCTACTGAATGTGAGCAAGCCTTTGTTGCAGCCAGTGCTGCTAATGAAGAGATCAAAGATCATTATGAACAGCGTCGCTATGCTGAAGCAATTCGCAGCATCATGAAGATTGCCGATCAAACCAACCAGCTGATCGATCAATACAAGCCTTGGGAAAAAATCAAAGACGAAAATTGCAGACAGGAAGTCCATCAAATCTGTAGCTTTGGTATCAATATGTTTCGTCTCTTAATCGGTTATTTGAAACCGGTCTTACCAGAACTTGCAAGCAAGGCTGAAGACTTTTTCAACAATGAACTGACATGGGCCGACTTGGCGTCAGGAGAAACCTTGCCAGAAGGCCATAGCATCAATAAATTCAAACCCCTGATGACACGCATTGAAAGCGATAAGATAGAAGCCATGATTGAAGAAACCAAACAACAGGCCAACATACAAACGAATGCTGTTGCTGCTAGCGACCCAATCGATAGTGAAATCAGTTTTGATGACTTTGCCAAACTCGATCTACGAGTTGCACGCATTAGCAAAGCAGAACTGGTTGAAGGTGCAGACAAATTATTGCAATTAACCTTAGACCTAGGTGAGGCCACTGGTGGCCTACAAAAGAATGTATTCGCTGGTATCAAGAGCGCCTACTCACCCGCCGAGTTGGAAGGCAAGCTAGTCGTTATGGTTGCCAATTTAGCTGCACGAAAAATGCGTTTCGGTTTATCTGAAGGCATGGTGCTTGCCGCTAGTGGCGATGATTCTGGCCTATTTGTGATTCACCCAGACAGTGGTGCCGAAGCCGGCATGCGCGTGAAGTAAGGCTATTTATGCATAATCAATACAGCGCACAGCTTGCGTTTATTGATGAGCAACGCTGTATTGGTTGTGCTCTCTGCCTGAAGGCCTGCCCCTTTGATGCTATCCTCGGCACTTCACAACTGATGCATAGCGTAATAAAAAGTTATTGCACAGGCTGCAAACTATGCATACAACCCTGCCCGGTTGATTGTATTGAGATGCGAGAAAATCCCGAATATAGCGAAGCCATTAAAGCTGATGAATATAAACAAGATCGTAAAGATTTTGCCAGCGCCAGCAAGCAACGCTTACAACTACGTAAACTACGGTTAGAGTCACGCAGCCAAGTTGTGCATGCTGCTCGACAACAGAGCAAGGCCAGCATGGCGGATAAATTAGCTGAGCTCAAACGCCTACAAGAAAAATCATGAATCGTGAAAAACGCAGCGCAATTTTTTCAATCTTGCGTGAACAAAACCCAAAGCCAAAACCTGAGCTGCACTATGCTAATGAGTTTGAATTATTAATCGCTGTTATTTTATCTGCGCAGGCAACTGATATCAGCGTCAATAAGGCTACTGATAAATTATATCTCGTTGCTAACACACCACAGGCTATTTATGATTTGGGTGAGAAAAAACTAAAGACCTTTGTGCAAAGTATTGGATTATTCAACACCAAGGCAAAAAATGTGATTAAGACCTGCAAGATCTTAATCGATGATTACGATAGCATCGTGCCGGAAGATCGTGCCGCTTTAGAGTCACTACCTGGGGTCGGTAGAAAAACAGCAAATGTAGTTTTAAACACGGCTTTTGGTCATCCAACTATTGCCGTAGACACTCATATCTTTCGTGTGTCTAACCGCACTGCCATTGCACCGGGGAAGAATGTACTGGAAGTAGAAAAACGCTTAGAGCGTTTGGTCCCTGAGGAATTTAAACGCGATGCCCATCACTGGCTGATCTTGCACGGGCGCTATACCTGTATTGCGCGTAAACCTTTATGTTCACAATGTGTTATCCGTGAGCTCTGTGAATACCGTCAAAAAACCAGCACCGATACTTAGATATATTAGACCACTTCTGTACGGCTACGCTGCCAACGCACTGCAGTAAATAATGCAAGATAGGCAAGCAACGTAAACAACACGCTAGATAACAGGGTGTTGCGAAAGAATGGAATGCCAGCGACATACGCCTGCATCAAGCCATTCAGGCTCGGCGCATAAGTTTCATGGCCCAGCCAAGCACCAAAGTTCGTCAATAAGAAAAACCAAACCGCTGACAAGACTGAAGCTGATGTGAGCCTAAATAAGGAAACTCGCCGTAAGCCATAACGACTAAAAATAACTATGCTGGCCATCGCTGCATACACAAACAGCATTGAATTATGTAGGCCTAAATATAGATCACTGAGCAGCATCGCACCCAGAGGAATAATTAAGGCTAGACGCCAGTCACGCAGAAAGGCACCTGATAATAAACTCATGGCCGCAAGTGGTGTGAAATTAGGTGGATGTGGCAGGCATCGGCTCAAGGCCAGAAATGCAATAATTGCGACCAACCATTTCCAGCTCATTACTGCAGGCGCTTCAATTCTATCTTTCATCATAATCCTCAAGACCATAATCGGGCAGCACCACGAACTCCACTAGAGTCGCCAAACTTTGGTCTACGTAATTCCGTTTGCACTACATCAGTAAAAACAAACTCAGACAATAACGATGGCACATTGTCATAGAGTCTAGTCATATTAGATAGGCCACCGCCAAACACAATAACATGTGGGTCTAAAATATTAATCACCTGAGCCAAACTTTTTGCTAAGCGCAATTCATATGTTTGCAGCACGGCCTCAGCCACCACATCACCTTTGACTGCCAAGGCTACTATCTCTTGCACAGATCTAGACTGTTGGCCTACCCGCTGATAATCAGCAGACAACGCAGGCCCAGATAAAAAACTTTCTACGCAAAGACTTTTGCCACACCAACAATTGGGAACTGCATACTCTTCCTGACTTGGTGCCGGCAAAGGATTATGCCCCCACTCACCGCTAATCGCATTGGGCCCATTAATTAGTTTTTTATCAATTACTAAACCAGCACCACAGCCGGTACCAATAATTACAGCAAAGACATTAGCCACATCCATCGCTGCACCATCGATAGCTTCAGACAGGGCAAAACAGTTAGCATCATTTGCTAGACGCACTGGACGCGACAATATCCTTTCTATATCTTGCTGCAACGGCATGCCATTAAGGCAAACTGAGTTGCTATTACGAAGTAAGCCTGTTGCCGGTGAAATCGAACCTGGTGTACCAATACCAACACTACCTACAGTAGCCAGTTCAGTCTCGGCCGTGGCAACTAAACCACCTATTGCCAGTAACGTCTTTTCATAATCACCCTGCGGAGTAGTAACCCGCTGGTGATAACATTCATTGCCTGCGTCATCTAAGGCAATTAATTCGATTTTACTACCGCCTAAGTCTATTCCAAATCTCAGCATAGCGATCTCCAGACAATCAACCTATTACTCATTTAATTTACAGCGTTACCTATAAGTAATCATTCATCATTATTAGGCTCAGGTAGCTTTAAATCTTTCTGCCAATAACTTAGAGCTGTCTGTTTTAGTTGTTCAATCACGCGACAAAGTACGAAGAGTAAATCAGACAAGCGATTAACATACTGTACTAACTCTGCACGCACTTCATGCTCATGCGACCACTCGACTAAGTGGCGTTCTGCCCTTCTGCATACTGTCCGCGCAACATGGCAATGAGCAACAGCGGCATCACCACCGGGTAAAATAAAATCTTTGAGCGGTGCCAAGCCCTGATTAAAATAATCAATCCACCGCTCCAACCAAAAAATATCATCGGCATGAGTTAATTCACATTGTGGCGCACTTAGCTCTCCACCAACATTAAATAACTGATGCTGGACAGCACGAATAATACTACAGACCTCATCCTGCTCTGCACTATGTACTAAAACACAGGCAAGATTAGCATTCAGCTCATCTAGATCACCCTGTGCTTTAATCAATGAACAGTCTTTACTAACACGCTCACCAGTCGCCAAACCCGTACTGCCATCATCACCCGTGCGGGTGTATATCTTAGTTAAACGATTACCCATAACATCAGCTCCTATAATGTAATTTCAAAACCAGCATAGATAGTGGTTCCTTCATCGTTGTATCCTGAAACCTCGGTATAATCTTCATCGAATAGGTTGGTCACACGCCCCCATAATTCAACATCAGAAGCTACTGCATAACTCATGGCCATATTAATCAATAAGTAATCATCTAATTCAACCCTAGTACCGGAACCTATTCCCCAATCAACATTTCGATGCTTGCCAATATGATCAGCTGACACTTGCAGATTAGCCTTATTTTCCAAGAAGACATAATTCAACAAACCACTCCATTGATGTTTAGGCCGTCTAACTTCGGTTTTATCATCAGCACCACTGACGCCTTCAGCTGCAACAAGGTAGGTATAAGAAAAACCATAACGAATATCATCTAATAGGTTACCCTGCAAATCCAACTCAAGGCCATCACGTTTACTCTCCCCATCAGAATTAATTGATCCATTATAGAACGCGTTACTAGTAACCTCGTCTTTAAGCCGTTGCTGAAACAGGGTCAATGTTAGATTCATCTTCTCGTCAAAAAACCCCTGAGATATTCCCAACTCCCAATCCTTAGAGTGCTCAGCCTTTAGATCTGGATTACCAATAAAGTTTGCTGGCGCCCAACCAAATAGCTCAGTAAAAGTTGGATTTTTAACACCTGTTGCATGTGCAATATGCAATTTAGTGCCCCAGTCAGGATGAATATAGCTCAAACCTAATCGGTAGGTTTTTGAATTCTTAAACTCATCATTATCATCTGCACGACCACTAGCAGAAAAACTAAAGTCATCCATAAATCCTAATCGATATTCTGCAACATACCCATAATTCACTATGCGCTGTTTATGACTAGAACTACTAGTAATCTGCTCATAGTTGTCGCGTTCGCGTTCGACTGCAAAGGTTAGGCTTTGACGATCAATATTGTCATTAGAGATAGGTAGTTTAAAGGTGCTCTGATACATCCATTTATGTTTCTTACCGTTATACTTTGATATAGAAGAGGCCTGTTTATTTTTATTTTTTTGATCGACAACAGAGTAAGCAAGCTGTTGTTGCCAACGGCTCTGCCATAAATTCCATTTATAAAAAATACGGCTTAAATATTCTTTCTCATCATCTTCAGCATATCCATCTGAAGTAGTGCCAGGATCAGATTCACCATCACTAGTTTTATAATGGAAAACCAAACCAAGTTCTGCGCCATTATCGAAATCATAATAGCTCTTTAGATTTACGACTTTCTGATTAAAACCATCTTTTTCATTACCTAATCTAATCGAATTAATGCCATCAGTTCTGACAAGATCAGCACCTAACTGAATATCAAACCGATCCTCTCCATACCCAAGGCTTAATCCTTTTCTCCAATAATCACGCTGCCCAAGACTTGAACTAAGTGTTATCTCTCGTCCTTTTTTTGCTCGTTTAGTAATGATGTTAATGACACCACTTAGCGCATCACTACCCCATAGTGAACTTTGCGCTCCTCGCAACACTTCAATACGCTCAACCTGCTCAGTACTAATTTTATCAAATCGGAATTCTGATCCTGACGATAGCCTATTCGCCTCAACTCCATCAATCAGAACCAAGACATGATTAGCTTCACCACCACGCATTCGTAACTGCGTTATGTTTCCAGGGGCACCAGTGCGTGAGATATTCAAACCTGGCACAGATTGCAGCAGCTCACTGACATAGACTGCTTTGCTCTGAGCAATCTCTTCTGCTGTGATAATACTGATGCTAGTCGAGCTATGCTGCACCTCTATCGGTGTGCGACTAGCAGTAACAGAGATGTTCGGCAGGCTATCTTCCGCCATTACAGGCTTGAATAAAAAAATAGACAATAAAATAAAGACGCGCATAAAACTCATAAGACCCCCTTCCGGATAGTATGTTATGAGCAAACGCAGTGGGCACAATAATAATTTATCGCACACAATAAATTAGATAGTCGATACAAAATCAACTATGCATATTCCAACCTAAATTGCCCACCGCAATTTGCCGTACAGTTCAGGCCGGTCTCCGGGCTCAAGAGCGGTTTAGTCGACTTACTGAAAACTCTTCAGTCAAATCAGCTAAACATCTACATAACCTTCCCATGCCTTATGAGCACAGTGGTAAATAATGCAGATAAACTCTTTTACCGTTGCGGGGGCAGCTCTGGCTTTTACCAGATTCCCTGTTTCACTTACCGTTGAACAATTAAGCCAAGGCAAGCACCTGAACCGCATGTGTATTTCTAAGAGGCTAGAGCGTACCACGTTTAATCGCTCTTCAGAAACTTAATATCAATGAGGAGTTGTTGCGCATGTGATCGGCTAGACACCTTACGGTATATCTTTCGTAAGTTGCCAGCAGGATCAATAATAAAACTATGTCGTTTCGCAATCTTGATCGGCCCCAGCTGGAACAAGGCATGATAGCGACTAGCGAGATCACCATCGTCTATCAATAGTGGGAAGGGTAACTGATGACGCTGAGCAAATCGCTGATGACTATCACCTGAACCAATGCTAACGCCCAATATCTGCGTCTGTTCCTGCTGCAAAGGTGTGTAGTTATCACGCAAGGCACAGGCCTCAGCAGTGCAACTAGGGGTGTTATCTTTCGGATAAAAGTATAGGACCAACCACGACCCACGATAATCTGCGAGGGTATGACGTATACCGCTATGATCGATCAAATCAAAAGTCGGTGCTGGTGTATTCAGCACTAAGGCTTCACTAGGAGTAAATGCAGATATGAGGCTCATAAGAAATTGATAAGGAGACTAGTGAATTATTTAATCGGTAATTTCAGTTTCTGTCTGATACCAATGCAACTTACTATGCAGACTCACCACACTACCAACAATAATCAATGTAGGGCCACTGACTGCATGTTTGTCGACTAAACCAGGTAGGTTATTCAGATCACCAATCAGAACACGCTGGTCAGGGGTAGTTCCTTTGCTGACTAGGGCTGCAGGGGTGTCTGAATCTAGACCATGCTTGATCAATTGTTCACAGATCATCGATAAGCCATACAAACCCATATAGAAAACAATGGTTTGTTGCTTATGTGCGAGCATCTTCCAATTCAGATCGACACTGCCATCTTTTAAATGACCAGTAACAAAAATACAGGCCTGGGCATGATCTCGATGAGTTAAAGGAATACCAGAATAGGCTGCACAGCCTGCTGCTGCAGTCACTGCTGGTACCACCTGAAAGGCCACACCCTCATCCATTAAAGTCTCAATCTCTTCACCACCACGACCAAAAATAAATGGATCGCCGCCTTTCAATCTTAAGACACGCTTACCTTCCTTGGCTAAACGAACCAGCAGATGGTTAATTGATTCCTGTGGGATGGCATGGTTAGAACGTTGTTTACCGGCATAAATCTTTTCAGCGTCTTTACGCACTAGAGACATAATCTCATCTGATACTAGTCGATCATAAACTACAGCATCTGCCTGTTGCATCAAACGCAGGGCACGAAATGTCAGTAAGTCAGGATCACCCGGGCCAGCACCCACCAAATAAACTTCACCATGACTATCTGTAGTAAAGTCCTCTTCTACAATACGCTGACTTAATGCCTGTTCTGCAATCTGCAGATTACCAGCAAAGACTGATTCAGCAATCGGTCCTTGCAACACGTCTTCCCAGAATCGTCGGCGCTGTGTTTCATCGGTTAATTGTTTGCTTACTGGGCTTCGATACTTTTCCACCAAATTAGCTAATTGACCATAAGCAGCTGGCATGTGGCGTTCTAGATTGCGACGAATCATACGTGCCAAAACTGGAGAGGCACCACCTGTTGTGATGGCAATTTGAATAGGGTCCCGATCAATAACAGAAGGTAATACAACATCACCTTGGCTAAAGTCATCGGCAACATTAACCAAGATACCTTTCGCTTTTGCTAGCTCACTCACCTGCTGATTAACTGTAGCAATGGAAGTGGCTGCAATAATTAAGCGTTGATCCTGAATATCTTCTTCTGCAAATGCACGTCGTTCAAGCTGACAATTATACTCTTGGCATAACTTTTCAGCTTGTGCAGAAACTTCAGGGCTCACTACGGTTACGTAAGCACCTGCTTTACACAACATAGCTAGCTTCCGAGCAGCGATTGTACCGCCACCCACGACCAAACAATGCTGCTCTTTTAAATCAATAAATAGGGGTAATAAACTCATATTATCGTAATGCAGCTACCTGCTGCTGAATAGGCTCAATCAAATGAGCGATACGCTTTCGCATAACTGTGCCAATAGCATCAGTCACACCAAAGACGGGGTCCAGTAAACTCTCACTGACCATGGACAGAAAAATAATCGCACTACAAATAGATTTAGCCTGTGGCCAAATTTGTAGTAGCTCATGCAGTGCACCCTGCGGATTTTGCATGAGGTGGCCAACAAATGCATGCACTTCTTCAATTTGGCGTGGTTTCGGAAAACCTGTTTCTTCTACCGTGAAGTAATGCCCCATCGTATTAAACAATGTAACCACTACATCTTGATCACTTGGCTTCTTCATTACTGAACTATAGGTTTCGAGCATCGCTTGCCCCTCACCACTGAGTAGCCATTGTACTTTTTGTGCCCAAGGATTACTCACTTCAAGCCTGCTTAATTGCTCAGATATCACCTGAAAGTCAGCATGTGGCAACTGCTCTATAGGCAGACATTCCGGACACTGCTGTAAAAAACCAACAAAATAAGTGTTCTTACGCTTGCCACGCTGCCAAATAGATTCCTTGGTTGCCTGATCCACTAAGTCGCCTTGTAAGACTAGACGAACTGAGCGCATAGTCGCCGCCGAACTCTCTTCAAACGGTAAAAACTCAACTAAAAACTGTGCCAATTCTGGCCCCATACTACCTGTAACTACGTCTTGGCTCTCTAGCATACAACGCGCATTATCGGCATTCGGCACACACCACCAAGCGCGTTTAGCAAGCTCATTAGTCAAGCCACTGGCATGCACTACGGCAACAATAGCTTCTGGCTCACCCAGTAATAGCAATTTTTCTAAGCTGTCATCACGCGCCTGGCCCATACGTGTCCAACGGCGTAAAAAAACTGGATAACCACCAGGAGAACCCAACACTTGAGTGGATAACCACTGACGTACATTGCGTAGATATTTCTCATCACGACCAGTCGCATGCAAGACTACTTTAGCTTCACCACGTTCGGTTAAGGCATGTACTTCCATACGTGACTCATCAATACGTACGGCCTGTGGCTTTTGCGCTAATAATACATTTAAGCGCAAGGTATCTTCGTTAGTTAAATCCATACACTTAGTTTAGTTGCACCCGTTGTCCAAAGGCTGGCTGTTTACCACCTTTGACTAACCATAATACTGGATAGCTAGGCTGATACTCAGGAAAGCGTCCTAAGCAGTCACTAAAATAGACCAATAACTCAGGGGCTTGATCTTGTTTTTCAACCCAGTCAAACACAGGTCGAAAGTCGGTACCACCGCCACCACGAAAACTTTTAGGCAGTTTGAATTCTTCCCACGCTTCAAATAACCATGGACTTCCTTTCACCAGTTTTTCATCACAGGCAAGTAAGCTCACACGCGCGCGCAGTTGGCCTTTAATCGCATCGATCTCGGTCATAAACTCTTGTATCTCTTGTCCACTGATAGACCCACTGATATCTAATGCCACCACAATATTCACCTGTGAACTACGCAAGCTTGGAAAAATGGCAGACCCACCACGCCTAGAGGAAGGCCGTGCATAGCTATAATCATCTCTCGCAGTTGCCACCATAAAACGGGCTAATAAAGCACGCCAAGGCAACTTAGGCTGCAGCATTAATTCGACCATGCGCGCCATACCTGCACTCAGCTTACCGGCCTGCTGCGCCTGTTGGGCAGCACCTGCTAAGCGTTGCTGCCATTGCACTGAGAGATTATCTAATTCCTGCTGACTCAAGCTTGCCTCTTGGCTTTGTCCTTGCGCCTCATCATCTGGCTGTTGTTCAGGGTCTTGTTGTGGGTCAGAACTACTACCACCATCAGATTTATCATCAGGATCTGGCCCAGGGGGTTTATCGCTAGCTGACTGATCTTGTTCATCGGTTGGGTCAGTTGATGGATCACTACCTGCTTCCTGCTTACCACCAGTCTCGGCGTCACCATCATCTTTATCTTGTAAATAAGGATAAATCTCTTCAGCACTTAAACCACGATAACTTTTTTCTAGAAATGTACCCGGTGGCGCCTGTAGCCCTTCATCAATTAATAGTGGACTAACAGCATAATCACAGGCCAAATCCCATAAATGTTTAATCCGGTGTTGGCGCCGCGCAAAATGCGATAAAGCACAATGTAAGGCTTGCTTGGCTAATACGAATTGCGTCTCTGCTGGGGTCAGCGCAAGAATATAATCATAGTTATAAAAGATTTTTTTGGCATCAGTGGCTGCTGTAATACACCAAGCAGAATCACCCTGTTGCAGTGGCATACGTAATACCAAGGCGCCTAAAAAGGGCTTATCCAAAATCAACCGGGTCCGTGCTGCAGCTAGTTTTGTTTCAACCTTATCGGTGTCCATAGCTAGGCCTTATCGACTGATGATCTTAGGCTTCGTATAACATAAGGTCGGCAACAGAATCTGCCCATAGTGCAAATTCTTCGACTGCAAAGAGCCGCTCACCAATGGCGCGGTGCATATCAGAGATCATCATCACACCCATTTCACGTTGTGGGAAAAGCTGAGCATAACGCAAGATATTGCCAAGAATAAGGTTACCTGCAGTGCCTTCTTTGGCACGGATTGCACGCCCAACTAAAGCTGTAGCAACTGCATATTGCAGATCAATTTCAGTTGGTACTGAAGCTTCAGTGCCACTGACTATCGCATCTAGATCTGGCATATCTTCTAGGTGTTCAACAAAGGCATTCAATTCAATGCCTGCTGCTGCACCGACGCAGGCTTGCAAGCTTTCCAATAACACTTCCTGACTCTGCTCAAACTTGTGTAAGGCTCGGTTGGCGAATTCCCAAGACCGTGGTGTTGGAAAGGCCATTGGATTCTGTGCCGCATCAAAACTAAAGATCAGATCAGGTCGAAATCGTAGAAAGGCGATAACACGTTCATCGATCTCATTGGCATAGGCCCAAGCCACCCAATCATCTAAGTTCACATCGACTTCATAATGCGAGAAGCGGTTCGCTAAAGGTGCTGGCATGGTATAGGTGACCCCCCTATCTCCTTGACGATTACCAGCCGCTAAAATAGCCCAGCCTTCTGGTACTTCATACTGACCCAAACGACGATCTAGGATCAGTTGGTAGGCGGCAGCTGAAACACTGGGAGCCGCTGATGTGATTTCATCTAAAAATAAAATCCCTTTAACACCATGTCTTTTCTCATCTGGCAACATTGCTGGGATTGCCCACTCAACAGAGTTTTCTTGTTGAAATGGAATCCCGCGTAGATCACTAGGCTCCATTTGTGACAAACGGATATCAATCATTGCCACTTGATTACGTTCAGCAACTTGCGCCACGATTTGCGACTTACCAACACCAGGCGGCCCCCATAACATAACTGGGGTGTGCTGACCTGATTGGGCGGCATGAAACTCTTTATCAAGAATATTATTTAAATAAGCGGGACGCATGCTAACTCTGCTGTTAATTCTTTAAAATCTTAATCGAAGCAATAACTTATGGATAAATAGGCGGTTACTTAAAATACTAAAAACCCGCTTTTTTGTACCATTCCTTAGCCTTTTCTTCATCCTTCTCAATCAACGTGCCCTGCTCATACATCATTGCTAATGTTGTTTGTGAACCCGCTAGACCTTGTTCAGCTGCCTTGGTAAACCAAAAAGCTGCTTTCTCACCATCTTTTTCTGCGCAGTCACCTTCCATATACATGAAACCCAAGCCGTGTTGTGCCAATGGGTGTCCCTGCTCAGCAGCAGCATTCATCCAACGAAAAGCCGCTTCTGGATTGGCCTTATTGCCAAGACCGTTTTGCAGCATAATGGCACAACGATGTTGTGCATCGGCATAGCCTAGAGCAGCTAATGGCGACAACAACTGCATCGCTCGTGCAAAGTGTTTAGACTCAAAAGCTTGTATGCCACTGGCGAAATCAATCTCTTCCGACTCATCCATAAGGTTTAATCCTGTCATGTTTTAAGCCACGTAGTTTAAAACAAAGCAGGGGGCTGCCGAATACCCCGGTTGAGTCACCCAAAAGAACACATTAAATCATTTTAAATCAATGGCTTAACCGCCCCTCCATAGGGATATATAGGATTCACAGCACATTTTGTATGCTCGGCAACCGTTTAAGGATTATATAGACTGTGACAGTAGAACTAGATCGCACCCAATCAGAGATTGATGCCTTTATGCGCAGCGTCGTCGGACGTGTCGCAACTGGCCCAGAATACAGTAAGAATCTTTCCTTTGAAGAGGCTAGAGATACGCTGAAATATATCCTGCGTGATCAAATTGACCCAGTCCAAAGCGCCGTTTACCTGATCGCCTTGCGTATGAAACGTGAGACCAGCGATGAAAATGGTGGCAGCTTACAAGCCCTGCTAGATGCCTGTGATCGCGTCACTGCAGAAGTCGATCACGTGATTGATATCGCTGAGCCTTACGATGGCTATATGCGTGGTGCTCCAGTGATGGCCTTTTTACCCGCCTTACTAGCCGCCTGTGGCTTACCAGCACAGAGCCATGGCCTGGAAGATGTCGGCCCTAAATTTGGCGTGACACACCGTAAAGTCATACGTGCAGCAGGCAAGGCAGTGGATCTGAGTCCACAACAGGCAGTAGCCAAGATTAATGACCCTGATTGTGGTTGGTCGTATATTGATCAAGCACAATTTTGTAAGCCATTACATGATTTAGTCGGCCTACGTAAACGTATTATTAAGCGTCCCGTACTGACTACGGTTGAGGTCTTACTAAAGCCCATTTGTGGCAAGCTATCGACACACCTGATGACTGGTTATGTACATAAACCCTATCCACCGGTATATGAAGCCTTAGCGAAACTTGCAGGCTTTGATTCCAGTGTGATCATTCGAGGTGTTGAAGGTGGCATTACACCGGCACTCAACAAGCCAGCTAAGTATTTTGAATATCACGGCCTTGATGGCGCCCTAGAAGAGGTCAATATGACCCCTGCAGACCTAGGTATTGATCAATCTCAACGTTGTGAGCCAGTGCCAGCATCGGTATTACGCGAGATTGAAGGCGAAGATGCCGTAGTCGACGTTGAAGCACTCGCCAAGGTTAGCGCTGAAGCCGGTTTAGCCGCATTGGATGGGAAAGCAGGCCCGGCACAAGACTGTTTGCGTTATTCTGCTGCCATTATGCTGAAGCATTTAGGAAAAGCAGATACACTTCGCGCTGGCGCTGATATAGCTCAGAAGGCTATAGATGCAGGCATCGCACTGAAAAGATTTGAAGCGTTTTAATAAACGCCGCACTATTTATACATTTTTAAACAGGAGCAAAATAATGGATCAAACTTATCGCGACACAATTACTTCAATGGAATCGCAGGGCGTTGACCCAGAATACGTATTGGGTTGGCAAGGTGGTTACTTAGGTCACCCAGAGCGTGAAGAGCAGCGTTTAAGCGAAGCTTACTCAGCAGGCTTTAGTGATGGTCAAGAAAAGACCGCTGACAACTTCTCAAGTTGGGCTAAATAATACAGATTGCGTAGACATCGCTAGCCTCTAAGTTAGCGATGTCTTTTAGCATCACTCTACTGGGCTGATAAGTGCCGGTAGTACTCCCTACTTTGCGGGTACAGCTCTAGCTGATCGCCCTGCATGACAGTAAAAACCAATCCTTTCTGGCGATCAATTACTGTCAGATCCCAGCCCTGTTCTGGCAACTGCCTTAGGCTTAAAAGCGGTAACCCGTGATCAGTACTCTCTAGTAATTGCTGATAAAACGTTTTTGCCTCTTCCCTATCCGATGGACTTTCATTCACCTCATTACGTAAACGTCGCACATATTGCAGGCGCGCAAATGCACTCAACTTGCCACGTCCTGGTGCTATTTGCTTATCGCCTACTCGTACCCTTACTGCCTGCTCAAAATGTGCTTTCTGCTTCAAAGAATAACGGTAAGCTGTCAGTAAATACTCGCCCTCAGAGTCTTCTGACCATTGCGACCAGCTCGCACAGCCTAGCTTCTCTGCAGCGCAACGACTGCGATTGGGTAATTTCTCAAAGAACAAAAAATGATGCCTAGGTTTTCTTTCAAGTAGGCCGGCCATCGGTGCGACCAATTGATAATCCACTTCCCTAGCCAGCAACTTCAAACAGGCCTCGCGGACATCACCTTGTAATAAGCGAATCTTAGCAATATAAAAATAAGCCATGTCAGAAGTCACTAAGAACTGAACTTGAGACTGCTTACCTTGTGCTGTCTTATGCTGTGCTTGAGCAAATAAAACGTAATGGTTCAGTGCATAAAACTCAACAATCTCATCAGCACTACCAATATGGCAGTGTTCAATCCGTTCAGGTCCTATTGATGACTGCAGCAGTGGTTGTGCTTGCACTACACCCTGCCAACATAAGCCTATTAATATGACTAGGCTGATTGAGGATAAATACTTACTCATCACCCCAGGTGCCATTTTCTGGAATTGGTGGCATCTCAAAATCAGCATCATCTAAAGACTCACCCATACCGGTCATAACACGCTGTATACCCTTCACTATCTTTGGGGCTTCGATATCAATGACATAATCAGGAATCCACTTCTGGTCTTTTGAGCCCATCACTGCCATCACATGATTACCAGCAATACGTCTGAGACCAAAGCCAGGCCCTTCATCAATGTCGTAATCACACTCAGAGTATTCATCCATACGCACATTTAGTAGCGCAATAAATTGCTTGCGATGCTCACCTGGGCCATTTGAATCCAAGCGATTATCATGCACTAAATTCGCTAGATTAACGCCTAAAGCATTGATAAAGCGTACACGCTCCTCCTCTTCTAATTCACCAAAGGTCATGCGATCGACCACATGCAGTGAAAAGGCGAGGAATTCACAGATAACATCCATACGTTGTGAATGGGTATTGGTTTCAAAACCTTCATTTTCAAGACTCAAGCAGCTATCGGCTGCAAGCATCCAAATATTACTACTGACCACTGAAGCAATCTGCTCTGGAGAGCGCTCATGCTGTGTCTGATTCCATTTCGCTTTTAATCTGGCCATATCTTTTACTAATCTCTAATCCACTGTACGCATTTAATACTAGGACAAACATTGTTGTCTTGCTTGTAATTTAATAGCAAGCCGATTATACCTCTAAACCTATGAATACCGATCTCCTTTCTGCGCAGGTTCAACATAACTGCAACATTGCCGATGCCCGTCATGCCGGCAATTTCACCCTCTGCATTTATCTAATGAAAATGCGTGAGTTCTATCGTTGGTCAGAGAAACTAGATTATCAAGACAACCTCACCAGCGGGCCAGTAGGCCAATGGGTGACTGAACGTGAAGCAGTCTGGGAGCAGCTTGAAGATGATGATTTTCAAAACCTGAATATCAACGGCCAACAGACTGATCCTTTTGACACCGTCACCATTAACCAACAAATTAATTCACATGGCTTAATTTATAGTGGTGGGCTTGGCGCTAACCAGACACCACATTTTTTCCTTGCTGAAAAGTTAAGCAGTGAATCACATCACGACTTTACTATATTTATTAGTGGTCAAGAATATGCGCGTGATCTTGCCTCACCACCAGCTATGACCTTGGGAAACAACATCTTCATTCGCCAACAATCTATTGCTCGAATGATCTGGGAAAGGGTTCAAGAATGGCGCTGGCATGGCAATGAAAATGGCATGTCTAGGGCAATGAAGTACTACCCATTTGAAGAAGATGTGCATATGGCCTTACATACTATGGCCAAAGTCGAGGCTGAGGCAATCAAGCTACATGAAATCGGTGAAATTAAGGCGAGTCAGATTATTGGACCTGATTGGAAAAAACTATTACTTGAGATCAATAACCCGCGTGTTGAACTCAAGCTTCGTGCAATTAAAGATTTATTTGCCGATGCATTATCGACCTTACCGGCCCTGATTGAAGATGAAAGCACAGCCTCCATCCATTTTTATGCTGGCAACATGAACGCAACACGAAAAGAACTCTGCCCCTCTTTTATAAGCGCTTACAATCAGTGGCATCAAGATCATAACTATGAGAAGTTAGCGATCTGGGTAAGCCGCAGCAGGCACTATTGGCATGATATAATGCAGCAATGTCTAAGCTTTTTTGCCGCACAAAAAACAAGCTCAGAGATCGATGCCTTTTTGACTGCCGAAGCCTTTAAAGAATGAAAGAAAACCGTTTAGTAACCATTCAGGAATGCAAACCTGGAAGCTTTGTTTTTGAAAAGAAAAATGCTTTAGCAGCAGAATTCTGTGCCGATGTGATTCAGCGTTTTGAGGCCTCTCCAGAAGATCAATATCTGGGTCGTGTCGGCCAAATGGCAAATGAAGACAGCAGCATTAAACGTTCCACTGATCTTGTCGTTAGTGGCAAACCACATTGGCAGGATGTAGATCGTGCACTATTCCGATCTTTAGGCATTGCTCTTCGAGAATTTCGTCTGCAGTTTCCATTCTTCTCTGGTTCATTTAAAGATATGGGTTATGGCCTGCAACGTACGCTACCCGGTGAGTTTTATCACTGGCATATCGATGGTGGTAGCCATGAATTTAGCCAACGTCAGTTAGTCGCCATTTGGTATCTAAACGATGTCGAAGGCCCAGGTGGTGAAACTGAATTCTCATCACAGGAGCTTAAAATCACGCCCTCTCAAGGCAGTCTTATTTTATTCCCACCCTTTTGGACTCATGAGCACCGTGGTATCGCCTTAGAAAAAGGCAGTAAATATATTGCTACGACATGGGTCGTATTCGCCTAATTAATTTTGGTCATGCCATCATTTCATTACGGCACTCCAGTAACTAATGAGCAGTGGCAAGCCTATTATCAATTCCGCTGGCAGCAGCTCAGGAGCCCTTTTGGCCTTGCGCTAGGCTCTGAGCGTGACGCCTTAGAGGATCAGGCCTATCACCGGATTTGTTTGACTGAAGATAACAACATCATAGGTATTGGACGGATTCATTACGAAACAATAAATGCTCAGCAATTGTCTGCTCGTATTCGCTATATGGCAGTCGCCACTGAATTTCAAGGACTGGGGATTGGTCGTGAGCTGGTAATGCAGTTACTTGCCGATGCACGTAACCGAGGTGTGACAGGTTGCTATCTACATGCACGTGAAGAGGCCTGTGGCTTTTACCAGGCGATAGGGTTTGAACTCAAAGAGAGTATTCAGTCAGAGCTAGATCACCCTCACTTTCTTATGCAAGTACGATTGGGCTAGGTGATTAGACTAGCTATCTGCCATAGCAAATTCAGTCTGACTCATATCACCACCAGTATCGATATCGGCGCGATCCACCCCGGGCAGTGTACGTAAAATATAACCCGCCATTAATGTTGCTACTTTTTCGTCACCAGACTCCAAGGCTGTCAGTATTTTGTCAGCTGCAATTTGGCACCGCTGAATACCATCAGGTTTTTCCACCCATTGCCGGCTCATTTGCCAACCTGCATCCATATCACTATCCATTCGAGAGAAAAAATCAGCTGCCTCAGCAAGCATATAATCTGGAACTTCGATCGGAATGGTTCTTTCATCTACAATAACTTTCAGTATCATGGCTTAGGACTTTATTTTAGATAGTAGTCTTATAAAAACGCAGTATAACGGGAAGAATTATATTTTGCTTATCCAACTTAAACAGGTGCTAGGCACACAACAACTCACGGCAATTGCTGAACTGCTAAAAAAAGCACAGTTTATCGATGGCAAACTCAGTGCAGGGGATGTTGCAGCAATGGTTAAAAACAACCAAGAGCTGGCTATGAATGATCCGCTAACACAACAGTTAAATGCCTTGGTCATGACTAATCTATTACGACATAAAACCTACCAACGTGCGGCTCTACCCTTACGTATTGCTAGCCCATTTTATGCTTGTTATGAAACTGGCATGGAATATGGTGAACATATTGATGATCCAATCATGGGTGGGCAAGACAAATACCGATCAGATATTGCGATCACAATATTTTTAAATTCCCCTGAAGAATATGAAGGAGGTGAACTTGTGATTCAGACTCCTCTAGGTGAGCAAGTAATCAAGTATCCAGCTGGTGATGCTGTACTCTACCCTGCAAGTAGTCGTCACCGCGTTGCGCAGGTCACCCAAGGTAAACGTCAGGTTGCTGTAACCTGGGTACAAAGCTCTGTACGTGATGCTGAAAAACGTGAGTTACTGTATCAACTAAGCTGTGCTCGTGAAAAACTATTACGTAAACAACCAACAGAAACTTATACCAAGCAAGTTGACTCAGCTTATATCAACCTGGTGCGTCGTTGGAGCGATGTCTAAGTCTCAATTAATGAATGGACCTCAAGTACTATGCAACTACAAGACTATATCCGCACTGTCGCAGACTTTCCCAAACCAGGTATTTTGTATCGTGACATTACTACCTTACTCAAGTCAGCTGATGCCTTTAGCCACGTCATAGAGCAATTTAGACTGCGCTACATTGATGCAAAGATTGATTATGTTATTGGCATTGAATCACGCGGATTTATATTTGGTACACCCTTAGCCCATGCCTTAGGTGTCGGCTTCATCCCAATACGCAAACCAGGAAAACTACCAGCTGAGCATTACTCCGTCAGTTATCAACTAGAGTATGGCGAAGATTCTCTAGAAATACACAAAGATGCCATCGAAGACGGTGCGCGTGTCTTACTCATTGATGATTTATTGGCTACGGGTGGAACTGCCAATGCAGCTGCCCAATTATTACAAAACTTTAATTGTCAGCTGCATGAATTTGCCTTTGTTATCGAGTTAAATCAACTTGCTGGTCGCAAGCAATTAGCCTCTTTCGGCAAATCTCATAGCTTATTGCAGTATTAATATCTCCTAGATCTACCAGCCCAGCTTGGCCACAGAGCTCATCAGTGACCTAAAAAAATAACCATTAGCAGCTTAATTTATAGGCAACTAATGGTTATTTGTCATCCACAACATCTATCGGCATAACGTATGCTGAATAATTCTTAATCTACTAGCAACCGCTGTATGGCTGGATACCAACAAATTATCAGCATTATTGCTTTGACCATGGGCGTGGCCTGGGCTAGTGGTATCAATCTATATGCAACCATCTTAGTCTTGGGAATAGGTGCTAATAATGGACAATTAGTATTACCCGATAGCTTGTATTTGCTACAAAATCCACTCGTTATAGCGGCAGCTGGATTGATGTTTGCGGTCGAATTTTTTGCCGATAAAATACCTGGTGTAGATAGCATCTGGGATGCCATCCACAGCTTTATTAGAATTCCGGCGGGCGCTTTATTAGCAGCCAGTGCAGTTATTGAAATATCACCTACTTTAGCATTAGCCGCTGCTGTAGTTGGTGGTGGGCTAAGTGCAGCCACCCACGCTAGCAAAACAGGCACCCGCCTAATAATCAATACATCACCTGAGCCTTTCAGCAATTGGACCTTCTCAATAGCTGAAGATTTACTCGTGATTGCAGGTCTTTGGACGGCCCTTACTCATCCTCTTCTATTCTGCTTATTACTCTTCTTGTTCATACTATTCTTAGTCTGGTTGCTACCTCGTTTATGGCGTGGCATCCGCAAGTTATGGCAACAAATAAGGGCTTACTTTCGATCTGACAATAAGCCTACTTTACCTAAGGTTTAATCTGTAAAAGACCTATACTTGAGGAACTTGTTAAGTTATTAACTATGCAAGTAGACTGGTATTATCAATTAGCGATATAAGATAAGGATTTCTAATGACTAAATACATACTGACATTACACCTACTAACTGCAATTTATGCTGGGCAGGCATCCGCATTAGGGGGTGGTATGGATTTAAAAGATGGGCTGTTTTGGCATGCTGATCGCGATCACAATCAACAGATTACACTGCAAGAAGCACAAGAAATTTACTCTCTAGGCAAACAAGAAGTATTCGAGAAATATGATACTAGCGGTGAAGGTGTTATCACGAAATTTGAATTTTATGACTACTACAATCGCCGAAGTGATGCTGAATAAATAGTCATTTAGACTAGCTTAGATTATGGGTTCACTACCTTTGGCGAGAGGTAAACTTCAGCAACATCACCGTCGACCAAATTTTGTGCCTGATCAACCAATTCTGCATCTGCGTCATTCCAGCCACGCAATCCGGTCTTTAATGAGATAGCCTTTTCAAAACCTAACTGCTTTAGGGTGTCGGCTGCCAAACAGCTACGCCGACCCGAGCGACAAATCACAATCACCTGTTCAGCGCGAGCATCTGCCAAACGCGGTTCAGTTTCATCAAAACCATACTCACTGGCTGCCTCTAAAATACCACGCGGAATATTCAGTGAGCCTTTAATCTGCATACTCTGAAATTCATCGGCCTCACGTACATCAATCATCAATAGATTAGGCTGTTGCTCTAGGGCTGACTGCAAATCCCATGGCATCCATTCTTCGATGCCTGTGGTCGCATCAGCCACTAACTGATCAAATGTTTTCATCGTTGCGCTATAGCTTCAATCTTAGTTTTGTTTACTTGCACGTAGGCCATGCTCAACTGCAATCACTGCAGCTTCAACCCGTGAATGAATATTTAATTTACGTAAGATTGCCTTCACATGCAGTTTCACTGTGCCATCAGAGATGCCCAGATTACGTGCAATCACTTTATTACTTTGACCTTCAGCAAGCAGACTAAGAATCTCTGCCTCCCGCGGAGTCAGGTCATCAATCGGGCTAGGCTCTGTTTCAAGGATAGGCTCACCCTTGACCACACGCGCCAAGATCTGGGTCAGATTTGGTGCAACCACCGTCTCACCTTTAACGATCTCACGCAATGCTGCCACCACATCATCAGGCTCCATTTCTTTTAGGAGATATCCCTTGGCACCGTTGCGTAAAGCTTCTACTAGATCTCGCTCATCATTGCTGGTAGTTAACATCACTACTGGCGCTTCGAACTTATTTGCCTGCAGATTCTTCAATACCTCAAGACCTGTAATCGTCGGCATACGCATGTCCAAAAGGACGATATCTGGTAATAGCGTTTGAGCGAGACGAATACCTTCTTGGCCGTCACCAAGTGAGGCTACGACCTCAATATTATGTCGCTCTAACAATCCTTGTAAGCCATCACGAAATAACGTGTGGTCGTCGATAATCAGTACGCGCAATTGTGTACCCTCACCTTAGTTAGTTGTTTATGGTTCATGACTGAATTCTAGAACAATTCGTGTTCCTTCGCCCGGTTCACTTTCTATTTCCAGTACACCACCAAAACGGCGGGCACGATCCTGCATGATGGAGAGGCCAATATGTTCGCCACTGTGACTACTGCTTTGTGGCTCTTTAAAGCCCACACCATCATCTTCTATCAATACTTTATAGCTGCCCTGCTGATCGCCAGCCATCATAATGCGCACATTTTCTGCTTCACTATGTTTACGGATATTATTCAGCGACTCCTGCATGATACGCAAAACATGGAACTCCGTCTCAGCGGGTAAATTAGTCTCAGGCCACTCATTCTGAAAAAAGATCTGAATATCATCATTAATCTGACGAAACCGCTCTATAGTTTGCTCTACAGCCGAAATAAGATTAGCCAAAACAGTTGGTGAGCGGAAATGCGCAATCAGCTCTCGGATCTCAGCATGCGCTTCAGTAACAGTCGCTTCAACCTTCTCTAATTCATCCCATACTTGAACTTCATTACCCTGCTGCAGACTTTGATCTAATAACCGCACTCTAAAGCGGATACTAGTTAAAGTTTGCGCCAATGAATCATGCAACTCATTCGCAATATGCGTACGCTCGCGCATGATTGATAGCTGTGTTTTTTGTTCATCTAGCTTTTCTCGCTCAATCGCTGCACCTAAATGTCGGCCAACACTGGTGAGAGTCTCTTGTAAATCTTCAAAGTCATTCAGACTTTCTTCTGGCAGATAGAGGCTAAAAACACCGAGTAACTTGCCATGGTATTGCAAAGGAATGAGTAGTAAATGTGTCTTTTCTGAAGAGAAAAACCGCCGACAGATATCTTTATTACAAACACTGACATTTGCTTGCAGTAAAGGGAAGGTCTCAACACCAGCAGTCTCTTTAATATATTCTTGGCAATGTTCGGCGTATCGCAACAACCCTTCATCATCACAGTTAATATGGTTTATTAGCTGTTGGTTACCAATATCATTAGTGACTGTTGCACTAGCTGCTGATGAGTTAATTAATTCGCTGGTGGTATGTAAAAATCTGGTTAATAAGGAATCGACGTTTTCTGAGCTATTAATACTACTGGCAATATCATAAAGGATAGATAATGAACGTGTTTTCTGAGCAATATAAGCGGTATGCCTCTGCACTTGTATCTCGGCATCGCGTGATAAAGAGCGTAGCATTTCAGTAATAAAACTTAGATCTTGATCAAGCTCGCTGTACTCATCGACAGACTTAAGGCGCAACTGATCATCAAAGTTACCTGCTCGGATACGTTGAATCCAATCCGTTATAACTTCACTAGGCTGCATGTATTGCAACCACACTCTGATCGCGATCAAGAGCAATAAGCTAACCGCTAAGACAATGCTACGCTGCGGCTCTGTCACACCAAATGCAGCGGCCAATAGTAGTAGCTGGCTACACACAAATACGAGCAACAAAATACGGCTTTGTGTTATGCGCATGAGTGGTTTCAAGGAAGCCTAATTAATTTCTTAAGCTATTCTGCAGACTCTTCTGCAGGTGGCTTGTAGTTCGGGTCATTTGGGTTGAGAAAAACAAAGTGAAATTGTTTCGGCTCTAATTCGACGTAATCAATTACGGTACCTTGTAGTAGTGGAAGGCTTGTTTTAGCGACTACGATCGTCACACCATGAGATTCAAAACTGACATCTTCACCCTTTGCATTACCAACATCATCAAAACCCATACCGTAGTGCAGTGAGCCATCGGCATTTTTAGTCGCTGCTAAACGTAATGGCAGCATATCCACTTGAGATTCGATTGCCGCTTTTTTAATTTGTCCTGCTGCCACTTCTGAAACACTAATATTTTCCATCTATTTAACCTAAACCTTCCGAATTTTTTAAATATGATATGGGTAAGTATACCAGCCCACACTATTAACCTTTACCGCGTACAACTCGCGGCAAAGGCTAAAAATCGACTAATCCACTGATTTTGCTCGGTGTGTCGCTGATGTGTATAGCAAGCTAGTGTATTGTGTACACGTAAACCATCCTGCTTACCGCTAATCCCCTGTCCGCGTGTAACGCTAAAACTCATAGCATAGTCCTGCCCTAACTCTGATAGCTGTGAGTAATGAAATTCGTGTGCGTTCATACTTGCAGTCCGTGTTGGCTGCCACAGACTCTCAGCGGTATCCTTAAAACAGGTATAACCACGACCTTGGGGTTTATCACTCATCACGCAGTCTGCATCAATCAGTCCAACCATCTCACTGCGCTGACCTTTTTCCACGATGGCATTACATAGATACATCAGACCACCACATTCTGCATAAGCGGGCATACCATTCACTAATGCCTGCTTAATCTCATGACGTAAGCTGCTGTTATGTTCTAACTGCTGTGCTTTGCGTTCAGGAAATCCACCCCCAATAAACAAAGCATCTGCCTCTGGTAACCGTTCATCTTGCAGACTATTAAAAGGCAATAGTTCAGCACCCAGTGCAGTGAAAGTCTCTAAATCATCTGGATAGTAAAAGCCGAAAGCCTCATCATGGGCGTAAGCCACACGTAATCGGCGTGAGGGCATGGAGGGGCTGCTAATTGGCATGATGCTATCACCCTGCTCGATGACAGCAGCGTTTTGTAATAACAGATCCAAATCCACCTGTTGCTCAATCACCGCCGCCAAGGCTTGCACGCGTGCATTGGCAATTGCATCCTCGTTGCTTGGGATTAAACCGAGGTAACGCTCTTCTACGAATACCTCATCATTTCGTTGCACTGCACCTAGGACTGGGATATCGGTATAACGTGCTATCACCTCACGTAATTTCTGTTCGTGTCGTGCACCACCGACAAAATTCAGAATCACACCGCTGATATTCACCTCAGGGTCAAACTGTTGGTAGCCCAATAACAAAGGTGCAACCCCTCGAATCGTGCCACGACAATCCAACACCAACACAACCGAACTACCTAAGAGCTTTGCCAATGCCGCATTACTATTCGAGCCATCCAGATCCAGGCCATCATAAAGCCCCTTATTGGCTTCAATCAGAGTAAAGTCAGCATCTGCACTTTTACTTTTGAATAAGGTCGTAATCTCGGCATCGCTTTGTGTCCAAAAGTCTAAGTTATAACAATCTCGTTTTGCTGCTGTGCTTAACCACATAGGATCGATATAATCAGGACCCTTTTTGAATGGTTGTACGCGCAAACCACGTGCAACTAGCGCGGCACAGATACCGCTGCTTATAATTGTTTTGCCGGAGGATTTATGTGCGGCAGAAATAAGAATTTGGCCCATAGGCTTAACTGGCTAAGAACTGTAAGAAAATGATGCTTTTATAGTGCAATGTGAAGGTTCTCACTTTAGCACTCCAACCTTGCGATAGCGAACACAGTGACTTCAACTAACAACAGTTCTATGCCAAAAATTGGTCTTATTAGTCTCGGCTGCCCGAAGGCACTAGTCGACTCAGAACGCATTATTACGCAACTGCGCTCAGAAGGTTATGAGATTGCACCTGACTACGACGGTGCAGATGCCGTAGTCGTAAACACCTGTGGCTTTATTGATTCAGCAAAACAAGAATCATTAGAAACCATCGCTGAAGCCTTAGAAGAAAATGGCAAGGTAATTGTTACCGGCTGCATGGGCGTCAACCCTGAAGATGTGGACGCCATCCCAGCTGAAGTCTTGAGTATCTCTAGGCCACAGGATGTCGATAGTGTTATGCGGAGTATTCGCTCTGCAGTACCCATCAAAAACGACCCCTTTACGAGTTTAATTCCACCACAGGGCATCAAATTAACGCCCAAACACTACGCTTACATCAAGATTTCTGAAGGCTGCAATCACAAATGCAGTTTTTGTATTATCCCTTCGATGCGCGGCAAACTAGCGAGTCGAGAGCTCGGTAGCATTATGCAAGAAGCAGAGGCACTAGCCGCTGCTGGGGTGAAAGAATTACTGATTATTTCGCAAGACACCAGCGCCTATGGCCTCGATATCCGTAATGAGGCACAGATGTGGCGTGGCCGGGTTTACCAAAACACTCTACTCGATCTCTGCTCTGCATTATCAGAATTAGGCATTTGGGTACGTCTACATTACGTTTACCCTTACCCACATGTCGAAAAAATTATCCCGTTGATGGCTGAAGGTAAGATTCTGCCGTATATCGATGTACCATTTCAGCATGCTAGTCCACGCATCCTGAAAGCGATGAAACGTCCAGCATCAAGCAGCAACACCATGGCGCAAATTAATCGCTGGCGTGAAATCTGCCCAGATATTGCCATTCGCAGTACTTTTATTGTTGGCTTCCCCGGCGAGACTGATGATGATTTCCAGCAGTTACTCGATTTTCTACGTGAGGCTCAGCTCGAGCGGGTTGGCTGTTTTCAGTATTCACCGGTACAGGGGGCAACTGCGAATGCCATTGAAGATCAAGTGCCGGATGAAGTTAAAGAAGAACGCTGGCACAGATTTATGCAAACACAAGCAGAGATTAGTGAAGATAAGTTGGAGCAAAAAGTTGGCCATAGCTTAGATGTGTTGATCGATACCATTGATGAGGAAGTCGCCACCGCTAGGAGTTACGCCGATGCACCTGAGATTGATGGCGTAGTTCGCGTTTATGGTGGTGAAAATTTGGCCGTTGGTGACATCATCAAGGTCAATATTGAAGAGGCCACTGAGTACGACTTAATCGCAAGTGTAGCCGATTAGGTGAAGTCAGCGTCATCACAGTGTAAAAATATTAATGCATTATGCCATTGCTCGTTACTGGGCCAGCATGTGACTTTCAACACTCCATACGTTCTAACTAGCTGATAGCTAAGCTAGTTTTTCCTATTTAGGCACCTATAAATAGGTGCCTTTTTTATATCTCTATGCCATATTGGGCTTAAAGATTTTGCATAAATGGTTGCACCCTTAGCTAGGGGCGAGATAATGTAGCCACGCCTCATCTGAGGCACAGAAAGTAAAAAGTACACACAATGAGGTTCATTTTCAGTGGAAAGAATACCTGCAACCCTAATTCCCGGTGATGGCATCGGTCCCGAAATCGTAGATGCCACATTACAAGTTTTAGATGTATTAGGCGCAAAGTTTGATTGGGATACACAACTCGCCGGCATGGCGGCAGTAGATGCCCATGGCGACCCTCTCCCAGAAAATACTATCACTAGTATTCGCAAGACAAAACTTGCGCTGAAAGGGCCTCTGACGACGCCTGTAGGGGATGGTTTCCGCTCTATTAATGTCCGTTTACGTGAGGAATTTAAACTTTTCGCTAATGTCCGCCCAGCACGTAGCTTTTTAGTCGGCGGACGCTTTGAGAACGTTGATTTAGTCCTGATTCGTGAAAATCTAGAAGGTCTCTATGTCGGTGTCGAACACTATATTCCGATTGCCGATGACCCACATGCTGTGGCCGAGGCCTCTGGCATTATCACCCGCCATGGCTGCACCCGCTTTTCCGAGTTCGCCTTTAATTGGGCCATTCGAAACAACCGCAAGCGTGTCACCATCGTGCATAAAGCGAATATTTTAAAAAAACTCACGGGCCTATTCTTAGAGACTGCAACTAACATCGGTAAAAAATACGTTGATAAGCTAAAAATTGATGAACGCATTGTCGACAACTGTGCGATGCAGTTAGTACTCAACCCCAACCAGTTCGATGTCTTGATCACGACCAATATGTTTGGCGATATTCTATCCGACGAGATTGCTGGCTTAGTTGGCGGCCTAGGCTTGGCGCCATCCGGTAACATCGGTGAAGATGCGGCTATATTCGAAGCTGTGCACGGATCAGCCCCTGATATCACCGGCAAGCAATTAGCCAACCCAACCGCATTGATGCTCGCATCAGCAATGATGTTGGATCACGTTGAAGAACATGAGAAAGCTACACGTCTGCGTGAAGCGCTAGATGCCCAGCTGGCTTCAGGTAAACATTTGACTGGCGACCTAGGTGGCAGTGCATCCACTACTGAGTTCACTCAGCAAATTATTGCCCGCCTATAAAAAGCATTCGTTAAATCCTAGGCATAATAAAGAGCGGACTCTGAATTAATTAGGGCCCGCTTTTTTTTGGATCAAGACTTCAGTATTGGAGACCATAATCAATAGAGTCTGACCCTATTGATTTGCCACCAACTACATATAGAGATCACATGATGAATGTTTTAATAATACTCACATCGCATAATAAATTAGGAGAAACAGGTCTTAAGACTGGTTTTTGGCTGGAGGAGTTTGCGGCTCCTTACTTTACCTTGCTGGATGCAGGGGCCAATATCACATTGGCATCGCCAAAGGGTGGACAACCACCAATTGATCCAAAAAGTGATGAGCCAGACTTTCAGACTGCTGCCACTGAACGATTCAAAAGCGATTCCAATGCTCAGGCAGTTCTTGCTAATACTTCTAAGCTCTCAGATATAAAGCCAGAGGATTATGATGCTGTTATGTATCCAGGAGGGCATGGTCTGCTTTGGGATTTAGCAAATGACCAAGATTCAATTGCTATTATTGAGGCTATGGTTGCAGCAAATAAGCCCGTTGCATCAGTCTGTCATGCGCCAGCAGTTCTACTCAAAGCGAAGACTCCTAATGGGGAGCCCTTGGTTAAGGGTAAAAAAGTAGCTGGTTTTACAAACTCCGAAGAAGATGCAGTGCAATTAACTCAAGTCGTCCCACTTTTAGTTGAAGATGAGCTTATTAGATTAGGCGGTGAATATTCCAAAGTTGATGATTGGCAATCGTATGCAATAACAGATGGGAAACTTATAACGGGTCAAAATCCAGCATCATCTGAAGCTGTTGCAAAAGCTATTCTTGAGCTTTTTTCATAACTAGAGAATCAATCGAGTCTGACCCTATTGATTCTGCATCCACCATTGAGTTCACCCAGCAAATTATTACCCGCCTATAAAATCATTCATTAAATCGTAGGTATAAAAAAAGCGGGCCCTGAATTAATCAGGGCCCGCTTTTTTTGACTAAGATTTAAGTCTTAAGTAATGCAGATAGTCTTATTTCTTATGGCTGACGATATTGTCCGCTAGGCTCTCAGGCAAGAAGTCTAAAATTGCTACACCTACCGTTACCAATAATAGAGTGATGGCGATGCCACCAAAGCCTAACAGGATTTCCCATAGACTTGGTGTGTAAGCACTCACCTCGCCATCAAAGAAGCTACTGCTGACTTCCATTCCTGGGAACATCTCTATTGGAAACGCTTGGCCACCAACAATAATGATATAGATGTGTGCCATGCCACCAATCAATACGAGTGCACAGGCGGCTAATAATGCACGTCTACAGTTGCGTGTTTGCGGTGCATAGATCAAGGCTAATGGCACTATGCCACCAAGCAAGATCTGCACGTACCAGAATAGCTGTGTGAAGATACCGCCATCTAATAGGAGGAATTTCTCTACTGCATGGTGTTCTGTGGCATACAGGTTGGTTACGTGATAGACCGCTACAAAGTACATCACAGCAGCTACAAAGATACCCAACAGGTT
This sequence comes from uncultured Gammaproteobacteria bacterium, assembly GCA_905479295.1. Lineage (GTDB taxonomy): Bacteria > Pseudomonadota > Gammaproteobacteria > UBA4575 > UBA4575 > UBA4575. Next base: position 30,532 of record CAJQLY010000017.1, on the reverse strand, counting down.
ACGCATACGGTTAACAATCAAGTCACCAACCGGGCGTTCGCTCCACTGATAACTAGCCAACATAACAATAATGTAGAAAGCTAGACCAAGAGCAAAGGACATCATGATGAACATCGGTGCTAGCATCGCCGTATCATAAGCACTACGTGCGACTAAGAAACCAAAAATTGAACCAGTACCGGTGGTTAGGATCAAGCGCCAGATAAATGCGAATAGGCCTGCTTGTTTACTGAATTTCTGCATGGCGTGATCCATCATGCACCACATGTAGAAACCAACTATGGCAAAGAAACCGGTGTAGAGCAGAATATTCCAAGCAAAAATCGACTTAAAGTTATATGTGGTCATGGCAACGATGAGGCGATCAGGACGACCTAAATCGAGTACCAGTACCGCTAGACCGCCAGCCAATAATGCAATCGCTAGTAGTGCTGATAACCGGCCCAAAGGCTTGTATTCAGTTTTACCAAAGACTGAGGCAATAGAGGCCACGTTAAGTGCGCCAGAAGCGGCGACAATAAGAAATACTGCGAATACATGAGGCATGCCCCATACGATTTGGTTGTTCATGCCACTAATGACATGACCTTCAACTTCCATGTGGTGTGCCGATAGCACGCCAATCATAGCAACCAAACCAAGGCCAATTAATAAGGCCCAATATTTAGGAGAACGCGCATCAATTGCACCGTATCTGAGGGTATCCATGCTTATAGTCCCTGGTAGCGAACGCCGGTATTTAATCCAAGATCAGCACGGATCTGGTTACCGCCATGGGCTTTAAGTTGCGTTGAAATATCACTTTCTGGATCATTTAGATCACCAAAGGTGATGGCTTCATGACCTGCTTTAGAACAGGCTTCAGCACAGGCGGTGGTGTTATCACCCGCATCAATCTTGTTCACACACATATTACAGCTTTCGACACAGCCCTTACCGCGTGGCGAATCTGGCAATTGGTTTTCTAAGGTTTCGTGAACAAATGAACGCGCCTTATATGGGCAGGCCATCATGCAATAACGACAACCGATACAGGTGTGCATGTTAACTAGTACGATACCGTCTTCGCGTTTAAACGATGCACCCGTTGGGCAAACATCAACACAGGGTGGATTCTCACAGTGTTGGCACATCATTGGCAATGACTTGGCATTCCCTGTGCTTGGATCTTTCACTGTTAACTTACGAATCCATTGCGAGTCAGTGGTCGAACCTTCTTCAGGCCATAAACCATGTTCATCATTACAGGCGGTGACACAGTCATCACAATCTTCTGCACATTGATTCACGTTAACTAGCATGCCCCAACGCACTGCATTACTAACAGCTTGTTCCAATGGTTTTGCAGCGGCTGTTTGATAAAGCATAACGCCTGGCGCAACTGCGAGGCCACTGGCACCGACAAGCCCACCAATAAATGTACGCTTGCCTTGGTCTACAGCTTGGCTTGCGTTGTCATCTGACTTACTCAGAAGTGCGTACTTCTTATTCATCTCATTCATTACGGCTGTGGTGTGTTGAGAATTAATTCGGTTGCGCTAACGTGAACTGAGTTTTTCTTGAGGGCTTCAAGTTGACTCTGTTGACGTGCTGCACGAATGACATGCTCTGGACGATCGGCATGACAACTAAAGCAGTCAATAGAGACCGCAGCAGTGGTATGACAAGACGCACAAAAATGCTCTTCACTATTAGAATAGCGCGCATAGTCACCTGTTTTATTCGGTGTAATATGACAGTCGATGCAGTTCTTTAAGCTATGCTTTTCCGTACGAATACCACGTATAACCGTATCATCACGATGATTTAATACGGTCTTAAAGTGATTAACACGCATCCATTTTGCATCTTCAACACATTCTTCACCTTTCGGTGCTGGAACATTGATGGCGTGCTTATCAACCGCATATACCGAGCCCATACCCAGGATTAAAACCAGGATAAGGGCAAGGCTATGCTTAATTACAGCTAACTTTGACAAGAGTATTCCCATAATAGTCGTTTACTTCTACTACTGTACGTCTAGCGTCAGGATTGCTTAGTGATCACCTAGTGCCATATCAATGTAGCCTGTAGGGCAAACATCAGCACAAATGTGGCAACCAATACATTTTGCGTAGTCAGTATCAACGTAACGACCTGTGGTCTTCTTGTCTTTGCTAACTCGGAAAACAGCATCTTGTGGGCAGTAGATAACACAGTTATCACACTCAAAACACATACCACAACTCATGCAACGTTTTGCTTCTTCGACAGCTTCTGCTTCACTAAAGCCAATTACACGCTCTTCAAAGTGTCCTAGTACTGTTTCTGAATCAGGCACTTCTGTGTCGCGTTGACCGCGTGGTGTGTAATCAAAGTGCGCCAAGTACAAACGATCTGATGCAATCACTTCTTGCGCTGAACGATCTTCATAGTTGTGTACTGAGTATTCTGCTTCGTCTGTACCGTGATGTGCGCCACTCTCGTAATCACCTGGCTCTAAACCAGTCTCTTGTAATTTCGATAGTAGGCTGAAGTGATGGACGTCAACTTTAGGACGCTTAGCCATCTCACTTTCAGCAAGGTAATGGTCAACACTATCTGCACAGATAGAGGCTTGGCCAATCGCTGTAGTTAGTAAGTGTGGACGAATGATGTCACCACAAACGAAGTGACCTTCTTTTTCTGGTACTTGGTAATGCTTGTCTGCGTCGATTAGACCACGACCATTATCCATACCTTCTAGGCCTTCTAAATCACCACCCTGACCAATCGCTGATACGATCAAATCACATTCGATATCGTATTCAGTACCGGCAACTGGTGTTGGACGACCACCTTCTAATTCACATTTTGCCATACGTAATGCTGTTGCACGGCCTTCAGCGTTGACGATAACTTCAACTGGCATAACACCGTTATCGATACGAACACCTTCGTGTACTGCTTCATGAACTTCCCACTCAGCAGCTGTCATTTCAGCGCGTTGGAATAGTGATGTCAGTGTGACTTCAGCACCTTCACGGGCAGCAGCAAAAGCTGCGTCATGGGCTACGTATCCACCGATAACAAACTCAGGCGCTTGCTCAGCTTCTAATTTATCAATTTTACCTAAACGACGTGCTACAGATACAACGTCAATTGAGGTATCACCACCACCAACACAAACAACACGGTCAGCGGCTACTTTTAGCAGACCTTTATTAAAGGCTTCTAGGAATTTAACACCAGAGACACAGTTTGGTGCGTCACCGTTTGGCACAGGTAAGCTACGACCTGATTGGCAACCTAGCGCCCAAATAACTGCATCAAATTCTTTCTCGACATCTTCCATAGATACATCGCGACCAACACGTATATTCATACGGGTCTCAATATCACCTAGGTTAATGATTCGCTGAATTTCATGGTCAAGCACATCACGTGGTGTACGGTAACCAGGAATGCCGTAACGGAACATACCGCCTAACTCATCATGATCATCAAAGATGGTGCTGGCATGGCCTTTCTTACGAAGCTGGAATGCTGCAGCTAGACCGGCTGGGCCACCACCGATGATCGCAATACGCTTACCAGATAGTGCTGGTGCAGCATCAAATTGGAAGTTTTCAGTCTTCGCTGTGTCACCAATGTATTGCTCAACCGCATTAATACCAACAAAGTCTTCGACGTTGTTACGGTTACAACCTTCTTGACAAGGTGCTGGGCAAACACGACCCATCATTGATGGGAATGGATTAGCATCAGTAGAACGACGGAATGCATATTCCTGCATAGACATGTCAGTTGGTGGGTTTTCAATACCACGAATAATGTCTAACCAACCACGAATATCTTCGCCTGACGGGCAACTACCCTGACAGGGTGGCGTACGGTGTACGTAGGTCGGACACTTGTGTGAGGTATCTTCTGAGAAGATTTGATCTCCGTAGTTACCCCAGGTGTGATCGCCTTCTTCGTACTTACGAAACGTTAAGTTATAAGACATTTCATCTTTAGACGTAGCCATAATAATGCTCCTATTAAAACTCTTAAATAAGTTGGGTCACTTTGTTAGCGCAAGCCCGGATCAGGTGGGAATTATTTCCCCAAATGTCCCCGGTATACTCTGCTCGGCTATCGTTTGCGCCCCTTATAAATTAAATACTTAGTACAAATTAATTACGCTGCTACTACCGTGTCATCAGTTTCAGCTTCATTATCAATTACACTATCTTCATCTTTGGTTAAGATAATCGCGTTGCTGACCAATTGGTGCACGCTGACAATCTGATCCATTTCAAAACCGTAATACGGTAGCACTTTACTAAACTGACTCTTACAGATCGCACAGATCGCTGCCATGTGTGTCACGCCGTTATTCTCAGTGACATTCTTTAATGCTTCCATACGTGGAAGTGCGCCTTTAACTCGTAATTCCATCAAGTCGTCAGTGAGCAAGCCACCACCACCGCCACAGCAGTAAGTTCCTTCTTTAATGGCATGCTTTGGCATGTCATAGAAGTTATTGCATGTCGCGTTGATAATATCGCGTGGCAACGTGAACTGACCACCGGCCTCATCACCCATGCGTGAAGCACGTGCGACGTTACAAGAATCATGGAAGGTCAGTGTCATATGATCATTTTCTGACTTATCAAACTTAAGCTTGTCTTTACTGATCAAGTCGTGAGTGAACTCACAAATATGCTGTGGCACTGGATAGGCTGGATCTAAGAAATCAAATGGGCCAGCTAAGGTATTCAAGAAACTATAAGCCACACGCCATGCATGACCACATTCACCAAATACAATACGCTTACAACCAAGCTCGATAGCTGCCTCACGAATACGTAAAGCTAATTTACGCATGTTTTCGTAACTACCAATGAACATACCAAAGTTGGCTGCTTCACTTGCGTAAGAACTCATAGTCCATGAGACACCTGCCTCATGAAAGACTTTGGCGTAACCGATTAAACCATCAACGTGTGGTTCTGCAAAAAAGTCAGCCGATGGTGTGATCAGTAAGACATCACAGCCTTTTTTATCTAGTGGGAATTTAACAGCAACGCCGGTATCTTCTTCGACGTCTTCTTCCAAGCCTTCTAATGTGTCAGCTAGTGCTGGCTCAGGCAGACCTAAATTATTACCTAATGTCTGTGCCTTACCGATAATTTCGTTACAGTACTTTTGTCCTTTACCTACGGTCGCCATTACTTCTCGTGCGGCCATTGATATCTCTGCAGTATCAATACCATAAGGGCAGTAAACAGAACAACGACGACATTGAGAACACTGATGAAAGTAGGTATACCAGTCATCTAGCACTTCTTCTGTTAAGTCTTGTGCACCAACTAATTTAGGTACTAACTTACCGGCTAACGTGAAGTAACGACGGTAAACATTACGGAATAAATCTTGTCGCGCGACCGGCATGTTTTTAGGGTCTGTCGTACCAAGATAATAATGACACTTATCAGTACAAGCGCCACACTTCACGCACGAATCAAGGAATACTGAGAGTGAACGATACTTAGTCGTTAACTCACCCATCTTAGCGATGGCCACTTCTTGCCAGTTGTCGACTAGCTCACCGGCATAACCTAATGAGGTTTGAAATTTTTCCTTAGCAACATATGGAGCACTATGCGCCATCGCATCTTTCTTTAGCTTAGGAATAACTGGGTATTCTTTTAGCTCTGGAATTTCATAATCAACTTTGGCCATTATCTGCTCCTTGCTCTTATTTCTGTTCTAACTTAATGGCCCATGCAGCAACATGGCGACGTTCACGTGGATTATCCACTTGGTTTCGTGTTGGGCTAAAGAATATACCCGGCGCATGTAGCAACTTAGAAATAGGGAAAATGATCATTAAAATAGCAACTGAGGCCAGATGCACCAACAAAATTGGATCGCTTGGCAGGTAGCGAATATCGAACACCATCAGGCCAAGTAGGTAAGACTTTAGTGAGATAATGTCAGCACTGGTGACAAAACTCATCATTGCGCCAGTTCCACCAATCACTAATAACAGTCCCAACATTAAAAAATCAGAGGGTGCAGAGATGTATCGCACACGGTCAACGACAATACGTCGGACCAAGAGGCCGATTAAGCCTAGTAGCATCGCTATCGATGCATATTTGCCAAACGGCTGAATAAACACTACCCAAGACCATACTGGGTCTGTGAAGTAGCGTAGATGACGTAATAGCACTAATAACATGCCCATATGGAAAAGCCAGCCGAATAGCCAGATCCACTTGTTTGATTTAAACAAGCTTTCAAAGATAGTCAGCTCTTTAATCATACGGAACACAACACCACGGCGCGTAGTTGGCGCAGGCGTTGTTGGAATTTTTAGAGGCGCGGGAGTTTTCGCGTATTTTCGAATGCGTGATCCCACTCCAAGGACTAGAACTGCAGTCGCGAAGTAGAATAAAACAGCAAATAATATCGACATATTTAGAATATTTTTTATATCTATCAAATAATATCGGATGGGCTTTTACCCACCCGATAATTAAGACGGACTTATACGCAGCCAGTTGGCTTTGGTAGACCCGCATACTTACAAGCCTGCTTTGCAGGACCGTAAGGGAATAACTCATAAAGATACTTACTTGTACCCTTATCTTTACCGAGCTTCTTACCGATAGCTTTAGTTAGCACACGAACTGCTGGTGCAATTTGGTATTCTTCGTAGTACTCACGTAGGAAATTAATAACTTCCCAGTGGTTTTCATCAAGAGGTGCACCGTCAGCTAAAGCCATTGCGCTACCCAATTCTGGGCGCCACTGGTTTAAGTCTTCTAGGTAACCTTCTTCGTCAGTTTCGTAACTTTGGCCGTCTACTTCAATTGCCATTTTCGTTCTCTCCTATATTGAATTGTAAGTGCTATAAATCAGCTATTTATAGCCAAGATTGCACTGCCGAGTGTTCTGTAGTTAGATCGACAAATTCGCCGTAACCAACTACGCTAATTCCATCAACGACATTACCTTCATTCAACCCACGCGCTTTTAAATCTGGGCCGAGTACGTAAATCTTTACATTTGCCATTGCCGCTTTGACCATCTCTGAATGCTTAGTATTCGCCATTGCTCCGATCACACCATCTTCGATAAGAAGGATAGCGCTTCCTGGTACTGCAAGGCTAATGCAAGACTCGAGAGTATTTCGCTCGAATGGGCTCTTGTTTACTGTATGTAGCATAGACATCTTAAAATCCCCTAGAAACTAAAGACGACATCTTGTTCGTCAATGACTTTTGCAAGTTCTGCGCGAGAAACTAAGATAATAGAATCCTTTTCTGCCCAGTCATCATCTTCGTCTTCATATTTTAGGCCTTGAAGATCTTCCAAACTCAAGCCACGTTCTTCTAATGACTCTTGCTCAATATAAATTTTCTTAATATCGTAATCACCTAATGCTGAATAGGTTTTAGAAAAATTCTTCATCCCTACTTCTTCAGTATTTTGATCTTTCATTAACTGATAAACACCATCATCAGCGAATACCAAACTAATATCCTGATCGAAAGCCGCAGCAATCAGCACGACCTCCAGTGATTCCCACGCATATATAGTGCCGTAAGGAGCCTTACGGTTCATATACATGAATTTTTTAATTACCTGATCACCGTCTTCCATTTAATCCTCCGGCCTAATCGCCAAAAACGACCATACGATCGCCTTGGATACCTGCTTCGATGAGCTGGCCCAAACCTGAAATTCGGAAACCCTCAATCATGTTACTTGCAGCTTTTGAATTACGCTTAGCTTCACTTTCATCCAACAACCCACGGCGTTGTGCTGCCGCAACACAGAGTACAAGATCAATATTGTACTCTTTCGCTAATTCCGACCATTGGTTTGGAATGTGACGATCGTCTTGTGGTGGAATAGCAAGGCTAGTGCCGTTATTCACGCCATCGTGGTAGAAGAAGACACGAAAGATCTCGTGCCCCTTCTCTAGTGCTGCTTTAGTGAAGGCTAACGCAGAGTCTGACGCTTGATGCGTGTACGGACCCTCGTTAACTAAAATTCCATATTTCACAATAAACCCTTTTCTTAGAAGCGAATATGAGTCGAAGAGTTCAAGCTACGACGAGCACCTTTCCAGTTATCAATGTGGAACTTAGTGAACGGAAGACCCGTTAGCTCGAAGAAACGAGGCCAACCAACGCGCTCAATCCAATCGTTAATACGTTCCCAATCGCGTGCATCTTCTTTATATGCAGCAAGGATACGCTTAACAATCGCTGTCGCTTCAGGCCAACGTGGTGGGTTATTTGGAATACCAGCAGCAACTAATTTCTGGAAAGTAGGCTTGCCACGTGCATTAGAGTGATTACCACCAACCCATACAGCTAACTTACTATGTTCAGCATCGTTAATTTGCATTGGAGGACAAGGTGGGAAACAAGCACCACAACAGATACATTTCTTCTCATCAACTTCTAACGATGGCTTGCCATTAACTTGAGCTGGGCGAATCGCTGCCACTGGGCAACGAGCTACCACTGATGGGCGCTCACAAACATTTGAAACTAAGTCATGGTTAATCTTTGGTGGCTTAGTATGTTGAACGTTAATCGCGATATCACCTTGACCACCACAGTTAATCTGGCAGCAAGAAGTCGTGATGTGCACACGGTTAGGCATGTTGTTTTCACGGAACTCGTCAATCAACTCATCCATCATTGCCTTCACAACACCTGATGCGTCAGTGCCTGGAATATCACAGTGCAACCAACCCTGGGTGTGAGAAATCATAGCTACTGAGTTCTTAGTACCACCGACAACAAAGCCTTCAGCTTCTAGTGCGTCGATTAATGCTTGTACTTTAGATTCCTCAGAAATCATGTACTCAATGTTTGAGCGAATAGTAAAACGCACATAGCCATCAGCAAATTTGTCACCGATGTCACACAGCTTACGCAGAGTGAAAACATCAAGAATACGCTGTGTACCTGCACGTACTGTCCAAATTTGTTCACCACCTTTGGCCACGTGTAGTAATACACCTGGACGTGGATGCTCATGGTAGTCCCAGTTGCCATAGTTCTTACGCATCACTGGATGCATGTATTGGAAGCCGTCTGGACAGCCTGATTCAATTGGTGGTCTTAGATCTAATGCCATTATTAATCTCTCCCGAGTTTCAGGGTAATAATCTTTATGGTTAGGTTTGGTTAGAGTAATAAGGCAACCGATAAAGGCTACCTTTACACTGACTCGTTATCCGAACCTAATCTCTTAACTTATTGATAACTGCTTAGGACTAACCTGCAGCAGCAGCTGCTTTTTCTTCAGCTTTACGGTTAAACCATTTCTCAGCTTCCTGATCCCAATCATCCATACGCACGTATGAACTTTGGCGAGGATCGTTGACCATGTTTGGATCAACTTCAATACCGACACCTTCGAGGAAGTTAACCAGACCGATACGCTCGATCATCTCACCACAACGCTCGTGCTCTAGGCCATTCTCAGCCCAGAAGTCGATAGTCTCTTCAGCCATTTCAGTTAGCTTTTCGTAATCTTCATCTGATTCAAGCTTCATGAATGGAACAACAACTGTTCCCATCAAGTCACCAATCTTCAGCGTACGCTTACCACCGATTAGGATAGTTGCGCCTTTATCTTCACCTGGGCCAAGCGCCTTAACCATGACATTCATGCAATGCATGCAACGTACACAGTTACGGTTGTCGACTTCCATAGTGTTGTCATCTTTTAGTGACAATGCTTTCGTTGGGCAACGTGTTACTACGTTATCAATAACGTATTCACGGCCTTTCTTTTCAACGAATGCTTTCACTTCGTCTTGGTCGACTTTCATGTTGTCGCGCCAAGTACCGATGATCGCAAAATCAGAACGCTCAATAGAGTTCATGCAATCGTTACCACAACCAGACACCTTAAACTTGAACTTATAAGGTAGTGCTGGACGGTGAACGTCATCAGTAAAGTTATTTAGTAGTGTGCGGTGAATGCGCATTTCGTCGATGTTAGACATCTCACAGCGTGCTGCACCAACACAAGACATACCGGTACGAACACAAGGACCGGCACCACCAAGGTCCCAACCGTATTCGTTCACTTCATCAAAGAAGTGCTGAGTGTTATCAGTAGTAGTACCGATAAACATGATGTTGCCTGTCTGACCGTGGAAAGTAACGAGACCTGAACCCCATTTCTCCCAGCTATCGCCAAGCTGACGTAGCATGTCAGTAGTGTAGTAGTTACCTGCTGGAGGCTGCACACGTAGTGTGTGGAATTCTTTTGATTCTGGGAACGAGCTGCCAACTTCTGAGAAGCGAGGAATAATACCTGAGCCATATCCGAAGACACTGACGGTGCCGCCTTTCCAGTAACCTTTACGAGTCTCGTATGAGTGCTCTAGCTGCCCCAGCAAGTCGTTTGCCATACCGTTGATGCGCTCATCAGAGTGCTGGTCTCGCAGACGTTTGATGCCAGAAATGAAGCTAGGCCAAGGCCCATTTTCCAACTCATCAAGCATTGGAGTGTCATGATGCTGGTTAGCCATTTTGTATTTCTCCTCGTTCCTAATAGAATTAATTTCCACGCATTAGCGCACTGAGTTTTGAACCCAGTTGTATGCCGTAGAGTCTAGTTAGCGCCCCCTAACATCGAAACCTTACCTATGGGGTGCGGTGCTGTAGGGGCCTTATCTCAACTGGGATATACGCGGCGCCAACAAACAACTCTGTATGACCAGAAATGGCCTAAAACGTCACTTTATGAGTCATTTTTTATTTCTTTAAATCAGTAACTTAGAGTATAAACCGTAATTAGAATCATTTTTCGTCTCAACTAGCGCCGTACTCTACAGGATTTCTATGCAGTCTCAGCTCAATCACCTCGAGCATTACCCAGAATGGCGAGCACATAAACTTGCAGCTTGGTCTCGTCTAAAAACGGAACCCGCTATCGTCATTCAAAACCCCTCACTACTAACCGAGGGCGAGCACCTACAGTTGACCAAACAGGTCGCAGAAAACAATATGGCGATCTATCGGTTCAATCAAACAGAACCCGTTGATCGCACTATTATACAACGTTTTTGCGAACAAATTGGTATGCACAAGCTAGATCAAAATTTGTGTGCAGATGAAGACAGTATCAGCACACTACAAGTCATGCCTATGGGGCGCACAAAAGGTTATATCCCCTATTCAGACCAACGCTTAAATTGGCATACCGATGGTTATTACAATCCACCGGGACATGAGATCCGTTCTTTTCTTTTACATTGCGCTCAAGCCGCTGCCGAAGGTGGCAGTAATCGCCTACTGAATCATGAGTTGCTCTATATCTCGTTATACGACGAAGACCCCGAGCTCTGCCACGCTTTAATGGCCACAGATAGCATGACGATTCCAGCTAACATTGAGAATGGCGTTGAACTTAGACCGGTGCAAAGTGGGCCTGTATTTTTCAACAACCCCAATGATGGCAGTCTGAATATGCGCTATACCGCACGCAGCCGCAGCATTCAGTGGAAGGCTTGCAGCCGCGTTGCAGCGGCCGTAAAGCAAATTAACGCACAGCTTGAACAGAGTGAAGCTGTCTTAGACTATCGCCTCAAGCCAGGTGAAGGCCTGATATGCAACAACATCTTGCATTCCCGCAGTGCCTTTACTAACGGTAGTATTCCGCAGCAACAGCGACTGCTGTATCGTGTGCGCTCCCATAATCGCTTATTTTCAGAGGAGTAGCGGAATGCTCGCACTAAGCGACATATTAATCGAAGAATTCAGCATGCAGTCTTTCGATGAACTAAAAAGTGCAATTATTAAGCGTGCTGTCGCTGGTGAGATGTTTTTTCAGATGGACGTACGCCCACCCTTTAAAGATACCCCGGAAAACTGGGAAGATGAATTAGAAGCCGTCTTCACTTCCGCTCGCTCCTAAAATACGCTTTGTGCAAGATATCAACGGATAGAAACCATGTATTGGAATGAGGACACGAACGAAGAAGCGGAATATAAAGTCCCCGAAGACATTATCGATGTCAACTTCAGGATTAAGTGTGCGCAACTCAAGCTAGACCATATCGACGCCCTATCACAGGCTATGTGCGACAAACTACCGTGGTTAGTAACAGACCCATACAGTGGTATTTTTTCTATTCATGGTGCTGAATCAGGCAATGGTTGGATACGCCCACAAAATCCGGATGATCTCATCTATCCTTCACGACGCACTCTTTTTACGCTTCGTATCAGCAATCAAAGACTGGCAACAACTGAAGCCTTACAGGGTGATCATATCGAAGTCGATGGTGTCACTTTAGAGTTTGGGAAATCAAGCGTTAGACCACTATCACGCTTAACCACTTTATTTTGCCGCTATGTTGATTTAGGCCCGGTAGAGGATGAGGATGCCTTTCTACAACAAGCCCTAAAAGAGCTACAGCTGCTTAGCATACGGCCAAAAAAGATGATGTGTGGAAAGATTACCCAATTAATACTCAATGGCCAGCCTGCTGTGACGCGCAGCCTCATGATAGACGGCATTGATGTTGCACAATCCGTATTATTACAGCAACGCGGTATCGGTCTCGGGCGATTACTCGGTTGTGGTTTGTTTCTACCTCATAAGGGTATTGACGCGATCAGTGAGGCACAGGAAAAATAGCTTCCTTTATAAGAGTCGCTTTACTCAGGATATATTGATCACAGAACTTGAGTGAAATTAGCAGAGTGCGTTAAGCTCAGCGAGCTTCCAGCAAGCGATTTTTTTCATACATTTGGAGTTCAGGAGATACTGTTATGGCATTTGAAATAGATGGAAAAAGCATAGAAACCACAGCCAGTGGCTTTTTAGTCAATATTGAAGAGTGGTCGAAAGAATTGGCACTAATTATTGCCAAGGAAGAAACCGTAGAATTAACTGATCGTCACTGGGATGTAATTAACTTCTTACGTGATGAATTCATCAACAATGCAGGCAATCAGCCCAACACCCGCAATATGGTGAAGGCCATGAGCAAAGCCTGGGATGACAAAAGTGTTAATGCAAAAACCTTATATGACCTATTCCCGGGCGACCCTAGCAAGCAGGGTGGTCGTATCGGTGGATTACCAGAAAGTCGTCGTAAAGGCGGTTACTAGGCCCGAGTAGGACACCCAGCAGGCTAACCATCACGCAGCAACAGTGGAAGGAATCAAGACTATTGCTGCCCGCAGCCTCTCAATAGAGATACAGAAGTGTCCGCGCCGATCTCCTAGACTTCGGCCCAAGATACGCAAATTAAACACCAAAGCTTTTCGTTCGGAGGATATATGAGCTCTAAGCAGGATAAGATCAAAAGAATGCTGGAAATGCAGAAGAAATTCAGCGAGTTAGACCGTGCGAACGGCGTTTCAGCAGAAGAGTACTTCACCCCAGAAGACGGTTCAGAGCTTGATGGCTATCGCGAAGAGTATTCAAAACTCGCGACAGAAGTGATTGCTGATGCCCACGCGGAAAAGGGTTCTCACGAATAGTTACCCTGAGCAGTAAATTAGTTATTTAAAAGGCCGCGTTAAAAACGTGGCTTTTTTTTGTCTCAAATTATACATCCTAGCCAACCTCTCCAACCATGAGATAAATAATCCAGTTGGCTTCCTCACTAGCAACCTTGAAATGCTTGCCGATTACCGTAAACACTGTATTGAAATCCTTAGCTTGCAAGAAGAAATTACTTCTCCACACAGGCCTAGTGAGCAGGAGAGGATTATCCTTATTCAACGCTTAGAACGCATGAAAAAAGAGGTTGATTTCGACTACATACAAAAAGAAACAGCTAGTCTATTAGAGGACTGCTTACTCGGGGCTAATCGGATTCGCAACATCGTTACCGATCTCATGAGTTTCACCCATGCCAAAGATATCGATTGGCAGCTAGTCGATGTCAACAAGCTACTTCAAAAAACCGTCAAACTAGCCTTTAATGAAATCAAATTTCAAACCACCATACAATGGGACTTAAATGAATTAGATTTAATCTATTCCAGCGAAGGACGATTAGGCCAAGCATTCCTAAGCTTGTTAATGAATGCTGTCCACTCAATTAGACAGGATGGCCTAATCACTTTAAGTACTCGTATGAAACAAGAGGACGATCAGAAGATAGCCATTATTGAAATTAGCGACAATGGTCATGGCATAGCAGAAAAAGATTTACCCTTCATCTTCGAGCCTTTCTACACAACAAAGGAAAAAGGTAAAGGTACTGGGTTAGGGTTACATATGGTCGACAATGTAGTGAACAATCATTCTGGAAAAATTGAAGTCAATAGCACTCTGGGCGAAGGCACGTGCTTCCGCATACTACTACCTTACAAGGACAAGCAACGCATATAACTCTAATATCCCATATATTAATTTCGGTCTAATATGTCCTACAGTAGCTTGCGAATGAATCAATACTTATTTGGTAAAGAATTGACTAAAGGGTCATGTCCTGACGCCATGCAGGCCTAAGCTAAAACGGTTCCAACAGGCAAGCATAAATCCGAGCCTATTAGAGCCAAAGCTCGTCGATTATAATGAGCAATGGGTAACTGACCTGGTGTATATATAGTGTGAACATTACGCATCCAAATTATCAAAGACAAGGTAATGACACTAAGAATATTAGATGATTAATGGTTTCAATAAATATATTTATTGAAGATATAAAGGTGGGATTTGATGGCTAAAATGAAACGAGCTTATTGGGCTGTTATTTTTATGGTTCTTGGAGTAGAGAATACAATGGCAACAGAGGAAGCCGAATACACAGTCTTACTTAATGAGAAAAGCTTTGAAGTACGCCAATATGAGCCTCATGTTGTTGCCAAAACTATAGTAGATGGAGACCTTGAGAGTGCAGGGAAAAAAGCCTTTAGCCCGCTATTCAAATACATTTCTGGCAACAACAAGTCCCAGCAAAAAGTTAAAATGCCTGCATCCATTACTGAAAGCCCTATCAGCGAAAAAATTGCCATGACTTCACCTGTCGGCCAACAGCGTAAGAATGGTCGGTGGGTCGTAAGCTTTATGATGCCTTCGTCCTATTCGATGGAGACACTCCCTACACCTATAGATCCGAGTGTGACCTTACATCAAGTCCCCGCACGATACATTGCGGCCATCAAGTACTCTGGCTTCTGGAGTGAACAAGGCTACCGCCGCAACTTGGACAAGTTGAATGCTTGGATTGAGAAACAAAACCTCAGTGTGATCGGAGAGCCCATATGGGCTAGATATAACCCTCCATTCATGCCGTGGTTTTTGAGACGAAATGAAATATTAGTACCCGTTGAAAGACCCTGAAAAACGAGTCACTATCAGATCGAGTCAGCACTACTCTTATACGGCATCGAAGATCACTCCTCATGGAGTGATTAAACCTAGTTCAATCACTAATCACTGCCTTATTCACTCGACAGCAGCCTCACGCTTAGGTTAAAGTTTATCGTGTAATAAGACGCTGAAGACGGTCTCTGCTGCTCTTGATTTCACCTATTAATTATCGCACCACAAAGGATTGCGTATGCGCTGGTTATTACCCGCTGCCTTCACTATTGTTGGCTTAGTTTGGCTGGGATTTTATCTGGCTGGAATTTTTGATCTATAAAGGACGTTACCCATGAAGCCTTGGCAAAGAAATCGATTCGCATTAGTCGCTATAATAATAGCTGCTGTTGTAACTATGAATTACCCCAGCCTGAGCATAGGCCAGATGGTTTCTTTAATTGCGCTTTATGGCTTAGTTTTTTTTCTCTTTGTACGTTACTTCAACTCCTATCGCAGTTAAGTCGGCCCAACATTTTATTCATAGCGCTTATGATACTTACGCCGTGCACCTGCACGCTGCGTAACCACACCTCGAATAACACTCTTACTCTCTATATCTTGCCGCGGATACCCAGGATTAATTGCCTGTAAAAATCCCTGACTTGCCTCTTCCATATATTGGCGGAAAATATAATCACCATCGATCTCTGCAATCACATAATTTCCATTCTCAGCAACCCCATCAGGATCAATAATAATAACGCAGCCATCTTTAAATTCTGGCTCCATACTATCGCCAAGCACACGCAAGGCAAACGGCTCACTGCTCGCACAGCCGCTACCATCCATATCCGTCAGTTCTTCTTCTATCTTAATTCTTTGAGTATCTTCAGTTGCCATTAGCCTTCCTTATGCCTTTGTTTCGATTGCTGCAAATTCCATAACCGCGAGTATAACCCAGCCATAGCCAATAGTTGCGCATGACTGCCTTGCTCCACCACACGCCCAGCTTCTAAAACATAGATACAATCCGCATCAACAATAGTCGATAGGCGATGGGCAATAATCAGTGATGTGACACCACTAGCGGCCTCACGTATAGACTGCATCAGTGCAACCTCTGTATCAGAATCTAAACTGGATGTAGCCTCATCAAAGATAAGGATTTTTGGTTTTTTCAGGATCGCACGTGCGATAGCCACCCGCTGTAGTTCACCGCCAGACAGCTTCAGTCCTCGCTCACCAACGATGGTATTCATTCCCTCTGGTAACTGAGCAATCAGTTGATCAAGTTGTGCAATCTGTATCGCAGCTTGAATCTCTGCTTCAGTTGCTCCTGGCCTGGCATATTCAATATTAAAATGAATACTGTTGTTAAACAGTACCGTCTCCTGCGGCACCATACCGATCTGTTGGCGCAGACTGTCTTGGGTCGATTCGGCGATATCTTGACCATCCACCAGCACTCGCCCACTTGTCGGCTCATAAAAACGAAACAATAAACGTGCAATCGTCGACTTACCGGCACCTGATGGGCCAACAACAGCAATCTTCTGTCCTGGCGCTATACGCATAGAAATATCACGTAAGATCACTCGATCTGGGTTATAGGAAAAAGCTACACGTTCAAATTCCACTGCACCCTGCTTTAGCTGAAGCGCCTGCGCACCCTCCTGATCCTTCACCTCTGGCTTTTCATTTAATAATTTCGTCAACAAATCCATATCAGCCAGGGCATAGGTAATCTGCCGATACACGATGCCCAACATATTCATCGGTACAAATAGTTGCAACATCAAAGCATTCACCAAGACAAGGTCACCAATCGTCATCTCACCACTAACCACACCATTCGCTGCAAACACCATAATAAGTGTCACACCAATAGCAATAATCGATGCTTGACCAAAATTCAGCAAAGACATGGTTACGGTACTTTTAACTAAGGCCTGCTCCCAACGAAACAGGGTATTGGCATAACGGTTGACCTCATACTCCTCATTATTGAAGTATTTCACTGTCTCATAATTCATCAGGCTATCAACCGCCTGAGAATGAGCTTCTGAATCCAGTTGATTCGCTGTATGCCGATAGTGCATACGCCAGTTCGTCACCAATGCCGTAAATAATATGTAGAACATCACGGTAGCTAGCGTGATCACAGCAAAGTGGGCGGCATAGGAGCTAAACAGAATAGCCATGACTAAAGTGATCTCAAATACCGTTGGAATCACAATAAAGATGAAGTAGTTGGATAAAGAACTGAGACTTTGAGTGCCCCGTTCTAAATCTCTCGAGATCGACCCAGTGCGACGATCCAGATGAAACCGCATGGACAACCTATGCAAATGGGCCAAAACGTCTGCCGACATCGTGCGCACCGCATGAAAGCGGGCTCGGGCAAACAAGACATCACGCAATTCGTTAAATAGGGCCGTCGATAAGCGCAGAGCACCGTATGCCAGCAATAAGGCCAAAGGCAACGTGAGCATGACATCTTCAACATCAAACTGATCCACAATCTGCTTCAATACTAACGGCACAGCAACCGTTGCCACCTTAGCCAGCATTAAACAGGCCAATGCGAGCAGAATACGTCCTCGATAAGCCCATAAATAGGGGAATAATCGACGTAAATTAGCCCAATCTGTTCGTTTTTTATGCGGTTCGCTAACGCGAGCCTGTGTTCTACTGATCATAAGATCCTGTTTTATAATTATCGGTGAGAAAAAGGTCTCGCATTAAATAAATTTAATCGATTAAACACCAGAAAAATAAATTAATTCAGCCATTTTTATTGCCCTTATATTGGGCACTAATTCTTAAGTTGCGGATACTTAAAAAGTTTTTTTAGAGCAACATCCTGTACACAAGTTATCCACAAGCTATGCCCAGCTCTTCAAGGGTCATATCCACAACATATTGGGGTTGACGCCTCATTTAACCTCAACTTATAGTGTACTACTGGTACAGCAGGTTCATAATAACTGTATCGAAAACACTATAATAATTAAAAATGTCATCCACTGAAGAGAGTCTGCATGGAAACCGAAAGCTCAAACCACAAGATTGAGAGCGCAGCTGCTACACGCGTACAGAACATGCCATCAACACCAGAAATTCAGGCGACTGCGCCGGGCCAGTATCGTGTAATCCGTCGTAATGGGAAAGTCACTTCCTACGACCGTGACAAGATCAAAATTGCAGTTACTAAAGCCTTCCTAGCCGTTGAAGGTGGTGAAGCCGCTGCCTCTAGCCGCATCCGTGAGACAGTAGAGGGTATTACTAGCCAAGTAGAAGGCGCGTTAACCCGAAATATCCCAGACGGTGGCACCTTCCACATCGAAAACGTGCAAGACCAAGTCGAGCTCGCCCTAATGCGTGAAGGCCACCACAAAGTGGCGCGTGATTACGTATTGTACCGCGAACGCCGTTCTCAGGAACGTGCCGCTAAGCTTGCTGACAGTACAGATAGTGAAGGCATTGAAGAAATCAGCGGTCTGCAAGTTACTGATCTCGACGGTACAACCAAGCCGTTAGACAGCGCGCGTATGCAATCTGTCGTGAATGACGCTTGTAAAAACCTAGATTCGGTTGATGCAACCCCAATTATCACAGAAACACTACGCAACCTTTATGATGGTGTGCCAGAGGTTGAAGTCTCTACGGCATTAGCCATGAGTGCGCGCACCCTGATTGAGAAAGAGCCCAATTATAGCTATGTCGCCTCCAGACTATTACTTGATAGCCTGCGTCGTGAAGCCCTCACTTTCTTAGCCGGACATCCTGCTGAAGCAACTCAAGAAGAAATGACAGAAGGCTATGGCCAATATTTTAAAAACTATATTCAAAAAGCAGCAGATCTTGAGCTAGTCGATGCTCGACTAGCGAATGAATATGACTTAGATAAGCTGACTGCAGCCTTACTACCTGAACGTGATTACCAATTCACCTACTTAGGTCTACAGACGTTGTATGACCGCTATTTCATCCATAGTGATGACGTCCGCTTTGAATTGCCGCAGGCCTTCTTCATGCGTGTTGCTATGGGCCTCGCGATCAATGAAGTTGAACGCGAAGACCGTACCATCGAGTTCTACCGTCTGTTGTCTTCATTCGACTTCATGAGCTCGACACCAACCTTATTTAACTCAGGCACTTTGCGTCCACAGCTTTCTTCTTGTTACCTCACTACAGTACCAGATGATCTCTATGGCATCTTTGACGCGATCAAAGATGATGCCATGCTCTCAAAATTTGCCGGTGGCTTAGGCAATGACTGGACGCCTGTGCGCTCCATGGGTTCACATATCAAGGGCACTAACGGCAAGTCACAGGGTATCGT
The DNA here is from genome assembly GCA_905479295.1 of uncultured Gammaproteobacteria bacterium. Classification (GTDB taxonomy): domain Bacteria; phylum Pseudomonadota; class Gammaproteobacteria; order UBA4575; family UBA4575; genus UBA4575. The sequence goes on along the minus strand of CAJQLY010000017.1, from coordinate 10,923 downwards.
GCCATTCCTTAAGGTCGCTAATGATACTGCTGTTGCAGTTAACCAAGGGGGTAAGCGTAAAGGTGCTATGTGTGCTTATTTGGAAACCTGGCACTTAGATGTAGAAGAGTTTCTAGACCTACGCAAGAACACTGGTGATGACCGTCGTCGTACACACGATATGAATACGGCCAACTGGATTCCTGATTTATTTATGAAGCGTGTCAGCGAAGAAGGCAATTGGACACTGTTCTCACCAAATGACTGCCCAGATCTACATGATTTATACGGTAACGCATTTGAACAACGTTACACGCATTACGAAGCCAAGGCGGCCGCAGGTGAGCTCAAGAACTTCAAGCAGATGCCAGCGACTGATCTATGGCGCAAGATGCTAGGTATGTTGTTTGAGACTGGACACCCTTGGATTACCTTTAAAGATCCATGCAATATCCGATCGCCACAAGGCCATGTCGGCACCGTGCATTCATCTAACCTGTGTACCGAGATCACACTAAATACCTCAGATACTGAGATTGCAGTCTGTAACTTAGGCTCGGTCAACCTAGCTGCTCATATCAATGAGAATGGACTAGACCATGAAAAGTTAGAGCAGACCATCACTACTGCTATGCGCATGTTAGATAACGTCATCGACTACAACTACTACAGCGTTGGTAAGGCTCGCGCCTCCAACCTAAAGCATCGCCCAGTCGGCTTGGGTTTGATGGGCTTTCAGGATGCGCTTTACAAGTTGCGTGTTGCCTATGCCAGTGAGCAGGCGGTTGAATTTGCTGATCGCTCAATGGAAGCAATTAGTTACTACTCTATCAAAGCGTCTTCAGACCTTGCAGCAGAACGTGGTAGCTATGCTAGCTATCCTGGCTCTTACTGGTCACAGGGCATTCTACCTATCGATTCGATAGCTAGGTTAGAACAAGAGCGTGGTGGCTTCTTAACAGTTGATCGCTCTAGCACTATGGACTGGGATAACCTACGCCAACAGGTACAAACGGTTGGTATGCGCAACTCTAATACTATGGCTATTGCGCCAACTGCGACCATCTCAAATATCTGTGGTGTAACTCAAAGTATCGAGCCGACTTACCAAAACCTATTCGTAAAATCGAATTTATCGGGTGAGTTCACTGTCTCTAACTGGCACCTGATTAACGATCTTAAACAGGCCAATCTATGGGACAACGTCATGGTTAATGATCTTAAATACTATGATGGTAGCGTACAAAATATTGACCGCATCCCAGATAACCTAAGACAGCTTTATGCAACGGCATTTGAAGTAGATCCACGCTGGCTGGTAGAAGCTGCATCGCGTCGCCAAAAATGGATCGATCAAGGACAGTCGCTTAATCTCTATATGGCTGAGCCTTCTGGCGCGAAGATGGATAATCTATATAAATTGGCTTGGGTTCGTGGCTTAAAAACCACTTATTACCTACGCTCTATTGGCGCAACACACGTAGAAAAAAGCACCATGGATAATCATCAGGAAAGCAAACTGAATGCTGTACAAAGTTCGGCTGGTGCAACTGCTGCACCAACGGCCTGCTCATTGTTAGACCCAGACTGTGAAGCGTGCCAATAAGCACGCCAAACAATCAAGGTAAAAATTAAGCAACATCACGCATAAGTTGCGTGTAACCATATAAGGAATACTGAAATGCAAAATTGGGATGACCCACTCGCAAGCAGCCTAGGTACTAGCCCAGCGCAGCCTACAATTGCCGCACAACCCTTTGACCTAACAGCAACAGCTACAGCTACAGAGGTTGCTCCAGTTCAAAATACAGACAACTCAGCAGAAGCTGATACTGGTGCCACTGGTCTTGAAGATATCGAGATGGGTGCTGCACGTATCCGCGTTGATGACAAAAAAATCATTAATTGCCATGCTGATCTCAATCAACTAGTGCCTTTCAAATATGAATGGGCCTGGACTAAGTACCTAGATGGTTGTGCTAACCACTGGATGCCACAAGAGGTCAACATGACCGCTGACATCGCATTATGGAAAGACCCTCAAGGTTTGACTGATGATGAGCGTACCGTGATCAAACGTAACCTAGGCTTCTTTTCGACCGCTGATTCACTCGTCGCCAATAACTTAGTGCTTGCGGTTTATAAGCACATCACCAATCCTGAGTGTCGCCAATATCTACTGCGTCAGGCTTTTGAAGAAGCACTGCATACGCATGCTTATCAATATTGCATCGAGTCACTAGGTCTAGACGAAGGTGAAGTCTTCAATATGTATCGTGAAGTCCCTTCAGTCGCACGTAAGGCGGAATGGGCACTACCATTCACACAGAGTTTAGGTGACCCTGATTTTTCAACTGGCACACCTGAGGCTGATCAACGCTTACTACGTGACTTAATTGCGTTTTATGTAATTTTTGAAGGCATCTTTTTCTATGTTGGATTTGTCCAAATCTTATCTATGGGCCGTCGAAATAAGATGACTGGTGTTGCTGAACAATTCCAATACATTATGCGTGATGAGTCTATGCACATGAATTTTGGTATTGATGTGATCAACCAAATCAAGTTGGAGAATCCTCATCTTTGGACAGACGAATTCCAGCAAGAGATCATCACTTTAATTATGGATGCAGTAAAACTTGAGACACAGTATGCACAGGACACTATGCCGCGTGGCATTCTCGGCCTGAATGCAAATATGTTTGCTGAGTACCTACAATACATCGCAAACCGTCGCTGCTCACAGATTGGTATCGCGCCACAATATGAAGGAGTGAGCAATCCATTCCCTTGGATGTCTGAACTTCTAGACTTAAAGAAAGAAAAGAACTTCTTTGAAACTCGCGTAACAGAATATCAAACAGGTGGTGCGCTACAGTGGTAGCCCATTAACTGTTAGACATATAGTGTTATGGGGCCACCGTAAAGTGGCACAAGCTTAGGCGGCAATCTATTTGCCGCCTTTTTTATGTGTAGACTCTTTTTATCTTTTTTGGACATATGACATATGACTGATCTAAGCAATCAATTTGTACTCATCACAGGTGCCACCGGTGCTTTAGGCCAGGCTTGTGTAGAGACCTTCGCCAAGGCTAATGCAAAACTTATCTTAAGCTCACGCTCAGCAGAAAGATTAAAACAACTGGCTGAACAGTATGGCGAACAAGTTACACTCACACTGAGCTGTGATTTAAGTCAGATAGAAGACGTACAAACTCTATTTAAAAATATCATCCAACATACTGGACGCATCGATGCTGTACTCAATGTTGCTGGTGGCTTCAGTATGGGCACACCAATCCATGAATTAAATGACAGTGATTTTAATACCATGTTCGATATGAATTTTAAGGCTGTGATGAATACCTGTAAGACAGTTATTCCTAGCATGCTAGCGCAGGGCAGTGGTCGTATTATCAATGTATCCGCCCGTGCTGCAGAACAGGGTAAGGCCAATATGGCACCCTACTGCATTTCTAAAAGTGCCGTAGTAACCTTGAGTGAATGTTTGGCAGCAGAACATAAGATGAATAACATCACCGTGAACAGCATCTTGCCAGGCACTATCGATACCCCTACAAATCGAGCAGATATGCCAAATGCAGACTTTAGCAACTGGGTGCCTTGTGAAGACATTGCGGCGGCTATGGCCTTCTTATGCAGCGATCAAGCCAAGTCCATCTCAGGCGCATCTATTCCAATCTATGGCCGTAGTTAAGACCCTCACGACCTATGTGAATAAAAAAAGCCCACTAAGAGCACATCTCCTAGCGGGCTTTTTTCTATCCTACTACTCGGTCTTTATAGGTCTTGCTTGCTAACCGTATAGCCATCTTTTTCCATCAGAGACAAAACACCTTTATCACCGTATAGATGGATCGCACCAATTGCTATAAAGGTATTTCGCTCGCGCATCGCCTTACGCATGTAATGCTCCATCACAATATTACGATTCAATACCACATGCTTAAGATAGATATCGCGCCACTGTTTATTTTCTGGCTGATCAGGAATAAAACGCGTGCCGATTTGGAACATCTCTTTTAGATCTTGTTGCAAATACGAATCTAACATGTCATCAATAATCTGATGCATATCATCGTAGCTCGCCACTGTAAATTCCAATAACGCTACCTGCGCATCTAATGGCATTTCTTGTAAAGTGACAATAAACTCCTCAATCGATTCTACTTGATAGAGCTCCTTATCTTGTGAAGCAGCACGGTCTAGTAGAGCATAATCCAGGATCACCTTATTGCTTTTAGCTCGCACAGCAAAACTACGCATAGCCGCCCAAGGGCGTAGGGTTTTAACCAATTCAGGCTTCATACCAAGTAGACCACTCAACACTGTTTCAACTCGTTGATAGGTTTCCGGCCCAATCAATTGGTCTAATGTCTCACCCTTTGGCAACACCATATCGCTCTTAATTAATTGGCTACCTTGGTATGGGTTCCAATAGTGATCACTAGGAAATGATTCCATTGCAAAACTGACAGCATCATCTAGATATGGAGTAATTTTATCGTGGATCTTAGCAATACGCTCATCATTCATATGCAAAGTGCCAAAGATGTAACCAACAAATTCACCTTCTTTTTCTATCTTCCAGAAAACACCTTCAGTGAAACGCCCACTATCTTGGTCTGCTGACACCACATTAACACTGATGAATAACATCACCAATAGACTGATTATTTTTCGCATAGATAGCTTCCCTTTTATGATTTTAATAGCGAAAAAAAAGCCACTCCAGTTGCCTAGAGTAGCTTTTTAAAGCAAAGATTATATTTGCGGATACAAACTAGTACTGCCGCAAGGTCTTAGGAACTGGATCATACTTTGGAGAAATAGCCTCATGAGGACAGGCCTCAATACAGGCATAACAACGGATACATTCAGTCTCATCAATAAATAACGCATTATAATAAAGACCTGAAGTATGGCCTGGTCGGACACGTTCGAATGACACAACCTGACCCTCTGCGTTCTTCTCAAAGTTAGTCGCTTCGGTAATGCATTTTTCAGTCGCTTTCACCATTAAGCATTCGTCGCACAACACACATTTTTCATTATCAATGACTGGTGCTGGTGAACGCATATCTTCAAACTTATCATAGTAGATATCGTTATTTGACAGACCTGCTTCTAGCAATACCTTCACACCATGGTCAATCATCGGTGGTGGACCACAGAAGAATGCCTTCAGATTATCTCCAGATACAATACCTGTATCCAAATAGGCTTCCTTCACATGCTGCGTTACAAAACCACGTGGACCTTGCCAGTCACTATCTTCAGGTTCTTCTGACAGCACTGGAATGAATTCAAGCTTACTGCCCGCTGGCCACTTTTCTGCCAATGACTTCAGCTCATCTTGCAGGTATAAGTCTTTTTGTTCACGCGCACCATAGAAGAAGTAACAGTCTCTTGCTATCCCCTGTGCTTCGACCTGCTGCACTAAGGCATTAATCGCACTCATGCCACTACCACCCGCGATACAAACCATAGGCTTTGCTGAGTCATCTAGGCCAAACTTACCCATAGGACCAGATAAGACAACCTTTTCGCCTTCACGATTTTTCTCAGCCAACCAAGCCGATAGCTCACCACCCGGGACTAAGCGAATAAAAAATGTATATTCATTCTCATTCTCTCGTTCTGGCGTTTGTGCAAAAGAATAAGAGCGTGGTTTTTGAATGCCCTCTACTTTAATCGTACCGTACTGACCAGCACGAGCACATAATTTATGTGAACCCTCTGGGCAGGTAATGACCACTTCATAAGTATCTGCTGTTAGATTCTTAAACTTAGTGATAACCCCCTCATTACTCTGGACCCTTAAGGTCTGAATATCAGGGTTCGGCTCAGGTAACTTCCTCATAAACTGATCAAAGGGATCATTAAAGGTCTCAAGTTTTGCCATTACTTAAATACTCCTGGATGAATTTTTTCAGCTTCAGCAAGGATCTCCTTATCACTTGCTGTTAGACCCTGGTTGCGCGGATCTTCATGCCACTTCTTAATGTAGCCCTCTTTGCCACCCCACTCTTTCAGCAAGGCCTCCTTACGCATACCTTCATTAGCCTTCTCAACCTCGACTAAACATGAATAGAAGGTTGGGCTCTTACCGAAGTCTGTCAGCATCTCTGAGTTCAAGGCATTAATATTCACACCACCCGGCGTGTTACTACCCTTAAATTGTTTCTGCGTAGAACACATACCACCGAGCATGCCTTCAATAATAACGGCGTAGGCAAAGGTCTCACCACGGTCATTATATAAGCGACAAAGATCACCATCTTTCAGCTGGCGTCTAGCCGCTTCTTCAGGACTTAACTCGACTGTTGGACGTGACATCATCGCTTGTAGTCTAGGGACTGATTGGAATGAATCGCCAATGAAATAGTGTGACGCGCTACTGAGTACTTGTAGTGGGTACTTAGAACGCAACTCATCTTCTTGGCCTTCAATCTCCGGCACATAACTTGGTAGCGGATCAATACCCTCTTCTTCTAATGCAGCAGAGAATATTTCAATCTTACCACTAGGTGTTGGCCAACCATTCTTTTGGAAATTACGACGGTCGGTCTCAGTGTTAGCACGCGCCCAACCATTTTTCTTAAGGTCTTCGTAAGTAATACCTTCCATCAAAGGATTGACTTCGTCTTGCACTAGGATGTCACGGATAATCTCTTCATCAGTTTGTGTGAAGGCATCATCATTTTCATCTTCATAACCCATCTTCTTCGCCAACATACGGAACAATTCAGAGTTACGTACACTCTCGCCTAATGGCTCAATAATTGGCTCATTCATAACGTAGTACCAGTTACCGTAAGTGGCAACTAAGTCCTGACGTTCTAATTGCGTATCTGCAGGCAACACGATATCAGCATAGTCACAGGTATCGGTCCAGAAGGTCTCATGAACAGCAACGAACAAATCATCACGCGCCATACCTTCACGCACTGCATTTGTATTAGGTGCACAGTTTGCCGGGTCTGAGTTATAAACAAACATAGATTTAATTGGCGGATCTAGCGGCACTTCATCATAGCCAACGTTGTCACGCAGAGCGCGACCAATCTGTACCATGCTAACCATACGCTTAGAGGCACGATCACCTAAATCTGGACGATGTAGTTTGGCTAAATCATGCCTTAGCCACATCTCTTCGAGGTTACCGAAGCTAGCACCACCACAGCGCTCGCGCCATGAACCTGTAATACAAGGCAGTGTCAAAATAGCACGACACATCTGGCCAGCATTCTGGTGACGGTTCAGGCCATAGTTAGCACGAATCACTGCAATCTTGGCTGATGCATATTCGACTGCAAACTTCTCGATATCGGCAGCAGGAACACCAGTAATCTTTTCAACTTTATCGAGAGGATAATCTGGTAGCTTGGTCTCAAGCAGTTTTTCCCAACCTAGTGTCTGCTCTTTCAAAAACTCCACATCATGCATACCCTTATCAACAATCACCTTCATCATGCCGAGGGCTAAAGCTGCATCGGTACCAGGCTTAGGTTGAATATGCCAATCGGCCATCATCGTAGTACGCGTCTTCCGCGGATCGATCACAACCAATTTAGCGCCGCGTTGTTTTGCTTCACGGATAAATGGAATCGCATGCACACCGGTACTAACTAAGTTAGCGCCCCATAGAATGATTAGGTCAGCTTCTTCTGCCGCTTCATGAATCGATGTATTGGCATGCGCCATACCATAGGTATGTAAGCCCGCCCACATCGCAGCATAAATACAAATCGATTGCTCGAGTCTAGCTGCTTCCATCTTGTTCCAAAAACGACTATCCATAGTCCAGTAACCGACCATACCCATGGTGCCAGAGTAGGAGTACGGCTGAACCGCTTCTGAACCATATTTATCAATGGTCTCTTTGAAATTATTCGTAATCGTTTCTAAGGCTTCATCCCATGTAATACGCTCAAACTTTGCACCAGGGCCCTTAGGACCTACACGTTTGTGTGGGTATAGGACACGATTATCGTTATAAACAAAATCCAGGTAGTGGTTAACCTTGTTACATAAATAGCCGCGTGTAATAGGATGAGTGGGGTCGCCCTGAACACGGACTGCCTTGCCCGTTTTATCATTTCGCGTAACCAGCATTGAACATGAATCTGGACAATCATGCGGACAAAATGAATGATGTACTGAGTGACCTTCAGGAACATTAATCCTGCTAGACACTTCAGGAATTTTATTGATATCTGTCATAGGGGGTGAGCTCCACTCTCCTGGGTTTCTTTATATTATTTAATTGGCTTTTAGCAGCCTTAAATCATTACCGATAACATACTACAAGGCCATTTTCAGGACAACTGAAGGCTGATATTTTGGCTCAGGATTAACATGACTATAAGCCCAATTAACCTTAAAAAAGGTCAATCTGATTATTATTTTCAACCTCATCTAAAGCAATCAAGCTAGAAACCCCAACACCTAACAATCTGACGGTCAACGGCTTGATCAAAGCACTCTCCAACAAGGCTGGAAGTTCCACAATAATACTCTCTGCCGAGTGAAAACTCTGGTTCTTTGAAAGCGACCGTGTAACCTGTGAAAAATCACTGAATTTCACTTTAATCGTAAGGGTTCTACCCTTAACTTGAAGTTTAGCCAATTGCCCTTGTAACTGCTCCACCTGTTCCCGCAGAATATTCAACATAGCCTCTTGTTCAGATAAGTCTTGATCAAAAGTATCTTCCGTACTGACCGACTTACGAATTCGATTATGCCTCACCGGACGCTCATCAATGCCACGCGCTACTTGATAGTAATACTCGGCATTACTGCCAAATAAAGCCTGCAACTCAGCCAAATGCCAACGCAGTAGATCAGCCCCTGTCTCAATCCCTAGACCGTGCATAGTCTGTTCGGTAGCTTTACCAACACCATAAAAATCGCGAATCTTAAGCCCCTGTACAAAAGCAGGCCCCTGTTCGGCTGAAATATAAAGTAGACCATCAGGTTTACATCGATCAGACGCTATTTTGGCTAAGAATTTGTTATAGGAAACACCAGCAGAAGCAATCAGTCCAGTTTCTTGCTTAATTTGTGCCCTAATATCTTTAGCGATCAAGACGCTAGAGTTTGGCGCACGTGCATGCTTAGTAACATCCAAATAGGCTTCGTCCAATGACAGCGGTTCTATACGATCACTAAACCGTGAAAAAATCCGCCGAATATCGCTTGATGCCTGTCGATAAGCCTCAAATCGTGGCCTTACAAAAATAGCCTGTGGACATTTTCTTAAGGCGGTCGCGCTGGCCATTGCTGAATGAATGCCGAATTTACGCGCCTCATAGCTACAGGTAGCTACCACGCCGCGACGTAGTGGATCACCTCCAACAACCAACGGCTTACCTCGATACTGTGGAAAGTCACGCTGTTCTACCGAGGCGTAGAAAGCATCCATATCAATATGGATAATAGCGCGATGGTTGGTCTTATCCACAGTCATTTGTATTTAATACTATGCTTATTGCCACTGAGAAAGGTAAAGGTAACAGACACTCATCATTGACCCTGAGGGATTAGCCCCGTAGCATTCCCAAACATCATAGAAACAATACAAATTGGCTACTAGCAAACTTCAATCTTCGAGGAGACTTTTCAATATGAGCAATTCAAAACTACCAGGAATCATCGTTTTTGTCGTTGTCACTGCGGCATTAGTCGCTTTTTATCTTAACGACCGCGGGCAACTTAGCTTCGGTATCGAAATGGATCATTCAACAATGGATCATGCCGGACATGGTGCAAAGTCACATGACGGATTCTCTGGTTCGTTCGATGATTACAGCAAAAAATATAAATAATCACTAACTACGTTACTGCGGCAGCTAGCCAGTTGCCGCAATTAGTGACTTATTCACTAATCTATCTTAATTAGTGCCTAACCCTATCAGGGCTAAGCTCACTGATCAGGCAACTTGGTGCGTAAAGCATCTCGATCCAGCCACCAGCTATTAGCAACAATCGCATCAAGCATCTTTGCTAAACGCTTAAACAACTCGTCTAAATCATTCAGCTCTAACATCTCAATCCAAATCTGAATTGATTCTTCATCTTCAATACCACGATGGCGCTTAGCCACTATTGCAATCAACTGTTTGGCCAAGAAAACTAAACTCTCACGCTCTGAGCCTTCTGCCCGTATTTCTGCCAAATATAATGCAACCACACCAGCAACAGCAGCACCATCTGAGTTATCTGGTGTCTCGTCGATAATATAAGACAACATATCGATGCTTAGTGCAGGCTTCACTGGATAGGTTACACCCAACCAACAGGCGTGACCTAAAGCAATGATTGAATCCTCTTGCTCGGATAAATACAGCAGCTCGCAGGCCTCAACGGCGAGCTCAAACTCACCTGCCTGAATAAATACATCTAACAATGGTCGTGCTGTCTGCCAACAACTTTCCTTATCGCCTAAGCCAAGATTAGATCGAGCCATCTGAATCAAGATATAAGCACCATCCAGTGCAGTAGCACCATCACCGAGGGCACTTAATTGTTTATTCGCTTGTTTCAACTCATTTTCAAAAAACACACGTGCGTCGCCAAGATCTTGACCACTAATTTGTTCCGCAAGTGATTGCGACAAAATTTTTCTACTCATAGCTAAAAACCTAAACAGCTGCCAAGGCAGGTTCATATAAGAATTAATTGAAATAGACTAGCGAAATCACACCAGTATAAAGTATGTGTGCCAGCTTGCTAAAAAACGCAGACAAAAAAAAGCCCCCAAGAGAGGGGGCTTTTCTTCACTTCAGAGTCAAACTTACGTGTAGCTTGCGATCTTATTCATCTTACCAGCGATCTTTAATTCGCCTTCTGATGCCATCTCGCCATCCCACTTGTTCATCTGCTCGTTCATGTACTTATGGAACACTGGTGGTAGTAACG
>CAJQLY010000016.1 GCA_905479295.1 uncultured Gammaproteobacteria bacterium | reverse complement strand
ACGAGAGGCTAGTTTGATGTTCAATGACGTAGGTGTCCTAAAGTTGTGTAAACCGCAATGCAGCAGGAATCATACTGCATTTTTACGAAATCGATAAGAATATGGCTAAAGAATTTAAGATTGAATCTCCGTTCCAGCCTGCAGGTGATCAGCCTCAGGCGATTGAGAAGTTGATCGAGGGCCTAGAAGATGGCTTGGCGCATCAGGTATTACTGGGCGTAACTGGCTCTGGAAAGACCTTTACCATCGCAAATGTCATTGCCAATGTGCAGCGTCCAGCAATCTTAATGGCGCCGAATAAGACCTTGGCAGCACAACTTTATGGTGAGATGAAGGCATTTTTCCCACGTAACGCAGTAGAGTACTTTGTTTCTTATTACGATTATTACCAGCCTGAGGCCTATGTGCCGGCGAGTGATACGTTTATTGAGAAAGATGCTTCGGTCAATGATCATATCGAACAGATGCGATTATCTGCGACTAAGGCCATATTTGAACGTAAAGACACGATTATTGTTGCTACCGTATCAGCGATCTATGGCCTAGGTGATCCACGTTCTTATCTAGGTATGGTGATGCATCTAGATCGTGGTGATATCACCGATCAGCGGCAAATCCTGCAGCGCTTGGTAGAGCTGCAATACACGCGCAATGATGTCGAATTAAAACGTGGTAATTTCCGTGTCCGTGGTGATGTGATTGATGTGCATCCTGCTGAATCTGAGCGCGAGGCGATCCGCATTGAATTATTCGATGAAGAGATAGAGCAACTCAGTTATTTTGATCCGTTGACAGGTGAGACCCTACGACGTGTCCCGAGACTCACAATCTATCCAAAATCACATTATGTAACACCGCGTGATGTCATCCTTGAGGCGATCGACTCGATTAAACAAGAACTGACTGAACATTTAGATCATCTGCGTACAGCCAATAAGCTAGTCGAGGCCCAGCGTCTGGAGCAGCGCACACGTTTCGATATAGAGATGTTACAAGAGCTAGGCTATTGCTCAGGCATTGAAAACTACTCGCGTTACCTGAGTGGTCGCGCTGATGGTGAGGCACCTCCCTGCCTGCTAGATTACCTACCAGACAATGCCTTGATGCTAATCGATGAAAGCCATGTCTCAGTACCGCAGTTTGGCGGCATGTATAAGGGTGATAGGTCACGCAAAGAGACCTTGGTTAACTATGGTTTTCGAATGCCATCAGCGATGGATAATCGACCGTTAAAGTTTGCTGAATTTGAGCATATATCACCACAAACGATCTATATCTCAGCGACCCCCGGCGCTCATGAATTTGAGAAATCGTCACAGGTGGTAGAGCAGGTAGTACGCCCAACCGGCTTGATCGATCCGGTCGTTGAGGTGCGCCCCGTAACGAGTCAGGTCGATGATGTCCTTTCTGAAATCCATGAACGCGTGAACAAAGATGAGCGTGTGCTGATTACAACATTGACCAAACGGATGTCAGAAGACTTAACCGATTACTTAGGTGAGCATGGTGTGCGTGTACGTTATCTGCATTCAGATATTGATACTGTTGAGCGCGTAGAGATCCTGCGAGACCTACGTAAGGGTGTGTTTGATGTGTTGGTTGGGATTAACCTATTAAGAGAAGGCTTAGATATCCCTGAAGTCTCTTTGGTGGCGATTTTAGATGCTGATAAAGAAGGCTTTCTCCGATCCGACCGCTCTTTGATTCAGACTATTGGGCGTGCGGCACGTAACTTAAACGGTAAGGCGATCCTCTATGCCGATAAGATCACCGGCTCGATGCAGCGGGCAATGGAAGAGACCGATCGGCGACGACAGAAGCAGGTAGCCTTTAATGAAGAGCATGGTATTACACCGAAAGGGATCGAGAGAAAGATCAGTAATGTCATGGAAGGTGCAAATTCTAAGTATGACGAGCATGAGCAACGTGATCTGAAAGAGCTAGCTGAAGAGAGTATTGAGTACGGTGGCTTGACGCCAGCGTTAGCGATCAAGCGCGTACAAAAGCTGGAGCAACAGATGTATGAACATGCACGTAATCTCGAGTTTGAAGAGGCGGGTCGTCTGCGTGATGCAATTGAAAAACTCAAGGCAATCGCTTTTGGTACTGCCAGCGCTGAGGCTAGTTAAACGATGAAGACTATGCGTGCGGTAACCTCAGTCTTGAGTTTGCCTTGTAAGGGGTTAGTTGCTGAGGTTTCTTTAGTAGCTAAGCTTTAGGCGTTTGATAACTCAGACGATAGTGACGCTAGAATCGCTAATGTCACTATCGTCTGTCCGTTTTAGAGCGGCAATATCTTAAGCCGTTTATCCACTGAGTAATCATCCAGCTACAAAAGTAAAACTCGGCTTTGGCCAAGTTTTTGTGGGTCAATGTGGAATCGCATAGCGGGTTTCGAGGCGCTTACTAGCGAAAATCACCAGCGAAACCAGCAATAGATAAACTGCACCAGTTACAGCATAAACCTTGAGGTATTGAAAATTCAGAGAGGCCTGTTCTTGCATTTGTGCAAAGAAATCGACGTATTGAATCAAGAAGGCAATTGAGCTGTCTTTGATGTTCAGCGCTACCTGGTTGGTTAGACCTGGAATAGCCCGCCGTAGCGTTTGCGGCAAAATAATAAGGGTGAAGATCTGTCGGGAAGAAAAGCCTTGTGCAGATGCGGCCATCAGTTGGTGTTGATCAATGCCGTTATAGGCTGCACTAAGATAGCGTGAGTTATAGGCTGCAATATTCAGAGTGAAGCCAATGACGGCAATGGTAAAGGGTGAAAAGTTGATGCCCCATTGCGGTAATCCGTAGTACATCAAGAACAGCAGTACTATCAAAGGGGTACCGATAAAGAACGAGATGTAGCGCGCAGTGCTTTTGCGAATGATTTCGTTATCGCTCAACGTGAGTCGAAAAATAAGGATGCCAGCTAGTAAGCCGGTGACTGAGATGGTGCCCGCCAGTATGAGAGTATTGATCAGACCGCTGAGAATTTGTGGTCCGTAATCAACTATGTCATTCAAAAAAGCAAATGCTTCACTCATTCGCTGGGCGCCTTTTGCTCGAAGAAGGCACGCACATTTTCATTGGCATGGTTCTTCATCAGCTCGCTGATTGGTGCTTCAGCCTCGACCCGGCCATGATTCAAAAACAACACGTCGCCAGGTAGGTTTTTGGCTAAGGTCACATCATGTGTCACGCAGAGAATAGTCACCTTCTCATCATGCAAGCGGTTCAAAAGATTCGCGACTTCACGTGCCATGAGAGGGTCGAGTGCAGAGGTTGGCTCATCGAAGAACAGCACAGCTGGATCCATTACCAGCGCTCGTGCAATTGCGACCCGTTGCTGCTGTCCACCCGAAAGATGGGCAGGGTATTTGTCTTGGTGGTCTTGCATCTCAACGCGGCTAAGTTCATAGATGGCACGTTGTGTCGCTTCCGCATCAGACAGTCCGCGCAGCTTACGCAGCCCTAACTTGACGTTGTCCAGTGCGCTGAGATGGCGATAGAGTGCAAAGTTTTGAAATACAAACCCAATGCGCTGCCGAACCTGCTGGATGTCGACAGCAGCCGCAGTGATCTCTTCACCATCGAAGATGATTTCGCCGGAAGAAGGTTCCTGCAATCGATTGAGGCAACGCAACAAGGTCGTTTTGCCACAGCCGGAAGGGCCCATCACAATTTTAATCTCACCCTTGCATAGACTGAAATCAACACCGTTGAGGACACCAACATCATCATGCTTTTTGGTTAAGCCACGTACCTGTAATAACGTCATGAGTTACTCAAATCTGTTTGAAGCCGGGGATGGCGTAGCGACGTTCGACCCACAAGAACATCTCCATCATGATTTTGTAAATTAGAAAGTAGAGGACACCGACAGCGAGATATATTTCCATACCACGTAGCGTGGTCAACGCGAGTGAAGTCGCTTCTTTCAGGATCTCAGGCACGCCGACTGTATAGGCGAAAGGTGAGTACTTCAGGACTGTGGTGAATTCATTGAGCATGCCAGGTGCCGAGAAGCGCAGCATCTGTGGGATCTCAATGGCAGTTAGAATTTGGATACGGCGCATCCCCATCGACTGTGCTGCCATGAGTTCATTCGGATCGACCGCCTCAAGGGCACCGCGGAATACCTCGGAAAGATAGGCGCCACAAATCAGGCCGAGGCTGAGCATCATCGCTACTAGCGGCGGTATCGGTAAACCGATGCTAGGTAGGCCGAAAAAGACCAAAAATAAGATCACCAATAACGGTATGCCACGAAAGGTGTAGGTGAAAGCGTGAAGCAGCCAGTTCAGTGGCCGGATGTCGAGTCGAAACAATAGTGCGGCAAGGAGCCCACTGAAGAAACCAGTTAGAATGCAGGCGAGAGTAACGAGGATGGTAAATCCTGCTCCCCTCGCCAGAATGCTGACGATTTCGAGAAAGGTCATAAGTTGTAGTTGGTCGCGTAACTATAAAAGTTTAGTCGAACCACTTGCTTTTGATCGCCGCCAATTTTTCTGGGCCTAACTTGGCCAGATAAACATTAAACTCATCACGTAGCTTTGAGCCTTTCGGGAAGGCATAGCCGAAAGTGTCAAAGCCAGAGAAGATGTAGCTGTCTTGCAGTGGCATCTTCTTCTTGTAAATTGCCGAGACGCCGCCTTCTACAAAGGCAAGATCAATGTTGCCATTGGTGAGATCGGTTAAGACTTCGTTATAGCTTGGATAGAGCTTGACGCGATCTAGTGAGTAATGACCTTCCGGTTCCATCTTGGTTTTGATGAAGTCGGTATAGGCCATGCCACGTGGATAACCGGTGGTGTACTTCTTCCACTCATTGAGGTCATCAAACTTAATCTTGCGATCTTTGAGGCTGATTAGGTTCCAAGTGTTATCCATATAAGGCTCAGAGAAGTCCATGACTTCTTTGCGCTTTTCTGTGATCGAAATACCGGAGAAGGCTACATCAGCTTGACCGGAGATTACTGCGCCGAGCATGCCTTGCCAGTCATAGGCTGTGATATCTAGCGTGTAGCCATGTTCCGACGCGAAGCCCTCAAATAATTCAAGATCCATGCCGGTCGTCTTTCCATTTTCTTCATAGAGATTCGGTGGAGAAGCTGGTGTGACAGCAACACGGAGAACGTTACTTTCTTGCTCGTTTGAGCAGCCTGTTATGAGTGCTGCGCTCAATAAGAGTGCATAGATGATTTTATTCATGGATTTGATCCTACCAGAGTATTCGATGTAATTATTGTTATGGACCATAGTTTGGGGACGAAAAGGAGCAGTATCAAGCAATTTATTCCTTTAAGTTTAGGCTGAAGTCTGATGTTTATTAGCTATTACTAGTCAGCCATTTGATTATCCAACGGAGTGCTACTATCAATGTTAGTGGAAAAGTGTGTATTGAGAGGTGGCGCAAGAAGCGGTAGACTTCGCCGCTAATAGGCGCGTAGCTCAGTTGGTTAGAGCATCACCTTGACATGGTGGGGGTCGTTGGTTCGAATCCAATCGCGCCTACCACTTAAGCAGACGGCTGTGCCGATCGCTGAGTGGTAGCGTCGAATTTATACTTGTTCCTTACTCAAGTGGCCCTTGGTATCGGTCACCACTGGAGACAATATGCCGCAAATCACACTGCCTGATGGCAATATCAAATCTTTTGACGCCCCTGTTACTGTCGCCGAAGTGGCGCAGTCGATTGGCCCAGGTTTAGCTAAAGCCACCATTGCCGGACGTGTAAATGGTGAATTAATTGATGCCTGTGTTGCGATTGAAGAGGACGCCACACTCGCTATTATCACCAGCAAAGACGAGGAAGGGGTGGAGATTATCCGCCACTCATTCGCGCACTTAGTCGGACATGCTGTTAAGCAAATGTACCCTGAGGCGAAGATGGCGATTGGGCCAGTTGTCGATAATGGCTTCTATTACGATATCGATTGTGACCATAGCTTCACACCAGAAGATCTGCAGGCGATAGAAAAACGCATCCAAGATTTAATTAAACAAGATTACGACGTCATTCGCACGGTTGTCTCACGCGATGATGCAGTGGCCGCCTTCAAGGCGCGTAATGAAGATTACAAAGTAGAGATTGCGAGTGCGATACCGGACGGCGAGATCGTCGCGCTCTATCAGCATGAAGAATACACTGACATGTGTCGTGGCCCTCATGTGCCTAACACGCGCCACTTACGTGCATTTAAGCTGACTAAGTTAGCAGGCGCTTACTGGCGTGGTGATTCAGATAATAAGATGCTGCAGCGTATCTACGGCACGGCATGGGCCGATAAGAAGCAACTCAAGGCTTACCTCACACGTATCGAGGAAGCAGAGAAGCGTGATCACCGCCGCCTTGGCAAGCAAATGGATCTGTTCCACTTTCAAGAAGAAGCCCCAGGAATGGTCTTTTGGCATGATCGTGGTTGGCAGTTATACCGTTTGGTTGAGGGTTATATTCGTAAGCAGTTAGAACAGCATGACTACCATGAGGTGCATACCCCGCAGGTGTTGG
Organism: uncultured Gammaproteobacteria bacterium; assembly: GCA_905479295.1. Taxonomy (GTDB): domain Bacteria; phylum Pseudomonadota; class Gammaproteobacteria; order UBA4575; family UBA4575; genus UBA4575. The sequence goes on along the minus strand of CAJQLY010000016.1, from coordinate 24,596 downwards.
ATCGTAGTCTTTGGGAGCGTTCTGGCCATTGGGATAAATTTGGTGACATGATCTTCACGACTAATTCTGAGAATCGTGACTATGCGGTGAAGCCAATGAACTGCCCAGGCCACGTGCAGATCTTTAATCAAGGCTTGAAGAGTTATCGTGATTTACCTTATCGGCTTTCTGAGTTTGGTATTGTTCACCGTAATGAACCTTCTGGCACGTTGCATGGTTTGATGCGCGCGCGCCGCTTTGTGCAAGATGACGCGCATATCTTCTGTACTGAAAATCAGTTGCAGTCGGAAGTAGCTACCTTGATTGAGCTAACCTTTGCGGTTTATGCCGAATTTGGTTTTGAAAACATCGAACTGGCCTTGTCGACTCGCCCAGAACAGCGTGTTGGTTCAGATGAGGCATGGGATAAGGCTGAGGAAGGCCTTAAAGTAGCACTAGAAAACAAAGGCTTAGCGTATAAGTTACAGCCTGGCGAGGGTGCCTTTTATGGCCCTAAGATCGAATTCACTCTGCGTGATAGTCTAGATCGCACCTGGCAATGTGGCACCATCCAGGTCGATTTCTCGATGCCTGGGCGTCTTGATGCCAGCTATATTAGTGAAGAAGGGAATCGCGAGGTGCCTGTAATGATTCACCGTGCCATCCTTGGTTCTCTAGAACGATTTATCGGTATTTTGATCGAGCATCATGGCGGTAATTTCCCGTTGTGGTTGGCACCGGTACAGGCTGTAATCCTAAATATTACCGATGCGCAGGCTGAATATGCCAAAAAAGTACAAAAATTCCTTCAAGATGAAGGTCTTCGAGTCATTATAGACTTGAGAAATGAGAAAATAGGCCGTAAGATTCGCGAGCACACAATTCAGCGGGTTTCGCTTCAACTGGTCATTGGTGATCGTGAGGTGGAGACGCAAACTGTCGCTGTACGTACGCTCAAAGGGGAAGATAAAGGCTCTGTTGATTTACAGACCCTGAGGCAGTTATTTCCTTAGTGAAAGCGGGTTACAGCGTTAATTTTTTATGGGGATAAGCTTATTAGTTCGTCGAAAAATGTTCGCTTAAATGCGGCAATCATCAATGCTGAAGTTCGCTTGATTGATGCCGAAGGCGAAAATGTCGGAATTGTATCAACCGACGAGGCATTAAGAATATCCACCGAAGCGAATTTGGATTTGGTCGAAATTAGTCCAAATGCTGAGCCTCCAGTCTGTCGAGTGATGGACTATGGCAAATATAGGTTTGAGCAGAAGAAACAATCGCATCAAGCCAAGAAGAAGCAAAAACAGATTCAGGTCAAAGAAATTAAGTTTCGACCAACAACTGAAGATGGCGACTATAAGGTTAAAGTCAGGAAGTTGATTAATTTCTTGGAAGAAGGTGATAAGACTAAAATTACGATCCGCTATCGCGGTCGTGAGATGCAGCACCAACAATTGGGTGCGAAGCTTTTAGAAAGAGTTGAGAACGACTTGAAAGAATATGGTGACGTTGAACAGCGTCCAAAGTTAGAAGGTAGGCAGCTGGTTATGGTACTGGCTCCATCGAAAAAGAAAAAATAGTAGTTTATCTATATAGGATTGGTAACTTATGCCAAAGATGAAGACAAACCGTGGTGCTGCGAAGCGCTTCAAGAAAACAGCAACCGGAAAGTACAAATGTGGTCAGTCTCATCGACGTCATATTTTGACGAAGAAGAGTACTAAGCGTAAGCGTCATCTACGTGCCAGTGAAGTAGTTGCAGACGTCGATACTCCGATGGTCCGCCGTATGCTTCCGTACAGTTAATAGAGAGGAAAGCAAATGTCTAGGGTAAAACGCGGCGTAACCGCACATGCGCGTCATAAGAAAGTCTTAGCCAAAGCTAAGGGTTATTACGGCGCACGTAAAAACATCTATCGCGTAGCAACGCAGGCTGTAACCAAAGCGGGTCAGTATGCTTATCGTGACCGTCGTCAGCGTAAGAGACAGTTTCGTTCGTTGTGGATTGCACGTATTAATGCAGCCGCGCGTCAATTCGATATTTCATATAGCCGTTTGATTGATGGCCTGAATAAAGCATCAATCGAAGTGGATCGTAAAATGCTTGCTGAGTTAGCAGTGCATGATATCGCAGCATTTGGTCAATTAGCTGAGCGCGCAAAAGCTCAACTGTAAGACCAATCGAAGCCGATGTAGTCAATCAAGGGAAAGGTTTCGACCTTTCCCTTTTTTGTTTCTGTAGGCTTAATTTTGTTATTTATGACTGTAGGGCTTGCCAGTCGATCCAGCATCCCTTAGCTTAGGCCTGATATGAGTGAATTAGACCAGCTTTTGCAAACCGCTAGTGAGCAAATCACAGCGGCCGATAATCTCAAGATCCTTGACGATATCCGTGTCCATTATTTGGGCAAAAAAGGTGTCGTTACGGAACAGTTGAAGACGCTAGGTAAACTGCCCGCTGAAGAGCGTAAGTCTGCCGGCCAGCGTATTAATCAGGTTAAGCATGCGATTCAAGCCCTGCTTGAAGAGCGTGGTAAGACACTGCAAGCCGAGGCGATAGCAGCCAAGCTAGCTAGTGAGGCGATTGATGTCACCTTGCCGGGCAGACGCTCAAGCCGTGGCAGCCTGCACCCTGTTTCGATCACCCTGCAGCGTATTCAAAGTATTTTTGCTAACTATGGCTTTAGTGTTGCTGATGGGCCAGAAATTGAAGATGATTTCCATAATTTTGAAGCGTTGAATATTCCACCACATCACCCAGCACGTGCAATGCACGACACTTTTTACTTTGATGATGGTTTACTGCTACGTACGCATACTTCTTCAGTTCAAATTAGAACGATGCAAGAGCAAGCGCCTCCGATTCGTATTATTGCCCCCGGTCGTGTTTATCGCTGTGATTCTGATGTCACCCATAGTCCGATGTTTCATCAAGTTGAAGGGCTTTGTGTTGACCCCGATGTCAACTTTGCACAGTTGAAAGGGTTAGTGATCGAGTTTCTACATACCTTCTTTGATAATGATCAATTAGGCATCCGTTTCCGTCCTTCTTATTTCCCCTTTACTGAGCCCTCAGCAGAGGTCGATATTGAATGGCGTGATAAAGACGGTAATGCAACTTGGTTAGAGGTGATGGGCTGCGGCATGGTGCATCCGAATGTATTCGATAAAGTCGGCATCGATAACAACAAATTTTCTGGCTTTGCCTTTGGTTTAGGTGTTGAGCGTTTAGCGATGCTCTACTACGGCGTGCGTGATTTGAGAATGTTCTATGAAAACGATTTACGTTTTCTGCAACAGTTTAGTGAGCGAGGGTAGGGCGAATGAAATTCAGTGAACAATGGCTGAGAGAATGGGCCAACCCAAACGCAACAACTGAACAGCTAGGCCAAGCCCTAACGATGGCAGGCCTTGAGCTTGATGGTATTGAAGTGGCTGCTGCTGCACTAGATGGTGTTGTGGTCGCACGTATCGATGCGATTGAACGTCATCCTGATGCTGATAAGTTGCAGGTTTGTAGTCTTAATACAGGGGCAGCCAAGCCAGAGCAGGTTGTCTGTGGTGCTGCCAATGCGCGCTTAGGTTTGACAGTTGCACTAGCGACCGTAGGTACGACCTTGCCTAATGGCTTGCAGATTAAGGCCGCAGAGCTTCGTGGAGTGGCCTCAAATGGCATGCTCTGTTCCTTAGCTGAATTGGGCTTGGCTGACGAGGCTGAGGGTATTTTAGAATTAGGTAGTGATTTGGCACTGGGTCAGTCATTGCATACTGCTTTAGCCTTGGATGACCAGATCTTTGATATTGACCTTACCCCTAATCGCGCCGACTGCCTCAGTATCTTAGGCGTTGCGCGTGAAGTCTCTGCGTTATACCAAGTAGCCTTAAGTGACATGCCTGAATCTATAGTTGCCGAGCAAGCCGATGTGGCTAGTCTGAGCGTTACTGTAGAGGCACAGGATGCCTGCCCACGTTATTGTGGTCGTATCATTAGTGACATCGATGCCAGTGCTGAGACACCAGTCTGGATGCGTGAGCGATTGCGTCGTGGCGGTATACGCAGCATCAATATCGTCGTTGATGTCTGTAACTATGTCATGTTGGAGTTAGGTCAGCCGATGCATGCCTTTGATCTTGACGCACTAGCGCAAGATATACAGGTGCGTTATGCGCGGGATGCAGAAAAATTAAAGCTACTTGATGGTAATCAGATCACATTGAAAGCGGATCAACTAGTGATTGCCGATGCAGATAAAGCCTTGGCGTTGGCTGGTATCATGGGTGGTCTAGATTCAGCGGTACAAAGTAGTAGTCGTCAAATCTTTTTAGAAAGCGCTTTCTTTGATCCTATTACGATTGCCGGTAAGGCTCGTATGTTTGGTCTACATACCGATTCTTCACACCGTTTTGAACGGGGTGTCGATCCACAGCTGGCGCCGATAGCCTTGGATCGTGCGACCGCCTTGATACAACAATTAGCCGGTGGCCGAGCTGGTGTTAAGACCGAAGCAATGCATGCTGCGAGTATGCCGCAGCCGGTTGAGATTATGTTGGATGTAAGGCGTGCACAGCAGCGCTTAGGTGTTGAATTAACACTGGATCAAGTGAAGCAGATGTTTGTTGGCCTGCACTGTGAAGTGCGTGAAGATTCAGCAACAAGATTGAGTGTGATGCCACCAAGCTATCGCTTTGATATGGCAATAGAAGTCGATTTAATTGAAGAGATCGCACGGTTGATTGGTTACGATCAAATGCCGGTGGCGCCACTACCAACAGATGCTAATGCCATATTGGCTGCAGCAAGTAGTAGCCAAAGTGCTTATCGGTTACGCCAAGAGCTAGCTGCTATGGGCTATAACGAAGCAGTGACCTTTAGCTTCATCGAGGCCGAGTATGCACAGGTTTTTTCTGCGCAAGCGGGTAAGGCGTTAGCAAATCCCATTTCAGCCGATTTATCGACCATGCGTACTAGTGTCTGGCCGGGGTTATGTCTAGCTGCTAGCTATAATCTAAAACGTCAGCAAAGTAGTATCCGCTTTGTTGAATTAGGGCGTAAATACTTACCTGAGGCTGAAGGTATTAGCCACTGTGATGTGGTTGCAGGCTTGGTTGTTGGTGAGGCTAATCCACGGCAATGGTCTCAGTCGACACGTAATTTAGATTTCTATGATGTTAAAGGTGACCTCGAGAGTATTTTTGAAGAGTTAGGCGTGTCATCGCGAATCCGTTTTCAGTCGACCGAAGCACAGGGACTGCACCCAGGAAAGACGGTCGCTATTTTGTTAGATGGCGATACCATTGGTACCCTAGGTGTGCTGCACCCGGAAGTGGCTAGTCAGTTCAATATGGCCGAGCGAGAGGTGATTGTTTTTGAATTTGAATGGTCACTCGATGATCTAAAAGCAGCTCGTATCGTATTTGACACTTGGTCAAAATATCCTGCTGTTAACAGGGATCTATCACTTCTTGTCGATGAGGAATTACCTGTTCAGGCCTTATTGGACGCCATTTCTGGGCTTCATATTGCTAGTTTACAACAGGTTGAGGTGTTCTCTATCTACCAAGGTGAGGGCGTACCTTCAAGTCAAAAAAGTATCTCTTTGAGCTTGATTTTACAGGATTTTTCCTCCACTCTAACTGACAAGCAAATAGAACAAAGTGTGTCGGAAATTGTTTCTGAACTACAAAATAAATGTAAGGCGCAGCTAAGAAACTAATATCATCATGGCGTTGACTAAAGCAGACATGGCTGAGAGCTTATTTGAAGAGCTCGGTTTAAATAAACGAGAAGCGAAAGAACTGGTCGAAGCCTTCTTTGAAGAAGTGCGTCTTGCGCTTGAAGAAGGGGAAGAAGTAAAGTTATCCGGCTTTGGTAATTTTGTGCTGCGAGATAAGAATCAGCGTCCGGGCCGAAACCCTAAAACGGGTGAAGAAATACCAATTACAGCCCGCAGAGTCGTTACTTTCAGGCCTGGGCAAAAACTAAAATCACGAGTAGAGGAATATGCTGGAAGCCAGCAATAATAAGGAACTCCCTGAAATACCGTCAAAACGGTATTTTACGATTGGTGAAGTCAGCGAGCTTTGCATCGTAAAACCACATGTATTGCGGTATTGGGAACAGGAATTCCCTACTCTCAGTCCGGTTAAGCGACGTGGAAACCGCCGATACTATCAGCGTCATGACGTGGTTCTTATTCGTGAGATTCGTAGTCTCCTATATGAACAGGGCTATACCATTGGCGGTGCCCGTCAAAAGCTCAGTCATCATAGTGACAATAATGAAGCCAAGCAACAGGGTTTTGAAGATCTCCGTGATGAATTAGAAGATCTACTACGACTACTCAATCATAATCCATAGTCCCACCGTGTTTTGACGGCCGTGTCACCGCGTAAGCATCAGTGATACCGATATAATTAGACCCAATCGGGGTGTGGCGCAGCCTGGTAGCGCACCGCAATGGGGTTGCGGTGGTCGGAGGTTCAAATCCTCTCACCCCGACCAGATCATTATTTATCGCTCTTTATCTTCAGCCATTAAATTCCTTTAAGCCATTCTTAGTTTATGATCATTTCTGTAATGGCATGACGGGTTTTCAATCTGAATAAAATAGATTTAAATAATCGCGGAAAGAAGCATTAAGCCTCCGGCAACAAGAACTATGCCGACAATCCATATACCGATTACTACTAGAACTATAGCTTTAATCGTTTTCTTGAACTCGCCAAAATTTCTCTCTCCAACTGTTTTAGTTAAGGTCATGATTTTTCCTCACTGTGTCGTTGAGGTATCTATGCGCCGATGTTAATCCTGGTGATTTGGGCTTGGCCTAATACCTTTCTAAGTGCTCATAGCCTAGCCTTCACTTCTCTCTAATGCTCGTTTGAGAGAGTTCAAGTTTGGCGGCCTTCCTTGCATTTGGTGTGCTCCATCTCTGTATTATATTCTCTGATAGAAGGCGTTTCGGTTTGTTCGGAAAGTACGATGGATATAGAAAAACTGATAACTATAAACAATGGTTTAGGCGTTCTTTTGTAATCTTACTGTAGCGATCCACTTTAATCTGAGTAATGACTTAAGATCGGCTAATGCTATTTTCCACTGATTTAGGACTAAGGGTGACCAGCCTTTAAAAGATAAGGTCTCAGAGTGGCTGAAACCTAGAGCAAGTCTTAGTGCGATAGATAGGCCCAGACCGAATCCTAGGTAAGCATGAATTAAATACCCCCAAGTGTGCTGTCGGCCTCGGCTAATTCAGCTGTTAGGTAAGCAGCGATACCAAATATGGCTAGTCCAGAATGAATAGCCTTGCCATGTCTAGGGTATGAGTAAGCAATTATCGACATGATATTCTCCCCCGTCAGTTGTGATATGGGTGTTACATGACTTACTGATAGTTAAGCAGATTAATTATCAGCAGTTGGGTTATTTGCATAGTGAGGTATTATTAGTCCAAGTTAATGACCCTGTAAATCCCAGTTAAATCTGTATTCTTATCGGACCTTTTTCTGTAGATTGGGCTATCTTTGTAATATTTCAGTCCGAAATAAGGCGAAGAGCGTAGCTCAAACCGCTATACTCAACGGCTTTAATTCGCCTTAAAATGATAGGTTTCTGATGAATTCAATCTTTCAGTACTTCGACCTTGAGCTGGTGTTAGTTTTGGCTACGCTAGTCAGTAGCGTTATTGTTTTTATAGATCGTTATTGGTTGCGGCCAGCCAGGTTAGAGAAAAAACTAAGCGTTGAACCCTGGTATGTCGATTACTCGTGTTCATTTTTCCCAGTATTACTTGTTGTGCTGATTTTACGCTCGTTTATTGCAGAGCCTTTTCGTATTCCTTCTGGCTCGATGATGCCGACTTTATTGCATGGTGACTTTATTCTAGTAAACAAGTTTGCCTACGGTGTACGTCTGCCAGTGACGCATCAAAAGATTCTATCTGTGGGCAATCCTGAGCGCGGTGATGTGATGGTTTTTCGTTATCCCCAAAATCCTAAATTGGATTACATTAAGCGAGTGGTTGGTTTGCCGGGTGACCGCATTGAATACTACAACAAGCAATTGAGCGTGAATGGTCAGGCGATGCCACAGCGGCGTGTAGGGATTTATGTTGGCAAAGGGCGTGATGCTTCGATGAATGGTGCAGCACATAACGTAGAGTCATTAGCGACGGTTGATCATAGTATCTTAGTGGTGCCGCAATATAATCCACGTGAAGGCTCATGGTTGGTACCAGAGGGGCATTATTTTATGATGGGTGATAACCGTGATAACAGTAATGATAGCCGTGTTTGGGGTATGGTGCCTGAGGCTAATTTAGTCGGTAAGGCCTTTATGATCTGGATGAACTGGGATTTTGCCAGTAGCCAATTTGCAGCCAGTCGTATTGGCAATAGTATTCGCTAGGGAGCGCCTAATTTAATCGTGTCTAAAACTGCCTTTAACCAGCTTTTCTCACTGCCTGACGAAATCACACAATCAGATGTTTTTCGAGAGGCGATGACGCATCGTAGTGCGGCTAAGAAAAACAATGAGCGTTTAGAATTCTTAGGTGATGCGGTGCTTGGTCTGACTATGAGCCGCCTACTATTCGAAAGATTTCCAGAGTGTAATGAGGGCGATTTAAGTCGATTGCGTGCACATTTGGTCTGCAAGCGAGCACTGACTGAGATTGCAAAAGATCACGACTTGAGTCAGGTGATATTACTCGGTGCTGGTGAGCGGAAGACTGGTGGGCATAAGCGTGACTCTATTCTTGCAGATGCAGTGGAGGCAGCTATTGCTGCAGTTTATTTGCTTAAGGATTTTGATTATGCCTTTGAGTTCGTCAGTCGCATCTATACACAACAACTAGAAAACTTGCCGGCCACACAAAGTTTAAAGGACCCTAAGACACGCTTACAAGAATATCTGCAAGGTCTGCAGATTGCGGTGCCTGATTATGAAACTTTATCTGAAAGAGGTGAAGCAAATGATAAGACTTTTCATATTGAATGTACTATTCCAAAATTGAGTTTGCGCACAGAAAGTGAAGGGAAAAGTAAAAAGAAGGCTGAACAATCAGCAGCAGCCTTGATGCTAGAGCAGTTACTTTCAGAGGCCTCTAATAAATGACTACACGTTGCGGTTATGTCGCTATTATTGGCCGACCTAACGCAGGCAAGTCGACGCTATTTAATCATTTTATTGAAACCAAGGTTTCTTCTGTCAGCTATAAGCCACAGACCACGCGTCATCGTATCGTTGGTGTCCGCAGTGAGCAACAAGCGCAGTTTGTTTTTGTCGATACCCCAGGCATTCATCTAGGCGGTAAAAAGTTACTCAATCGGATATTAAATAAAAATGCACTGAATGTATTACATGATGTGAATTTGATTCTATGGATGGTGGATTGCAAATCATGGACGCGTGAAGAAGATAATATTTTGCGTTCTTTGAAAGACATTAAATGTCCGGTCATATTGGTGCTAAATAAGATCGATCAACTAACTAAGCGTGATCAGCTCTTTCCAATTTTATCTGCCATTTCTAAAAAGTATGATTTCGCAGAGATCGTACCAATCTCGGCCCTGAAGAAAGATAATATTTCTGCTTTACTGACATCTAGTCAGCGTTATTTACCTGAGTCTGAATTTTTCTATCCAGAAGAATATATCACTGATAGGGATATGCGCTTCATCATGGCAGAGTTAATCCGTGAGTCGATCTTTGTCCATCTCGGGGCTGAGTTACCCTATGCGACTCATGTTGAAATTGAATCGGTTGATGAGCAACCTGGGATGGTGCATATCGAAGCGGCTGTTTGGGTTGAGAAGGATTCCCAAAAAGCAATTTTCATTGGGCATCGAGGTGAGATGTTGAAAAAGATTGGTGCCGGCGCACGTGTTGCGATAGAACGAAGTATGGCAAGCAAAGTAAATTTAAAGCTGTGGATCAAAGTGAAAAAAGATTGGCAAAACGATCCACAAGTCGTCTCTGAATACGAGAAGTAATACAACAGATAATGCGAGTAGAGCTAGAGGCCGCTTATATTCTACATACTCGTGCTTACCGTGAGAGTAGTCTTTTAGTCTACGCATTGACGGCAGAGCATGGGGTGGTTCATCTGATCAGTCGTGCAGCGAAGAAAAAAAACGGCAATATGATTCAACCTTTGACCAAGTGTTATCTGACATGGTCAGGCAAGGGTAGTCTGCTGAGTTTGAATAAGGTTGAGTTGGAGCATTCTAAGTACACGCGTAATTTTCGTAGCCACGTCCAATGTTTGTATATCCACGAACTCCTATTACGGCTGGTCCCCGAACGCAGTCCTGCGCCGGAACTCTTTGATTTGTATGAGCAAACGCTAGAGAAAATGCTAAAATTATCAACCGATGAAGGTTGTTTGCGTGCTTTTGAGCTTGAATTGTTAGCGATTATTGGTCACCCCTTACAGTTAGACTTTGATTATCAAAATAATTTAGCGGTGGAAGCAGAGCAGTATTATCGCTACGTCCCTGATGCTGGCCCGGTGCTTTCTGCTGGTCTTAATCAAACCTGGGACAGTGTGACGGGACGCGCCTTACTCGATATGGCAGCAGGTGATTTTCGAGCTGAAAACTTACCCGCCATGAAGCGTTTTTTACGCGGTTTACTAGAGTTCTATTTACGCGGTAAACCGGTACTCACTCGACAATTGTTGAAGGTGAATTAATTGCAAAATAAGCAAGTCCGTTTAGGCGTGAACCTGGACCACGTCACTACACTACGCCAAGTGCGAGGTACTCCCTACCCTGATTTACAGGAGGCCATTCGTATCTCTGAAACGGCAGGGGCCCATGGTATTACCATGCATTTGCGTGAGGACCGCCGTCACATTCAAGATGCCGATGTGTATGCCTCTCGACAGGTGATTCAAAGTAGTATGAATCTAGAAATGGCAGCAACAGCTGAGATGCAAAGTATTGCGATTAAGGTCAAGCCTGACTATTGCTGCATCGTGCCCGAACGGCGTGAAGAACTGACTACTGAGGGTGGCTTAGATGTGTTGGGGCATCTCTCTCGTATGCGTGATCTAGTGGCAGCCTTGAGTGAACATGACATTCAGGTATCTTTATTTATCGAAGCAAATCCACTGGTAATCGATGCTGTGGCAGAAATTGGTGCGCCAATTATCGAACTACATACTGGACATTATGCTGATCTACCTGAAGAGCAGCGAGGTACTGAGTTACAGTGTATCCAAGATGCTACTCAACATGCCCTTGAGCTAGGTCTGGTTGTTAATGCAGGGCATGGCCTGAATGTCAGCAACGTGCGTGATATTGCTGTGATTCCAGGGATGAATGAATTGAATATTGGTCATTCGATTATTGCTGACGCGTTATTCATGGGGCTTGAAGGCGCCATCTTACGGATGCGCGCAGCGATGGATGGAGTGGCTGAGTGATACCACTAGGCTCAGGCATTGATATTGTTGAAGTCGCACGCATTGATGATTTGCTTGCAAAGCAAGGTGATCGATTTGCAGAAAAGATATTACATGCCGATGAATTAAGCGCATTCTATGAGCAAAAGAATAAAGCGGCATTTCTAGCTAAACGGTTTGCCGTGAAAGAGGCGGCATCTAAGGCGTTAGGTGTTGGCATTGGGCGTTCGATTGGCTGGCAAGATATCTATGTTAGCCATACTGAATTAGGAAAACCCATATTAAATTTTAGTGAGGCATGCCAGCAACGACTGCCGGCAACATGTGGTACAAGTTTATTAAGCATCTCTGATGAGCGTGCGTATGCGGTCGCACATGTAATAATATTTAAATAATGCTAATATTTTATTAAAACAATTAATCTTATGCCTTGTAAGCGAGGCGGAAGTACTAAGAAGATATGGCGATGAACTATAAAACAATGGCCGACTATGTCGGCAATACACCGTTAGTTAAGCTGCAATATATGAACCCTAATCCCAGCAATACGATTTTGCTAAAGCTGGAGGGTAATAATCCAGCGGGATCGGTGAAAGATCGCCCAGCGTTGAATATGATCAATGCAGCGCAAGCGCGTGGAGATATCTCGCCAGGTGATACCTTAATTGAGCCTACGAGTGGTAATACGGGCATTGCTCTAGCGATGGCGGCTGCGGTGCAAGGGTATAAAATGATTTTGGTGATGCCTGAGACTATGACCATTGAGCGACGTACAGCGATGGCTGCATACGGTGCTGAGCTGGTGTTAGTTTCGGCTGAGGCTGGCATGGAGGGCGCACGTGATGTCGCTTTGAAAATGCAAGCTGAAGGCAAGGGTAAGGTGCTTGACCAGTTCGCTAACCCCGATAACCTTGCTGCTCATTATGAGACTACCGGTCCAGAAGTGTGGCAACAAACTGAGGGTGAGGTTACACACTTTATGTGTTCATTAGGTACTACGGGAACGATTATGGGTGTCTCTAAATATCTGAAAGAACAGAACCCAGCTATTCAGATGATGGGTGTGTATCCCGCTGAAGGGTCTCAGATCCCAGGCATCCGTAAATGGGCGAAAGAGTATGAGCCGGCAATTTTTGATGAAAGTGCTGCCGATGAGTTACTGTATGTTAGTCGTAAAGATGCTGATGATATGGCTGTGAGGTTAGGTCGAGAAGAGGGTATATTTGCAGGTATATCATCTGGTGCCACCTTATATGCCGCCCTAGAACTCTCTAGTAAAATTAACAATGCCACTATTGTTATAATTATTTGTGATCGTGGTGACCGTTATATCTCTACGGGTATTTACGATATGAAGTCTAACTAACAGGCTTGATATGTCTAAAGTGATGCGTGAATAATACTTGGCTGCTTATTGCGTCGATGTCTATAGCCGGACTCAGTGCCTGCTCGTCTAATGAAAATCAGTCTCTTTTGTGTGATTATGCTAAGTCTTTCCCAGCTAACTCAGATTATGCGAGTTTAGTATGCCAAGGCGAGAATCAATTAGTACTTGGACAAATAGATAAAGCCGAAGCCACATTCTCAGCTGCCCTAGAGCAGCCTTTTCATGAAATTCAAAATTACTTTCCTATCATCAGGTTGGCAGAAATTAAATGTCTTAAAAAAGAGTGGCAGGCTGGGCATGCACTTTTGAATGATTTTGCCTGTATGTTGTCAGTAGAAGCTGGAATTCAACAATGTTATGCAAACTCTGAATCACTTTTTCTTGGTTCAAAAAATATCAACTTGTCAAAGAGTTGCTTTCAACATATGTGTGGCGAGATGTATCTACCATACTATGAAGACCCTTCCGCAGAGATGTTGCACCTGGTCGGACTATTCCAAGAAGAAGTTTCTCGTGTTGCTGATCTATGTCGTGAGTAGTCTGACGATCGCTCTTGAAGGAAGTTTCACTAAAGTTGGTGGGTTATTTAGCTCATTGGTTATCGTACGTTGACCGCAATGCAGTTATACATCCTTATCATCGAAAGTCATAAGAAATGAAATGGAGTTTTGAGCCAGACTACCTTATTTTCTCATCGATTTTACTAAGGCTTTCATTAGGTGACGGTTTGGATGAGTGGCTTCCTGCAAAGCCTGAGATAATGGGCTGGCTTCACCAGTCATATTGGAAGCCAATGACTCAGCCATTAAGGGTATCCATGCAAGTCCTCTAGAGCCGAAGCCAGTCGCCATATATAGCCCTGGATAGTACTGCGGTTGCGGGTAGTTAAGATGGGTGCTGCCTAATGCAGCTGCTTGAAAATCATGTGCAAATTTATCCTGGAGAGCCACTGGGCCAACAATGGGAAGACGATCGCTGCTAACAGCGCGAATACCAACGCGGCCTGTTAACTGACTAATACTGGTTTTGAATGTTGGTATTATTTTATTGAGCTTCTCAATATTACTTTGATGTTCGTTTAATCGAATTGTGGTGTCGATATCATTCGTAATGAAGGAGGCCCCTAGTACATATTGTTGGTTTACTTCAGGCGTTAGATACACATCTGAACAAATAATTTTTTTAGGGTGATGACTGCTATTAGGCGTATTAATAATGCTCAATTGTCCGCGTTTCGGATGGCATTGGATGCCATGGGTTTGCTCAAAGCAATGGCTTGAACTGGCGTTGGCAACTACAACATGTGTGCCGCTAATAATATGCTTGTCTTCACTATATACATGCCAGCCCTGTGCATGCTGTTGTAGTCGAGTGATGTTCTGCCCACCAATAAACTCGATCTGATCTTGCCATTGATGCTGTAAGGTTAAGCACAGCTGTTGTGGTACTAACCAGCCAGCATCTGGAATATACCAGCCGCCCATACTCAAATCGCAATCGGCTAACTGCGAGGCTTGTGATTGTGAGACGGCCTGTATCAATTGTTCAGGGACCTGCTCCTGTTGAATAATCTTTTGCATTCGGTCAGATTGGTTTTTATCACGAGGAATCTGTAATGCGCCACAGGCATGCCATAGTGGGGTCTTTAACTGCTGGTCTGATAGTAGATCCAGTTGTTTAAATAATTTTTCTGAATATAAGAAACCTTGGAGAGTGAGTTGTGATTGTAGGTCGTGATCAACACTTAATCGCGGCATTAAAATAGCATTTTGATTGCCTGAACCTTCCTGTGCTGGTTCTATCTGTCGGTCTAAAATAACCGTCTGCCAACCACGTTGAGCGAGTGCAGCAGCGATGCTAAATCCAGCCATGCCGCCACCTATAATGATAGCTTTCTGGTCTTGTTTAGATTTGGCTTTTATGGGGGTATGTTTAAACCAGCTTTTTTCTTTTAAGTGAAAATGGGTCTTGTTTTCGGTTGTATGGCGGATCCCAGTAAGCATTTCTTTTTTATCGCCAAAGCCTGCTGTTTTCTTTATTTCAAAGCCGGCCTGTTCAAAGTGCTGTTTAACATTATCAGTAGCGTTATAAGTTGCAAAGCTACCGCCAGGAGCGGTCAGTCTAAATACTTCTATTGCAATTTTTTCTGAACACATGAAGGGGTTCTTAGTGGGAGAGAATCCATCCAAGTACCATGCATCTATTACATAATCGCAGTTTCTTAATTGTTTTAAGGCATCGCCTAAAATCAATGTTAGCGTAATCTGTTTATTGGCTAAGTGTAGCCGATGAAAACCTTCAATTGGCAATGGATATTGGCTGTACAACTCATCGGCTAAAGTAGTTAGGTTTGGGTTGCATTCAAACTGTGCATGAACATGTTTTAAATCATCAAGTGTTAGTGGATGTTTCTCAAAACTAATAAAATTTAGATGAGTTTTCGGACTGGCTTGTTTGAGCCATTCTAAGCTAGTGTTTAAGAAAGTAAGCCCAGCCCCAAAGCCAAGTTCGGCGATGCTAAAATTATTGCGCTGCCAGCGGTCATGTAGCTTATTTCCGCTAATGAATACATGCTTACATTCATCTATCGCGCTAGTTGTAGAATAGTAATTGTCACCATAGTCTTCTGAATAGAAGATGCCGTCGGTGTTATGGTTTAGTTGTGCGTGCTGAACTGTTAGCATTGAACCTAACAAGAATAAATATAAAGTCTAATGAGTATACTCGTATTTGATATCGAAACCGTTCCTGACGTTGTGTCGGGTCGAAAAATCCATAAGCTGAGTGCTGATTTAGCAGACAAAGATGTCGTTAAAGCGATGCAACATCTGCAGTTTCAGAAATCAGGTAGTGAGTTTCTACCTCTGCATTTGCAACGGATCGTTGCGATCTCTGTAGTCTTTCGTAAGAACGAACAGTTAAAAGTTTGGTCTTTAGGCGAAGAAGAATCATCAGAGAAAGAATTAATTGAACGCTTCTTTGAGGGGGTTGAGCAACATAATCCTACTCTAGTCAGTTGGAATGGTGGTGGATTTGATTTGCCGGTGCTGAATTATCGTTCTCTATTGCATGGAGTACAGGCTGCGCGTTACTGGGAAACAGGTAACGAGGATAATTCTTTCCGCTATAACAACTACCTCAGCCGCTTCCACTGGCGACATACTGACATCATGGATGTGCTTGCTGGTTTTCAACCGCGTGCTAGTGCAAAGCTGGATGAGGTTGCAACCATGCTTGGTTTCCCTGGTAAGTTCGGTATGAGTGGAGGTGATGTTTGGCAGACTTACCAAGATGGTGGGTTGGCGGATATTCGTAATTACTGCGAGACCGATGTGCTCAACACTTACTTAGTGTATTTACGTTTTGAGATGATTAGTGGTCGTATGATGCCAGCACAGTATGATAAGGCGATTACTCAGGCGAAGGACTTACTGCAGGCTTCAGATAAGCCACATCTGCATGACTTCTTAGATGTTTGGCAGCAGGGCGGGGCGTAAAGTCTGATGCTTCAAGGGTGGACAGATCTCTAAAGAGACCTGTGCAATTAAGCGAGCTTAGGTTAATAGCTGGCGTAATACAGCGCCATAGATCTCAGTGAGCTGGTTCAGCTCTGTAATATCAGTATGCTCATCAACTTGATGGATACTGGCGTTGATGACACCCAGTTCTACCACCTCAGCGCCTGTCGGTGCGATGAATCGTCCATCAGAGGTGCCTCCACCTGTTGATAACTCAGTATCGCGTCCTGTGACCTCTTGAATCGCCTGTTGGCAAGCCTCAACCAAGCGGCCCTCGGCAGTTAGGAATGGGTTTCCTGACAATCGCCATAGCAATTCAGTTTCAATCTCATATGTAGCGATTACTGCTTCTATCTTCTGCTTAATCTGCTCGGCTGTAATCTCGGTTGAGAAGCGTAAATTAAAGGCAGCCTGTGCCTCTCCTGGAATTACATTTTCTGCACCTGTACCAGAATTCACATTCGAGACTTGGAAGGTGGTTGCAGGGAAATGGTCATTGCCTTGATCCCATTCAATTGCAGATAACTCAGCTAAGATTTGAGTCAGTGGATGGATTGGGTTAGTTGCTAGGTGAGGATAAGCAACATGACCTTGCTTGCCTTTGACCGTGAGATGGGCGCATAGCGAGCCACGACGACCGTTCTTAATAATATCGCCTACATGTGAGGTGCTTGAAGGCTCACCAACTAGGCAGTAGTCAATTGCAATATCTTGTTGCTGTAAGTGCTCAACCACCTTTACTGTGCCATTAACCGCTGGGCCTTCTTCGTCACTGGTTAGCAGGAATGCGATCGAGCCTTTGTGATCAGGGTGTTCATCAATGAATGTCTCACAGGCAATTGCCATAGCGGCAATAGCAGTTTTCATATCGGCTGCACCACGACCATGCAACTGACCATCGGCTACAGTTGCGGTAAACGGTGGGTAAGTCCAATTTTCTTCTGGACCAGTGGGCACAACATCGGTATGTCCAGCGAAGACGAATAAAGGGGCTTTTGTACCTTTGCGTATCCAAGCATTACTGACTTCAGCAAAGGGTAGAGGCTGATGCTCAAAGCCACTATTCGCCAAACGTTCAGCCAATAGATCTAGACAGCCTTCGTCCTTAGGGGTTACTGAGGGCCGTTGGATTAATTGCTGGCTGAGTTCTAGAGTTTTATTCACGACTATTTCCGTATTTTCTGAGACCAAAGTGTCTATGCTAAACGAGCAAGTTTCAAATTAAACACCGATTAGATGTTCATAGTGTTCACTATTAAAGCCGACCATAAGCTGTTTTTGTGCGCCGTGCCATTGCAGTACTGGACGTTTGATCAATGTCGGTTGGCTATGCATAAGATTAATTGCACGGCTTTCATCAATATCCAGCTTGGTGGCGGGATCGAGTTGTTTAAATGTAGTGCTACGGCGGTTGAGCAGTAGCTCCCAATCAACTTCGGTACACCAGCTTTTGAGTAGCTGTTGGCTGATGCCGTCGGCACGTAAATCATAGAAGTCATAAGCGATGTTATGTGCGTCTAAAAATTTACGTGCCTTACGCACGCTATCACAGTTTTTAATACCGTAGAGCGTAGGCTTAGACATTAGTCGATGGCGCGTAACAATTCGTTAATGCCAACCTTGCTACGAGTCTTCTCATCCACTTGCTTCACGATGACTGCACAATAAAGGCTGTAGCTACCGTCTTTTGAAGGCAGGTTGCCTGAAACAACAACAGATCCTGCTGGGATGCGTCCGTAAGTGACTTCACCTGTTTCACGGTTGAAGATCTTGGTGCTCTTACCGATGTAAACACCCATAGAGATAACAGCGCCTTGCTCGACGATAACGCCTTCAACTACTTCTGAGCGTGCGCCAATAAAGCAGTTATCTTCAATGATAGTTGGCGCGGCTTGTAGTGGCTCTAGAACACCACCGATGCCAACACCGCCAGAAAGATGTACGTTTTTACCAATTTGTGCACAGGAGCCGACAGTTGCCCAAGTGTCGACCATAGTGCCTGAATCTACACGTGCACCGATATTGACAAAGCTAGGCATAAGTACCACATCAGGGGCGATATATGCACCACGACGGGCGGTTGCTGGTGGTACGACACGTACACCCATAGCAGCCATTTCAGCTTCAGATTGGCCGGAAAATTTAACCGGTACCTTGTCGTAGTATTGGCCAAAGCCAGAAGACATAATTGCATTTTCTTCGATACGAAATGAAAGTAGAACCGCTTTTTTAAGCCATTCATTCACTCGCCATTCGCCGTCTATTTTTTCTGCAACACGAGCACTACCCGAGTCCAACTGGTGGATTGCATCCATGACAGCAACCTTAATTTCATTGCTTACATTGGTCGGTGAGATATTGGCGCGCTCTTCGAAAGCACCTTCGATAATGTCTTGTATAGAGCTCATAATTTTTCCTTACACTGATAGACTTTGAATAAATTGATTAATTCTAATAGCTGCAGCTTGGCATTCCTCCGGTGATGCGACTAAGGCAATGCGTACATGACCAGCCCCTGGATTGTGCCCTGCAACCTCACGACCCAGGTATTTTCCGGGTAGCACGATAACGTTGTGCTGGGAGTATAGCGCATGTGCAAATTCTTCATCATCTATTAGCGTCGGTAACCAGAGATAAAATCCAGCACTAGGGATCGAAATATCGGTCGTTGGGTGCAGAGCTGCTTGCACCCGCTGAAAACTTTGGTCATAACGTTGTCGATTAGCGGTTACATGCGCTTCATCTTGCCAGGCTGCGATGCTGGCTAGTTGCACTGTATTTGACATCGAGCAGCCGTGATAGGTGCGATAACGCAGATAGGTTTTGATGATTTCGGCGTCACCGGCAACAAAGCCAGAGCGTAAGCCAGGCGCATTAGAACGTTTGGATAGGCTATAAAAGGCCAGGCAGCGTTGGTATCGATCATCGCCATAAGTGCGTGCGGCAGCTAAAAGGCCTGCAGGTGGCTGATCGTCCTGACGATAGATCTCGGAATAACACTCATCTGAGACAATCACAAAGTCATAGCGATGGGCGTAGTCTAAAAGTTTTAACAGAACAGATTGTGGTAGTACTTCGCCGGTGGGATTACCTGGAGTGCAAAGATAGAGTAGTTGAGTGTTACGCCAACTGTCTTCACTCACATCATCCAATGCTGGAACCTGCCCATTTATGACGCTGAAATCAAGGTAACAGGGCTTGGCACCAGCTAATATCGCTGCACCTTCATAGATTTGATAGAAGGGATTAGGCAGCATCACCTGTGCATCGGTCTTTGAATTATCGATTAGGCTCTGTGCGATCGCAAAGAGTGCTTCACGCGTGCCATTGACGGGCAGGATATTATGCTCTGGATTAATGCTTCCAGGGCTTAAATCAAAGCGCTGAGATAGCCACTGAGCAATGGTTTGGCGTAGCTCAGGCATCCCCTGTGTTTTTGGGTAATAGGCAAGCTCGGCAGTATGTTGGGCTAATGCCTCCTGAATAACTGCTGGTGTAGGGCTTTTCGGTTCACCAATTGACAGATTAATTAGTGATGCATCGCCACTGTACTTGATATCAGCAAATAGCTTACGTAGTTTTTCAAAAGGATAGGGCTGCAGCTCGTTTAAATAGGGGTTCATGAGTTAACGCTTTTTATAGTATGGGCTCTTATATAGCCATGAGTTGTTAGCGATATTAGATATCGATTGCAAAGGTGGTTTCTTCATTAGCCAGCGTAAGGTGTTTTTGAATGGCCTCACATAAATTTTTAATCTCAGTTGGATCTGATATTTTTTGCTTATTTTTGCTGATCTGAAAAATATCATAAGCGCGTTCGCCTAGTGTGCTAATGCGTGCGTCATGTACTATCACATGTAAGTCTAGTAGGGCTTCTGCAATTCTTTCTAGCAAGCCTGGGTAGTCTGTAACATGCAGATGTAAATCTGAAAAGTCAGAGTTGTCACTATTCTTAATGTAGACATTAGGGTGTGAGTCAAAATGACGTAAGCGGCGTGACACCAGTTGCTTTGATGCTTTAGGTAAGGACTTACTGCAAGTCAGCTCTTCACTCAGCGTTTGTTCAACTTGCTGGCAGACCCGTTCATCGTTAAGGACTTCACCATTACTACCAAAGACGATAAAGGTGTCTAATACGACGCCTGTTTTTGATGTGATGATGCGTGCATCAACTACGGATAGATGTAAGCGATTGAGACAAATACTGATGCGTGCAAAGAGATCTTCACGGTCAGAGCAATAGATGAAGATTTCTGTGAAACCACGTGATGCGATATGGCGCACACGGACTAAAGGCTTTATTCCTTGGCTATCGATAATGCTTTTAGCGTGCCAACTAATCTCGAAATCAGTATGACGTTGAAAATAATCATCCTGTAGATCGTGCCATAGAGGCTCAAAATCCTCTGCTTTATAGCCCTGTTCTGTTAGCTGTGTTGAAGCAGATTTTTTTACATTGGCAATCGCATTGGCATCAGGCTGACTATGGTATTTTGAGCGAAGTAGGCTGGCTGAAGATTTGTATAATTCTTCTAGTAAAGTAGCCCGCCAGTTATTCCATAACTTCGGATTGGTGCCTTTGATATCAGCGATAGTGAGTAGGAAAAGATAATTTAGACGAATTAAATTCCCTATTGTTTGAGTGAAGTTACTGACTGTTTCAGGGTCACTAATATCTTTATGTTGTGCCACTACAGACATTTCTAAATGGTTTTCTACTAGCCAAGCCACCAACTCGGCATCATATGAACTCAAGCCATGGCTTAGACAAAATTCTCTTGCCTCACCAGAGCCTTCAGTTGAATGATCTCCTTGACGGCCTTTGGCGACATCATGAAATAATGCTGCTAATAAAAGTAATTCAGGCTTGGGTAGCCGCGCATAGACATCGGCAAGCAATGAGTTGTTTTCATCTTTATGTTGCAGTCTAAAGGCTTCTTTTAATACGGTTAAAATATGATGGTCTACTGTATAGACGTGATATAGGTCGTATTGCATATGCCCTATGATGCGTGCAAACGAGGGCCAATAGGCACCCAGTATGCCGAGATGATTCATACGTTTTAATTCACGTGATACAAACAAGGGTTGACGCAGAATCTCAATAAAAAGTGATTTATTTTTAGACTCTTGGCGAAAGTTTTCATCGATTAGATATAGGTTTTCTCTTACAGCCCGAATCGTACTACTACTCAGTTCAATAATAGTGGGGTTGAGTTGCATTAATAAAAAGATTTCAAGTAAGGCATTTGGCCTTCTTTGAAAGACAGAGGCATCAGTAATATAGAGTCGATCAGCCTGCACATAAAAGCGTGCATTGAGTTGTTGCTTTGGTTGGTTGCTGCTATGGCTTAAATAGTTTTCTTCAAAATGCCCCATTAATACTTTAATTAACTGCGTACAGGCACCAAGCTGGCGGTAGTGGTTTTGCATGAATTGTTCAATTGCAGCATTTGGTTCGTCACTAGTGGTTTCGATGTCTTTCGCCAGCATGATCTGCTGATCAAACAATAAACGTTCTTCTTTACGCGTATTATTTTGATGCAATAAAAAGCGGACCTCCCAGAGGTGTTCACGTATTTGCTGCAACTGTTGGTATTCTTCAAGACTGATGAAGCCAGCATTTACTAAGTCATAAAGTGATTTCGTATTGAAATGACGCTTGCTGATCCAGTCAAGAAATTGAATATCACGTAAGCCACCTGGACCTTCCTTAATGTTGGGTTCTAGCTGGTAAGCGGTGTCGCCATACTTTGCATGGCGGGCAAGGAATTCTTCCTTTTTAGCAAAATAAAATTCAGCACTACCCCAGATTTGATCACTAGCAGTAGCTGTTAGTAACGCATCAAACAGAGCTTTATTACCAATGAGTATGCGAGATTCGAGCAGGCTAGTGATGACGGTGATGTCATTTGTAGCTTCAGTGACGGTTTCATTAATCGTACGTACTGAATAACCAATATCTAGGCCAGTGTCCCAGAGTGTGGTGAGAAACTCTCCAATCTGCTGCTTGCTGTCTTCATCACAGTTATCTTCTAGTAAGATCATTAGGTCGACATCTGAATGCAGGTGTAACTCAGCGCGACCATAGCCACCTACTGCCAGCAGGCTGGCTCCTATTTTATCTAGACCATGATTCAACCAGGCATGACATAGTAGATGGTCGACTACGGTTGCATAAGCGCCAATCAGTTGGTCAACCGCCATACCTTCAGCATGGGCTTGTTGGCTGGCTTGATGAGTAGACTGCAGTAGACGTTTTTGTTCGGTAGCGTGCTGACTTAGTGCTGACCATTGTTCATTGTCTTGAGGCCACCAAGGTTGGCTGGCAATAAAATCAGGTGCTGGTGTTACTCTAATCATAGTGTGGGAATAGATTCTTCTGGTCTTAGGGTGAGGACTTCAAAACCATCTGCTGTGACTAAGATAGTATGTTCCCACTGTGCTGATAGGCTATGGTCTTTAGTAACTACGGTCCATTGATCTGGCAGTAGGCGCACATTACGCTTCCCTGCATTGACCATAGGCTCAATAGTAAAGGTCATGCCTTCTTCTAAGACCTCTCCAGTATTGGGTTTGCCATAGTGCAATACCTGTGGGTCTTCATGAAACACACGACCAATGCCATGACCACAGTATTCACGCACCACAGAGTAGCGATTTTTTTCAACGAAGGTTTGAATGCTATGGCCGATATCACCCAAGGTAATACCTGGTTTGACCTGTTGTATGCCGATGACCATCGCTTGGTAGGTGATGTCGATCAATCGTTGTGACTTTACATTAGGCCCGCCGACCGTAAACATCTTACTGGTATCACCATGAAAGCCATCTTTGATGATGGTGATATCGATATTCATCATATCGCCGTTCTTTAGAATACGGTCTCCCGGTATACCATGACAGACTTGATGGTTGATCGAGGTGCAGATCGAACGAGGAAAACCACGATAATTAAGTGGCGCGGGAATAGCGTCCTGTGTGTTCACAATATAATCATGGCAGATATCATTCAGTTGCTGCGTGCTGATGCCCGCTTGTACATGGGGCTCGATCATCAGCAGTACTTCAGAGGCAAGTTTGCCAGCAATACGCATAAGTTCGATTTCTTCGGCCGATTTGATACTAATAGGCATAACAAGTTCCAAAGTATAATTTCAGCCCGCTACGAGGTGGTCAGATCCCTCAGTCAGCCGGTTGAAATAATTTAATCATTAAAATCAGAGACTTAGAGTCTCTTTTTGGGTTTACTAAGCGCTAGTTTAGAGCGTTTCTATACGCTATAGACCATCACCGCTGATTATTTTCGCACAAAGCAAATTGTTGATCAGCTGAGTTTATGGTATAAATCGCGCGCGCTTAGCGCAAATTTAAAATTCGCACACAGCTCAACACCATCCAGTGGGGTGCCAAAGTCGATATTCGACGCGGTTACTGGGCGGGGGCTGTGGAAGAGTTAAAACCCTCATTAGGAGAATATACAAATGGCTAACGTCACTATGCGCCAGATGCTAGAAGCTGGTGTACATTTCGGGCATCAAACCCGTTATTGGAATCCAAAAATGGCCCCTTATATCTTTGGGGCACGTAACAAGATTCATATCATTAATCTTGAGAAGTCATTACCAATGTTTGGTGATGCACTGAACTATCTCGGTAAGTTAACCGCCAACGGTGGCAAAGTGCTCTTTGTGGGCACTAAGCGTTCAGCGCGTGAAACAGTGAAAGCTGAAGCTCAGCGTTGTGGCATGCCATTCGTCAACCAACGTTGGTTAGGCGGCATGTTGACTAACTTTCATACCGTAAAGAAATCAATCAGCCGTTTAAGCGAACTTGAGGCAATGTTGGAAGGCGAAGGCCCAGAGCGTCTAGGTAAGCGTGAATTGCTTCAGATTAGTCGTGAAGTTGAAAAACTTGAGCGTAGCTTAGGTGGTATCAAAGACATGAACGTTCTGCCTGATGCATTGTTCGTTGTCGATGTTGGCTATGAGACTATTGCTGTTAAAGAAGCAAACAAGCTGGGTATCCCGGTAGTTGCAGTAGTTGATACTAATAACCCTCTAACAGGTGTTGATTATATCATTCCTGGTAATGATGACGCGATTCGTGCGATTAAGTTATATACCTCTGTGACTGCTGATGCAGTGATTGAAGCCAAGGCTAGTGTTCAGGTTATGACTGGCCAAGAAGGCGACTTCGTCGAAGTAAAAGAAGATGCGGTAGCGAAAAAGGCTAAAGCACCTAAGCGTAAACCAGCAGAAAAGAAGGCAAAAGAAGCCAGCCCAGAAGAGGCTAGTGAAGTGG
>CAJQLY010000015.1 GCA_905479295.1 uncultured Gammaproteobacteria bacterium | reverse complement strand
GAGTGGGAGTAGTTTTCCAGTATAAGTTATGGATTTAATTTATTAGTGGCTTACACACTAGCTTCACACTCGTAAATCATTTTAGCAGTAGATGGTTGAAGCTAAGAAGAACGAACGTACTGTTGCACTAAAGAAAATTAAAGAGATTTGTAAGAAGTTTGGGTCTACAGTTAGGATGCTTAAAGGTGTACTGGTAAAAGGAAGAAAAAAGCCATGAAAACAACTGATGCACACAAGTCATTTATCAAAAGTCCCTACAGGAGTATAAAGTTTAATACATATTTTGAATCATATGAGCATTTCTTCTCCAAATATCGCAATCAAAACATTACATTCGTTGAGATTGGTGTTCTGGGTGGTGGTTCGCTATTTATGTGGCGTGATTACTTTGGGCCCGAGGCACGAATAATTGGCGTTGATCTAAACCCAAATGCAAAAAAATGGGAAGAGAATGGATTTGAAATTTATATAGGTAGCCAATCTGACATAAAATTCTGGGAAGCCTTTAAACAAGAGGTAGGTTCAATTGACGTAATATTAGATGATGGTGGTCATACGTACGAGCAACAAATCATTACTACTGAATGTTTATTATCTGCGATGAATGACGGCGGGATTATTGTAGTTGAGGACACGCATACGAGCTATATGGAAGGCTTTGGTCCAAAATCAAAATCCTTCATTGAGTATACAAAAAAGTTAATTGATAAAGTAAATATGCGTTGTATAAAATTCTCTGATTATGCATCTGAAAGACGATTTTGGAGCATAGAAGTAGTTGAAAGTATGGTGGCATTTAAAATCAATAAAAGAGCATCAAGCCTTGAATCTGAGTTAATGGACAACGGTGGGATTGATGATTTAGCTGAAGATTTTAGGTACGCAGATAATCCTAGTATTGAAAAAATAAAGAAAGGTATCAAGATATTTAGATTTATAAAACATATTCCTTTTGCTAAGGCTGTGGCTCTTAAGCTAAGAAATCATTTAATAAATAGACAATTCAGCGCAGATAGATATTTTAAATAAATCCTATTTCTTAATGAGTGAATGGCACGGCAGTCAAAAGAAAGTTGAAGTTGCCCAACGAGTTAAACGTTGGTGGACTATGGCAGTAAGCCATTAGAGTTTGCTAAAGGTAAGAATGTTATTGAATTAGCGAGTGAAGCTGACACGCTGCGTAAAGTACGTGAAGCAGCTGAACTTGGTGAGTTAGATGCGCTGACAGAACAGCAAGCACGTTTTGGCAGGCGAGTGACAAAAAGAACAAGCGATTGAAAGAACTGAAGAACATGTATGGATTAAGCACGTTCTTCGTTTTAAGATTTGCAAGTCATTGATTTAACAGTATTAATTGCTTGCATGTTCTAATTAAAAAACTAATGTTTTCTAAACAATCGTTTAATCGCACCAGAGATGCCGTGGCGCTTAACAGCCTTTATCAACCGAGTGTAGGTCTTGATTTTTAAAAGACGTGGGACTAAAGAAACTATTAACTTCGGAAAGCGGGCCGATAAATTTGGAGGTTTAGAAGCATGCTGAGAGCGACTTATACCGTCGGGCATGAGGTCATTTAACAGCATTTTCCATTCTTCAGAGCACTGTCTAACGGAATGATCAGATAAGATATAATCACGTGCACTATCAGCTAATTCTCTTCTTAGTGTTGAAGATAAAATCAACATTTCAATGTGCTCAATCCATGAATTGGAACTGCTTTCAACAAGCATTCCGGTGTGTTTATGCTCAATGACTTCTTTATAGGGCATTACCTTTGAGCAAACAGATGGAATGCCACAACTAGAGTAGTCGAAATATTTTACTGGTGACTTACATTTGCTGAATGTTGATTCGTCAAGTGGAATAATACCAATGCCATTGTCAATGGATGAAATATAAGCTTTAAAGTCTGGATGGCTCATTAGTTCAACTTTTGTAACTTTGATATTGTTTGCAACGAAGGTTGTCGCAATAGGGCCTATTGCGACAATTTTCAAATTATATTTTTTATTTAAGACCTTTAAAGGTTCTAATAACTCTTCCACTAAAACCTGGTCACTACTTGCAACTATCAAGGTTACTTGATTTGGTTCCACATCAAAATGCTTAGCAACACCGCTCGACTTTTCAGAATAATTCGGAGTTACTCTAATTTTTTTATTTCTATTTTGAAGTTGTTCTGCTAATAGCGAAGTCGAAACTGATATTGCATCAGCACTACTAAGCATCTTTTCAATAAAGGGTAAAGACTGATTAATTGTATTTTTATGATGTGAGAGAAAATCCGGAAGATTAGTTAAAAGATCATCTATTTCAAAGATTATCTTTTTTCCAATTTTCTTCATTTCTTCAGCAACCTTCACCGTATAACTGCTTGCTTCCCTCTGGAACACGATAGCATCAGCCCAAAGAAGATCGTGCGAATGATCTTCGTGAATACTAAGAACTTTCACAGAACCACCATTCTTAGTTGCCCAGTGCGTTAGAGGTGATCTGAGGCGAATAGTTACAATAGAAGATGATGGGTCGCTAACTAAAACAACTATCCGAAGCCCATCTTCGTTCTTGATACTTTCATTTCTATGTTTAGTTGAACCAGTACCCCCACAAAAAGACGCTGACAGAACGTATTGGAAGTCATATCCATGATCATCAGTTGCGAATCTTTTTACGGCCTGGATACTGTCCGTAGAAAGTTTAAAATTACATAATTCATCAGCTTGCTCAGCAGAAATTCTAACAGCTGAGATATCTTTGATTTCATAGCCAGCGTCAGAAAACAGATCAATAAGTGTG
Source organism: uncultured Gammaproteobacteria bacterium (assembly GCA_905479295.1). Lineage (GTDB taxonomy): Bacteria > Pseudomonadota > Gammaproteobacteria > UBA4575 > UBA4575 > UBA4575. The sequence continues at coordinate 21,208 of CAJQLY010000015.1, read as the reverse complement.
TCGCGAGTATAAAAGGCTAGATGTGTCCTATCTAAAATGCCGAGGTCGGAATATTCCCAACGCCCTTCGAGCAACATTGCTCTGACAGCAAAATGCGAAACGTTGGGCAGCGACGCAACAATAATGCCATCTTTGTTTAAAAAACCAGAACATTGTCTCAATATTGAAACTGGATCTAAAAGGTGTTCAAGAACGTCTCCGAATACAATAACATCAAATTTAGAGCTTTGATGCTTAGAAAAAAAGTCCTCTATGAAACCACAAAAAACGAAGGTTAAACTTTCCGATGCAACCGAAGCTGCCTGCTCATCAGGTTCAATACCCCACACTTGGTGACCATGGTTTATGAGTGCAGAGCCAAAATAGCCAGAAGAGCAGCCGACTTCAAGAATGCTTAAAGTATTACCTGCTGCAAATTCTGAAATCTTATTAAAAGCTTGGGTGTGTGAGTTATTTGGCTGCGACAAATCAATAGAAGCCTGGTACTTCATTTAAGATTTTTCCTTCTGTAGAGGTATAAAATTTCTCTGATTGGTTTAGTAATTTTCCATGAAATGCTATCGAATACTGCGTCAAGAGAATACTCTAAAGACTGAATTTTGTTGTTTTGTTCATCAATGAAATTAGTTAATTCCGATATTTTTTTTTCATTCAGCAAGTTTTGTTCCTTTAAGGTTTCCCATTCTTCATCTGGCGAAGTTTTTAATGTTGACCAAAAGTTTGATTCTTGACTTGGAGGAAGGTTTTTCGAGTCGAAATTAGTATGCTTATTACAAATAGATGAAGTCGTTCCACATATCATTAATTCTCCCAGAGTATTTAACTTTGGCTCGCCTTTTGTTATTACGCATACCGAATTATGAAAAGAAACAGAACTAATCATACTCAATGTTTCTTCTTTGATATGTTCGCCTGAATGTGTATTGAAACCTAATAAAAGATCTTGACGGGTTTTTCCAGTACCAATGTGTTCGAAATTTATTACGTCGGCGAGTCTTTTAAAAAAAGACATGGCAGATTTAGGATAATAAAGCCCACCATTGTATTCCTTCCAATATGAGCAATGGATGTCCTCTACAATATATATTCCTCCATTATCGAGTGCATCAAAATATCTTATAAAACTATCTATGATTTGGTGGGATATATGTGAGCCGTCATCAATGATGATGTCATATCTTTCACATAAGCGAATAATTTTTTCTTGGACGCTTTCACTGCATGCGTCTCCATTAATAATATGGATATTTTGATTAGCGAATTCTAATTCGACACATTTTGGATCTGAATCACAACCAACTATATTTGCGAAGTTTTTAAAATACTTGCTCCATATTTCAATAGAACCACCATTTTGGACGCCGATTTCCAAAACATTTACATTCTTATCCTTAAGAGGAGAGAACAGTTTTTCATATAGTTTTATGTAACTTGACCATTTTAATGTGGTTTTTCCACTATGATCGTCGAATATTTCAATCATCGTTTTCATTTTCGCATTCCGAGGTGATGCTTTTTCAGGTTATACCTATCAGCCTCATGACTATATTTTTAGGCTTAATCGAAAAAATTAGTCCTTCGTGAATCCAATAATACTGAATGTTCTTAGATAATGTTCCTTTGGCTAGTGATGCACCGATCTAGTGCTAGCTATTTTCTAGCATTGAAAATTTAAGCTTAAAACTGAATAAAAGTAAATTGTTATTTTTTAAAAGATTATTAACTTTGAGTATCATGCTTAAGATGAGCGACTTTGTTCAAATACCTGCCAGTCTTTGTACGCTTGTGATCAACCAAACTATATTGGATTTTGATTAAATAAAGTATTCTTAATTAGTTTTTTGTGTTCAAAGCTTACAGGCAACTTATTCTAAACAAAGCATACAAATTTTGAATGATAAATTCGCAATAAAAGCAGCGGTTTTGTAACGCAAATTCGACGAAAATTTCTTAATGGGTGTGTAAGTTTCCACGAGTTTGATGAAAGAACTTCTTCTGTCTGGCTGTCGCGATCTTTCATACCTTGCGTGAGTGTGGAGATCTAGCTGTCGCGATCCTTAAAAGTCACTTTCTATTGACCTAAAGTGCCGGTTTGCTGCCAATTTCATATAGGTTGTTACCTCTTATGCACTTTTAACATATTCGCCTGGATCTTCATGTCCGCAGGTGTAACGAATAAGGGAGGCAGATGGTAATATAATTTTGATTACTTTATTTTTGCCTTACTTCTAATTTATTTAAAATAGCCAAGAACATCGGCTATAAATGATTTTTTGTGCATAAAATCAATCTGATCACCCACTTCAATTTGCCGCCCAGAATAATTCTCGTAAACTTTACTGACTGGCTCTATAATTTTATTCGGGTTAAAAAAGTAATCCATATGTTTAATAGGTAAGTTTTCAGGGGTTATATGCATTACAAAAGAGCGTCTGGTTTTAGCCTTGTTTATATGAGGGAGCCCTCTATGCAATGTTGCAGGATGCCAAACGATCATATCGCCTTTGTTAACCTTACAAATTACAGTCTCTAACCCAGCGTTATCAGCCAAGGCGATAAGCTCTTCATTGTACGCATCAAATAATGCTGGCGATGATGGTGGAACGGGTTCGCTAGGATGAAATATTGATTTGAGTTTCTTTAAATCAGGCTCCCCCAAAAAATGACTTCCCTTTACTGCGACTAGAGATCCATTGTCTTCATCGACATCATCGAGAGCTGCCCATACCCCCATGTATCCACCGAAGTTTCCTGAGAAAAAATAGGGTGTATCTCGATGCAAAGGTTGTTGACTACTCAATTCAAAAAACAGCGACGTATATAGCGTTGCGCGATCAAATTTATCCGTAACAGATTTTGAGCTCTCGATTGCTTCTATAAAAACATCTTTCAAGGGTGTTACCGAGTGATGGAGATTTATAACCCTGTGCAAGAAACCCTTTGCAAGCAAATCTTCTTTTTCCAGCATGGACTTATGTTGAGCCAAGAATTTATCAATAACGAAATTAACGTTATCAACGATTTTTAAATCTATGCCTCCTCGTATTATGCAAAAGCCATCTTTTTCAAATTGATCGCTATAATCTGGCATATTTAAGGTCCCCTCTGGTTGTTTTTGTACTAGAGTTTAATTTTGCTCATGTACTAATTGATACATGGTTCAAAAATGCTATTGAACTAGCAAGTGAAGGTGAGGTGGCTGATACACTGCGGATATCTGCTGCAGTCATGTCGATTAGCTGCTTGAGTTCGCTTTTTTGTAGGGTTCTTGCTTGAGCCATATATACCTGAGAAAAGATGTAATGTTTTCGTACATATAAGGTATTTTCTGAGAAAGCAAAAATGGGCCTGAAAACCCTCTGTCTGAATTAATTGTTTAGCAAGAAATATAAGGAAATTGTAGTTTTCTTACATGCTCAAGATCATTCTAACTATTTAAGTTAATTAATAAAGTTAATTATATTTTAAAGTTGTTTGGCACCACTATTTAGCATGAGTATAATGCAGAGCTAATTATCTTAGGTAAAAAAAAATGAATGTTATCCATAAGTTACAGAATTTCCCATCGAAGTCATTTCAACAAAAATTTAAACGATACAGGGAAGAAAAAAAGTATAAACATAATGCACATCCCAAAGTATTTAACTGGGGCTGGAAAAGTAAAGGTTTTAATCGGATAGCCGTAGTGAATTATTTAATCTCAATATCAGGAGGGTTATCCTCGAAATATTTAGAAATTGGCTGTGAATCAAATGCATTGTTTGACTCGGTGGTAGCATTAAATAAAGTCGGCATTGATCCAGCAAGTGGAGGAACACTTCGGATGACTTCAGATAAGTTCTTTTCACAGAATAAAGAAATTTTTGATGTTGTTTTTATTGATGGACTGCATGAGTATGAACAAGTACATCGTGATGCAACAAATGCATTAAATTCTGTGAATGTTGGTGGCTATATTGCGTTTCATGATTTCTTGCCCGCTACATGGAAAGAACAACATGTGCCACGTGTTAGTCGTACCTGGACTGGTGATTGTTGGAAATTAGCTGTGCAATTAGCTGAATCTTCAGGTGTCGAATTTATCATTTTAGATATAGACCATGGTGTTGGTGTAATGAAAAAAACATCAGATGACTGGCATGTACCTAATGTTACACAAGCGCTCAAATCGGCAGAGTTTGATAAGTTTGTAAGTGTGGTAGATGAGCTGCCAATACTTTCTTTTGAAGAAGGGATGAAGAAAATTACTGCAGCTTGAGTGATTTTAATGCAGGAAACCTCATAGTTTAATCCTGATTTATAAGCTTGGTTTGATCGATGTATTAGTCTTGAAATAAGCGAAAGGTTAAGTGCAGACGCGGTTTTCTACAGTGCTTTGTTACATCTGGGCTAGGCTTATGCCGCATAGGCTGTATCGCTATCAGGATGGAGTGCAACCTATCCTGATGTGATTGAGTCAGCTGATGCATCTATAGGGAAAAGCGCACCGTACTCGCTTAAGCCTAAAGACGCGTTGACACCAATGCCAATGCCACTCCGACCATATGTTTACCTTTCTATTACTTCTTGAAAAGGACTTAAATCCTCAGTTAACTTTAGATTTAAGTTCTCTTTTAAAAGCTGCTTCAGTAACTGTATCCCGTATTAGACTTAGATGTGAAGATGAAAAGTTAACTGGATATATTGCCATATTATTAGATAACTAATTTAGTGGCTGTCTTCTTATGTTAGAGGGACACTTAATGATTAAGCGTGGTGCTCTTACTAGGATAAGAAAAAACTTACTCAACTTGATACTAGCATGTAGCTTGAGGTTATTATTTATTGGAAAACTTCCACGCTCGCTACTTCAGGGGCAGTATTATCCTTTGAGGATAAAATCGGATTAGTGGTTGTTATTGGCCATTTGATACCAATGCTGCTGTCGTTCCAATGAATAGAACATTCATGCTCTGGTGAGTAGTAATCAGTAGTCTTATAGAGGAACTCTGCTGTATTTGAGAGCGTCATAAATCCATGTGCAAAACCTTCTGGAATCCACAGCTGCTTCTTATTTTCTGCCGTTAGTATCATGCCAAACCATTGTCCGAATGTTGGAGATGACTTTCTGATATCTACAGCGACATCAAAAACCTCTCCCTGAATTACACGTACAAGCTTGCCCTGAGCTTTGGGAGGGCGCTGATAATGCAAGCCCCTTAATACACCTTTTGCTGATTTCGAATGATTATCTTGTACGAAGCTAACGGCATATCCAATCGCCGCTTCAAAGCGTTGTTGATTGAAGCTCTCGATAAAAAATCCACGATCATCTTCAAATAAAGTAGGTTCAATAATCTTAATTTCAGGAATTGGAGTGTCAGTGACTTTCATGTTCTAACTCTTGAATAAGTTGCATAAGGTATTTGCCATAGCTGTTCTTTAGCATGGGCTGTGCTAGTGCTTCTAGTTGGTTTTGGTCAATCCAATGATTGCGAAACGCAATTTCTTCCGGGCATGCTATCTTTAAGCCTTGGCGATGTTCTATAGTTTGAACAAATTGATGTGCTTCAATTAGGCTTTCATGGGTGCCTGTATCTAGCCATGCATAGCCTCGACTCATCTGCTCTATATTGAGCTGACCCTGCTGGAGATAGATTTTATTGAGGTCTGTAATTTCATACTCACCACGATCTGAAAGTTCTATCTGCTTAGCATAGGTGGGGGCATATTCATCATAAAAGTAGAGGCCTGTGACAGCATAATTTGACTTTGGTGATGTGGGTTTTTCTTCAAGGCTAATAACTTTGCCAGCTTTATTGAATTCAGCTACCCCATAACGTTCTGGATCATGTACATGATAAGCGAATACTGTTGCCCCCGTTTTATTTGCATTGGCTGCTGCTAAGTTTTCATGCAGTGAATGTCCATAGAAAATATTATCTCCAAGGATTAGTACAGATGGTGAGCCGTCCAAAAACTGTTCACCAATAATAAGTGCTTGAGCTAAGCCATCTGGTGATGGCTGCACGGCATATTCAATGTTTAAGCCCCACTGTTGACCAGTTCCAAGCAATTCCTTGAAACGCGGTGTGTCACGAGGGGTGCTAATGATCAATATATCACGCACATCAGAAAGCATGAGCGTAGACAATGGATAATAGATCATAGGTTTATCAAACACAGGTAAAAGCTGCTTAGAAACAACCTGGGTAGCTGGGTAGAGGCGTGTACCAGAACCGCCTGCAAGTATGATGCCTTTACGTTTCATGCTATTTAAATTCCTTAATGACTTCAGCTGCAACTGCTGAAAAGTCATCCTTCCAATTGGGTAAGTGAAATGAGAGTTGTCGACTCAGTTTTTGGGTCTCTAGCCGCGAATTAAGTGGACGCTTCGCTGGTGTTAGATATTCAGCAGTCGTTATTGCGAGGATATCCGTAGCACTTATTGCGAGTGGGACACTGTTTTCTTCGGCTATTGTGATAAGTGTTTGTGCTACCTCATGCCATGTAGATATGCCAAGAGGGACGAGGTTGTAAGCCCCAGATGGCCATGCTCTTTGTTTTTTAATCGCTTTTATGGCATCTATCGTAACATTGGTTATCAAAGAGGGTGAGGTTGGAACGCCATACTGATCGCTTATAACGCTTAAGCTATCTTGTTGTGTTGCTAGGCGTAGAATAGTTTTTGCGAAGTTTTTACCATCTTTCCCGATGACCCATGTCGTTCGAAAAATCAAGTGATTACAGTTTGATGTTGTAATAAATTCTTCGCCAGCTAGTTTTGATGCGCCGTAGACATTGATTGGATTAGGAGTATCTATTTCAGTATACGGCGTAGTTTTCCCACCATCGAAGATATAATCTGTCGAGTAATGAATAAGCCAAGCACCTTGCTTTGCAGCCTGTTGTGCAAGGACTGCAACTGCATCTGAGTTAATAGCATAGGCTAGAGCTTTTTCTTCCTCAGCTTTGTCTACAGCTGTGTAAGCCGCCGTATTGACGATGACGTTTGGCTCAAAGCTCGAAATTGCCTCGATAACTGCTTGAGTATCAGTGATGTCTAGCTTGGAATGCGTATACGCCTTTGTCTCAGCAATTAGCGGTAGCTGGCGATTAAGTTCAGCTCCAAGTTGCCCGTTTGCACCGAGTAGTAGTATTTTCATACGTACTGCTTTTCAATCCATTGTCGATAGTCACCGCTGATGACCTGTTCGACCCATGCATTGTTCTTGAGATACCACTCAACAGTTTTACGAATGCCAGTCTCAAAGGTTTCTGTTGGCCGCCATCCAAGTTCAGTTTCTATCTTCTGAGCATTGATTGCATAGCGTCTATCATGACCTGGGCGGTCTTCAATATAGGTGATCAGCTCACGATAGCTTGAGATTAATGAATTAGTTGTAATAGGGCGAAGCTCATCAAGAATTTCACATAATGCGTGAACTATTTCGATATTGGCTCTCTCGTTGAGGCCACCAATATTATAAACCTCACCATTCCTGCCTTTTTCTAGGACAGTTCTAATCGCACTACAATGGTCGCTAACATAAAGCCAGTCACGTATCTGCAAGCCATCACCATAAATTGGAAGCGATTTGTGTGCGAGCGCATTGTGGATGATTAGCGGAATTAGCTTTTCTGGAAACTGATATGGTCCGTAATTATTCGAACAGTTTGTCGTCAGTACTGGTAGGCCATAAGTGTGGTGATAAGCCCTAATCAGATGATCTGAAGCAGCTTTACTTGCACTGTAAGGGCTATTAGGTTGGTAACGATTGGTCTCAGAAAAAGCTAGCGCATCTGATTGTAATGAGCCGTAAACTTCATCTGTTGAGACATGTAAGAAGCGAAATTCAGTCTTTTTATCTCGCTCTAATGCACGCCAATATTCTCGTGTGCATTCAAGCAAACGAAATGTGCCGATGATATTGGTTTGCATGAATGTTTCAGGCTCATGGATAGAGCGGTCTACATGAGATTCTGCTGCAAAATTGAAAACTGCACGAGGTCTATGAGTATGCAGTAGTCTTGTAATAAGCGTGCTGTTGCCAATATCACCTTTAACGAATATATGATTCTTATTATCTTCAAGGCTAGATAGATTATTTAGGTTTCCAGCATATGTAAGATTATCAAGGTTTATGACAGTCTCATCATGAACGGATAACCAATCAATGATGAAATTGGATCCAATAAAGCCTGCGCCACCTGTTACTAAAATCGTCATTTACTTAGGCCTTGCTGAAGCAATATCTCGCTGGGAGGGAGGTAATATAATTTACGTGCCATACTAAATGCCGATGTATTGTTAAGAAAATTGACTGCAAAAATATCTTAAATTACACAATTAATAATTACTGTTGTTAAGTTAAGGTATGCTAAGTTAAATAGGCCTATATTTAAAGCTCTGACAACAATATTTTCCTATTGCTTGGATTTGATTGATCCGGATGACGTCAGCTTAATTATTGATTAGAAGTAGGTGTGGACGTGATTCGTGTTAATACATAAAAGTATTTCCTGACAGCGCTAGTCGATCAGGACGATTCAGATCTCAAGTGTAGAGATGGGCGCATCTTCCATATGACTTTTAGATTTAGTCTCTAGATGCATTATTAATAAAATTGAATAAGACTTACTTCTCCGTTACAACCAAGGAAGGTGTCGAGCGCTATCTAAAGTTTCGCTAGCGGATGTAGGGCTTGGCATATTATGCAAGGTCATCAATCTGCTTATTAAGTGGTTGCACAGGGGTAGCAAAACTTATATTGACAGCTTTGACTTTATTGCCGATGGGTGTGAACATTTCCATCTCTGTATTTTATCGGACAAAGATAGCCTTTCGATCTGATACCGATCATAATAGCTTATTGTCAAACATATATAAGGGATTAGTATGAAGGGCTTTATTTTTTCGCTTTGTTTCTATTCTCGCTATCCGCTTCAGTGGTTGCTCAAACCACTCTGACAGTGACTCATGGCCCACTCGCATCGCCCACCTATATTGATGGAGGTGCATCAGGTGATTCTGTTGGTGACGTTCGTATTTGGAGATTTGATGCGCAGGCATCAACCAATGAGCCCGCCGTGATGGATTGGCTAATGACGACGACCGGGCAAGTAGATTCAGCGACACAATTAGAGAGTCGCATGACTACATCTGTAGTGACAATTGGTTCAGCAGGCAAAGATACGATCCTGCTGCAAGGGATTGGTATGTACCCGACTGCAGGCGCAACACTTAAGCGTAATGCGCCATTAGAGCGTGCTGTTGTGGGTGGTACAGGCCACTATATAGGTGCCCGTGGACAAATGTTAACAACTCGCCGTGGTCAGGGGCATTACGAACATAACATTACCTTAATTGATTGAGGCATGAAGAAATCTTCAAGTACTAATGATGATTATGTTTAGGCATGAGAACTTGTTATTTTATTCTAAGCCTCAAGTCGTTTTGCTTTAACAGATATGGAAATAAAACCGAAACCTGATGTCGTTATTTGGTTAGTGCGTGATTCAGTTCGGCTAGCCGATAATCCTGCACTAGTTGCTGCTGTTCAAGAAGCTGAACAGAGGGGTGTGTTATTGATTCCCTTAGCCTGTCTTGATCCATGTCGCTGGGCTGGTCAACAGTTTGGTTTAGCACGTGCTGGTAAAGTTTGGAGCCGATTTAGAATTGAATCCCTAGTCGATTTGAAAGATCAGCTTGAGTTGCAAGGTAGTACTCTTTGGGTTTCATCAGAGGGTGTGGCTGATACCGTAAATTTGATTTCTGAAACAGTCTGTGTCAGCTGTGTGGTAACTGATTTACCATTAGCGACTGAAGAGCGTCTTGAAAATGCATGTCTTGTCACTGCAGGCTATCAAGTTATTGAGGTGGAGACGGATGAGCTCTTCGATAAAGTACAGCTACCATTTCCTCTGGATGAATTGCCTTCAACTTTTTCAAAGTTTCGAAAGGTAGTTGAGAAAAAGTCTGCCTTAGATCCATTAATACCTCTTGGTATTCCAAAACTACCACCGATTCCAAAGCAACCTTGGTCCAAACCGCTGCAGTGGCTTGAACAGTCTGAAATTAAAAGTTTGGATACGCAATCGCTTTTAATTGGTGGTCGCAAAGCAGGGCTTGCATACTGGCATGGCTATTTAGAGTCCGGGGCATTGTCTCATTACAAAGAGACACGCAATGCGTTTGAAGGTCTCTATCAATCTAGTTATTTGTCATCGTGGCTTGCTCATGGCTGTTTATCTGCACGTGAAGTCTGGGCTGATGTATTAGTCTATGAACAAAGCCAAGGTGCCAATGAGTCGACTTATTGGCTGCGTTTTGAATTGCTATGGCGAGAGTTTTTTCATTGGTATAGCCGAGTTTCGGATTGGACCTTGTTTCGTAAATCTGGGCCTGAAGCACGTGATGTTGCTGGTGATCAGTGCCAGAAACGTTTCCAACGATGGGCTGCTGGTGCAACTGGATGCGATATTGTTGATGCAGCGATGTGTGAGTTACAGGCCACGGGTTGGATGAGTAATCGAGCGCGACAGCTAGTAGCCAGTCACCTGATTTATGAATCAGGCCTGGATTGGCGCTTGGGTGCAGCCTTTTTTGAATCGCAATTAGTTGATTATGATGTCGCCAGTAATTGGGGTAACTGGGCTTATATCGCAGGTGTAGGGCCTGATCCATGCGGTGGCCGAGTGTTTAACTTAGATCAACAAGCAGAGCGCTATGACCCTCAAGGCGTTTACAGGCAGCGCTGGCTCTCTAAATGACTCCCGTAGTAGTTTGGTTTAAGCGTGATCTGAGGGTCGAGGATAATTCAGCTTTAATGGCAGCTATTGCCGAAGGTCCGATACTACCGGTCTATGTGGTCGAGCCAGATTACTGGCGCATGCCCTATACCTCTGCGCGGCAGTGGCAGTTCTTGGAAGAATCTTTGATTGCGCTGGATCAATCCTTGACTGCTTTGGGACAACCTCTGTGGGTTGCGGTTGGCGATATTGAAGAGGTCTTCACACGTATGCATCAGCGCTTTCAGTTTCAGCGCATGCATTCACATGAGGAAACGGGCCCAGGTTGGACTTACAGTCGCGATCAACAAGTGAAGGCTTGGTCTGCAAGAAATCAGATTGAATGGATTGAGCATCGGCAGCATGGAGTGATGAGAGGGCGAGCTGATCGTCGGCACTGGGCCAAACAATGGGCCGGGTTGATGGATGCTAGCCGACAGCCCTTAGCTACTGAATTAATAGCGATTGGAGACCCTCCAAAGCCGGCGGCTGAAGTTTTGTCTGGTGTATCAATGAATCCCGAGCAGATCACTGATGCGCAGCCTGGTGGGCTAGTTGCTGGTGATGCATTGCTTGCAGGATTTCTCCAATCGCGTGCTGAGACCTATCGTGGTGGTATGTCTAGCCCCTTAACAGCATGCACAGTATGCTCGCGTTTATCCCCACACCTATCTCTTGGTACCGTCAGTCTCAGGACTGTCTGGCAACTAAGTCAGACTCGCCGAGATGAGTTAAAAAGTGAGGGAGGACGAAGTCGGTTTGTTGCCAGCTTGAAGTCCTTTGGTTCAAGGCTTCATTGGCATTGTCATTTTATGCAAAAGCTGGAGTCTGAACCACGGATGGAATTTGAGCCACTACATCGAGGTTTCATTGGTTTAAGAGACAATCAACTAGAGAATTCAGAACACCTTCAGCGATTGACTGAAGGTTGTTTAGGCTGGCCTTTTGTTGACGCCTGCCTGCGTTGCTTGCGTCAGACTGGTTGGATCAATTTTCGAATGCGGGCAATGTTAGTGGCAGTTGCGAGCTATCATTTATGGCTTGATTGGCGGTTAACTGCACCCATATTTGCTCGCTGGTTTACCGATTTTGAGGCTGGGATCCATTTTTCTCAGATGCAAATGCAAGCGGGCACGACTGGGATTAATGCCAATCGAATTTATTCTCCAATAAAACAATCAGAAGACCAAGATCCAGATGGGCAGTTTATTCGGCAATGGGTTCCCGAGTTGTCTCAAGTGTCTTCCGAATGGATTCATACTCCCTGGAAGATGCCCTTGTCGCTGCAACAGCGTTTCGGTTGTGTGATTGGCAAGCATTATCCAGAGCCTATTGGTGAGCCGACACAGCTAGCCCGTGAAGCACGTGCAAAGCTTAAGCTATGGATTGAGCAACATGATTTACGACCAGAAACAGCCCGTGTATTAGAAACACATGGCAGTCGACGTAAACAGAGTCGTCCGCGTAAGACTAAAAAAGTCTCTGATCAACAAATATCACTGGATCTTGAATGAGCGAGATAGCCTATTTGAACAGCTTATCGTTATAGGAAAGGCTAAAGTTTTATTCTCATAGCATAGAGTCTCATTGTCTGTTTCCTTTAATTAAGAAATAAATACCTATGACAAAAAGAAATATTTGCTCACTGGTGAATAGCTGGGCTGTAATAAACCATCCACGATGAGCGATGTTAAATGCATTGAACATAATGATGACGATCAATAATGCGCCCAATCGAGTTAACAAGCTGCCCGCATGGTTTCTGAGAAAGCCTCCAAGAATAATGGCTAACCCAGCGAATACTTCAGAGAGGGCAACAAGGCTAGCTAGTTTGGGTGAAAAATTAAAATGCTCGATTAGTATTTGTGGCGGTAATGGGAATTTACTTGAACCATGGATAACAAATGCAATTCCGAGGCTCAGGCGCATACCCCAGGGTGCTAAGAAATTTAGCCTAAGGAACAGACTGTCGATTGTATTATTTAAAGCATTCATGATGTCTCCTAATGTTTATATCAGGTAGGAATATTGTATGGTGTCGGCTTGGTCTATGATTGGGTATCTTTATGCTGCTGTTAATTATCGACTAAGCTGTTAGCAAATAGTTCGTAAGTCATATCAATATTAAATTTTTAGTGCTGGCTATGGGTTACCTGAGTAAACTTAAGGCATGACTAAAGAGAATCCGGATAAAGATCATTATTGGATGCAGCTAGCCTTAGAGCAGGCACGAATAACTGCTGCACTGGATGAGGTACCGGTGGGTGCGGTAGTTGTTCAAAGTGATCAAATAATAGCGGTTAGTGGTAATCGCACAGTCAGTGAGCATGATCCCTGCGCACATGCAGAAGTTCTCGCTTTGCGTGAAGCCGCTAAAATGATAGAGAACTATCGTCTAACCGAGGCGACACTCTATGTTACATTGGAGCCTTGTATGATGTGTGCTGGTGCAATTTTAGCGGCCAGAGTGAAGCGCTTAGTATTTGCTGCCTACGATCTCAAAACCGGTGCTGTTGGTGGTTGTTTTAATTGGCTGACCGATAGTAAGCACACGCATAAGGTACAGGTGCTTGGGGGTGTGTTGGAGGAGGAGAGCGCGCAGGTGTTGCAAGAATTTTTTAGAAGCAAGCGTAGTTAATATAGTTTTATCTGTTACTTATTGCTTGAGACTAATTCTGTGGTGGTTCTGCTTTAAACTTCCAGTTTAAAAGGTCATAATAATTTCTAATATTACGTACGTATAATGCTGCTTCACGTCCTCGTGCATAGCCATAGCGCGTCTTCTTATACCATTTCTTTTTTTCTAATAGAGGTAGTGAATCTCTTATATCGGCCCAACGGTCTGGATCACCACCCTTAAGCTCAGTAATCACACGGGCATCTTCTAGATGGCCATAGCCTATGTTGTAGGCTGCTAATGCTAACCAGCTGCGATCAGGCTCTGTGATTCGGTTAGGTACTTTTCCTTTCATCTGTACAAAATAGCGAGCTCCACCTTCAGTGCTTTGTATGGGGTCACGTCGATTTTTAATACCCAACTGTTTTGCTGTGTTTTGGGTCAGCATCATTAGGCCACGTACACCAGTAGGAGATACAGCTTTTGGATTCCAATGGGATTCCTGGTAGCTGATAGCTGCGATTAAGCGCCAGTCTAGCTGATGTGTTGCAGAGGCTTGTTTGAAGATAGGGATTAGTTTTGGTAGGCGGTTCTTAGTGTGATGAAAGAAAGTTACAGAGCCAGCGTAATCCAGTCCATCGGCATGGTTGAAATGCTTTTCATGGAGTTCTTCTAGAAAACCATTTTCTTTGCTTCTCTTTAAAAACTCATCAGCTTTATCAATAAGCGATCGATCTTTACTTTTGGGGAAGGCCCAAGCTAAAGATTCTACAGTGCTGATAGTGAAGCCCTTGCGTAGTTGTGGGAAGAAGCGTTTATTTAAGCTGAAGTCGATAGAGTCACAAATTAGATAGTCAATTTCACCATAATTTAGTTTGCTAAATAACTGTTCTATATCTAGGGTTGAGTGTGAGCGCCAGCTCAAAAACGGATAGCGTTCCTTGAGCTGAATTAGCTGGTCATGATGACTACTGTTATCTAATACATCGATAGTCATATCACGTAGGTCTTCAATGGTGGTTGGTTTTGACTCTCCAGCACGGTATAGCAATAGCTGTGAAATCTCATTATAAGGGCTGCTGAAATTAACTAGATTTTTGCGTTCAGCTGTAATGGTTGTGCCAGCTGCAGCGAAGTCAATGCGACCACTTTCTAAGCCGGGGAGTATGCTGTCGAAATGTTCGAGTGTAATGAAGTTCGCGCTTACACCTAACTCATTAGCAAATGCTTTGGCTAAATCATATTCAAACCCTGTCGGTTCTTCATCACGATAATAATAGGTTGTTGCTGAGTTGCGCGTGACAATGTTGAGCTCGCCTCGTTTCTCAATCTGGGTTAAGGCATTGTCTGTAAAGTGATTATCTTTGATGTATAAGCTGAGCAGCAGAATGCTTATAAGTAAAAAGACATATTGAAATGTCTTATTGAATTTCAGGTGCATGACAGCTGTTTAAGCGCTTTGATGGAATTATTTTGAGGCTTCATTGTAGGCTTATTAAAGCCTTTATCAGGGTCTTAATGCAAGCCAAAAGGAAGACTCATCGAGTCTGCTTTTAGTTAATGACGGTCTTGAGTTTAGTGCTAGTGTAATAGGGTTTGCGTGATAGTTGTTTTAATGCAGTAAAATTAACTGTTCAGATTCGATGAATAAGGCTTCTTGTTATATAAGGTTATTGCGGATAACGCCAATACCTATACCTTCGACTACTAACTCGGCATCAAGTAAGGGGTCATCATTCTCAGTAAATAGATGAGTCATATCGAGTGTTTGCTTGAAACGTCCCACAATAATTTTTTTGTTGGTTTGTGTGACTACAATCTGTCCGGGTTGTGCTACTGAAGTTTTATGTACTACGAGTAGGTCACCATCTAAGATATTGGACTTGCACATACTCATGCCGTGAATCCGTAATAAATAATCAGGCTGTGGTGTGAATAAAGCATGCCCAATCTGTTGGTAACCTTCGATGTGTTTAGTTGCCAGGATGGGGGTTCCAACAGCAAGCTGCCCGATGATGGGTAGGGTGATGCTAGTGTTTTCTGTTTGTAGGCATAAGCGAATACCCCTAGATGCGCCAGCAGTTAGTTTGATGACCCCTTTACGTTCTAAGGCGCGTAAATGATCACGTATGGCGTTGGCTGAGCGAATCTGTAATGCCTGAGCGAGCTCGGCAATGGTCGGAGGGAATCCAGAGTTATTAAGGTATTTCTGAATCTGATCTAAAACTTGTTGTTGTCGTATAGTGAGTTTATTCATACCTATCGAAACCTAACTGTTTTTATAACCACTGTATTTAAAAACAGTATAAAGAGATCGTATGCTAGAGGCAAGTTTTGCTTTCATACTGGGCTATTGCTGTCTAAAGAGGTTCTGTCTGTAGCTATAAATAACCCTTAGTTCTGAGATTTAACTTACCTTAGGAAGGTTAGAGGTAGGACGTGATGATTGACTGTTATGACAGGCTCACAGCTTAGTGGTCATCGGTCTAAAATAGTGCTTGGAATTTATGCCCAAGTAAGGTTAGGGTTGAAAGATTATTTTGGATTATTTTTATTGTCTTTATTCTTTATAATACTTTATATATAGTATTTAAAGTATTTTTTTAGCCCTCTGATGGGAGCGGAGATGCTGCTAAAAAAGGCTTTTTAAAGTAGATATTTAGTATATCTTTTTATCCAAAAAACTATTGGTATTCCGTGTCACGTTGGTGTACTTTATACATATTGCTTACGAGCAATGTTTGGAGAGTGGACAAAAACTCCTCTTGGCTGACACATAAAAAATATAATAAGAGTGTCTTTATAAACGGCCAAAATTTCACGTTAAAAATATATTACTGTTAATCGTGCTAGGCACTTTCTTGCATCTATCAAGGCTATGTAATTGCATATCTTGATCATGGTGTATTTAAGGCCAAGTGCTCTAATAATTAGAATTTTATAAGTAACGAAATATGGAAACATTTCCCAGTTTACTGCAGCAGCATATAACTCAACGCGCGAGCCATACTGCCCTTCGTATGAAGCGATACGGCATTTGGAATGCGTATTCTTGGCAAGAGGTTTCAACAGAAGTTGCTGCACTTGCTAACGGCTTTGCCGCAAAAGGATTACAGGCGGGTGACCGAGTAGCTGTCATCGGCAATAACGTGCCGCAATTGTTTTTCGCAATAATGGCTACACAGAGTTTAGGGGCGGTTCCGGTGCCCTTACACGCTGATTCCAATAGCGAAGAACTTCGTGGCATGCTTGTGAACTGCGAGGCTAAATTTGTTGTACTGCAAGATCAACAACAAGCTGACTCAGTAATGCCTCTGTTAGCTGAGTTGCTGACGTTAACCCAAGTGGTTTACGTAGATACTCGCGGCATTGAGAACTATAAAGTAGAGCAGCTGATTAGTTTTGCTGATATGCAGAAGGCTGGTGAAGCTTTTGCAAGTCAGAATCCTAACCACCTACAACAAGCAATAGCACAGGTTACTCCAGATACAGACGCCTTTATCGTTTATACATCTGGAACCTCAGGCGCACCTAGAGGTGCCGTCCTTTCTCATTCTAACTTCCTCACGATTGGCCAAGCCTTTGCTGAGCAAGAGAAGCTGGGGGATGAGGAAGAGGTATTCGCTTATCTACCACTGTCTTACTCTAGTGCGTTATTTTACGGCTACACACTATGGATGATTAAAGGTTATACGATTAATTGCCCAGAAAGTAATGAGACAACAATGTCTGATATGCGTGAAGTTGGGCCTACCTTCCTATATGGTCCGCCACACTTCTTTAAGACTATCTATAGCCAAATTAACTCTCGTGCAGCAAGCTCAAAATCGAAGATGATTGATAAGCATCTCGACGGCATGATGAGTAAGGGACGCACATGGTTAGGTTCTAAATTAGTATTTGATCCAATTAAAGACTTATATGGTTTGAGTCGTATTAAAAGTGCCTATGTTGGCGGTGATATGGTTAGTAATGAAGTATTCCACTTCTTCCGTGCACTAGGTGTTAACCTCAAAACAACCTATGGCTCTGCAGAAAGTGCGGGCTGTATTAGCGTCCAGGAAATAACTGAAGACGCTCTAACCGCCGAAGAGAATGTCGTGGGCGCACCATTACGTGGCGTTGATATTAAGGTTTCAGACAATCAAGAAATCTCATTTAAAGGGCCGAATACCTTTAAAGGCTACTACGGCGATGTCGCCCAAAGTGGTCAGGCAAAGGATGCCGAAGGCTGGGTTAAAACTGGTGATATTGGTGAGTTTGCAAACAACACACTAAAAGTATTAGAGCGAGTAGATTGCAAATCAAGCTTTAGTACAGGTGCTGATTTCATCCCTAAACAAATTGAAAACGCGTTGAAGGCATCACCATACATCAAGGATGTGGTAGTGGTAGGTGAGCAACGTGACCATTCGGTTGCTCTTATCGTTATTGATGGCGATACCGTTGGTGCTTGGGCTGATATGCGTCAGATTCAGTTTACTGGACTACGTGAGCTCGCAACCAAGACCGAAGTGGTAGAACTTATTTCAGAACGTGTACGTGATCTTAATACTAAGATTACTCAGGTCGGTGGCAGTAACTGTCCACCAATCAAGCGTTACACTGTGTTGAATCGTGAATTCAGCGTAGCTGCAGGTGAAATGACTCGTTCACGTAAGATTCGTCGCCAAGTGATTGGCACAAATAACGCGAAGATTATTGAAGCGTTATTTGCTGGCGAGCCAACCTTTGATGTAACAGACTCCGCTGGTGAGCTTGTTGCGCAATTAAGATTAGAGACTGCATAAGAACTAAACTATGAATAGTCCAGATAATAAAAAATCAATCCTAGTCCTAAAAGACATTAGTTTGTCATTTAAGGGTGTAAAAGCGATTACTGATATCAGCTTCAACGTTTATGAAGGTGAAATCTGTTCGGTGATCGGTCCAAACGGTGCGGGCAAAAGCTCAATGCTTAACGTGATTAATGGTGTGTATATTCCTCAGGAAGGCACAATTAGTTTTGATGGCAAAGAGTTTACAAAGATGAAACCTCACAGTGCTGCTGTGATGGGTATCGGCCGCACCTTCCAAAACATCGCATTATTCTCTGGTATGTCTGTTTTAGATAACATCATGTCAGGTCGTAATTTGATGATGAAGGCAAACTTCTGGGAACATGCACTAAATATTGGGCGTGCTGAGAAGGAAGAGCTGGAACATCGTCAAGCCGTTGAAGAAATCATTGAGTTTCTAGGGTTACAGTCTATTCGAAAGACCCCAGTTGCTTCGTTAGCTTATGGTTTGCAAAAACGTGTTGAACTGGGTCGTGCACTTGCAGCAAAGCCTAAAATGCTTCTGCTTGATGAGCCTATGGCCGGTATGACAATGGAAGAAAAATTGGATATGTCTTGTTTCATTCAAGAGATCAACCGTAACTATGGAACCACTATTGTGCTAATTGAGCATGATATGGGAGTTGTTATGGATATCTCCGATCACGTGGTCGTACTCGACTATGGTAAGAAGATTGGTGATGGCGCTCCTGACGAAGTCATGAATAACCAAGATGTAATCGACGCCTACTTAGGCGTTAGTCACTAATAATTAAGTAGAAAGGAAATATTACGTGGACTATGCGTTTTTCTTAGAAGTACTAGTTGGAGGTTTACTCTCCGGCATTATGTACTCACTGGTAGCGATCGGTTTTGTACTGATCTATAAGTCTTCCGGAGTATTCAACTTCGCGCAGGGCACAATGTTGCTCTTAGCGGCCTTAACTTTTGTAAGTTTGACCGAACGTATGGTCAACTTCTGGGTTGCCTTTGCAATTACACTGATGATTATGGTGGTGCTCGGTATTATTATTGAGCGTACTGTGATGCGGCCGTTAGCCAACCAATCTTTGTTGTCACTGTTTATGGCAACGGTTGGTTTGAACTACTTCCTTGAAGGCCTTGCACAGGGTGTTTGGGACTCGGCGGTGCATGGTGTTAACTTAGGCATCTCTAACGATCCAATCTTTTTGATCGATAAGTTTCCAGTGTTGGGACTAGATATTATTGTCAGTTACTTCGATATGGCAGCAGCGGGTATCGCGGGATTGATGATTTTAGGTCTCTCTTTATTCTTCACATTCACACGTACAGGCTTATCTTTGCGTGCGGTATCAGATGATCATCTAGCAGCAATGGCGGTAGGTATTCCGCTAAGTCGTATTTGGGCTATTGTTTGGGCGGTTACTGGTGTGATTTGTCTGATTGCCGGTTTGCTTTGGGGTGATCGTGTTTCTGTATCCTTCACGTTGACGTCAGCTGTGTTGAAAGGTCTGCCAGTTATTCTAATCGGTGGATTGACATCAATACCTGGTGCGATTGTCGGTGGTTTAATTATCGGCGCGAGTGAAAAATTAGGTGAAATTTACGTAGCTGAATGGATCGGTGGACAGGGAATTGAGCATTGGTGGGCATATACCACAGCGCTACTATTCTTGATGGTTCGTCCTACCGGTATTTTCGGTGAGAAAGAGATTGAGAGGGTATAGTTAATGTTTTATCGTGAAGCAGGGAAACTCGTAGGAAGCTTCGGCAAAGATCGACGTATGCTTCCATTGTTGGAAGATCGTTGGCTTGCAGTGCTTTTTGTGGCCTTTATGTATTTTGTAGTGACAGCAATTGCTAGTGACTACATGTTTACAGCAATTCTTATTCCAATCATGGTTTTAGGTGTTGCAACATTAGGACTTAATATTGCGGTCGGTTATACCGGGCAGTTGTCACTGGGTACGGCTGGATTTATGTGCTTTGGTGCATTCTCAGCATTTAACCTTATCTTACGCATTGATTGGATGACCATTCCATTAGCATTCTTCCTTTCTGGAATGATTGCTGGTGGCGTAGGTATCATCTTTGGTCTACCAAGTTTACGTATTAAGGGTTTCTACTTAATCGTTTCCACCTTGGCAGCACAGTTTTTTGCAGAATGGGTATTTAATGCATACCCATGGTTCCTGAACTACACATCATCTGGTGTTGTTTCATTGCCAATGCATCATTACCGTGTATTCCCTGGACAAGAGAACACACCGTTTAATGCAGCATTCTGGTATAGTTCACAAGGACGTTACTTGGTAACGTTAACCGTGACTATCCTTCTAGTACTGGCCTGTAAAAACCTAGTCCGCAGTAATACTGGCCGTAATTGGATGGCTGTGCGTGATATGGATATCGCCGCTAAGGTTATCGGTATTCCGGTAGCTAAGACTAAGCTGATGGCGTTCTTTATCTCAACATTCTACTGTGGTGTTGCAGGTGCAATGTACTGCTACTGCTATATCGGTAACTTAGATTTTATGATCTTTAACCTTCGTCGTTCATTCCTAGTTATGTTTATGGTTATCGTCGGTGGCTTAGGGTCGATCCTGGGGTCATTCTTGGGTGCAATCTTTGTCTATGCTTGGCCAATCCTAATTACACGAGGTAGTGACTTTATCTTCGGTGGTGGTGCAATTGATACTGCATTTATTGAGAACAACTCAAAGATTGTTGTCGGTACTATTATTATCGTGCTCTTAATCCGTGAGCCGGGTGGATTTGCAGCCTTATGGTCTAGCAGTAAGCAAAAACTGCGTGTATGGCCTTTTGCACAATAAAAATTATAAATTTCCTGGCACGTAATCAGGAATGAAAAAGCAGTAAAACTCAACGAGGAGTAATCAATGAAAATGAGAGTAACGGTACTAGCAAGTGCACTACTAGCAATGGTAGGCATGAGTAACGTAGTAAGTGCAGAAGAAAGCATGTATGTGCCAATTCCATCTTACCGTGTAGGTCCATATGC
>CAJQLY010000014.1 GCA_905479295.1 uncultured Gammaproteobacteria bacterium | reverse complement strand
GGGAACCATCCTTAAATAGTTGCACTTCGATCGTACTGGCATGGCCAGCAAGTGCCTCATCGACACTATTATCAATAATTTCTTGCGCCAAATGGTTAGGTCGCGCAGTATCGGTGTACATCCCAGGACGTTTACGCACTGGGTCGAGGCCACTTAATACCTCGATGGATGCAGCATCATAGTCTTTAGCCATAGGAACTCAGTTAGCAGCGCTTTTTCAAAAAAATAAGAATTCAGAATGCGGACAGTCGATCATATCAAGCAGCACACTTCCACAAGCAGCAGGGACACCACACAGCAAGTCCCGCATGCGCTGGCTAGTGTATACGAAACTGAAAGCAGAAAGCATCCCTTGATCTTTGGTGCTAAATCATGAGCAGTTTAATCGATGCTACCCAGCCACAAACGAATGCAAATATATTTGCATCGGCCGGTTCAGGCAAGACCTATCTACTGATTACCCGTATCTGCCGACTGTTACTGGCTGGCGCTGAACCACAACACATCCTCGCCATCACCTTCACCCGTAAAGGGGCTGCCGAGATGCGTCAACGCTTGCACAGCACCCTGCAAAACTGGGCGCAATGGGACGAAGATAGGCTGCGTGCGGCCTTAATTGCGATTAATGAACCAGCAGATCAGACACAAATCGCCTTGGCTCGCGATCTCTACGAGCGTGTGCTGTTTGCTGATCAAAATATACGCATCAGTACCTTTCATGCCTTTTGTGAGGATATTGTCCATGCCTTCCCATTGGAATCGGCATTAGCAACCGGCTTTGAACTGTGTGAAGAGGTCGCGCCACTACAAAACTTGGCGTTTAATCGCTTATTGCGTCTCAGTGAGCAGGCAAATGAGCAGAAATTATCTGAAGAAATCACCTGTTTAGCCCAGTGGTGCACCAGTTATGCCACATTAGGCGACCTGCTTAAGTTATTTTTAGACAAGCAGAATGAATGGCGCAGCTTCATCGATGGCCACAATTTAGACCACGCCATGCACTGTCTAGATCAACAGCATGAAGAACTAGAGCCATTCGCCTCAGAACACGAATTGATCAGGGCCGGCAAGCAAGTTGCTGAGGTTTTTCGGCACAGTAGCGCCACCCAACAGGGCTTTGCACTAGAGATTGAACGTTTCATTGACGCTGACCTAGCGCTAGATCAGCGTCTTCTCAAGCTATCTAACGTTTTCTACACCAAGGACGACAAAGAACGCAGTCCTCATAAGCTGTCTAAACCCTTAATCAAGAAGGTTGGCACAGAGATCGCTGAGCAGTGCTTAGACGATATCGCCCTACTCAAGGCCAATTTAGATCTAGCGATTGAGACACAACAACGCAAGGTTTACCGCCGTGTCAGTGCCGCTTGGTTTTACTGTGGCCAACGTCTGATCGAGATCTTCCAAGCACTTAAGCGCGAACAGGGTGTAGTCGATTTTTCCGACTTGGAGTGGGAGACCTTTCGATTATTACGTGATCAAGGACAAGCACTGTGGGTGCAATACAAACTAGGTATGCGTATTCGACATTATTTAGTCGATGAATTTCAAGATACCAACCCGATCCAGTGGCAGTTCCTGCAGCCGCTACTGCTCTCCTCTAAGGAGCAATTGAGCGAGACACTGGACCCAGCAAGCCTATTTTTAGTCGGTGATGTAAAACAGTCGATTTATGGTTTCCGTGGTGCCAACTCCAGCATCCAACAATATGCAAACGAGTGGTCACAACGAGAATATGGCAGCCAGCATTTCAATAATGACCACTCTTGGCGCTCGGCAGCGATCATCATCGATGCCGTCAACAGCCTATTCACTCGCCTTGCCAGCCGTTTCCCAGCCTTTAGCACGCACCAATGCCAGCATAGCGATCGCTGGGGCATGCTCGAAATCCATCCTCTTATTGAGCAGGAAAAGCTGCCAAAACAGGCGCAGCCGACGAGTGAGATCACTTTTCGCAATCCCTTACTAGAGGCCAAGGTTGAGATTGAGGAGTCGGTCTATCTTGAAGAAGGCCGTCTGATTGCTCAGCGCATTCAGGCATTAATCGATGAAGAAACCCCGGTATTTGACGATGGTCACTATCGTGCCGCAGGTTATAGCGATGTCCTCATTCTGCTACGCAATCGAAGTAAGCTGAATGAACTTAAACTAGGCATGAACGAGATTGGCATCCCCTTCCTAGCTGACAGCAAGACTAGGCTCGCCGATTATTTAGAAATCAAAGACCTGCTAGCCCTATTGCAGATTTTAAAGAACCCGCTGAATGATATTGCCTTGGGCCATGTCCTTAAGAGTCCAATATTCAATATCGAAGACAGCCAGCTATTACAACTGCAGGCGTATGAAGCCAAACATTGGACTCACAAACTGGCGGCATATAGCGCGAGTAATGAAGGTAATGAGCAAGATAGTTTGAAACAGGCTCATAGCACTTTAGTTGAGTGGCAGGCGCTGGCCGATCACATACCGGTACACGATTTATTAAATACGATCTTTGAACAACGCGAGCTGATTACCCGTTATCGCCAAGCTGTACCCCTGCATGATAACGAGCAAGTCATCGCACGATTACAGCAATTCCTAAATATCAGCCTAGAAGCGAATAGTGGTCGCTACCCTAGCATTCAAAGTTTCCTGCGTTACTTTGAGGAAACTCAACCAATCGCTGAGCTCAGTGCACAGGCACAAAACTGTGTGAATATCATGACCATACATTCAGCCAAGGGATTAGAGTCACCAATCGTCTTTTTAGCCAATACAGGCCCGCGCAAGACCGAAAGTGATCACTACACTGCACTCTGTGATTGGCCGGTAGAAGCAGATCGACCTAGCCATTTCTTGTTGGCTGGGCCTAAGAGTAAGAGAACAGCAAGCATCAGTGATTTAAAAAATGCTAGCCAATTAAAACAAGCAGAAGAATTGAATTTGCTCTATGTCGCGATCACTCGCAGCTGCCAAGCATTGATTGTTACCGGATGTATTACGCCTAGTAACAAGGGTGAAAGCTGGCATAGCCTGATGCAGGCTGCCTGGCTTACTGAAGACGATGATCATCAGTCACTGTGGCAGAAACAAAGTGAGAACAGACCTGAACTGAGTCCACTGCCAGTGAATAGCGCAACTGCGCCTGTGATAACGACATCGAAACTGGATAAGATAATCACACAGAAGTTAACACCAAAGCTCAGTCAACAAACTGCAACGACTGAGCGTGTAGGTGATGAAATAGCACGCCTACGCGGCATCGTCTTGCATCAATGTTTGGAGTGGATGAGCCAAGCATCCAGCTTATCACCGGCAGATTGCCTGCTTCGCCTAGAGACCCGTTATGGCGCACAAACTTTAGACTATGCTGCCATCCTGAGCGAGGC
>CAJQLY010000013.1 GCA_905479295.1 uncultured Gammaproteobacteria bacterium | reverse complement strand
AATGATGTTCACCAGCAGCAGCCAAGGTCAGCGCGCGCTTAGCCTGTTCCTGCCCACGAATAGCAGCCAGACTATGTGAACACCGAGCATTAGCTTTACGGTCCTTTGTGACAACTGGCAAGAGACACTGATGCTGCAACAAGTGATTACAGATTTGGAGTAAATCATCGGCACAAAAAGTCTCCTGCCCGCTTAACAACTCTAACTCATATTTATTTTCACTAGCGGTGATTAAGCTGCGATTATCTTTAGAACAGGCCAATGCACTAGGCAGCACACCTCGGGTATGTCGTAGCTCACCACCTAAACCAAGCTCAGCAATAAACTCATAATCATCCAAGTGCTTACATTGAATCTGCTCAGACGCCAGCAAAATACCTAAAGCGATTGGCAAATCAAAACGCCCACCCTCCTTAGGCAGCTCTGCTGGCGCCAAGTTAACCGTGATGCGGCGAGCTGGAAACTGGAACTGACTATTTTTAATCGCCGCCCGAACACGCTCCTTACTCTCGCGCACAGCAGCCTCAGGCAAGCCAACAATAGAAAAGCAGGGCAGGCCGTTTGATAAATCAACCTCGACCAAAACAGCAGTCGCCTGCATCCCGGTTTGTGCTCGGCTATGAACGCGGGCAAGTGTCATTGGTAGTAATGCTTTGCTGACATGAGTGAGCAGCTCCTAGAATGAGAGTGAGTCTCATACTATAGAGGCTTGGTGTTGCTTTGGTTGCTCTAGATGTTCAGCGGCGCGTGAAAGTAGGTGCTTTTTATTTTGCTATCGAGGTCGAACTTTTTTGCCATTACTATCTATTATGGTTTTTCTCATAATATGATGATAGTGTTAAATAATTATGTTAATTAATTAACTTATATTAGGGTCGTGGTGAGTGGAAAATAGGTTCCACTTAATTAGGCTGAAAGCTTCCAATTATGAATAAAATTGTTTTATTGATTTTAGCATGTATGCAAATAGCCAATGCAAATGATTAACGAAATAAAACAAATAATCGTGTGGGCTATTCTCCCGGCTGTTATGTGTCTGATTTTCAAGAGCCAAGCAAGTCAAAGTATATTCTTCCTTACCAGGCCGGCGAAGCGTATACCGTAAGCCAAGGTGTTTGTGGTGGTATCACACATACAAAAGACTATGGTACATATAAACTTGATAGTAGATATGCTTATGATCTTGAAATGCCAATAGGCGCAAAAATCATTGCCTCACGTGACGGTAAGGTTATTAATATCCAGGATTTCTTTTCGAATGATTCTTCTAAAATGGAAGAGATAAACTATATTTTCATTAGACACAAAGATAGGTCAATTGCTATATATTTACACCTGTCACCAAAAGGCGCACTAGTAGACGTCGGAGACAAAGTTAAGCAAGGCGATATGATCGGTATTGCAGGTAACAGTGGATTTACAGGTGGCTTAGCGCATTTACATTTTGATGTGCGTAAAGAAACAACCAAATGTAAACTTGGAGCTGCTAATCTAGAACAGATAAACCTTGCTAAATTTAAACACTGCAAAACAATCCCTGTTACTTTTCAGAATGCAGAACCATATGGCTTACCCTTATTAGAAGGTAGGAAGTACAAAGCTCAACCTTGAGGCAAGCAATAAAAATATCAGTCAGCCTTACTCTTAATTAAGACCTTAGTATTATTTGAGCTGCTCTAGACGCTGTTCTAGTTGTTCTAAGCGCTCACGGGTACGTAACAGCACCTGCTTTTGGCTATCAAACTCTTCACGCGTAACCACATCTAAGTCTTGCAGCATCGATTGCAGGGCGAGTTTCATCTTGTCTTCACCAAAGTTGCATAGCTCTTCAACGTCGTTGGGTAATAAGGCTCGGAATTTGCTAATGGCTTCTTCCATTGCGTTGGCATCAAATTTCATTTGGATATGTTCCGTTAAGGTTGCCCTATCTTAGCCTACTCATGTGTCTGCTACGAGTGACCTAAAATAGTGCAGGGCTGAATCATGACGGTGCGCAAAGTTTCTGTGTGATCGGCCTAAAATTTAGCCTAATTATTTTAAATTATTGTTTTTAAATGAGTTTTAAAAAGTGGCACGCAATATGCTTTATCTCTGATGTAAATTAATATCGATTGCCAAGAAGGCAATGAAGCAAATACGGAGACATACTCAAATGAACAACAAAATTTTAGGTGCTGTTGCTAGCACTGTATTAGGAACAACTCTTTTAACTGCATCTTTCAGCGCTTCTGCCGATGATCACCAACTGGCTATCAGTGGTAATGCTGGAATCATGTCGGATTATATCTTCCGCGGCATTATTCAAGATGACGCTGTTGGTAATGGTGGTGTCGATCTAGAATTCGGTGGTGCTTACGCCGGTGTTTGGGCCGCTGATGTCGGTGAAGGTATTGAGTATGACCTTTATGGTGGTTATATCCATGAGTTTGAAAGCGCCTATGTAGGTGTGGGTTACACGGCCTACCGCTACACCGAAGCAAACTTTGATGATGACTACGATGAAATCAATCTATATGCCGGCGCAAGCATGGGCGAACTGGCAATTGACCTTGAATACACGGTAGGTGAGTACGACGGTGGTTATTCAAATGGTGGCGACGATTACGCTTTCACAGCAGTAACCGGTAACTACGGTGGCGCTTACATCACTTATGGTGACTGGGGTAAAGATGCCAGTAGTGACATGGGTAGCTACTTTGAAGTGGGTTACACCATGGAGCTTGGTGGTCTTGAGCTAACAGGCGCTATCGTTGACACAACAGATGCCGACGCTCTTAATGAGCCAGATGAGACACAAGCCTACGTATCAATCCACTGGGGTTTTGACATCCTGTAAGGCCTATCGGGTAGTAGCAAGGTGGAGGTCTTCAATACTTCACCTTGCCACTACATAAAAGATTTTCAATCTAGTGTGGTTATCAGTCTGACTATCTGCTGTTTAATTTTTCACTAGGTTGAATAAATCACAAAAACTGATCAATCAATTTGGAGAACGCAATGAAATTGGTTACAGCAATAATTAAACCATTCAAGTTAGATGATGTTCGTGAAGCCTTGTCAGAAATCGGTGTATCAGGAATAACCGCTACTGAAGTGAAAGGGTTTGGACGTCAGAAAGGACACACAGAGCTTTATCGTGGTGCTGAATATGTCGTTGATTTTTTACCGAAGATTAAACTTGAAATCGCTATCGATGACAGTTTAGTTGAAACCTTATTAGACTCAATCACAAAAGCAGCTAACACCGGGAAAATCGGTGACGGCAAGATTTTTGTTTCTGACCTGTCTGAGGTTATTCGTATCCGCACCGGTGAAACCGGCGCTACGGCTCTATAAAAGAATAGGAGAGAATCGTGGAAAATCAAGTAATCGAACTTGCATATGCACTAGATACCTTTTACTTCCTAGTAATGGGTGCATTTGTTATGTGGATGGCTGCTGGCTTCGCAATGTTAGAAGCTGGTTTAGTCCGTTCAAAAAGTACAGTTGAAATTTTAACTAAAAATATTGCGCTATATTCAATCGCCTCAGTGATGTACATGTTATGTGGTTACAACATTATGTATAGCGGCACAGAGAGCACGTGGATGCCGTTAGCATTCGACATGCTGACTTCAGCTGATAACTCAGCGGCAGACGTAATTGCCAGCGGTGGTGATACTTACTACTCTGGTCTATCAGACTTCTTCTTCCAAGTGGTGTTTGTAGCCACTGCAATGTCTATTGTTTCAGGCGCGGTTGCTGAGCGTATGAAGCTTTGGTCTTTCTTATTATTTGCTGTTGTCATGTGTGGCTTCATCTACCCAGTTCAAGGTTTCTGGAAATGGGGTGGTGGTTTCTTAGACGCAGCAGGCTTTGCAGATTTTGCAGGCTCAGGTGTAGTTCACCTATGTGGTGCAACTGCAGCATTAGCCGGTGTTATCTTGCTAGGCGCACGTAAAGGTCGCTATACGGCTGAAGGTAAAGCAGTTGCTATGCCTGGCGCAAATATGCCGCTAGCTACTTTAGGTACCTTTATTCTTTGGTTGGGTTGGTTCGGATTCAATGGCGGCTCTGAGCTGGTTGTTTCGAATGTTGCTGAAGCGAATGCAGTCGCACTAGTCTTTGTTAACACTAATGCAGCAGCAGCCGGCGGTGTTATCGCAGCACTACTCACAGCCAAAGCATTGTTTGGTAAAGCAGATCTATCAATGACCTTGAACGGCGCACTTGCTGGCTTGGTTGCAATTACAGCTGAACCACTAGCGCCTACTCCAGGGTTGGCAACAATCATTGGTGCTATCGGTGGTGTCCTAGTTGTCTTCAGTATCATCACTTTTGATAAGTTGAAGCTAGATGATCCAGTCGGCGCAATGTCAGTGCATGGTGTGGTTGGTCTATGGGGTTTGATCGCAGTTGTTCTATCGAACACTGATGCAAGCTTAAGTAGTCAATTATATGGCGCAGTGGTTATCTTTGGATGGACCTTTGTTACTTCAATGATCGCTTGGGGAATTATCAAGATGGTTGTTGGTATCAGAGTGAGCGAAGAAGATGAGATGAATGGTGTTGATATCGCAGAATGCGGTATGGAAGCCTATCCTGAGTTTGTTCGTAAGTAGCTGTTCTCCTCAGCTAAGTAGTACTGATTAACGCCCCACGCAAATGGGGCGTTTTTTTTCGCCTAAAGAAACTACGATTGCTTCAGAATAAAATTAGGCAATGCTGTAGCTGCCAAGTGGATGCCATAGTTATAGTAGTCAGTATCAAACTCGGCCGCCTTACATTGTTGATCACGCACTAAATGTAATTGATGGCGTGTCGCTAACGTGGCTGACCACCAACCGGTTGGAT
Source organism: uncultured Gammaproteobacteria bacterium (assembly GCA_905479295.1). Classification (GTDB taxonomy): domain Bacteria; phylum Pseudomonadota; class Gammaproteobacteria; order UBA4575; family UBA4575; genus UBA4575. The sequence goes on along the minus strand of CAJQLY010000013.1, from coordinate 26,383 downwards.
AGACTGGTTGTGGAAAAAATAAAGTCTGTTGTTTTGCAAAGCCTGCTGTTGCCATCGCTAGTTGCATCTTTTTAGTAATACTCTCCCAATGCACTAAGGGTGATTCACTCTGCTGCACTAAGATCCCATCTGCTGCTAACACACGTTCACAATCACGGTAGAATGCCTCACGAAAGAGCCCTTCAGCTGGGCCGATAGGGTCTGTGCTATCAACGATGATGAGATCAATGCTGGCATCTGCTGCCTGCTGCATCCATTGGATGGCATCAGTAAACTCAAACTGTACTCGACTGTCTTGGTTGGCAGTGCAGAGCTCGGGGAAGAATTCCAAGGATAGCTCGGTGACACGGTAGTCAATTTCAACCTGAGTGATCTGTTCAACTTCTTTATGTTTCGCCACCTCGCGTAAGGTGCCACAATCGCCACCACCAATAATAACAACATGGTGTGGTGCTGGATGGTTGAATAGAGCAGGGTGAGTCATCATTTCGTGATAGATGAAATTATCACGCTGCGTGAGCATGATGCAGTCATCAATCACCATCAGATTGCCAAAGCTTTTAGTCTCAAAAATTGCAATTTTTTGATAATCTGTTTGCTCTTCATGTAGGCACTGAGTAATCTCTAGGGAAAATGCTGTTGCACTATCGGCATGTCGTTCAGAGAACCAGTGTTGTTGATTTGTGAGTATATCCATATTTGTATTAACCGTTATGTACTGTGAGTTATTAAATCATGTCTAAACAGCAGGACGCCCAATGGGGGCCCGATCAGTCTCGCGAATCTTACCGTATTCCGGTCTGGGGGGAAGGTCATTTTGATGTTAATAATGATGGCCATATAAGCGTTAATATTAAAGATAAGGCAGAGATAGATCTCTATCAAGTCTGTCAGCAACTGCATGCGACAGGTAGCTCGTTCCCAGTATTGATTCGTTTCCCACAACTGCTGGATACGCGAGTAGAACAATTAGCCGCTGCGTTTGATCTAGCCATTAGTAACCATGCCTATAGTCAGGCACATCATGTGGTTTACCCCATTAAGGTCAACCAGCAACGTACCGTGGTAGAGCATCTGCTAGATAATCCAGACCATGCTGTTGGTTTGGAGGTGGGTAGTAAGCCTGAATTATTAGCCGCCTTTGCCTTATTACCACAAGATCAGCGTCTGCTCATTTGTAATGGGTATAAAGATCGCACCTATATTCGCTTAGCACTGCATGCGCAGGCTATGGGTATCAATGTGATTATCGTGTTGGAGAAATTAGTCGAACTTGATCTGATTATTGAAGAGAGTGAGGCCTTAGGGTTGAAGCCTAAGCTAGGCGTTAGGATCCGGCTGAATTCAATTGCTGCTGGCCAATGGCAAAATAGTGGTGGCCCAAACGCAAAGTTTGGACTAGAGACATCAGCCCTACTGCAGTTGATCGAACAACTGCAGTTAAAGCAATGTTTAGACTGCCTGTGTTTATTACATTTTCATATGGGCTCACAGATTTCGGTGTTGGCAGATTATGAGCAGGGCCTACGTGAAGCAATGCAGGTCTATGCTGAATTACATGCCCATGGTTGTGCCCTAGACTATCTTGATATTGGTGGTGGTATGGCGATTGATTATGCTGCGCAGGGTGATGGTAGTTATTTCTCGCGGTCTTATAGCTATCAACAATATGCCGATTTGGTAATCAGCTGTGTGGTGCAGTATTGCCAACAGTATGAGTTGTCTCAACCACAGATCATTACAGAGCATGGTCGTGCATTGGTGGCGCATCATGCAGTATTGGTTACTAACGTGATGGCAGCAGAGGCTGCAATAGAAGAGCTAGAAGAAGATATGGTTAGTCGACCATGGCCACTAGCTATTGCTCAGCAAGCCGATCAGTTACAAATGGCAGCATTAGATCAGCTTGCAATAAATGCTGATGCAATTAATGCTTTTCGCCAGTTAATGAATACAGCATTCCTTGAGCAGAAAATAAATCTACAACAGCGAGCGGATGCTGAGCAATTGATCCATCGAGTGCAACAGCAGTGTGCCAATGCAGAGGGTGAGACTATAGTCGATGCCTCAAAGTACTTTTGTAATTTTTCTTTATTTCAGTCGTTACCTGATATCTGGGGCTTGGGTCAGATCTTCCCTATCGTGCCATTACATAAGCTAGAGCAAGAGCCTAAAATAAACGCTAGGTTGCATGATCTAACCTGTGACTCCGATGGGCAGATACAATCCTATGTTGCTGCTAATGGCATTTCAGACTACTTGAAGTTACACCCACTGCCTAAATCAGAAGATTATCTGCTCGGTTTTTTCTTGGTCGGTGCCTACCAAGAAGTGCTAGGTGATATTCATAACCTATTTGGTGATACCCATACGGTCAATGTGTCTTGCGCTGAGATGGGCGGTTATGTAATCGATGAATATGAAAGCGGTGACTGTGTGCAAGAGTTACTAGCCAGTGTGCATATTGATGCAGAACAGATAACTTGCCGTTGCCAGCAACGCTTACACAGGCAACAATGTAGTGAACTCAGACTAAAAGAGATTTTACTCGAGCTAGATCAAGCGCTAATGAGTTATAGTTACCTTGATTCCCAAGGCCGTATTGCACATCCTATAAAATAGAGCCTTATAAATAGAACCAATTAAAGAAAGAGTTGAAAGCTGTTATGCAATGTTATGTTTATCGTAGTGAACGTAAAAATGATACCTATGTGTATATGAAAGCCGGTGTCGAAACCACAGAATTACCAGAGTCAGTGACTCAATTCATGGGTGACTTAACCAAGGTATTAGAAGTTGATCTAAGTAAAAAGAAATTAGCTAATGCCAATGTTGAACAGGTTATGGCAGCAATAGAGACGCAGGGTTTCTATCTGCAATTACCACCTGAGATTGATGATGTGATGCGTGAAATCGATAAACTGATGCTTGAGAACGACACCTTAAATTAGCTTTTACGACAGCGCTGGGAACAATATTTTACCTCATCCCAAACGGCCGCCCATTTTTTACGCCAAGTAAAAGGGCGGCCACAGCGTAGACAAGTCTTAGTCGCTAGATTGGATTTTTTTAACATCTTAGCCATGGCTGGGTGCGTATTCAGTAAAATAAAACGAGAGATTAATCGCTTTATTTTTCTACAGAGATATCCCACTTTAAGTTGTGTTCAATAGTATCCAGTAACAAACGGATATTCGGGTGTGCATTTGGTGAAGCCTGTTCATCAGCAACATAATCACCAAATAATATCAGCCCCTGTTCAGCCTCAGATTTGCTCAGTACGCCGCTATCTAAAGTAACCGCGCGTAGTATTTTCAATGATGCCTGCTTGCCAGGAATGTTTTCGATGCGATGAACACGCTCACCGTTATTTTCTTTAAACGTGATTGCATTAACGTCCTTATATTCCTCAAGGCTGCTAAATCCGCTGCCAAATGTCTTGTCCATTCTTTAATATTCCAATTAAAAATTAAGTGATGTTGAAAATATTACACTAGTAAAAATTTCGAGAAGTCGGCCTAGGCATTTTGCTTAGCAAAATCGAGCATACGTTTGGTCGATCGAAAGGCATCGACACGAATCTTTTCATCAACCTCAATTTCGTTGCCGCCATTTTCTAATACCTGTAGAAGATTTTGTAGGCTATTCATCGCCATCCAAGGGCAGTGTGCACAGCTACGGCAAGTCGCACCTTCGCCTGCAGTAGGTGCCTCGATGAATTCCTTATTTGGCGCCAATTGTTTCATCTTATAAAAGATACGATTATCTGTGGCGACAATAAATTGATTGTTAGGCAGTGTCTCTGCCGCTTTAATCAAGGCTGAGGTTGAGCCAACCACATCGGCCATGGCGATCACATCATCAGGTGATTCAGGGTGGACTAAAACAGCTGCATCTGGATGTTGGGCAATGCAGTCTCCCAAGGCGCGCGCCTTAAATTCTTCATGCACTATGCAGGCGCCATCCCACATCAGCATGTCGGCCCCGGTGACCTTTTGTAAGTAATTGCCCAAGTGTTTGTCAGGTGCCCATAAAATCTTTTTCCCCTGCTCCATCAAGTGAGAAATAATCTTCACCGCAATACTGGAGGTTACCACCCAGTCGGCTCGGGCTTTTACTGCAGCGCTGGTATTGGCATAGACAACTGAAACGCAGTCTGGGTGTTGATCGCAGAACTCAGTGAATTTATCCGCTGGGCAACTGAGATCAAGTGAACAGGTTGCCTCAAGATCGGGCATGATAATGCGTTTTTCAGGGCTTAATATTTTTGCTGTTTCACCCATAAAACGGACACCGGCAACAACCAGGGTTGAGCCGCTATGCTCATGGCCAAAGCGTGCCATTTCTAAGGAGTCAGCGACATAACCACCAGTCTCTTCAGCCAACTGCTGCAGATCTTCGTGCGTGTAGTAATGCGCAACCAAGGCGGCATCCTGTGCCTTTAGTAATGCTTTAATGCGCGCGATCAAGGCGCTACGTTCAGCACCAGCCAGTACTGGAATTCGTGATTGAATATCCGCTGTTAAGGGGATTTGCTGCGTTAGTATGGAGTCACTCATGTTGTCTTCACTGAATAAAAATAAACTAAAAGTAGGTATGACCCTATGGCCATTTAAACATCTGAATTATACTACTAGAGCCTAGCATACATACGTTTTTGATTAAAAAGGATGAATCTTACAATGCGTCTCATAACCGCCCTAATTATTGGCTGTCTGTTCAGCTCTTCTGTTTTTTCTAAGGATGACTCCAGTCTCGATGCGCAGTTGCGTAGCGATGCTATCTTGAAGATCGATGAAACTCTGCTACTCAATAGCTATGTTTATTTCTATGCCGGTAAAAAAGGCTATTCACTACTTTCTTCAGGTAAACCACGGGTTAAGGCGCAAATTATTTTCAGTGAGAGTGGCCTACAGGTTATTCGCTTTAAAAAGAAAAGTAAGCGTTTTGAGACAATTTATAGCTTGCCATATGCGCAATTGGCATCAGTCGAAATTGCTGGTAATTCACCTCTAGTGCGTTTGGTCACTGAGCGTAAAGGGGACAAAGGCTTTGATAGTTTTGAACTAATGGATACACGTAATGCATTCACACCTAGTTCAAGTAAAACAGTTGAAGCAAAAAAACTGATCTCAGCTGGTATACAGGGCCTCGATGTAAAAACAGTCGCTAGTGCGCCATCTTTATCCAGTGTAAAAATGGTGCAGCAAAAAAAGCAGATAGAGGAATTAGAGGCGCGTGTTCAACGACTGGAAGAACGTTTGGATAGTCTAGCTACGCACTTGGAATAAACGTGAAGTAATACGTTTTTTGGCGAGCCTTTTTTGAACCTGAGTAAGATGGGCTTTATCTTGGCTAGGGCCAATGGTGACACGAAACCACTGACTGCCATCAACGCGTACGTCTTGAATATGCGCATTAGTACCTAATAAAAGCAGCTGAGCCTGTAAGCGGGTCGCTTCTTGTTTGTCTTTAAAAGACCCCATCTGCAAGACAAATAGGATACTTTCATCAGCCAGCTGTTTTACCGCTGTACTTGTACTTGTACTTGTACTTGTACTTGTATTTGGTGTGGTGTCGGTTAAGGCATCGACCTCTGATAGCAGCGTATAAAAAGTGAAATCACGTGTTTCTAATTCAGTGCTAGTAACGACTGTTTCTGCCTCGTTAACTTGATTAAAGTACTGGTTTAACTTTGGGAAGAAGGTTGCACTTAAACCAATAATTAAGCCGGTCATCAACCAGATCCAACCCGGTAAGGGTTGGCTCGCCGATGCCTTTTTCGCAACAGTTTTCTTCTTCGCTGCAGCCATCCTTACATCTTCTCCGGGGCACTAACACCGACTAAATCGAGTCCATTGACCAACACATGCTGGATCGCCAATATTAATTGTAGGCGTGCCTGCCTGAGCTGTTTTGACTCAACTAGAAATTGAGTTGCGTTGTAGTAATTATGAAAGCGCTGAGCTAATTCACGTAAATATTGCACTAAGATATGTGGTGCTTGCTTGCTACAAGCACTGCGCACTACTTCTGGGTAGTCAGCAATCTTTTGCATCAGTTGTTTTTCATTTTCTTCTTTTAATAACTCAGCTGAAACATTCTCAGTCGTTATTGGTTCAAGATTTTGACGTAGCACACTACAGATACGAGCATGTGCATACTGCACATAGTACACCGGATTTTCATTGCTGGTAGATGTCGCTAACTCTAAATCAAAATCTAGATGCTGCTCACTCTTACGCATCACATAATAAAAGCGCGCTGCGTCACAACCCACTTCCTTACGCAAGGAGCGTAGGGTTACAAATTCACCGGAGCGGGTCGACATCTGTAGGCGTTCTTCACCACGATAGAGGTTGGCAAACTGGACTAATAATACCTTTAGCTTGTCGGCATCGAGGTTGAGTGCCTGTAAGGCCGCTCTGACTCTGGGGATGTAACCATGATGGTCGGCACCCCAGATATTAATGATTTGGTCATAACCCTGTTCGAGCTTATCAACATGATAGGCAATATCAGAGGCAAAGTAGGTTGGTGTGCCATTTTCGCGCACAACTACACGGTCCTTTTCATCACCGAGCTTGGATGAAGCAAACCAAAGCGCACCATCTTTACGGTAGGTATGGCCACTGACCTCTAAGCGATTGATGACTTTTTCTACGCGTTGATCAGCGAACAGACTGCGTTCCGAATACCAATTATCGTATTCGACACCAAACAGGCCTAGGTCATCACGGATATCAGCTAGTATCGTATCGATCGCAAGGTCGAAGAAAACACTATAACCGTCAGCCTTTAGAAGGTTTTTTGCGACTGCAATTAAGCCATCGATATGGGCTTCTTTATCGCCACCCTGTGGTTCATCGATAGGTACTTCAGTGTAAAAACTATCGACGGCATGCTGGAACTCAGCGCCATGTGTACGATGGGCAGTGGCGGCAATATCCCAGACATAGTCACCTTTGTAACCATTGCTTGGGAATACCAGCTCTTCACCGCAGAGCTCGAGATAACGCAACCACACCGAAGTTGCCAGAATATCCATCTGTCGGCCAGCATCATTAACATAGTATTCACGATGCACGCGGTAGCCATTAGCTGCATATAGTTTGGCTAAAGAGGCACCATAAGCAGCGCCGCGACCATGGCCTACATGCAGTGGTCCAGTAGGGTTGGCCGATACATATTCGATATGTAACGATTGGTTTGCACCACTGTCATTACAGCCAAAGCGTTCACCTGCATCCAGGACCTGTTGCAAGATAGCATTACTTTTTTCTTGCACTAAGAAGAAGTTGATAAAACCAGGGCCAGCAATTTCAACACGTTCAAAGAGTGCATCTTGCTCTAATTTTGGCAGCAGTAGGGCGGCAATATCACGTGGTGATTTGCGCATGGGCTTAGCCAATATCATAGCGATATTACTAGCGAAATTACCGTGTGCCGGATCTTTTGTCCGAGTCACTTGGAAGGCAATGGGGGCTTCTATAGTGAGACTACCGTCTGCGATTAAGTTATCGACAAGACTTTGTAAGCTGCTCTCGATCTGATCCTTCAAAATGGGTTACCTACTGCGTGTTCTGCTGATTGAATGTTTAAGCCTGCGAATTGTAACGCATAAGATTGATGCTGTGTCCTTCCGTTGGCTAATTAAGCCTATATCCCTTCCAGTGGATCGATATCAAGATTCCATTGTACTCGGCGTGCTTCCGGTAGGCGATGCAATTGCTGTAACCAGTCGGCAGTGCCTAAGCTTAGGCTGCGGCGACTATTTGCACTAAAGAGTACGACAGCACGAAATTTTCCGGCACGCTTTTCCATCGTGGAAGGTAATGGCCCCATGATCTGTAGATCAGACGCCAGTTGTTTCTGTGCCAGTTGCTTAGCCTGTTGTAGAAACTGTTGCGCATGATCGGCATGGGTAGCGCGTGCGCGTAATAACATCTGGTAACTATAAGGCGGCAGATTACAGCTTTGGCGTAGGGCTAGGGCCTGCTCGGCAAAATCTGGATAGCCTTTAGCGATCAGTGATTGCAGTAGCGGATGATCAGGCGCATGGCTTTGGATAACCACTTCACCCTGTTCTTTACGCCTGCCACTACGACCTGCGACTTGGGTCAGTAGCTGTGCACTGTGTTCCAGAGCGCGGTAATCAGCACTAAAGATGCCGTAATCAATATCCAACACACCGACTAGAGAAACACGAGGGAAATCATGCCCTTTAGATAAAATCTGGGTGCCAATAATAATCGAGTGCCGTTGTTCCTGAATATCTTCTAGGATCTGTTCTAACTGACCTTTACGCTTAATCGCATCACGATCAAAACGAATCGCTGAGTATTGTTTAAATTCATCGGCAAGTAGCTGCTCAATACGTTGTGTGCCAAAACCGACCAAGAGTAAATTATTGGATTGGCAACTTGGGCATTGTTCCGGTTTGCTACGTCTGTGATCACAATGATGGCAATATAACTTAGCGTTATTACTGTGAAAGGTTAGCTTGGCATCGCAACGATCACACTGTGCAACCCAGGCGCATTCATGGCAGATCAATGCTGGTGCAAAGCCGCGGCGATTCAAAAACAAAATAACCTGATTGCCCGCCTCTAGATGACGATGCATAGCTTGGCGTAGAGTTGGCGATAAGATATCTCGTGCTGGTAATGCCCGCATATCGACCAGCTGCATCCGTGGTAACGGTGTTGCCTGTGCTCGCTGGCGCATTAAAAGATGGTTATAGCGATCTTGTTTTGCGTTTAATGTTGATTCTAGTGAGGGTGTTGCACTACCCAGTACGATTGGGATTTGTAGCATACGTGCACGATAGATAGCGACATCACGGGCATGATAGAGAAAGCCTTCCTGTTGCTTGAGCGAATGATCATGCTCTTCATCAATAATAATTAAGGCTAGATTGGCTATTGGTGTAAAGACCGACAGACGTGTGCCGAGGATGATCTGGTACTGACCTAAACCAATGCGTAGCCAAGTATCTTGTCGTTGCTGCTCAGAGATATTGGAATGTAGGGTCGCTATCGGTATTTGGAAACGATCATTTAAGCGGCGTAGAAGCTGTGGTGTGAGCCCAATCTCCGGCACGATGATGAGGATCTGTGCTGGCTCGGCAGATTCCTGTCTTTCTCCTGAAGCGTTTAAAAGTTGTTCGATTAAGGCAAAGTAGACCTCTGTTTTACCACTGCCGGTTACACCTTCTAATAGATGTACGGCAAAGCTGTCTAATGTGGCTGCGATCTGCTGGTAGGCATCGGCTTGTTCTGTTGTTAACTCTGGCGCCTGTGTCTCAAGGGTTGTAGTCTTTTCACTAGCCTGTTGTGTTGCTAATGCATCACTGAGTTGATTAAAGATCAATCCACGTTGTTCTAACGATTTGAGGCAAGTGCTGATCGGCCCAAACTGTTGGCGTAGTGCGTCATCGCTCGCTCCAGTTGGTTGTTGTGACAGCCAGTCAAACACTTCGCGCTGTTTGGGGGCTCGATTAAGGCTCGCCGTATCTGCCTCACCCTGTGTTAACCAGACCCTGCTTTGACTGATTTCAGCCGGCTTATTTTTGCGTAATGCGGGTGGTAGGGCAGTGAATACCGCGGCACCCACGGCATATTGATAATAACCTGCTGACCAGAGTAATAGTTCGATGCAATGCGGATCGAGTAACGGCGTCGGATCAATCACTTGTATGACGTCGCGTAGTTTATCAGCGGCGACTGTATGGCTGTCATCCAGCTCACGGATAATCACACCAATCAGCTCTCTATGGCCAAAAGGCACGAGCACACGACAACCAATCAGGGCCTCTGTTTGCGCTGACTTCAGTCGGTAATCGAATAAGCCGCGTACCGGCGTATCGACAGCGACTTGAATAAGTACGGAGTCGGTCATATATGGCTAGCTGTCAAGGCTGAGCCTGTGGATAAAAGTGTGGAAAACATTTGTCTGATGACATTATTAATACCGTTACAATAGATTACAGTTTCAAATGATAAGTACTGCAAGAATTAATTCCTTTAAAAATCAATTAGTTATATCAAGAAAAAGATTTTTATGCTAATTCACCTTACGCTTATAGGGATTTAACATGCTTTGTGCATAAAACACTTTAACTTAGCCTTTCAAATGCCATTTTTTTGCGTCGAAACTGGATTGAATGATGTGAAAGGGAATAAAAACTTATTACTTTCTTGAGTATCACACCCTTGTCAGAGTGCAATGCGGTCTTTACAGTGTCAACCTGATACCTCTTTTGGAGCTCGGAAGATGCAGTCTCTCTGGCAACAGGTTTTACGTACAGATGCTGCGGGTATGCCACTTGAATGGATTAGTTATCAAGATGCTGCCCGTCTCTATCATGCTCAGCAGGTTGCCTATACCTGCGGCGAGTTATTGTATGTGGTTCATGGTGGCATTAATACGCTGAGTGGACAGCAAAGTATGATAGAAGTTAATTCTATTATTGCTACTTATGGCAGTAACCACTCACTGCATGAACGTTATATTCCCCCACTGAATAATAAAACCTTATTTAAGCGAGATGGTCATGTCTGCCTCTATTGTGGTGGTGATTTTCAAGGGCGAGATCTGTCACGTGATCATGTCACACCGATTAGCTTAGGCGGTGCAGACACTTGGAATAACGTCGTTACTGCTTGCAAACGTTGTAATAATAGAAAGGCAAACAACCAGCCAGAACAGGTTGGTATGCAGCTGTTGGCAGTACCCTTTACGCCAACACATGCCGAATATATTTATCTGCAAGGACGGCGTGTGTTGGCTGATCAGATGCGGTTTTTATTAGCTCACTTCCCTCGTACAAGTCCTTTACACAAAAGACTCAGTAAGCTTTCGTAAAACGGTTATATAGACGGTATGCTATGCCGTCTAACTATTCATCTATTCAAGATCTGACTGCTATGGCTTACAACGGTACCCCTGACTACGATCACGCTAATCCAGCTCGCGTTGGTTTGTTATTAACAAACCTAGGTACGCCGGAAGCCGCAACTCCGAAAGCGCTTCGAAAATATTTATCAGAGTTTCTCTGGGATCCACGTGTGGTAGAAATTCCACGCCCAATCTGGTGGCTGATTCTCAATCTGATTATTTTGAATGTACGGCCGAAACGCAGTGCCGAAACCTATGCCAAGATTTGGACGCCAGCCGGTTCACCATTGATGCAACATACCTTGGATCAAACGGCGGCAGTGAAGCAGTATTTAGCTGATATTGATCTAACAGAAATCGAAGTTGCCTGTGCCATGCGCTATGGCCAACCGAGTATTGAATCAACATTGCATGCGTTGCAGAAAAAGAATGTCACGCGTTTATTAGTGATGCCTTTATATCCACAATATTCAGCAGCAACCACAGCTTCTACCTTTGATGCAGTAGCGCAGACCTTAAGTAAGCTACGTTGGATGCCTGAATTACGATTTATAAATCAATATTGTGATCAGCCACTTTTCATCAAGGCCTGTGCTAAACAAATCAGTGACTACTGGAAAGAAAATAAGCGCAGTGAAAAGCTGCTATTTTCATTCCACGGTGTACCTAAAAGATATTTATTAGAAGGTGACCCTTATCATTGCCAGTGTCATAAAACTGCGCGGTTGATTGCGGAAGAATTAGGCTTATCTAGTGAAGAGTATTTGACGACCTTCCAATCTCGCTTTGGTCGTGAAGAGTGGTTAAAGCCCTACACCGATGAGACTTTGGAGCAACTAGGTAAAGATAAGTTGGGCTCGATTGATATCTTCTGTCCAGGCTTTTCCTCAGACTGTGTAGAGACTCTGGAAGAAATGGATATGCTCAATCGTGAGGTCTTTACTGATGCAGGTGGTGGTGACTTCCAATACATTCCAGCATTAAATGCAACACCACATCATGTGCAGGCAATCGCAGAAATTGCACGCCAACATATGCAAGGTTGGCCACAGGTTACAGCTGAGTATGATTGGAAGGCGCATCATCAAGAGCGTGCAGAGACACGCCGACTAGCATTAGAGATGGGTTCAGAAAAATAGTACTAATAAGTCAGTAACTCATCGCTTGTAATCAGGCTGCTGCTAGCAGCCTCTGCCAACGCTCGCGGCGTAAACTACCAAACTGAAATTCATCGAATAAGGCATTTAGGTCATCTAACTGACAGGGTGCACGATGTAGGCGTAAGTCTTCTGCTACCACTTCAGCATCACAGACAATCTCAGTTAAGCGTTGACATAAGAGAACGGTCTCTCGGTGTTCTTGAATTAATTCCATGATGCGTTTTGCGCCACGAATCTTCATCGCTGCAATCGCTGGAATGTTTTCTAACATCTGATCGATCGAACCAAACTTAGTCAGTAGGCGCGCCGCCGTGGTCATACCAATACCAGGAACTCCAGGAATGTTGTCGACCTTGTCGCCGGCTAGTGCCAGTTGGTCTGCGATCTGCTCTGGGTAGACACCATAATGTTTTTTGATCTGTTTTGGATCAAACCGTTTATCGCGGGCATAGTCCCATAAAGTATCGTCACTATTAATCAACTGAGCTAAATCTTTATCCGCACTTAAGATGGTGACGCGATGCCCCTGCCTACGTGCAATGGCAGCAGCCGTACCAATGATGTCATCTGCTTCGTAGCGATTACTACTAATCACGTTATAACCCAGCGCCTCCAAAAAACTACGACAAAATTGAAACTGACGTCGTAGATCATCAGGCGTTGGATCGCGGTTCGCTTTGTAGGGAGGATAAATAGAGTTGCGAAAAGAACTGCTTAGGCTCTCATCAAAGGCAAAGACTAGACGCTCTGGCTGATGTTGTTCAATTAGGCCAGCGACAAAATCAGTGAAACCATAAACCGCATTAATCGGTTCATCATGTTGATTTCGCAGGGTGTCTGGCAGGGTAAACCAAGCACGAAAAATATAGATACTGGAATCAACCAGGTAGGCATCAGATGCAGGCATGGGCGCTCTTTATTAAATATAGCGATCTAGTATAGCTATATTTTATTCGACGATTTTTATTTGTTGTCCGGCAGTTGGCTCGCCGGTTGGATAGTGTCCATTGAGAAGCCGCAATTGTTCTTCTGCATGCGAATTGAGTGGGGAGTGTTTCGCTAGGCTGGCAAAGCTATCACCTTTTTTGGCAGTAATTAATTTAATCCGTTGTGGCTCTGCTAGATGTAACTGATCAGCACGTAATTTATTAAGACTGCGGGCAGTTGCGAGAAAGGCTGGATCATATCGTTTCATCAGCGCGTCATTTTTAGCGGTAGCAAAAATGAGGTAAACCTGCTTGTTTTGATAGATGGCAGCGACACGCATTTTACGTTTACCAAACGGTGTGTCACCCGAGGTGATACCGGTGTAGCCCTGAAAGCTGGCACTCTTAATTTCTTGGCCGTTTCGTAGACCTTTGAAGCGCTTCTTTAAATATTCTTTTGGCGCCATACGTTTATTACGGTCAGCTAACATAATTTGGATAAAGCCATCATTATCCTTGCTGCTGGCGACTAAGCGATTGCTTAGATTATCGATGCGCCACGCTTGTGGGAAGCTCAAGTTCACACTAAGGTCTTTATGATAAAACTGATTGTTGCGGACGATGCCATCACTGGCGCTACTGCCAAGCACCATGCCATCGGTCAGCTGAAGAAAGCGATCATTTCTATCGGTCTTGTCTTTGCTGCGATATTGGTTAGCGGCACGAATGACCTCTTGTAGGCGTTGATCATTCCTAGGGTGTGATGAGAACAGACCATGATAGGCGCGTGCTTCGCGATTTTCTTCCTTGGCCAATTGTTTATCGAATTGCTCTTGCGACTTGAGGATGGCGATGACATCAATCATCTTCTCTGGGTCATAACCACTACGAGCGAGATACTCCGCACCTAAGCGGTCTGCTTCCAACTCATGTTCACGGCCATAGCCACGTAATAAAGCGGTACCTGCCACGTTAGTAAGATCAGAAACACCATAGGTACCAACAGATGCACTGATGACGCCAGCGAGCATGCCGGTCAGTGTGGAGGCGGTATGTTGGCGCACTCCGTGTCTGGCGGTGACATGGCCAATCTCATGCCCTAAGACCCCAGCTAACTCGGCTTCAGAATTCATGTAAGCCATGATTCCACGTGTGATATAGATATAGCCACCTGGCAAGGCAAAGGCGTTTACCTGCGGGCTATCGAGTAGCGTGACATGAAACAGTAATTGATCGCGGTGACTACTGCTGGCTAGCTCTTCGACGATAGCTGAGACATAGGCTTGTAATTTCGGGTCTTGGTAGACTTGATACTGCTTTAGTAGCTCTTGATGGTATTTACGACCCATAGCAATTTCTTGCTCTTCGGTCATAAGGACTAGGTTAGGGCGTCCGGTGACGGGATTAGAGGCGCAGCCATAACTGAAGTTAAGGATAGATAAGAGGAGTAGCGCAAAGATGCGAGGCATAGCGATCAGAAAGTAGCTAATGATCGAATAACTATAACAGCTAGCTGGACTCGGTCGAACGACTAAGTCTTTGTATCGTGAGGGAATTACCTAGAGCGTGTGAGCTTTCAACTTCACAGACACCTAAGAAATAGGCATCTGTGAAAGCCCGTACAATCTTACTTACCGTAGCGGCGACGGAACTTGTCTACCTGACCGGCAGTATCAAGCATCTTCTGCTTACCGGTATAAAACGGATGGCATTTAGAGCATACGTCTAAGCTCAGTGTATCGCTGCCGTAGGTTGAGCGAGTTTCAAAAGTCGCTCCGCAGCTGCAAGTAACAGAGGTTGTTGTGTATTCTGGATGAGTATCTGGTTTCATTTTCTTAGCCTAAATCGCGAGCGCAAATCATAGATCACAATGGGTTGTTTTGACAATAGCCTAACTAGAAAAACTTTCTCAACAAAAGTGACCAGAGTTAGAGCTAAGTTATTGTGTTACATAGGAAAGATTGGTTATCCACAAAATCTGTGGATAAAACTGTGGATGAAATATGCTTATGTGATTATTTCTCGGTAAATATAGCCTTCTTGTT
The DNA here is from genome assembly GCA_905479295.1 of uncultured Gammaproteobacteria bacterium. Lineage (GTDB taxonomy): Bacteria > Pseudomonadota > Gammaproteobacteria > UBA4575 > UBA4575 > UBA4575. The sequence continues at coordinate 11,353 of CAJQLY010000013.1, read as the reverse complement.
AAATCGTACAAATATTAATCAAGATAATAAGTTACTGATTTATATAATAAAAAATAGTTTTTCAATTAAATTTCGGATGTTGCCAAAGACTTTTGTTGCAATTTTGTAACTGGCTCTGTGGCGTGTGTATAAGCACAAAAAAAGTGCGAATGGAATGGCTTTAAAACGTATCATTTGCACATAAAAAGCGCACATCTGGCGTGCCAGTCACTATATTAGGAATGACTAAAATTTGGATCGGCTGACAGCAAACTGTACAGTCTTCAAAATATTCCTGAACTTCTTCTAAAGGTTCAATGAAAAATTCGATGGATTCACCACAATAGGGGCAAGAATTGATGGCTGAGTCTAGATTCATGGCGTTTCTACAAGGAATTCCTGTAATAGGCTATCGAGGAAGCGATAGGCGTGCTCGCTCGCAAAATAACGGCCGGCTACCTGTTCCAGATGGCCTAGGGCAAGCAAATGATCGATCTGCGATGCGATCGTATCCTGCCAGCATAACTGGGTGCGCTGCTCAAAATCTACTCTGGTGAAACCACGGCGCAGACGCAATTGATTCAGCATGAATTCAAAAATGAGGTCATTTGACCTTAGTAACCGCATCTGAATAACGTGTTTTTGTTGTGCCACTGCCGTCAAATAACTGTCGGGTTGGCGTACGCGTTGAAAGCGTTTGATCTGATGGCCGACAGTGAGCTTGCTATGGGCGCCTGCACCGATGCCTAGATAGTCACCAAACTGCCAGTAATTTAGATTATGTCGGCACTCGGCACCTTGCCGACTAAAGGCCGAGACCTCATAGCGTGCATAACCGGCGTCATTAATAGCGGCCATCGCTGCAGTCTGTATGTCGGCCGCTTGATCTAATGAAGGTATCGCTGGTGGAAAACGGTGAAAGCGGGTGTTGGGCTCAATCGTTAGCTGATAGTAAGACAAATGCGGTAGGTCTAGTGCACAGGCCTGAGCGACATCATCTAAGGCCTGCTCTAAGGTTTGGCCGGGTAACGCAAACATCAAATCAATATTGATGTTCTCAAAGCCTAATTGTTGGGCAGTACGCACCGTATGTAGCGCCTCATCACGGCCATGTATACGTTCTAACTTTTTTAACTGCTCTGGATCAAAACTCTGTACACCGATAGAGAGGCGATTAACCCCGGCTAACTTGAAGTCGGCAAACTTCTCACCTTCAAAAGTGCCCGGGTTTGTTTCTAGAGTGATCTCGCAATCGCTGCTGAGATTGAGTTGCTGCTGACAGGCGTTCAAGATTGTTGAGATAGCCTGCACTGAAAATAGACTAGGGGTGCCGCCACCAATAAAGATTGATTGCACACTACGACCCTGTAGCTCGTCTTTGCCGGCTACTAAGTCAGTAATCAGGGCTTGGACATAATCCTCTTCAGGAAACGCATTGGCTGTGGTTGCATGCGAATTAAAATCGCAGTAACCACATTTATGTAAACACCATGGGAGGTGAATGTAGAGACCCAATGGCTCGCTCGTCGCTGGCGACAATAAACTCAAGTCTGTGATAACCAGGTTGGTAGTAAGGCTTGTAACTGCTGTAAGGCCTGCGCCCGATGGCTGATACGATTCTTCTGCTCGGTGGCCAGTTCAGCGGCAGCACAGTGTTCGCTGTTAACCCAGAAGATCGGGTCATAACCAAAACCAGCGTCACCACTAGGTTGCTGCATAATGCGGCCTTCCCAGCGACCGCTACAGATCAAAGGTGTTGGGTCTAAGGCGTGTCGCATGGCGACAATCACACACTGGAAGCGCGCACTGCGCTGTTCTGTCACGACACCATCAAGCGCTGCCAGCAACTTGTTATTGTTATCGCTAGTATCACAGTCAGGGCCGGCATAACGTGCCGAATAGATGCCAGGTGCGCCTTGCAGTGCATCGACCTCAATCCCAGAGTCGTCGGCGATAGCCATTAAGCCAGTTTGTTCTGCCGCGTGGCGTGCCTTGATCAAGGCATTCTCAACAAAAGTCAGGCCGGTTTCTTCGGCCTCCTCTAACTGCCATTCGCTTTGCGCGCGTAGGTCTAGGCCAGTGGCTGCAAGGATCGCTGCGATTTCACGCAGTTTGCCTTGATTGCCGCTGGCTAAGACGAACTGTTTACGATCTATTTCAGACATGCCTTTTGCTGTTCAATAATATGGCTAATGCCATCTTTGGCTAAGGCCAGCATGGCGCTTAGTTCATCCTGACTAAAGGTCTTACCCTCAGCTGTTCCTTGCACTTCGATAAACTCACCGAGCTCATTCATAACCACATTCATGTCAGTCTCGGCCTGTGAGTCTTCGGCGTAATCAAGATCAAGCACTGCTGTTTGATTAAACACACCGACAGATACAGAGGCTACAAATTGGTTGATTGGTGATTGGCTAATCGCTTTACTTTCAAGCAAGGCATTAATTGCATCGTGTAAGGCAACAAAGCTGCCACTGATGGCTGCGGTACGCGTACCACCATCGGCCTGTAATACATCACAGTCAATATGGATGGTGTGCTCACCTAAACGTTTAAGGTCAATACTGGCGCGTAGACTGCGGCCAATTAGACGTTGAATCTCTTGAGTGCGCCCAGATTGCTTGCCGCGGGCGGCTTCACGCGGCATGCGTGAGCCTGTTGAGCGTGGCAACATGCCGTATTCAGCAGTCACCCAGCCTTGGCCTTTATCACGCATCCAAGGCGGTACACGGTTTTCGATAGAGGCGGTGCAAAGTAACTTGGTATCGCCGAATTCGACCAAGACAGAGCCCTCGGCATGCTTGGTGTAATTACGAGTAAAACGAATTTCTCGTGCTTGATTTGCTTCTCGGCCGCTAGGTCGCATCGATCTCTCCAGTTGAATGTGCTGGCGCGCATTATACGAGAATTCAGCTTGAACACTATGCGCTAAATGGGGCAGTCGTAATTAAACTGGCCGGAAAGGCATTTTAAGCTACCCTCTGGTAATCTGCCAGATTGTAGCTAGCTATTATAAAGATTGGAGAAAGTAATGCTTAAGAGTATGACCGCATTTTCACGCGTGCAAACACAACATGATGCAACTGAGATTGTATGGGAAATACGCTCAATAAATCACCGTTACTTGGAAACCTCTTTTCGGCTACCTGAAGAACTACGCTCACTAGAATTTGATCTACGTAAGATTGCGCAAGAAAATCTGAGTCGAGGTAAGTTAGATTGTATCTTTCGTTTGCGCAGTGAGACACAAGAGGCGACTCACCTTTCACTCAATCAACCGTTACTAGATGCCCTGATGGAACAAGCTGAAGCGATCGGTGCTAGCCTGAATGAAAGCACACCACCAACTGCTTTAGAGCTTTTGAGTTGGCCCGGTGTGGTAGAACAACAATCGTTAGACCATGCACAGCTAGCAGTGCAGAGTAAGGCTTTATTTAAACAAGCATTGCAAGAATTAGTTGAGCATCGTCAGGTTGAAGGTGGGCGCATGGCTGGATTGATCGCTCAACGTGGACAGCAGATGCGTGAGCTAGTAGAGCAGGTACGCCAACGTCGGCCGTTAGTACTGGAAGCTATCCGTGAAAAAATTAAAGGACGCATTGCTGACTTTGATGTCGACATGGATCCGGGTCGGCTAGAACAAGAGCTGGTGTTCTTAATGCAGAAGTTAGATGTTGCGGAAGAGTTGGATCGACTCGATAGTCATCTCACTGAGTTGGAAGATATCCTGCAACAAAAAGAAGCAGTGGGTCGGCGCCTAGATTTTTTGATGCAAGAATTTAATCGTGAGGCGAATACCTTAGGCTCTAAGTCAGCCGACATAGTCACCACACAGGCAGCGGTTGATATGAAGGTCGCGATTGAACAGATGCGTGAGCAGATTCAAAACATTGAATAGGGTAGGCATAACTGACATTGCGCCTAATAGGTGATTAATCAATGCTTTCGTCTTATGCTTGATACTAATGATTTTAAAGTAACAGAGTTGAGTTAAATGGATCTCAAGATTTTTTGTACTGGCGGTACCTTCGACAAGATTTATTTCGATGCGCTTAGCGATTATCAGATCGGTGAGCCACAGATTGAATGGATCATGACGCAGGCTAATGTTGATTTTGATTATGCGATTGAGAGTATCCTTAAAAAGGATAGCTTGGAGATTAGCGAGCAAGATCGTGCCGAGATTGTAACGGCTGTCACAGCTGATAACTGTGAGCGTATTATCATTACCCATGGTACGGATACCATGCCCGAAACCGCAACAGCCTTACAGGGGCTGACAGACAAAACCATTGTCTTAGTTGGCGCTATGCAGCCGGCACGTTTTCGCGATAGTGATGCGCTGTTCAATAGTGGTTTTGCAGTAGCAGCAGCGAGACTGTTACCAGTGGGTGTTTATATTGCGATGAATGGGCAGATCTTTAATGCCGATCAAGTACAAAAAAACCGTGAAGCTGGGCTGTTTGAAGCTAAGTAATACCGCTTAGTCTGTTAGTTTGGTCGACTTGAAAATTACACTTTTACCCTCATATTCTAATCATATGAGCTGTGTCTTGTTAGTGATTAAGGATCTATGGAATATAAAGATTATTACAAAATTTTAGACGTTAAACGTGATGCCAGTGAGACTGATATAAAACAGTCTTACCGTCGTTTGGCGCGTAAATATCATCCCGATGTGAGTAAGGTAGCGAATGCCGAAGATCGTTTTAAAGAGTTGGGTGAAGCCTATGAAGTATTAAAGGATTCGGAGAAGCGCAAGAGTTATGACCAGCTTGGAGCAAACTGGAAGTCAGGCGAACAGTTCCAGCCACCACCAGGGTGGGGTGGTGCTGGGCAGGGGGGCTTCCAAGGCGGCTTTCAAGGTGGCCCAGGTGCGCAGAGTGGCTTCAGTAATTTCTTTGAAAATGTGTTTGGTGGTGGAGGCCGTGGCCAGGGTGGCTTTAATGGTGCCGGCCAAGATCAAAATGCTAGTTTCAGAATCACTGTTGAAGATGCCTTTAACGGTGCTGAAAAAACTATACGCATGTCGGGCCGTAGTCCATTGCAAGTCAAGATTCCAGCAGGTATTACTAGTGGTAAGAAGATTCGGCTTGCCGGCCAAGGTGAGCAGGGCATGCCAGGTGGGCCTAGAGGTGATTTGTATTTAGAAATCACAGTGACCGATAGCGAACGTTACCAACTGAAAGATAAAGATGTTTACACGCAGTTAAGACTAGCGCCATGGGAAGCGGCCTTGGGCGAAAAGGTGTCGGTGCAAACCCCCAGTGGTTCGATTGAATTAAAAATACCTGCAGGCTCACAAAGTGGTCGTAAGATGCGTCTCAGTGGTAGGGGTTTGCCAGGTAAGCCAGCGGGTGACTTTTATGTTGAGTTATCGATCGTGGTGCCTAGTGCAGATAATGAAGAGGATATTCAGCAGTATCAGACGATGAAAAAACATTTTGATTTTGACCCACGCTCGGAACAATAAAGGATAATACCCATGCTAAAACTAGTCAGTGGCCTATTTAGTGTCTTCTTTGCGCTAGAAGCTGCAGCGACTAGTTTCCCGCAGAGTGTCGACGGTCAAGCGCTACCAAGTCTGGCGCCAATGTTAGAAACAACGATGCCAAGCGTTGTTAATATTGCGACTTCTGGCACTGTGGTTGAGCGCAGCCCTCTATTTAAAGACCCCTTCTTTCAGCACTTTTTTAATACGCCTAAAATGCAGAGTGAGCATCGCCGCACAGGCCTCGGTTCTGGCGTTATTTTAGATGCGAAGAATGGCTATATTGTGACTAACCATCACGTTATTGAACAGGCGGATAATATTGTCGTCACACTCAGTGATAGCCGTAAATTTAGCGCGCAGATTATTGGTGTTGATCAACGTGCCGATCTTGCCGTTATTCAAATTAAGGCGAAGCAACTGAATGCTATTTCTTTAGCCGATTCTTCTAAGTTACGTGTCGGTGATTTTGTGGTCGCTATTGGTAATCCATTTGGTCTTGGTCAGACCGTGACCTCAGGGATTGTTAGTGCGCTAGGACGTAGTGGCTTGGGTATAGAGGACTATGAAGACTTCATTCAAACCGATGCCTCGATTAACCCCGGTAACTCGGGTGGTGCCTTGGTTAATCTACGGGGTGAGTTAATTGGTATTAATACTGCGATCGTTGGGCCTAATGGTGGCAGTGTTGGTATTGGCTTTGCGATACCAATAAATATGGCGCGTGAGATTATCATGCAGCTGATCGAATTTGGTGGAATGAAGCGCGGCTATATTGGTTTTCGTGTGCGGAATATTAACCATGACTTAGCACAGGTCTTCGTCTTGAAAAATCATAATGGCGTGGTGGTGACGCAGGTAGAAAAAGGCTCGCCGGCACAGAAAGCGGGGTTGCGCATAGGTGATGTGATTACGGCGGTGAATGCTGTCAACGTTAAAGATGCCACTGATGTTCGGAATCTAATTGGTGTATCACGCGTAGGCCAAAAGTTACAAATCGATCTCTTACGTAACAATAAAGTGAAGCGTATTCATACTAAGATTATCGAGGTTCGTGTGCCTAAGCGCCAGGGTGAAAGCTTTGTGAAGCAACTCGCTGATGCTGAATTCGCTTTGGTCGAAGAGCCGCGACAAGAGTCTAAAGGTGAAACCGTGATTATCGTCAATGCTATTGATGAAGTTGGAGTTGCCGCGAGTTGGGGATTGTATAAGGGCGATATTATACGCGCCATCAATAAAATTGCGGTGCGTGATTTTGATCAGATGGAAGCTGCGATTGCAACCTCTAGTCGTGGCTTATTGCTTAATGTTGAGCGTGAAAATCGGATACTTCACATCTTCATTCGCTAGCCCTTGAACTATCCCATTTAACCGCCGGTAACTGGTGGGAAAAAGGCGACTTCATCGCCATCATTCAGATCGGTATCCAGTGTGCTGTATTCCTGATTGATTGCGCAGAGTAGATTATCTGGCTCTGCCTCAGTCGTCAGCTGAGCCCAAATGGTATGGGGTGTTTGTGTATCGGCCCACTCCAGATCAACTTCGTTAAGCTTCACACTCTCTCGTAAGCTAGCAAAAAAACGGACTTTTATTGTCATTGGGTAGAGAACCTTGGTGTTTAAAGTGGTGTATAATTTGGATATTCTTTTTAAACGATAAGTCAGCTGTGAGTCAATTAACACATTTTAATCAAGCCGGTGAGGCACACATGGTCGATATCGGCAGCAAAGCCGAGACGGATCGCTTAGCGATCGCGACTGGAAACATCCAAATGCAAGCCGAGACCCTGGATTTAATCCAACAGGGTGGCCATAAAAAAGGTGATGTGCTCGGTATTGCGCGTATTGCTGGCATCATGGCAGCAAAGAAAACCTCTGAACTAATCCCACTCTGTCACCCCCTACAATTGACCTCAGTTAAGGTTAATTTTAACTGTAATGTAGAACAATTACAGGTGGAATGCAGCGTGCAGGTTAAGACTAGCGGCGCCACTGGTGTCGAGATGGAAGCCTTAACTGCTGTGCAAGTGGCCTTACTGACGATTTATGATATGTGTAAAGCAGTCGATCGAGGCATGGTCATGCAAGCAATTCAGCTAGAGCAAAAAGAAGGCGGTAAGTCAGGCGTTTGGACTAGAGAATAAATTAAGTATTACTCAGTCCCTTAATGACAGTTGGGTGGGGCTGTTTTAAACCAACTAACTAAATTCATTGGGGCGATGAATGAGAATAGTTAAATTAGTGATTGGCGTAGCACTCGTTGCGCTGCTTATCGTGGTGGCGGCTGCCGCAATCTTTTTGTTGACGTTTGATGCCAACGAAAACAAGCAAAGTATTACCAATCTAGTTAAAAAGCAGACAGGCCGTGAGCTAGTCTTAGATGGTGGTATTGGTTTCAGTGTATTTCCTAAGATCGCGATTACCTTAGGGCCGGCGCAACTGAGTAATGCGCAGGGGTTTACAGCAGATTCCTTTGCACGAGTAGAAAAAGCCACGGCCAGCGTTAAGTTGTTACCGTTGTTTACTGGTGACATTCAGGTTGATACGGTCGAGCTACAAGGCTTACAGGTTAATTTAGAAATCAAGGCTTCCGGAAAAACCAACTGGGATGATCTAGTGCAATCTGAAGTGCAGGCATCTGAAGCAAAAGATGTTGATTCAAGCGAAGGTCTTGCTATATCGATTGGTGGTATCCAGATCAGTGATGCGCAAGTGCATTATGTTGATCATAAAGCCAAGTCGACCCTACGGATAGACTTAGTTGAATTAAAGACGGGTGCCTTAGGGCGTGGTGATAAAACACATATTCATAGCGTTCTGCGTGTGCAGCAGGATGACACACGTTTGCAACTGGTATTGGATACGCAGGCACGTACTGACTTCGTCAATATGCAGTATCAATTACAAGGTTTAGTGCTGGATATTACCGCGCATATGGCTGGCCTACCGAATGGACAGGTCGCCTTACAAATAACCGCTGATGGTAGTGCTGACTTAAAGCAAGAGTCGTTAAGCCTAGATCGATTTGTCTTGGCTCTAGATCAAGATGTGGCTAGTGGTGCATTACATGTTAAATCGTTCACACAGCCGAATGTTCGCTTTGTATTATCTAGCAAAGAACTAAATCTTGATCGATGGCTTGCAACCGATGAACCGGTAGAGACTGCGGTACAAACTAAAAGTGATGACCTCATTGTGCTGCCAACTGAAATGCTACGCTCTTTAAATTTATTGGGTGAGATAGATGTGGCTAAGTTAAATATCTCAGGTCTCTCTTTAGAAAATTTGAAAAGCAAACTAACCGCAAAGTCAGGGGTATTAGAGATCCAACAATTGGATGCTGATTTTTATCAAGGTCACATTAATGCCCAGGCTAAACTCGATGTCAGTAAGTCTCGGCCAAGTTATGTCGCCAGCAGCGTACTAAAAGACATTCAGCTTGCACCTTTAATGCGTGATGCCATGGCGACTAAAAAACCGATGCTACGGGGTGTTGCGATGGCGCAGTTTGCGGTCAACAGCCGCGGCGAACGTGTCAGCCAATTACGTAAAAATTTAGGTGGTGATCTGAGCTTTAAGGTCTCGGATGGAGCCCTGGTGAGTAAGGGATTAACCCGTGCTTTGGAGCAGGCAGCAGCTTTGCTGAAAGGACGTTCACCTAAGCCTTCGGGTGAAGAAGTCTTACTGAAAGAGGTCTCAGCTAGTGCAACCATTGTGTCAGGTCTCTTGCAAAATGATGATCTTAAACTGCAAACGCCGTTACTTGATGGCCATGGTCGTGGCCAAGTTAACATGGCTAATAGCACTATTGATTATAGGTTGAAGATGGGTCTGCCAGGTTCTACAGATAAGGTGGGTTTACCGATTCGTATGCATGGGCCATTGACCGATATGCAATACAGTGTCGATATGAAAGATGCACTGAAAGGCAAAGCGAATGATTTGGTAGATAAGAAAAAGAAAAAAGTAGAAAAGAAAATTCAAGAGAAGATTCAAGAAAAAACCAAAGGCCTACTCGGCGATAAACTAAAAAAAATATTCTAGTTTGCTTTAGCTTGAGTATGTTATTAGAAGATAGAAGAGTAGATGAAGTTAGACCATCTACTCTTTAATCCGCATCACTAAAACCAATAATTTATGCTTAACTGTTAAACTACACAGACAGTTAAAAATTACTATCGGTTATGCCCCAATCTTTTTCTAAACGTTTACTGCAATGGTCACGCCAGCATGGCCGTCATGACCTGCCATGGCAGCAAGATATATCGGCCTACCGTGTGTGGATCTCGGAGGTCATGTTGCAGCAGACCCAAGTCGAAACGGTGATCCCATATTTTCAGCGTTTCATGCAAAGCTTCCCAAGTATTCAAGATCTCGCCAATGCCAGTCAAGATACGGTGCTAGAGAATTGGTCTGGCCTTGGCTACTACGCGCGTGGACGCAATTTACATAAGGCCGCACAGATGGTGGTTGCAGAACATGCCGGCCAGATGCCAGAGCAATTAGAGCAGCTGATCGCGCTGCCTGGTATTGGTCGATCTACAGCTGCTGCGATCTTGTCGATTGCGCATGGGCAGGAACAGGCGATTCTTGATGGGAATGTAAAGCGGGTACTGGCACGGCATGCCGCTATCGAAGGTTGGTATGGTCAAGCTAAGGTATTGAAAATGCTGTGGGCCTTGGCCGAAAAGCTAACACCTAAGAGCAATAATGCTGCCTACACACAGGCGATCATGGATTTGGGTGCCACTCTCTGTACACGTCGGCAGCCACGTTGTGCAGAATGTCCAGTAGTAGCCGATTGCTTAGCCCATCAGCAAGGCCTGCAAGAACAGCTACCGACACCTAAACCAAAGAAGCAGATCCCACAGCGGGAAGTCTGTATGTTGTTGATTCGTAACGATCAGAACCACTTTTATATGCAGCGTCGGCCTGATTCTGGTATTTGGGGAGGGCTATTGAGCTTCCCTGAATTTGCCGATAGTGCAGAAGCCAGCCAATGGGCTGCAATACATCTATCGACTAGCAATAGGCTGCAGCCATTAGAGCCATTAAGTCATACATTCAGTCACTTCCAGCTGCAGATCACGCCGCTACTATTGGATTTAACGACAGGGGCTCCCGAGCAGGTAATGGAAGCGGATCAGTGGGTCTGGTATAAAGACGGCTCAGCTACGGGTGGTATTGCCACACCGGTGCAAAAGATTTTGAATCGGCTAAACGCCAGACTAATAAAATAAGGAGATCCCATGGCTCGAATGGTGCAATGTGTAAAGTTAGGAACAGAGGCTGAAGGCCTAGATTTCGCACCATATCCAGGTGATTTGGGTGCGCGAGTATACGACAACGTGTCTAAAGAAGGCTGGCAGGCATGGGTTAACCATCAAACCATGCTAATTAATGAGTATCGTTTGACGCCAGTAGACCCAAAAGCACGTAAATTCATCGAAGAAGAGATGGAAAAATTCTTCTTTGGCGAAGGCTCAGACAAGCCAGGCGACTTCGTAGCGCCAACAGAGTAATCTCGCACTACAACACCCCAAAATAGATTTCGGTAGTTGATGCCAGCGCTTGACGTATCAAGCCGGAATCTGTTTAATGTCCCGCTGTATTTCGCAAGTTATCCGGTCGCGGTTCTCAAAGCCACAGACACAAACTAGTCGTCATTACAGCATCAGGTTATTGGATGGTCTCGCCATCACAAACAACCTCAATAAGTTAGCCACACCTGTTTGGCCAGATAGCTCAGTTGGTAGAGCAGAGGATTGAAAATCCTCGTGTCGGCGGTTCGATTCCGTCTCTGGCCACCATTCATACCTTTAGCTTTTTCTCTCTCGTCTTGATTAGCGCTAAGTTTTTAGTTGCAGCTATGGAGTGCGGTAGA
>CAJQLY010000012.1 GCA_905479295.1 uncultured Gammaproteobacteria bacterium | reverse complement strand
GGATTACCGAGCACGTCCATAATGCGACCCAGTGTCTCAATTCCGACGGGAACCGAAATAGGTGCGCCGGTGTTTTCAACCGCCAAACCACGGCTTACACCTTCAGAAGAACCCATGGCAATTGCGCGAACAACGCCATCGCCCAACTGCTGCTGAACCTCTAGGGTTAAACCTTTCTCAGGCACCATCAGTGCATCGTATACTTTAGGTACACTGTCACGTGGAAACTCCACGTCAATTACCGCACCAATGATTTGTACGATTCGTCCGCTGCTCATGTTCGGATCCTCTATATAGCAAAATTCAATTCTAGCTGCCTGAGGAGTAAGCCTCGGGCAGAGATGTTTAATATCTTGCGACCTAGCTTACAGCCGCTGCACCACTAACGATCTCAGACAATTCCTGAGTAATCGCGGCCTGACGCGCTTTGTTATAAATCAACTGTAAATCATCGATAAGGTCACCGGCGTTATCCGTAGCGTTCTTCATAGCCAGCATTCGTGCCGCTTGTTCACAGGCGCCATTTTCAACAACCGATTGGTACACCTGTGACTCAATGTAGCGGGTCAATAGGCCCTCTAATAACTCTTTCGCATCGGGCTCGTAGATGTAATCCCAGTGGTGTTGCATGTCGTCGGAGGCCTCTGCTTGTAGCGGAAGCAACTGTTCGACCGTCGGAGATTGAGTCATGGTATTGACAAACTCGTTGCTGACGAGGAACAGCCGATCAATCTTGCCGCTCTCGTAAGCGTCGAGCATAGCCTTAACGCCACCAATAAGATCGGCGACGGCGGGGGCTTCGCCTAGATCACGAATAGCCGCGACCACATTACCGCCATAACTATTAAAAAAGGCAATGGCTTTAGCACCAACGAGGCTGAGGTCTATCTCCACACCCTGCTCGTTCCACTCCTTCATTGACTTGATAGCCGCCTTGAACAAGTTAACGTTCAAGCCACCACACAAACCTCGATCGGTGGACACAATAATGTAGCCGACACGCTTTACTTCACGGGTCTGCATGTACATGTGCTGATATTCAGGTGCGGCATTTGCAATGTGGCCCACAACCGAACGCATGCGGCGAGCATAAGGTTTGCCCAGCTGCATACGGTCCTGCGCCTTTCGCATCTTGGACGCAGCCACCATTTCCATGGCGCTTGTGATCTTCTGCGTGCTTTGAATGCTCGAGATCTTCGTCCGTATTTCTTTTCCGGCTGCCATTTACTGGTCCTCGGGCTCTACCAAGTCTGTGTTGACTTGAACGTCTCAATCGCAGACTTAAATGTGTTCGCGATGTCGTCGTTATAATCGCCACTCTCAACGATTTGGCTCATGAGTTCACCGTGCTCCGCATGGACATAAGACAGCAGCGCGGCTTCAAAATCGCCGATCTTAGCGACATCGATATCCTTCAAGTGACCCTCGTTAGCGGCGTAAAGCAGCAGGCCCATTTCGGCGATACTCTGTGGCGAGTACTGCTTCTGTTTCATCAGCTCGGTAACACGCTCACCGTGATCAAGCTGTGCTTTAGTGGCGTCATCCAAATCCGAGGCGAACTGTGAAAAGGCTGCCAATTCGCGGTATTGCGCGAGTGCGGTACGAATACCACCCGACAACTTCTTCATTATCTTGGTCTGTGCGGCACCACCTACTCGAGATACCGAAATACCCGCATTCATCGCAGGACGTACGCCCGCGTTGAACATATCGGCTTCTAAGAAGATCTGTCCGTCCGTAATAGAAATGACGTTCGTCGGTACAAAAGCAGAGACGTCGCCGGCTTGCGTTTCAATCACTGGCAATGCCGTCAATGAACCTGTCTGACCTTTAACTTCGCCGTTAGTGAAGTCTTCAACATACTTCGCATTCACGCGAGCAGCGCGCTCGAGCAACCGTGAGTGCAAATAGAAAACGTCACCAGGATACGCTTCACGACCGGGCGGACGACGGAGCAACAATGAGATCTGTCGGTAAGCCCACGCCTGCTTGGTTAAATCATCATAAATGATCAACGCGTCTTGGCCACGATCCCGATAATACTCACCCATCGAACACCCGGCAAAAGGTGCCAGAAACTGCATAGCAGCGGGGTCAGACGCGGTTGCTGCAACTACAATCGTGTGGTCCATAGCGCCATGCTCTTCGAGCTTGCGAACAACCGCAGCTACGGAAGATGCTTTTTGGCCAATGGCAACGTAAATACACTTAATGCCTGAGCCTTTTTGGTTAATGATCGCATCAACCGCAATAGCAGACTTACCAATTTGACGGTCACCAATGATGAGCTCTCGCTGACCACGGCCGATTGGCACCATGGCATCAACCGCTTTCAAGCCAATTTGCACAGGCTGATCAACCGATTGCCGCGCGATTACGCCTGGGGCGACCTTTTCCAGGGCGTCTGTCATCTTCGCGTTCACAGGGCCTTTGCCGTCGATTGGGTTACCCAGTGCATCAACGACGCGACCAAGTAGCTCGGGGCCCACGGGGACCTCGAGAATACGACCAGTACAACGGCAACTTTGACCTTCCGCAAGCGTCTTGTAATCACCCAGAATAACGGCGCCAACGGAGTCGCGCTCTAGGTTAAGCGCCATACCGTAAATGCCGCCTTCAAATTCAATCATCTCGCCGTACATAACTTCTGCAAGACCGTGAATACGAATAATGCCGTCGGTAACCGATACTACGGTTCCTTCGTTACGACCTTCGCTCGACACATCAAGCTGATCGATGCGCGACTTAATAATTTCGCTAATTTCTGATGGATTCAGCTGCTGCATGCTCTGTTCCTCAATCCTAAATGCTAGGAGTTCAATGCTTCGGCGAGCTTATTCAGCCTACCGCGCACTGAGCCATCGATCACTAGATCTCCGGCCCGAATTAAAACGCCACCTAGAAGGTTTTCATCAGTAGAAGTAGAGACCTTCACTTCGCGTTCGAGTTTTTTCCCTAATGCCTCAGCAAGCTTAGTGGTCATGGCATCACTCAAGTCAAATGCAGAGACAACTTCCACCTCTACAGACTTCTCTTGATTAGCCTTGAATAGCTCAAACTGAGACGAAATTTCTGGCAGTAAAGCCAGGCGCTTATTAGCAGCGAGGATCGAAATAAAATTCTTCACCTCGACTCCCAACACGTCGCCGCAAACATCGACCAATGTTTGTGCTCGCTGTTCATTAGTCAGCGACGGGTTAGTTAACACTGCTGCCATCGCGACGTCAGCTGTCACTGCGGCGGCGGTGAGCAACTGCTCGGACCACTGCGGTAACGCACTGTGCTCGCGCGCATAAGCAAACGCCGCTTTCGCATAGGGCCGTGCTAATGTACTTAATTCAGCCATAGCTCCCTCGCGTTACAGCTCTGATGCCAGCTTCTCTACCAAATCAGCATGAGCTGATTGGTCGATCGCCGCACCCAGAACTTTCTCCGCACCGGCCAGAGATAACGCAGCAACTTGCCCACGTAACTGCTCACGCGCTCGATTGCTTTCTTGAGCAATTTCCGCATGAGCTGCCGCTTTAACACGGTCAGCTTCAACAATGGCCGCGTTCTTAGCTTCTTCAACCAACTGATTACCGCGCTTGTTGGCCGCATCCACAATGCTCGACGCCTCTTCCTTGGCTTCTTTAAGGCGTTCTACCGCCTTCTGTTGGGCCAATTCAAGGTCGTGACTCGCACGATCGGCTGCTGCCAGTCCATCGGCAATCTTTTGCTCGCGCTCTGCCATAGCCGCAATAATTGGCGGCCATACATACTTCATGCAGAACACGACGAAGCAGATAAACGCAATCATCTGCCCGATAAGCGTAAGATTTATATTCACGCTCTTCTCCTCACAGGTTGTTGGAACCGCTCACGAGCAGCGACTCCGTTTACGTTTATCTCTATTAACCTGCAACAACGAAGATCAGGTACATAGCAATACCAACACCAATAATTGGAATCGCATCAACAAGACCTGCGCCCAGGAAGAAAGTAACCTGTAGCTTAGGTGCCAATTCTGGCTGGCGTGCTGAACCTTCAATGAGCTTACCGCCCAAAAGGCCAACACCAATAGCGGCACCTAGACCACCAAGACCCATCATGAGGGCTGCAGCGACGTAGATTAATTCAGGCATGTTTTTCTCCTAGTATGTGTAAATGTTTAAGTAAATCAGTGATCTTCGTGAGCCATGCTTAAATAAACAATCGTCAAGACCATAAAAATGAACGCCTGCAAGGTGATAACCAAAATATGGAAAATAGCCCAACCAATTTGCAGTAAGCCTGCAGGTAACATCCATGCAATTCCTGCACTAAACAGCGCTGCAATCAAAATAAAGATCATCTCGCCTGCGTACATGTTGCCGAACAGACGCAAACCGAGCGAAAAGGGTTTGGCCAGCAATCCAACCACTTCCATGAACAGGTTCACCGGAATAAATAAAACGTGATTAAACGGGTTCATTGTTAATTCT
>CAJQLY010000011.1 GCA_905479295.1 uncultured Gammaproteobacteria bacterium | reverse complement strand
AGTTCACGGTAACGTCTTTGCCTAGCCAATAGTTGCCACTGAGCGGGTTGTAGCTCATGCCGATCAGGTCTTGGTTGTCTAAGCCTGCGGTACGAATCCAGCCATCGAGTTCAGCCGGTTTAATGAACTTGGCATACTCATGCGTGCCCTTTGGTAGCAGGTTGAGGACATACTCAGCACCCACAATAGCGAATAGATAGGATTTTGGATTACGGTTGATGGTGGAGAAGAATAGATCGCCACCCGGTTTGACCAATTTTGCGCAGGCTTGGATAATCTTGTCTGGCTGTGGTACGTGTTCTAGCATCTCTAGGCAGGTGACTATGTCATAGCTGGCGGGCTCACGTTCGGCCAATGCCTCGGCTGAAATCTCTTCATACTCGACATTTGCGTCTGATTGTTGTGCGTGTAGCTTGGCTACTGATAGGCCTGCAGTCGCTAGGTCGATGCCTTTCACTTGGGCACCACGTAGCGCCATGCTCTCGCTCAAGATACCACCACCACAGCCGATATCGACGACCTTTTTAGTGTCGAGCCCAGCCTTTTCATCGATGTAGTTCAGGCGTAAGGGGTTGATGTCATGCAGTGGTTTGAACTCACTGTCTTTATCCCACCAACGTGCGGCAAGCTCATCAAATTTGGCTAGTTCTTCTTTATCAAAGTTTTCCATAAGATCCTCATGCCTAGCGCATGCCGTAATGACAGCGTAGGTGTCTAGGGTTGAATGCGCTCGCGCCAGCTATGCGCCTTAGTGATGATCTCGTCTTCACTAATTGTTGTTAGGCTGCGTTTGCGTAATAGTTGTCGACCGGCGACAAAAACGTCTTCTACCTGCGCACGGTCTACAGCATAAAGTAGATGGCTGTAGGCATCATAAATCGGCTGCGCTTCTATGCTACTGCAATCGATCGCAATGATGTCTGCTGCTTTGCCTATTTCTAATGAACCAATTTCATCACCTAGTCCCAGTGCGATGGCTGCATCTAAGGTTGCCGCACGCACCGCAAGGCGCGCATTGAAGGCTGCGGCATCACCACTAACTCCCTTGGCTAATAAGGCCGCGGTACGCATCTCTGAGAATAGGTCGAGGTCATCGTTGCTAGCACTACCATCGGTACCCAGTATAACCTTGATGTCGTTTTTCAAAAGTTCGTTTACAGGGCAAAAGCCACTGGCCAGTTTTAGATTGGACTCGGGGCAATGTACTACGGTGACACCGGCTTCAGCCACTAGACTGATTTCTTCCTGAGTTAACTGCGTCATATGTACCGCAAGTAAATTCGGATTCATCAGGCCTAGCTCATGCAATCTAGCGATAGGGCGCTTGCCATGTTCTTTAAGGCTGTCTTCGATTTCAGTAGTGGTCTCATGTACGTGCATGTGTACCGCAAGATCGAGTTCATTGGCATAGCTGCTGAGTTTTTTCAGTGTGTCATCGGCAACGGTATAGGGGGCATGCGGGGCAAACACGACATTAACTAGTGGGTCAGCCTTGTATTGATCAAACAGGCTGAGTCCCTTGGCGAAGTATTCATCGACGGTGCTGGCATAGGCGCTAGGAAATTCGATAATGATCATGCCAACCACGCTGCGCATGCCGATGGCCGATGCCGCTCTTGCAGTCACTTCTGGGAAGAAATACATGTCGTTAAAGCAGGTGATGCCACCACGTAGCATTTCGGCAATGGCTAGCTCACTACCATCATTTACAAACTGTGCATCGACCCACCGACTTTCGGTTGGCCAGATATTCTCGTTGAGCCAACGCTGCAACGGTAGGTCGCTGCCAAGGCCCTTTAATAAGGACATGGCGGCATGGCTATGGCCGTTGATCAGACCGGGCATTAGGATATGCTCGTCGTATTCAATATGTTGATTGGCTTGATACTGCTGCAAGGCCTCTGCCGTGGGCAGTAGGTCAATAATACGGCCTTGATCAATCGCAATTGAATGATCAACTAAAATAGAGTCTTGCGGGTCTACGGGGAGTACCGTGCCGGCAGAGAGTAAGGTTTGGATAGATCGCATAGGCGCAACTTACCCTGCATGGGGCCTGCCAGCAAGCAAGATGGCCGATAGTTTAGACTGTTTGCCTCGGTAATAACCCTAAGAATAGCTTGAGGATTGGCCTCGCTAAAGCTGAGCCGATGCAGATAAACCATAGAGATCAAACCAAGGACATTGAAGATGCAGCCATCATTACCCAACCGCGCTATCGAATGGCGAGAGCAGTGCCTGTTCTTATTGGATCAGCGACACCTACCGCTGACAGTGGATTTTCTGCAGCTTAAGACACCGCAAGAAGCCTTTGTTGCGATTAAAGAGATGGTCGTGCGCGGTGCCCCAGCGATAGGGATTACGGCGGCTTATGCGGTGGTCTTGTCTGCACAGCAGCATAGTCTGTCGAATACGACTGACTCAGAACTACCATCGGTTAAGACTCTAATTGCAGCAGATATTGATTACCTGACCTTGGCGCGTCCTACAGCGGTCAATCTAGCTTGGGCCTTAGCGCGCATGCGGCAAGTCTTGGATGAATGCACTGCAACTGATGTGGCGGGTCTATGTCTCGCCTTAGAACAGGCTGCGATGCAGAT
>CAJQLY010000010.1 GCA_905479295.1 uncultured Gammaproteobacteria bacterium | reverse complement strand
CTTTCTTATCAGCGAGTTGCTTGAACTACTAGAGTCTTATCTAGATACAGCCCAAGTAAAAGAAATCTATAGTGCCTACCTTTTTAGTGCCGAGGCGCATGAAGGTCAAAAACGCCTTTCTGGCGAACCCTATATCTATCATCCTCTCGCAGTCGCCAAAATCATGGCGGAGATGCGTATGGATGGGCAAAGCATTACTGCCGCTATCTTGCATGATGTGATCGAAGATACACCGACAGCAAAAGAACATATTCTAGAGATGTTTGGTGCAGACGTAGCTCATCTTGTAGACGGTGTTAGTAAGCTAACGCACCTTAAGTTCCCAACGAGAGTTGAAGCACAGGCAGAAAACTTCCGTAAGATGATGTTAGCCATGGTGCATGATATTCGCATCATCGTTATCAAGCTTGCTGATCGCACACATAATTTACGTACGATCGGTGTAATGCCGCCAGATAAACGCAGGCGTATCGCACAAGAAACTATCGATATTTACATCCCGATTGCACATCGACTCGGTATGCATAAGCTCCGCTTAGAATTAGAACGCTTAGCCTTTGAAGCGATGCATCCGATGCGTTACAAAGTGTTGAGTGATGTCGTTAAAAAGAATCGCGGTAACCGTAAAGAAGTTATGCGTGGAGTAGAAGCCTCCATCTGTGCTCAATTAGAAAATGCCGATATTGAGTCACGCATCTTTGGCCGTGAAAAAAATATTTACAGTATTTATAAAAAGATGAAGGCGAAACATATTTCCTTCTCTGAAGTCTATGATGTCTACGCAACTCGTTTGTTAGTAAAAAATCTAGATACCTGCTATCGCGCCTTGGGCATGATGCATAATTTATATAAGCCAGTGCCAGGGCGCTTTAAAGATTACATCGCTATTCCTAAAAAGAATGGCTATCAATCTTTGCATACCACGTTGTTTGGTCCACACGGTATTCTTATCGAAGTACAAATACGCACGGAAGATATGGATATGATCGCAGAGTCTGGTATCGCCGCTCATTTTATGTATAAATCAAAACAAGGTGATGCGAGTATCAATGACTCGCATGCCTATACTAGTTCTTGGTTGAAAGAAATTATTGATATTCAACAGAGTACTGGTAACTCAATTGAGTTTCTTGAGCACGTCAAGGTCGACCTCTTTCCAGAAGAGATTTACGCCTTCACGCCAGCCGGTGATATTATTGTTTTACCGAAGGGCAGTTCAGCAGTCGACTTTGCTTATGCAGTACATTCAGACTTGGGTAATACCTGCATCTCGGTCACAGTCGAGCGTAAATTGTTACCACTGAGTGTCAACTTAGAAAGTGGTCAGACTGTCAAAGTACATACGTCTCCACAGGCTAGGCCTAAGCCAGCATGGTTAAATTTTGTTGTTACTAATAAAGCGCGTAATAACATTCGTCATTACCTAAAAAATCTACATTCTGAAGAAGCTGTCCTGCTTGGAAAGCGTCTCTTAGATTCTGCGCTTTCACATTTCTCTAGTTCTTTAAAAGAAATTGGTGAGAAGAAGTTAAAAGCGCACTGTAAAAAACTAAAAATAGAAAGTATCGATATGCTCTTTGAGCAGATTGGACTTGGTGAGAGTGTTGCTGAATTAACAGCAGGAATGTTACTAAAAACAGATACTAGTATAACGAAGAAAAAAAATAAGAAGGCAAAGCTAGCTCCACCTATTGCGATTGATGGTACTGAAGGTGTTGTTGTTCACTATGCAAAATGTTGTCACCCAATACCAGGAGATGCCATCCTTGGTGTCATTAATAGTGGTAAGGGATTGGTGGTACATAGAGAAACGTGTCACAACCTGAATCGTAAAAAGATTGCAGCGCAGAATGAAATTGCGCTGTCTTGGTCATCGGAATCAGAACAAGCCTTTGTCGTTGAAGTGCGTGTGCTGACTGCAAATGAACGTGGTGTGTTAGCAACCCTTGCAGCACGCATAGCAAGTGCCGACTCAAATATAGAAAATCTAGTCTTTGAAGAAAAGGATGGTGCAAGCTCAACGATTACAATTTCATTTGATGTGCGAGATCGCAAACACTTGGCGCAGATTATTCGGACCTTACGTAGTGTACCCAGTGTTTATAAGGTCACGCGAACGCGTGGCTAAATAAAATTTTTATTAGCTATTTAATTACCTCTATTCTAAAACGGAGTTAGTCATGTCTAGAATAATAATCGCTACGGATAAAGCGCCACAAGCAATTGGCACCTATTCACAGGCAGTCAAAGTGAATCAAACAGTGTATATGTCAGGTCAGATTCCCTTGGTGCCAGAAACAATGGAATTGGTAGAAGGTGATATCGCAGTACAAATTCGTAGGGTCTTTGATAACCTTGCAGCAGTAGCTGGAGCTGCTGGTGGCAGTCTGCAGGATGTCGCCAAATTGAATGTCTTTCTAACTGATCTTAGCCACTTCCCAACAGTCAATGAAATCATGGCTGAGTATTTTCAACAACCTTATCCAGCGCGTGCTGCGATTGGTGTGGCGGCATTACCTAAAGGTGCAGGTGTTGAAATGGATGCAATTTTAGAGCTGTAAGTACCTCGTGATAGCGTTATCAGATTTGCCAAGAGTTACAGAGAAAGGCCTAGAGTTATTGGCTAAGCTTAATATCAATACGGTTCTCGACCTACTGTTTCATCTGCCACTACGCTATCAAGATAGAACTAAGATCAATCATATCGCACAGCTACAGGCACCCTGTGATGCGCAGATCATCGCACGTGTAGTTTCAGCTAGAGTTGTGTTTGGTCGACGCCGAATGTTGACGGTGTCACTACATGATGAAAGTGGCGAATTACAGCTACGGTTTTTCTATTTCAATAAAAGTCAGGTAGAGGCCTTCAGTGAGGGTCGAAGAGTGCTTTGTTCTGGTGAGGCTAGACTAGTTGCACGAAAACTAGAAATGGTACATCCACAATACAGAGTGTTGGCAGAAGATGAGGAAGTCATCTTGCAGCAACACTTAGAGCCGATCTATCAATTGACCAAAGGTTTGCAACAGCGTCGTCTGCAATCGATGATTCAGTCTGCCTTAACCTGGGCGCAAAAAAATCCTGAGTACTTTGTAGACCTGCTACAAGAATATGCTGCTGACCGTAGCCCAACACTGATCGATGATTTATTGAGTTTGCACCAGCCGAGTGACAGCCATGAGTCAGAACTATTATTAAATAAACAACACCCAGCCCAGCGACGTTTAATCTTTGATGAATTGGTAGCGCATCATTTGGCCTTTTTACAGATACGTGAAACGGCACATAAGCGCAAAGCTAATCCGGTGCAGACTGATGGGCGGTTAGCACAAGAGTTCGAACGTAACCTAGAGTATAAACTGACCGATGCGCAACAGCGTGTGTTGCTAGAGATACGTCAAGACCTAACAGCAAGCACACCGATGATGCGACTACTACAGGGTGATGTCGGTAGTGGTAAGACAGTGGTTGCCTTGTTGAGTAGTCTTGAGGCTGCTGAAAAGGGTTATCAAACAGCGTTAATGGCACCTACCGAATTACTTGCAGAACAACACTATCGTTATTTTAGTGAGGAGCTATTGCCGCTAGGTATACAGGTGGTTTGGTTGACCTCTAATCTCAAGCGTAAGCAGCGCAATGAAACTCTAGAGTTAATCGCTTCAGGAACAGCGCAGGTTATTGTTGGGACTCATGCCTTATTTCAAGATGAGGTCCAGTTCCAGCATCTAGCCTTATGTATTACCGATGAGCAGCATCGCTTTGGTGTGCATCAACGTATGACCTTGAGTGAGAAGGGCTTACTAGATCAATGCCATCCACATCAATTAATCATGACAGCAACCCCTATCCCTAGGACTCTAGCCATGAGCATGTATGCACATTTAGATCATTCGATTATTGATCAAATGCCACCAGGCCGCCAACCAATTAAAACTGTTGCAATAGCAGATAGCCGACGAGCAGAAGTAATTGAACGTATTAAACAAGCCTGTGCTGCTGGTGCGCAGGTCTATTGGGTCTGTAGTTTGATTGAGGAGTCTGAGACATTGCGTTGCCAAACAGCAACAGAGACCTATGATAATCTCTGCCAACAACTAGATGGATTTAAGGTTGGCTTAGTCCACGGTAGGTTACCATCACAAGAAAAGAACCAGACAATGCAAGACTTTGCACAACAAAAAGTACAGGTGCTAGTAGCAACTACAGTTATCGAGGTGGGTGTTAATGTACCCAATGCAACATTAATGGTAATTGAGAATGCTGAACGTTTTGGACTGGCACAGTTACATCAATTACGTGGTCGGGTGGGGCGAGGGCGACAACAGAGTAGCTGTGTCCTTATGTATAGTAGCCCCTTAGGTGATTATGCAAAAAAGCGTATCGATGCCTTAAGGAAATCTACTGATGGATTTAAGTTGGCAGCGGTTGATCTGGAGCTACGTGGACCAGGTGAGGTCTTAGGGACTAAGCAGTCTGGTGATGTTAGATTACGGATGGCTGATTTAGTGAGAGATGCCGATCTACTGCCAGAGGTACAGCACTGTGCACAATGGTTGATGCATGAGCATCCTAAGCGTATCCCTTTGCTTGCTCAGCGCTGGCTAGGGAAGGCGACAGACTACGCGCGAGCCTAAAATCCTATTACTTAAAGAAAAGAATTCTTAAGCCCGCTATATCTAGGCTGGGTACTTAGCCTAGTGCAGCAATTACCATGATGCCAAATAAAATTGAGTTAAGCCCGAAGCCCAGTAGCAGATTGGCCTTAGCTAATAGCGAGTCTCGAAACTGCATGACGTTGACGATGGCAAGTAGAGTTCCTGGAAGGGCTAAACCAATAGCGCTCCAGTAGAGTGTTTTACGGCAATCCGTTTGACAACTCATGCTGCCATCAAAGTTGCCAGCAAATAGGTTGTTAGCAAGGTACAGGGTAACCGCCCATGCGGCTAATACTAAAACACTAGAAATAACGTTTTTCATTTAATCTCATCTTTGCTTAGCCGATTACCTGCGGGCCCAATATGTGGCCAGCATTGATCCGCTGAGGTTATGAATAATGGAAAACAGTACCGCGGGTACAGCAACCATTCCACCGAAGAATTTTACTGCCAGTACAACCGCCAGTCCAGAATTTTGCATGCCAGTTTCAAAAGCCAAAGTACGTGCAATGCGGTGATCTCTAGTCAGTAATAAGCCAAGTATAAAGCCTAAACTTAGTCCCAGTAGATTGTGGCATAGTACAAGCCCAAGGAGTAACCCACTTATGAGCCCTAGACGGTCGTGATTAAGCGCCACGATAATCGCAATAATGATCGCAATCAAGACTGTCGAAAGACCAGCTGAAATGCGTTGAAATGGCACTAGAATGGGCCCTAAGAGGTGATTTAGTAAGAGCCCAATCAACACTGGGGCAATGACAATTTTGAGGATGTTGCTAGCCATCGCTAGTGCTGGTACTAAAATGATCTGGTCGAGATAGAATGCCGCTAGCAGAGGCGTTAAGACAACTGATAATAGGGTCGAGATGGCCGTCAGGCTAATCGATAGAGCGACATCACCACGGGCTAAAAAGCACATCAGGTTAGATGCCGTGCCGCCAGCAACACAGCCTACTAGGATGAGACCTGAGGAAAAGGCTAAACCGAGTTCAAACCAACTAGATAACTGCCAAGCAATGAATGGCATTAAGCCGAATTGTAAAACCATCCCCAGTAACAAGACGCGGCCATTTTTTAGTACGCGACTGAAATCAGTAATGCGTAAGCTACTGCCCATGCAAAACATAATTGCCGCTAGGAGCCAGCTAATATAGCCTTGATACGGCACTAAATACTGGGGTTGCCAGAGGCCTATAGCGCTAGCAATCAGTAGTAGAGGCACCAATAAAAACGTACTAGTAAACATAGTGCATAACCAAATTAAGGCAGCTTGATTAATAGATCATCAGCTACGATCTGTAGGCTCACTGACTGCAATTTTTCACCAAGGCATGGTCCATAAATACAATTACCATCGGTTAAGGTAAATAACGCGCCATGGTTTACACACTGCAGATATTGTTCACCGTGATCTAAGAATTGGTGTTCATTCCAGTTCAAGGGCATTTGATTATGTGGGCATTGGTTTTCATAGGCATAGACTTGCCCATCATGGTAGAGGGCAAAGAGATGGCGCTCACCTACATCCGTCGATATAAGGTATTCAAGTGTTTTGGCTTTACGTAACTCCTGTAAGGAGCCAATACGATAATCTGGCATGATATGTCCGATATTTCACG
>CAJQLY010000009.1 GCA_905479295.1 uncultured Gammaproteobacteria bacterium | reverse complement strand
TTGCTTGGTGACCATAGCAAGTGTGACCCACCCGATCCCATCTCGAACTCGGAAGTGAAACCGCTTAGCGCCGATGGTAGTGTGGGGTCTCCCCATGTGAGAGTAGGACATCGCCAGGCATCAAATCGAGAACCCCATACTCTGATGAGTATGGGGTTTTTTTGTGTCCACGATTTTATTTTGACGCCGGCTAATCGTGTACCATTACGATAAGTCTTATCCTTGGATACTATTGAATTATGTTTTCTTTACTCACAACATTCTTTTACATGTTGACGCTGTATTTTAGTTTTATTGTGGGATTCTCTGAGGATGCCTCGTATTGGTTTCTACCACTTTTACCAGCCGGCTTAAGCATTGGCTATGCACTCGATCGTTGGAATGGGGTAAAAGAACTGCTATATACCGATCAACCTGCTTTTATTCGCTTTGTTGCCTATCGATACTTGTTTTTTATCCCTCATGCGATGGCTGCAGTTGCTATTGGCCTTGGTCTTAATTATTTAGTGAGCACATTGTAGTAGAGCTCTCAGGTGACTATTTATGTGTCCATGCGACTAATCTATGTGTGGATAGTAGGTCTATATGTGGGCAGGCTGGCGAAAGGTTCATCTGTCGTTTTAAACTCAGTACAGAGGACTGGTTTCATAATGATTTTTACTGCAGAATATGGTTCACACCTGTTACGCTATTTTTTAGTACTGGGAGAGATCTTAGATCATGGGATAGAGCTAAAATCCAGCGATTGCATTTTCTATGATCCAGTTGCTAGCTGGAATTGCATAGATGATGCATTTCCTTGCTATGATGAATACGTCGTGTAAGACATGGCTAAAATCATCCCTTTCAAAAAGCCACTCGTCAAAAAGCAGGGGCTTTGCCAGTTTAATCATCATAAATGGCTTCTAGATAAAGAATCTATCTTCGACTCTAAGCAAGGGCGCTTAGTGAGTCGATTTATTTGCGCTCATTGTGGAAAGACCAAAGTCAGTGCTATTTAATTCCAAGACTATCCTTTACTTGTAAAACGCCATAGAGAATAGTGAAAATGACTAATGTTGATGGCGTTCAATTGCCGTATAGCATGAGCCAAACTTAGGCGAACAATCTAACACTAAGAAGTATCTACCTGCTTTTGCCGCTAGCCTTAGTTAACTTTATGCTGGTGCGGTCTGATAGACCCAATAACTAAATCTAAGGGATAATTGCCCAAGTCTGAGCTTAGTCCTATGAATGCTTAGTTAGGTGGGCTTATTAGGCTTATCATAATAAGCGTATAGATGAAGTTCCCAGAAATTAAAACCCATATATTTCAGAGGTTTGTATCTCAATATTCAGCTTTTCTGGGTGTTTTGCGTACAAGCTTTAAAGAGTACCTTGGCTTGCGGCCTTTCCCCCCTCTGCATTATACTTTGCGGCCTTCTTAGTGCATGTTTAGAACTGCCTAAGTCGCGAATTTATAAGGTATTTATTGTGCTTAAATAATTAGGTGAGATAGATACTCAAGCGGTCTGATTAACTACTATCAGAATCATAAGAATATAGACTTAGTGGAATAGCGATGCAGAATACTTACCCGCCAGCGCAAGGCCTTTACGATCCAGCGAATGAGCATGATGCCTGTGGTGTTGGTTTCGTGGCCAATATCAAGGGACGCAAATCTCACGCAATCATTGAAAATGGTTTAACCATCCTTAAAAAGCTGGTGCATCGCGGTGCCTGTGGTTGTGAAGAAAATACCGGTGATGGCGTCGGTATGTTAGTACAGATGCCACACACATTCTTTAAGCGTATATGCCCCGATGCTGGCATTGAGCTACCTGAATATGGAGAGTACGGGGCTGGTTTGGTTTTTTTGCCAGTAGACCCTGCACAGTCAGAGCGCATTCAAAAAATTGTTGAAGAGATTGTTACCGCAGAAGGGCAGACTGTTCTAGGTTGGCGAGTAGTGCCGACAGACAATTCGAGTCTTGGTCCAACTGCTTTAGCAGGAGAGCCTACGTTCAAGCAAATTTTTATTGGGCGTGGAGATAATGTCACCGATGAAATGGGTTTTGAACGCAAACTCTTTGTTATTCGTAAGTTGATTGAGAATGCAGTAGCTACGTCCGATCTCTCTGAAAAGAATCATTTTTATATTCCATCATTATCTCATCGTACTTTTATCTACAAAGGTATGCTGACGGTTACTCAACTGGAGTTGATGTATCCAGACTTGTTGCAGGATGACTTTGAGTCAGCTGTGGCCCTAGTTCATCAGCGTTTTTCAACTAACACCTTTCCCGCTTGGAAGTTAGCACACCCGTTCCGGTTCGTTGCACATAATGGTGAGATCAATACTGTTAGGGGTAATGCGAACTGGATGCGTGCGCGTGAAGCATTGTGTAAGTCAGATCTATTTGGTGATGATTTAAAGAAGCTCTTTCCCATTGCAATCGAGGGTGGCAGTGATTCTGCGACTTTTGATAATGTGATGGAATTCATGCACATGTCCGGTCGTCCCTTATCACATGTCATGTTAATGATGATTCCTGAAGCATGGAGTGGACATGAAACCATGTCGGATGAGCTCAAGGCATTCTACGAATATCATGCTTGTTTAATGGAGCCTTGGGACGGGCCTGCTTCAACAGCATTTACTAACGGTGATGTGATTGGTGCCGTGCTAGATAGAAATGGCTTACGTCCATCGCGTTACTATGTAACTAAAGACGATATGGTGGTGATGGCCTCAGAAGTGGGTGTGTTAGATATTCCACCAGAAGATGTAGTCATCAAAGATCGCTTGCACCCGGGTCGTATCTTTTTAGTCGATATGAAGCAAGGTCGAATAATTGAAGACGCTGAGCTTAAAAGCCAGTTTGCTCAAGAACACCCTTATCGTGAGTGGTTAGATCAAAATTTAATTTCGGTTCAGAATTTGCCAGCAACAGACAATGTAGCAGGGCACGATGAAGAGACTTTATTACAGAGACAACAAGCATTTGGCTATACGCATGAAGACTTGCGTGTGCTATTGGCACCAAAAGCAGCCAAGGGTATGGAGCCTATTGGTTCAATGGGTTCTGATGCTGCGTTAGCCGTGTTATCTAATCGTTCACGTCTACTATATGACTACTTCAAGCAGTTATTTGCGCAGGTTACTAATCCACCATTGGATGGTATTCGTGAGGAGATGGTTACGCAGCTGTCGACAACAATTGGTGCTGAAGGAAATCTGCTCCAACCTACGCCTGAAAGCTGTCGTCAAATTAAAATTCCATCACCGGTAATAACTAATGATGAGTTAGCACGTATCCGTGATGTGGATCTGCCTGGTTTTAAGACCAGTGTTGTACCAATTCTTTTCCGAGTCGCTGAAGCTGGCGCTGGTCTGGATGAAGCATTGAAGCGGGTTTGTGCTGAAGTTGACCAGGCAATTACTGATGGTGCTACTAATATTATTCTTTCTGATCGTGGTATCGATCAAGATCATGCGCCAATTCCAGCGCTATTAGCGACTGCCGGTGTGCATCATCATCTGATTAGAAGTGGAAGCCGAACTAAGGTTGGCTTGATCCTAGAGTCAGGTGAGCCACGTGAAGTACATCACTTTGCTGTGTTGATTGGTTACGGTATTGGTGCTGTTAATCCATATCTTGCATTTGAATCGATTGGCGGTTTGATTGGTAAAGGTTATGTGCCTGAGATGACGCAAGAAGCCGCTGAAAAGAACTACATCAAAGGTGTTGGCAAGAGCCTAATCAAGATCATGTCGAAGATGGGTATCTCTACTGTGCAATCGTATCGTGGTGCACAGGTATTCGAAGCAATTGGTTTAAACAAAGAATTTGTTGATCGTTACTTTACTTGGACTGCCTCACGCATTGGTGGCATCGGTCTGGAAGAAGTCGCCTCCGAAGTGAGTATGCGACACCACCACGCCTACCCAGAACGTCAGGTAAAGAGACCTGATTTGAATTGGGGTGGTGAACATCAATGGCGCCGTGATGGTGAGTATCATTTATTTAATCCTGAGACTGTGTTCAAGCTGCAACATGCAACTCGTACAGGTCAATATGAGATATTTAAGGAATACACTGATCGAGTAGATCAGCAGAACGAACATTTAGCGACCTTGCGTGGCTTGTTTGAATTGGACTATGCCCGTGAGCCAATCCCGATTGATGAAGTTGAGTCAATTGAAACAATCATGAAGCGCTTTTCTACTGGTGCCATGTCGTATGGCTCGATTAGTTCCGAAGCGCATGAAACATTAGCTATTGCGATGAATCGTATTGGTGGCCGTTCGAATACCGGTGAAGGTGGTGAAGACCCAGATCGTTTTACCCCGGATGCCAATGGTGATTCGCGTCGTAGCTCAATCAAGCAGGTAGCCTCAGGCCGCTTTGGTGTAACCAGTGAGTATTTGGTTAATGCTGACGATATCCAAATTAAAATGGCACAGGGTGCCAAGCCTGGTGAAGGTGGACAGCTGCCAGGTAGTAAGGTCTACCCATGGGTCGCCAAAGTACGCCATTCAACTGCAGGTGTTGGACTGATTTCGCCACCACCACATCATGATATTTACTCTATCGAAGATATGGCGCAGTTGATCTATGACCTTAAGAACGCTAATCCGGTAGCGCGCGTACACGTTAAGTTGGTTGCTGAAGTGGGCGTTGGAACGGTTGCTGCCGGTGTTGCTAAGGCACATGCTGATGTAGTACTGATCTCTGGTTATGATGGTGGTACAGGTGCATCACCAATGAACTCGCTAAAACATGCTGGTCTCCCTTGGGAGTTAGGTGTTGCTGAAGCACAGCAAGTATTAGTTATGAACGGCCTGCGTGATCGTATTGTGATGCAGACGGATGGTCAGATGAAGACTGGCCGTGATGTCATTATTGCTGCATTACTAGGTGCTGAAGAATATGGTTTTTCAACGGCACCACTTGTAGTCATGGGTTGCATCATGATGCGGGTATGTCATTTAAATACTTGTCCAGTAGGTGTTGCGACACAAAATCCAGAGCTACGTAAGAAGTTTGGTGGCCAGCCTGAATTTGTAGAAAACTTTTTCAAATTTATTGCTCAAGATGTTCGTCAACATATGGCGCAACTTGGTTTTAGAAGTATTGATGAAATGATCGGGCAAGTTGATCGCATAAATGTGCGCAAGGCGATTGATCATTGGAAAGCTAATGGCTTGGACTTCTCGGCTATTTTGCATAAGCCAACACCACATGCTGGCACTGATATCTACTGTACTAAACAGCAAGATCACGGCTTAGATCTAACCTTAGATGTTACTGAGCTAGTGCCACAATGTGAGCAAGCTATTGTGCAAGAAAAGCCAGTTAAGCTAGCACTAGATGTGAAAAATACAAATCGTAGTGTCGGTACAATATTGGGTTATCACATCACTAAGCAGCATGGTGGTAAGGGGCTTGCAGAAGATACAATTCAGCTGCACTTCAAAGGCTCTGCTGGCATGAGCTTTGGTGCCTTTGTACCTAAAGGAGTTAGCATGCGTTTAGAAGGTGATGCTAATGACTATCTAGGTAAAGGTCTTTCTGGTGCCAAGCTAATCGTGCATCCAGCAAAGGAATCACACTTTATTGCAGAAGAAAATATTATCGTGGGTAATGTCTGTCTATATGGTGCAACTAATGGTTTAGCCTTTATTCGAGGTATCGCCGGTGAACGCTTTGCAGTACGCAATAGTGGTGTGAAGACAGTAGTTGAGGGTGTCGGTGATCATTGTTGTGAATACATGACTGGTGGTGTGGTTGTCGTATTGGGTCAAACTGGACGTAACTTTGCTGCAGGTATGTCAGGCGGTGTTGCATATGTCTTACAAGATCGCGCAACTTTCGATATTAATTGCAATCAAGATATGGTGGCCTTAGAAAGTGTAGATGATGCTGATGATGTGGCAGAGTTGAAAGGGTTACTAGAACAGCATCTACAGTACACAGAAAGTGCTGTAGCGAAGAATATTCTTGCGAACTGGTCAGATTGTCAATCTCAGTTTATTAAGGTCATGCCAACGGATTATAAACGAGTCCTAGAGGCGATACGTGTGGCTGAGGTCAATGGTACTTCAGTGGATGACGCGGTTATGGAGGCATCTAATGGGTAAAGTAACTGGATTTATGGAAATTGGTAGAGCGAAACAGCCTTATCGCCCAGTTGAGGATCGTCTGCAAGATTGGCGTCAGGTGATGGATCCATGGGGCGGTGAAGAACTGAATCAACAGGCTTCGCGTTGCATGGATTGTGGCATCCCTTTTTGTCATCAAGGCTGTCCGCTTGGCAATCTAATTCCTGACTGGAATGATTTGGTCTATCGTGAGCAGTGGGAAGAAGCTATCGAGCGGTTACATGCGACAAATAATTTTCCAGAGTTTACTGGTAGTCTTTGCCCAGCACCTTGTGAGGGTGCTTGCGTCTTAGGTATTAATGATGATCCAGTCAATATTAAAGCAGTAGAGCTTTCGATTATTGGTCGAGCTTGGGAAGAGGGTTGGATACAACCAGAAATAGCAGATAGTAAGAGTAATAAGACAGTAGCAATTGTCGGGTCAGGGCCTGCGGGCATGGCAGCAGCACAGCAATTAGCGCGTGCTGGTCATAGTGTGACGTTATATGAGCGAGATGACCGCATCGGTGGATTGCTGCGTTACGGTATTCCAGAATTCAAAATGGAAAAGCGTATGATCGATCGCCGTATGCATCAGATGGAAGCTGAAGGTGTGACCTTTGTAACGAATGCCAATATTGGAACTGATATTGAAATTGAGAGTCTGCAACAAGAATTTGATGCAGTTATTTTGACTGGTGGTGCTTGTGAGCGTCGTGACTTACCAGCGGAAGGGCGTGAGTTGTCAGGTATCTATCAAGCGATGGAATATCTGCCTATGCAAAACCATCTCTGTGAGGGTGATGATAAGCCTAGTGACTTTATCGATGCTAAAGATAAGCATGTTGTGATTATTGGTGGTGGTGATACTGGCGCTGATTGTCTGGGTACAGCGAATCGTCAAGGTGCGGCTAGCGTACATCAGTTGGAAATCATGCCGCAGGCTCCTGAGTTACGTGCTGAATCTAATCCATGGCCAGAATGGCCACGGATCTACCGTACAGCATCAGCGCATGAAGAAGGTGTTGAACGTCTTTATTCAGTCTCAACAAAACGCTTTATTGGTAATGAGCAAAATAATGTGAAGGCACTTGAGTTAGTGACGGTTGAGATGAAAGAGGTTGACGGCCGTATGCAGTTTGCTGAGGTGGAAGGTAGTAAAATAGAAGTGCCTTGTGATCTAGCTCTGTTAGCGATGGGCTTCACTGGTCCGGAAAAGCCAGGGATGTTGGAGCAGCTGGATGTTGCTTTAGATGTGCGTGGTAATGTTATTGCAGATAAAAACTGGATGACTAATGTCGAAGGTGTTTTTGTTGCTGGTGACATGCAGCGTGGCCAAAGTTTAATTGTGTGGGCTATTGCTGAAGGACGAGCGGCTGCAAAATGTGTTGATGAGTTCCTTATGGGGAGTTCTGATTTGCCGGCGGTAGTAAAACCAATCAGCTGTTAATCCTAGGCTGGTTAACAGCGGAATAAAGAAGCTATGCCAAATGCGGAGTAGATTTGCAGGGCATAGCTTTTTTTTCGTCTAATAATATTGTCTGCTATTGAACGGCTAGGCTGAAACGTAGCGTAAAATCTCAACTACCTGTGCTGGGGTCTGCGCCCAAGCCATGGCTGCGCCATCGACTTCCTTTAAGGGGTGAATAATATCTTCATCGTGTAGTGTGATGTAGGGTTTACCTAAGGCTGCACAATAGCCAGCATCGAAAGCAGCGTTCCACTGTTTGTATTTATCACCAAATCGGATAACTGCTATATCACACATTTCGATTAGGTTTTTTGTACGGATCGCATTCACCTTAGATGATTTGTGATCGCGCCAAAAGCCTTCACTCTCTGGGAGCAATAAATCACCAGCAGCATCACTTGCGGCATGGTTGGTTATCGCGGAGCTAAAGTCGAGATCAAGCTTAAGATCGGAGGCGCCTTTTTTGATTTGTTCACGCCAGTCAGTATGAATCTCGCCAGAGAGGTAAACATTGAATTCCATATTTAGTTCCTAAGAATGTTAATGAGATAAAGGTTTAACGATTGCTCGCTGTTTTGGCGTAATCGTCTAAAAATTCTTTACAGCTGTCAAAATTATCCCGAAAAATAATTGAATCTTCTCGTTTGCTTAATTGTGAGCGATACATTGGATCATAGTACTGATCTAATAATGGCTGCAGCCAATCAAAATGCGCATCAAAGCCATGTCCTTCTTTCTGCAGACTTAGCGCACGCTGCATTTTTAGAATTAGATCATCACAGCGCTCAGTGCCTAAACGTTTTCGAATGCGCTGCATACTTGCAAGCAGGTATTCAGACAAGGCATTAAATGCAGTGTCTTCATCTTGGTGTAGTTCGGCAAATTCAGCCTGCATATTGATAACATATTCTTCTAATAACTGTTGTAAGCGCTGCTCCAATGTTGCCTCAATAACAACCAATGGCGAATTGCGCATTTTATTATAGATATTGGCTGGGATATCAACGCTGCCAATAAAGCGACTTTCATCTTCCAGGCTTAAGATCTGATGCTGTTGCTTACTGGCATTGAGTAGATCAATACCTAATTGATGCTCAAAAGTAACTTGAGTACTTTGTGCAACAGCATGAGAACCAAAGCTAGAGCCTCGATGATAGGCAGCTCCTTCGAGATCAATACCATTATCCAGGGCCTGGACCATACCGGTTTTACGGCAGCCGGTGAGTCCAGCAACTAAGGCATAATCAAATCTCTTATCGGCCTGTGCTAGCGTGCCAAGCAAGTATTGGCGTAGTGCGCGATAGCCACCTTGAATCAAGCAGATTTCAATACCGGTATTTGCTAACCATTGCTGAGTAGTCTTAGAGCGTAAACCACCGCGAAAGCAGTATAAGTAAGCTGTTGGGTGCTGTTCGCAAAATGCTCGCCAAGCCTCAATACGGTCAGTCTTAGTTTGTCCAGAGACTAAGGTATGACCAAGCTCTATGGCTTTATCCTGCCCATGCTGTTTGTAACATGTACCTACGAGGTGGCGTTCTTCATTGTTGAGTAACGGCAAATTAAATGCCTGTGGAAAAGCTCCTTTAGCAAACTCTATAGGCGCGCGTACGTCTAGCAAAGGGCTCTGCTGTAGGAGGATTTCCTTATAGGCATTACTTTCAGGGAGTGTGTTCATGCGTTCTCATGGGTAGCTACGCAGGCTCACTGCGTTATATCTAAAGAGGCCAGTAAATCAGTGGCCTGCCAATGCTAAAGGAATGGCGTTTAAAAGTCACAACGGCGATACTAACTAGCACCAAATACTGGGGTGTAAGCCTGAATAATCATGAAGTCCTTAATCAATATGATATGTCATCTGGGTAAATTGATATGGACTTCAGTTTTAGGCTTGTTGCTCGGTCTGATATGGTGCTCTGTAGCGCAAGCAGGGCCAGCAGTTGATCGTTTATTGGCGACGCCAGCCTCGGCACTTTGGTTACAGCAATCAGTCTCTAAGGCGATGGTTAAAAATCCGCATGTCGCTATGGTGCCAGCATCTACAGTGAAGATTTTGACGGCCCTGATGAGTTTGCAATACTGGGGGGCTGAGCATCGATTCAGCACTGAATTTTGGTTTGACCATCAGCGCAAGGTGCTCTTTGTTCGAGGCTTGGGTGATCCTTTTCTAATCTCGGAAGAGATTGCCTATATCGCGACGCAATTAAAGCAGGCTGGAGTCCATGAAATAACCAAGATAGCTGCAGATGGTAGCTATTTTAGCGAAGATATCAACATTGATGGTTGGGATGGTAGTAATAACCCTTACACGGCAATAAATGGTGCATTGGCCGCGAATTTTAACAGCATAGCGCTTAATGTGACGTCAGTTGGGACTGAAAGTGATGAGCAGCAAACGCCACTAACGTCCATTGGTCGTAAGTTAGCCACCCAGGTAGCTGTTGGCCGACACCGTTTACCGTTAGTTACAGCTGATCAAGGTGCCTATTATTTTGCTGAAATACTGAGAGAGCAGTTGCGTGCTGTTGATGTAAAGGGTGATATGGCAATTGAATTGGCTGTAGTGTCGCCTACAAGTCAGCTCAGTTACCGACATGAAAGTCGTCATACACTACAGCAGGTAGTCATGGGCATGCTGAAATATTCCAACAACTTTATTGCCAATCAGCTGTTCTTGATGCTGTCTTTATCTAATGGGCAGGCGGTGATTTCAACAGTCACGGCGCAAATGGCTTACCAGCATTATATTAAGCAGCATTTTCAGTGGCGAGATGCGGTAATTGCTGACGGTGCAGGGTTGTCGCGGCGAAACAGGCTGAGCGTTAGCCAGTTGGCCGATGTGTTGCAAGCGTTTCGCCCCTACCGCGAGCTATTGCCAGCGCAGTCTGCGGAGATTATGGCTAAATCAGGGACTCTGCAGGGCGTTATGAGTTATGCGGGCTATCTTTTTCGGTCTGATACGTGGCATCCGTTCGCTTTTATAATCAATACCACTACGCCATATAAGCAACGTAAAGCGATTGCTATGGAGCTATCACAAGGTGATTTTGATATGACGCGATTCAAGTTTGAGACTATCTTGGCGCAGGACAAGCCCTAGACCCTAGAGCCCTGGCCCATTGGGCTGAAAATTGAGGCATAATACCAGCCCCGTATTGGCTTGCTCCCATTATTTCTACCATTGTAGGCGTAATAAACCCTTAGTGTTAGCACCGTAGTTGTAGTATTATCCGCGCGGCTAAAAGGATCTGGCAAACCGCCTATCATTAACTTTGACAGTGAACAGATAAAGACTATGACTGACCTATCCAAGTATCGAAATATCGGTATTTTCGCGCACGTTGATGCGGGAAAAACTACTACTACAGAACGAATTTTGAGTCTTACCGGCAAGATCCACAAGATCGGTGAGGTTCATGACGGCGAAGCAACTACTGATTTCATGGATCAGGAGCGTGAGCGCGGTATCACTATTCAGTCAGCGGCGACCAGTTGTGTCTGGGATGATCATCGCTTAAATATTATTGATACTCCGGGACACGTTGATTTCACGATTGAAGTGTATCGTTCACTGAAAGTACTTGATGGTGGTGTTGGTGTTTTCTGTGGTTCTGGTGGTGTTGAGCCGCAGTCAGAGACCAACTGGCGCTACGCCAACGAGTCGGAAGTGGCTCGTATTATTTTTGTCAATAAGCTAGACCGTTTAGGTGCAGATTTCTATCGTGTAGTGAAGCAAGTAAAAGACGTACTCGGTGCGCGCCCATTGGTTATGGTGCTACCTATTGGTACTGAGGATGAATTCAGTGGTGTAGTTGATTTATTGAGCCGTAAGGCTTGGATATGGGATGGATCAGGTGATCCATTCAAGTATGAAGTTCAAGACGTGCCCGCCGATATGGTGGATGACGTTGAGCAGTATCGCGAAGAGTTGATTGAGATCGCTCTCGAGCAGGACGACGATGCTATGGAAAAATACCTAGATGGTGAAGAGCCTAGTATTGAGACCATGCAAGCATGTATCCGCAAGGGTACTATCGCTCTCGACTTCTTCCCAACATATTGTGGTTCAGCATTTAAGAATAAAGGTGTGCAGCTAGTTCTTAATGCGGTTGTCGACTACTTGCCAAACCCTACGGAAGTAAAACCTCAACCAGAGGTCGATCTTGAGGGTAATGAGACTGGTAACTTTGCTGTTGTTGATGTTGATAAGCCAATGCGAGCACTAGCCTTTAAGATTATGGATGATCGTTACGGTGCGCTAACTTTCCTACGTGTTTACTCTGGTAAATTAGAGAAAGGCTCAACCGTGCTAAATACTTTCACTGGTAAAACTGAACGTATTGGACGTATTGTTGAGATGCATGCTGACTCTCGTGAAGAGCTCGAGTCGGCTCAGGCAGGTGACATTATTGCTGTGCTGGGTATGAAGAATGTTCAGACTGGGCATACATTGTGTGATCAGAATAATCCAGCGACTCTGGAGCCTATGGTTTTCCCAGAGCCAGTAATCTCAATGGCAGTAGCGCCTAAAGATAAAGGTGGTTCTGAAAAGATGGGCGTTGCCTTAAGTAAGATGGTTGCTGAGGATCCTTCGTTCCATGTTGAGACTGATATAGACAGTGGTGAAACTATCCTGAAGGGTATGGGTGAGCTACATTTAGATATTAAGATCGATATTCTTCGACGTACACATAGTGTTGAAGTGGTTGTTGGTAAGCCACAAGTGGCTTACCGTGAAACGATTACTCAGCGTACTGAAGACAGCTATACGCACAAGAAACAATCTGGTGGTTCTGGTCAGTTTGGTAAAATTGATTACGTTATTGAGCCGGGTGAAGCCGGTACTGGCTGGATCTTCGAATCCAAAGTTACTGGCGGTAATGTCCCTCGTGAATTTTGGCCGGCAGTAGAAAAAGGCTTTAAGTCTATGCTTGATACGGGTGTCCTTGCTGGTTACCCCTGTGTAGATATTAGTGTGACTCTGCAAGATGGTGGGTTCCATGCCGTTGACTCATCAGCAATTGCTTTTGAACTGGCAGCACGTGGTGGCTTCCGTCAGACTATGCCGAAAGCGGGGCCACAAATTATGGAGCCGATCATGAAGGTGGATGTGTTTACACCAGAAGATCATGTGGGTGATGTTATTGGTGACTTGAACCGTCGACGAGGCATGATTAAGTCACAGGAGCCTGGTGTTACCGGTACCCGTGTAAAAGGTGATGTACCTTTAGCTGAAATGTTTGGATACATTGGTGATCTGCGTACTATGACATCAGGTCGTGGCCAGTTCTCTATGGAATTCTCGCATTATATGCCATGTCCAAATAATGTTGCCGAGCAGGTCATTAAAGAAGCAAAAGAGCGTCAAGAAAAGAAATAGACTAGTTAATCTAGTAGATCAGACGCCGGGGGATGAAAATCTCCCGGCGTTTTTTTTTGCCTACTAGTCTTGGTTTAAATCGCCGCTCCCTTCTTTTCCCCACCAAACGTAAGTACTAGTGATTAGTTCTGTTGGTGAGGTGTGCAGGGCATATGCCAGCTTGAAAATAGTTTCTAGTGTTGGTTGCTGTTCGCCGGCTTCTAAGCGCTGGACATAGCGAACCGACAAGCCTGCATTGAATGACAGGGCTTCTTGGGTGAGTCCACGATTAACGCGGTATTTTCGAAGATCATTACCAAAATCAGCTTTCCACATAAGGCTACGGTGCCGTAGTAGCTTTGGAGGCACTACGAACTATAATTCGTGATTTAATTGTCTATAATAGCCTTTGACTCAGTCAATTAATTTAACCGACTGAAATTATCTGATTTTTTATGTTAGCGTAACAGTTCTGTAAAGGTTTTTGGTAAATTTGTTACAAATTAAAGGATTTGTATAGGCTGGCTTGATTAGCGTCTATGGCTTATTTAAGTTTTTGGGGTTAATGTACAGTCATGTTGTTTAGAGACTCTCCTCTAAAGAAGCACATGAGATATGACTCCCTCTTATCTTATTGTTATGTCCTTGTTAAGTCCCTTTCCTCAAGGGGCTTTTTTTTATGCTGTTTGTTTCTTCAGAAAAGTAATAATAGTATCTGACTCATACAGCCAAATTACGCCATTTGATGTTGGGTAGCTCAGGCAAGGTACTTGGTAACGACCACCAGCTTCAATTAGGTTTTTTTTATGTTCAGCATCACGCTTGGCGTCTACTCGTCGTATTTCAAGGTTTAACCGACGTATCTCTTGTCGTACTTTGACACAGTAAGGACAGGCATTAAATTCATATAGCACCCACTCGCTAGTTATTTGATTGAGAGCCTGTTGTGCTTCTTTGGCGCGGTTCAGTGGAGTAGGTGCGGTGCGTTGTTCATTCCAAAGAATGATTTTTCCAAGAAGATAGCGAATTAAGCGCATAAGGGCCTTTTGAAATATTTTTAGATGGTAGATTGCTATGCTTTTTATGGCTAGACATAAGACATAGTGCAGATATCGTCTAAACTATCACATTGGTCTAAAATATTCGGTATCACCAGAGAGTAGTTTGTATAGAAAGAACCACTATTAACCGTTATGGTGGTTTTGATATATTTTTGTTTGATCCTTAACATCTCTTAATTTCACTTTGTCGGCAGTCCCCCTATAGCCTATGTATCTCATCCGATTTGATGACGTTAGCCTTGAGTTTGGCGACGTTCCTATTCTTAAGCACGCCCAATTCATGATTGAACCAAAGGAGCGGGTTTGCCTGATTGGGCGGAATGGTGCAGGAAAGTCTTCCTTAATGAAGCTGATTACAGGCGACTATGTTGCTGATGATGGTGATATTCAAAAGCGCCGCCATTTGCGTATTAGCCAGCTGGAACAAACCTTACTGAACGAGTCTGAAGAGACCGTACGGGATGTGGTGCGTAAGGGGATGCAACAGCAACAAGATTTGCTAGATGAATACCATAGGCTTTCTAATTCAGAGCTCGATCGGCATCAACTCAAACAGCTTGAGAATCTACAACAACAGATTGATGCCAGTGGTGTTTGGAACATTGAACAACAAATTGATACTACCATTACTCAGCTTAATCTGCCGGGAGAGCGCAGCCTAAGCCAGCTCTCTGGTGGTTGGCGCCGACGTGTTTCTCTAGCTAAGGCTTTGGTCTCAAAACCAGATTTATTACTGCTAGACGAGCCGACCAACCATCTCGATATTAATACGATTGAATGGCTGGAGAATCGGATCCGTGGGTTTGAAGGCAGTATTATTTTTATTACGCATGATCGAATATTTCTGCAGAAACTAGCGACACGAATTGTTGAAATTGATCGGGCTAAGCTTGTTAGTTGGCCAGGTAATTACCAGAATTATCTAGAGCTAAAAGAAAAAGCCTTGGAAGAAGAGGGTGCCCAAAATAGCCTGTTTGATAAACGAATGGCGCAGGAAGAAGATTGGATTAGGCAGGGTATCAAAGCCAGGCGAAAGCGTAATGAAGGCCGTGTTCGCGCCTTGATGGGGATGCGTCATGAGCGTTCTAAACGTGTTAAGCGTGAGGGTAAAGCTAAAATCCAGATTGAAAGTGGTGAGCGTTCAGGGCGTAAGGTTATCGAGGCACGTAATATTTCCTACAGCTATGGTGATGAAAAAGTTATTGATGGTCTAAATCTAAAGGTGATGCGTGGTGATCGCATAGGTTTGATCGGTAATAACGGGGTAGGTAAAAGTACATTACTAAAAATTATTTTAGGTATGTTAGAACCGCAGCAGGGCCACGTTAAATTAGGCACTAACTTAGAGACCGCCTACTTTGATCAAATTCAGCGCGATTTAGATCGAGAAAAGACCGTAGCGGAAAATATAGGTGAAGGTAAAGAATATATTAGCCTGAATGGAAAGCAACGACATATTGTGGGTTATCTGAAGAACTTCTTGTTTTCACCTAAGCGCGCATTGACTCCAGTATCTTGTCTTTCTGGTGGTGAATGTAATCGCGTCGTACTCGCTAAGTTATTTACTAAGCCAGCCAATCTATTGGTGTTAGATGAACCGACTAATGATTTAGATGTGGAAATGCTAGAAGTGTTAGAAGAACGCTTAGTGGCATACGATGGTACGTTAATTATCGTCAGTCATGATCGTAACTTCTTAGACAATGTAGTGACTAGTGTCTTAGTCTTTGAGGAAGATGATACGATTAAAGAGTATGTTGGTGGATACAGCGATTGGGTCAAGCATGGCAAGCAGCTAGCTGAGAAGGATGATCCTAATCAAGGCGTAGCTAATCATTCTGTAGAGGCTAAAGAACGTGAGGCTATACAGAAAAAGCAAAAGCTTAGTTATCAGCTACAACGAGAATTAGATGCCTTGCCGGAGCGTTTGGAAAAGCTTGAGCAGGAGATCAATTATCTACAAGAACAAATTGCACAACCTGAGTTTTATGAGCAGAGTTTTGATGTCACTAGTGAGGTAATGGATACCTTAACCAGTTTGCAAAAAGAATTAGATCAAGTGATGGATCGATGGGCTGAATTAGAGGATGGCTAGTCATCTGGTTCTGATTAATCATAGAACTATGAACATGTAAGAGAGTATGACTTATGAGTGAACAGAACAAAACGGTAGAAATGACAGCTTTGTGTGGAGAAGTTCAACGGTTACTACGATTGGCAACCGATGGCCTACAGCCTCCTAGTGGCTCAAGTGAGACACCTAGACGTAAAATGTCTGTCTTCACCTATGGTGTCTGCTTAGCCTTGGCACGACGTGAGGCGCAGGAGCCTGCTGCGTTATATCTGGAATATCTATTGCAGGGTGGGTTATCGATGGCTGCAGCGCAAACAGTGGTGGAACGAACCACCTTAAAGTTCATGTATACAGAATATGGCCCTAGTTGTTGTCAACTTGGTGAGCGGTTTGTGCAGTCTGAAGATGCCGCTGAGGTTGCAATGACTTTGCTGTCTTAGCGTGCCCTCTAAGTGTTCCCTGGGTACAAATCGATGTTATTCTTATTAGATCGAGTATGGAGGTTAAGTAAATGTTGAGACATCTACTCTTAGCAATTTTTTGGATAGGGCTTTCTACCCCCTTGATTTTCCAGCAAAGTGTTGCTGACGATGCTGTGACAGCCGATGAAACGGCAACTTTTGATAAAGAAACAGTCTTAGATGAGGCGACCAGCTACTTTGGTGCTGGTGCGGAGGGGATAGCATCTGTCATAGAGAAAGTATTCTCTGATCGTGGTGAGCCTGTTGGATTTATTCGAGGCCGTGAGGCCGGTGGTGCCATTATTGTTGGTTTGCGCTACGGCGATGGTGAGTTAGTTATGAGTGATGGCTTTACTGGCACCGTACACTGGCAGGGGCCTTCTTTCGGCTTTGATTTTGGTGGTAATGCCTCAAAGGTATTTGTCCTGGTTTATAACCTCTCTAATGTAGACGACATCTTTCAGCGTTTTCCAGGGGTTGATGGCAGTCTTTACTTCATCGGTGGCGCCGGTGTGAACTATGTCAAACGCGATGAGATTACCTTGGCACCAATACGTGTTGGGCTTGGCTGGCGTGCTGGCGCTAGTGTTGGCTATATGAAAATTACTCAGGGTAAGAGTTGGAAT
Organism: uncultured Gammaproteobacteria bacterium; assembly: GCA_905479295.1. Lineage (GTDB taxonomy): Bacteria > Pseudomonadota > Gammaproteobacteria > UBA4575 > UBA4575 > UBA4575. The sequence goes on along the minus strand of CAJQLY010000009.1, from coordinate 1,207 downwards.
CCGTTTTAAAATCTTAAGCAGCGTTTCGACGCTGGAAACTAAAAGGTGCAGTGGTATACTTTGGCACCGAATAAATATGGAAAACGCGCATTATGTTTGCTCCCCGCGAGAGTGTAGAACAGGTTGAAGAGGGTAACGTCCTAGCACCTAAGTTCGATGAAGATGGATTGATCCCTGTTGTCACTACGGATATAGATTCTGGTGAACTATTGATGATGGGATATATGAACGTCGAAGCATTCAAAAAAACAGTGGAGACTGGTGAAGCCCATTACTGGAGTCGCAGTCGAGCCTGTCTATGGCATAAAGGGGCTACCAGCGGTCTTGTGCAAAAGATTGTGCAAATGCGTATTGATGACGATCAGGACTGTGTCTGGCTGCGAGTTGCGGTTAATGGCGGCGCCAGCTGTCATGTCGGCTATCGCTCTTGTTTCTACCGTTCAGTGCCTATTGGAAAGCCTGAAGGTGATGGCCCTCTGATCTTGAACTATCAAGAAGATGACAAAGTATTTGATCCGAAAGAGGTTTACGGCGATGCGCCGAATCCGACTAAACTGTAGTTTTCTCTAAAGCGACAAGCCCTTATATTGCAGTGTTAGATTACATGACCCAAATTCCAGAATTTGTCGCCGGAATCCCGACGATTATTTTAATTATGTTTAGCCTTGGCCTGTCTGTTGGTTGGCTGTTACGTGCTTTTATGGCACGGTTTCAGATGGTTAGCTATCGTACGAATGCCCAACAGCAGTTAGATCAGTTACGTCAGCAGGCAGTGCAACTAGAGCAGAGGCAGGCAGAGGTTGTCACTGCGTCTGCGATTGCACACCAGTTGGCTGATATTCCTGATATAGACCAATCAGTATTGCCTAAATTATTTGCGCAAAACATCTCGACTACACAGGACTTACTCAGGCATTGCTCCGAAAGCTCGGCTATTATTCAGTTAGCAAAGACTATCGGAGTAGAAGACTTTGCAATCCAACGCTGGCTATCGTTAGCTGACTTGATGCGCATACCAGAACTGAATGCAGAACATGCTTTGTTGCTTGAGGCGACTGCAATTTATTCTATTATGGAATTGGCGCAGCAAAAGCCGCAGCGTTTAGCGGAGAAACTTGCACGACAAAATTCATCACTGAATATTTTATCTGATCTGCCTACAGAATCGCTCTTGGCCTCATGGATAGCACAAGCCTCGAACATCTAG
>CAJQLY010000008.1 GCA_905479295.1 uncultured Gammaproteobacteria bacterium | reverse complement strand
AATACCATCATGAAGGCAAATGCGAATAAAGTCAGACGGTTATATCAAAATCGTGTGTTGGCAGGCTTTGCTGGGGGTACGGCAGATGCTTTTACCCTGTTTGAGCGATTTGAAGGCAAGTTAGAGACACACGGTGGACACCTTACGCGTGCGGCCGTTGAATTGGCCAAGGATTGGCGTACTGATCGTATGTTGCGTCGACTAGAGGCCCTATTAATAGTAGCCGATCTGACGACTTCCTTAGTCATCTCGGGTAATGGTGATGTGATTGAGCCCGAAGGTGACCTTATATCTATTGGTTCAGGTGGACCCTTTGCACAGGCGGCAGGGCAAGCCCTACTCGAGCATACTGAGCTAGATGCTCGATCGATTGTCGAAAACTCACTCAACATTGCCGCTTCTATTTGTATTTACACCAATCAGCACTTAACTATTGAAGAGCTGACTGTGGCTAAGGAGGCTTGAGTATGTCTGACATGACCCCACGTGAGATTGTAGAAGAATTAAATCACCATATTGTCGGTCAGGATGCAGCGAAACGTGCGGTTGCTATTGCTTTGCGTAATCGCTGGCGCCGTATGCAGCTGGATGAATCACTACAGACGGAAGTGACACCTAAGAATATTCTGATGATTGGTCCAACAGGTGTTGGTAAGACAGAGATTGCACGTCGTCTAGCGCGTCTTGCACGGGCGCCTTTTATTAAGATTGAGGCGACCAAATTCACAGAAGTCGGTTATGTTGGTAGGGATGTCGAGTCTATTATCCGTGATCTGATAGAAAGTGCCATTAAGATGGTGCGTGAGATAGAGGTGGACAAGGTCGAATACCGTGCTGAAGAGGCGGTAGAAGAACGTATTTTAGATTGCTTAGTACCACCGCCAAAGAGTGATAATGGTAGTTCAGAGAATAACTTTGCTAGTGATACTCGGCAGAAATTTCGTAAGAAACTGCGTGAAGGTGACTTAGACGATACTGAGATTGAAATTGACGTGCTCAGCACGCCGGTTGGTATTGAGATTATGACGCCACCGGGTATGGAGGAAATGGCCAGTCAGATGCAGGGTTTATTTCAAAATATGAGTGATGAGCAAACGCAAAAACGTAAGCTAACGATTAAGCAGGCACAGACTGTTTTGCTTAATGAAGAGGCGCAAAAACTCATTAATGAAGATGAGGTTAAGGCTTCGGCTGTTACCTTGGTAGAGCAAAATGGGATCGTCTTTTTAGATGAGATCGATAAGGTTGCCAAGAGTGGTGAATATGCGGGTGCCGATGTTTCTCGGGAAGGTGTACAGCGTGATTTATTACCTCTGATAGAGGGCTGCACAGTGTCGACTAAGTACGGCATGATTAAAACTGATCACATACTCTTTATTGCGTCAGGTGCGTTTCATTTAACCAAGCCAACAGACCTTATTCCTGAGTTGCAGGGACGTATGCCGATTCGTGTTGAATTAGAAGCCTTATCAGCAGAAGACTTCACGCGTATTTTGACCGAACCAAAGGCATGTTTGATTGAACAATACGTCGCTTTGATGGCAACTGAAGGTGTGCGCTTAGAGTTTAGTGATGAGGCAATAAAACATATCGCTCAAACAGCCTTTGATGTGAATGAACGCACTGAGAATATTGGTGCTCGGCGATTGCACACAATTATGGAGCGCCTCTTAGAGAAAATCTCTTTCGAAGCGCCTGATAAAGATGGACAAGCTTTTATGATCGATGAGGCTTATGTCGATCAACACGTTTCAGAGCTCAGTAAAGATGAAGATCTGAGCCGTTACATACTCTAACAAGGAAAGACCATGGCAAAAATAAACCTAACTGAAATCCAGTTACATCAAAAATCACGTATTCTGGAAGTAGGCTTTGATAACGGGCAGCGCTTTGAGCTCTCTTGTGAGTTCCTCCGCGTGTACTCACCGTCTGCTGAAGTGACAGGTCATGGGCCGGGGCAAGAAGTACTGCAAATAGGCAAGGAAGACGTCAATATCTCAGCGATTGATCCGGTGGGAAATTATGCCGTTAGATTAGTATTTGATGATAACCACGATTCTGGCTTTTATACCTTTGAATATTTGTATCAGCTCGGCGCCGAACGTGATCGTCGCTGGCAGGACTACCTTGATCGGTTGTCTGCAGCAGGTCATAAGCACAGCACTCACTAGACAGTAATAATGAAAGATAACGAACAAACCAATTTTGGCTACAGCAAGGTTAGTGCCAGTGAGAAGACTGAGCGAGTACGTGAAGTATTTGAATCGGTAGCTGGCAAATATGATGTGATGAACGACCTCATGTCATTTGGCCTACATCGGCTCTGGAAAAAATTCACTCTACAGATCGCCGGCATACGTCCGGGCCAAACTATTCTTGATCTCGCCGGTGGTACTGGTGACCTAGCCTATGCCATCCGCAACAAGATGGGCGCAGAAGGTCGTGTCATTTGTTCTGATATTAATGCTGAAATGCTGGCAGAGGGTCGTGCCAAAATTATCAATAAGGGCAGTGTTGGTGAGATAGAGTATGTCTTGGCCGATGCTGAAGCCTTACCGTTTCCTGATAATAGTTTTGAGCTGATTACGATGGCGTTTGGTTTACGCAATGTAACATTTAAAGAGCGTTGCTTAGCCTCTGCCTATGCCAAGCTTAAGCCGGGTGGCAAATTTATTGTTTTAGAATTTTCAAAGCCGAATACATTTTTAAAGCCAGCCTATGACCTTTACTCATTCTCAATCCTGCCGCGTATGGGGCAGCTGGTTGCTAATGATGCCGATAGCTATCGTTATTTGGCTGAGTCCATTCGTATGCATCCCGATCAAGAAAGTCTGCAAACCATGTTTTATGATGCTGGCTTTGATCGCTGTAAATTCATTAATATGACCAGCGGTATAGTGGCAGCGCACATCGGCTATAAATACTAGGTGTCTGATGTCTGCTAATGAACTCCTAATCACAGCATTAAATCGTTATCTGGATTTAGATCCAGAGCGAGCGAATGCTCTCGATTCGATTGATGGTCGTCTCATTGCTTTACGTATTAAAGAGCTAGAACTATTTCTGCAGATGGAAGTTAAAAACAAACGTTTGCAACTGCCGCTAGATGAGCGTGCTGCAGATGTTGTGTTAGAGGTTTCGATGCAGGTCCTACCTGATTTGTTTTTACGAGTAGACAGTAATCAGTTAATGCAATCTGGTGCCATTACGATTGAAGGTGATACGCATGTGGCTAGTACTTTTCAACATGCATTGCGGCAGATAGAAATTGATTGGACCGGCCTTATTGCCAGTTATACCGGTGAAGCAGTAGCGCATCGGGTAGAGCAGGGTTTTGGTGTCTTACGTGGTTTCATGCGTAGGCAACATGAAAACTTTAAGCAGGATGTTCGAGATCATTTACAAGATAGCCTGCATATATCTGCTGGCGCATCTGAGGTGCAACAGTTCATTCAAGATGTAGATCAATTACGGGCTGATGCCGATAGGCTGGAAGCGCGTATTAAACGCCATGAACGCGATCGTTAACCGAGACCATATTTTACTATGCGCTTGCTAAGACAGTTTTATCGAATATTTCAGATCAATATCACGTTGGTTAAGCATGGCTTGGAAGAAGTCATTTTTGCGGTGCATCTATTTCGCCCGATTCGTTTCCTATTATTACTCATGCCTTGGCATTGGTTTCGTCGGGCCGACATATCGCATGGTGTGCGTATACGGCGAGTGCTGGAAGACCTAGGTCCCATCTTTGTTAAGTTCGGCCAAGCGCTTTCAACGCGGCGTGATTTACTATTAGATGATATCGCCAACGAGCTGGCCAAGTTACAAGATAAGGTGCCGCCTTTTTCTGGGGAAGAAGCTAAGAAGATTATTGAAGAGGCCTATGGCAAATCAGTAACAGAGATGTTTGCGCACTTTGATGAGACTCCATTAGCAGCGGCATCGATTTCACAGGTACACCCCGCGACTCTGCATGATGGTACTGAAGTAGTTGTTAAAGTGTTGCGTCCCGGCGTGCATAAGATGGTCAAGCGGGATCTCGAAGTCTTACATCTATTGGCTGATTTAGCACATCGCTATTGGGCAGATGGCCGTCGATTACGTCCACGTGAGGTTGTTGATGACTATGAGCAAACAGTCATGGACGAGTTGGATCTAATCCGTGAAGCGGCTAACGCTAGTATGTTGCGGCGAAACTTTGAAGGGTCTTCAGACCTCTATGTGCCTGAAGTGTACTGGGATTACTGTCGCGTCAACGTGCTGGTCATCGAACGTATTTATGGTATTCCGGTTAGTGATATTAAGACCTTGAAAGAGAAAGGCATGGACATGAAAAAACTGTCTGACCGTGGTGTTCATATCTTTTTCACTCAAGTCTTTAAGCATAATTTCTTTCATGCTGATATGCATCCTGGCAATATCTTTGTCTCTCATGAAACACCAGAAAACCCAAAATACTTAGGTGTTGATTTTGGTATTATGGGCACCTTGTCACCACGTGATCAGCGCTATCTTGCAGAAAACTTTCTAGCCTTCTTTAATCGTGATTATCGCAGAGTAGCTGAGTTGCATTTGGAATCAGGCTGGGTGCCTTCAGATACGCGTGTCGATCAATTTGAGTCAGCCATTCGTACTGTCTGCGAACCAATCTTTCAACGTCCCATTAGTCAGATCTCTTTTGGTAACTTGCTCTTAAGATTATTTCAAACCGCACGTCGCTTTAATATGGAAGTGCAGCCACAGTTAGTGTTGTTGCAGAAAACTTTATTAAATATTGAGGGTTTAGGTCGTCAGTTAGATCCTGACCTTGATCTCTGGAAGACCGCCAAACCTTTTTTAGAGCGCTGGATGAATGAGCAGGTTGGGCCGCGGGCGTTTATTAAAGGGCTCAAAGATAATTTGCCACAAACACTAGAGCAATTACCTGAGCTACCCGCTTTGATTCACCAGTTCTTAAGTCAGCAGACCCAAGTCACACCAGCTGCGATTGAGCAGCAAAAGATTGAAATTAAAGCATTAAATAAAGAATTGAAAAAACAACGACGTCTATCGTGGTTGGTCTTGCTGTCTGGCACCCTCGCTGCGACTGCTGTCTGGTACTACTCATAAGCACATCGCTTCACTGGCTAAGATTATAAATAATGGATGTATCACCAATCCTTGACGGATTAAATAAAGAACAGCGTGACGCAGTTTCAGCAACGCCAGGGCCAACTCTAGTGCTCGCCGGTGCCGGTAGTGGTAAGACGCGAGTACTCGTGCATCGTATAGCTTGGCTCTGTCAGGTTGAAAACCTATCCCCCTATAGTTTGCTTGCGGTGACATTTACCAATAAAGCAGCTGCTGAAATGCGTGCACGTGTCGAGAGCCTATTAGGAAGTTCGCTCAGTGGCCTTTGGGTAGGTACTTTTCACGGACTGGCGCATCGCATGCTGCGATCACATTATGAGCTAGCCAAACTGCCGCAATCATTTCAGATTTTAGATTCAGAAGATCAGAAGCGCTTGGTTAAAAGATTGTTGAAAGGCTTGGAGCTGGATGAGGCTAAATGGCCCGCCAAGCAAATGCAGTGGTTTATTAATGGGCGTAAAGATGAAGGACTGCGTGCAGCTGATATTCCTGATGACGGTGACCTGACAACACGACAGATGGTGCGTGTATATGCCGCTTATGAGGCTGCTTGTAACCGAGCTGGTGTAGTTGATTTTGCTGAGTTGTTATTACGGACTCTCGAGCTACTAAAAAATAATGAAGACCTGCGTCTGCATTACCAACAACGCTTCCGTCATATCTTGGTGGATGAGTTCCAAGATACCAACTCGATTCAATATGATTGGCTGAAATTATTGGCCGGTGCTAAAAACCCCATCTTTGCCGTCGGTGATGATGATCAATCAATCTATGGTTGGCGTGGTGCGCGGATTGAAAATATTTTTTCCTTTAGTAAAGAATATAGCGATACACAGACATTCAGACTAGAACAAAACTATCGCTCGACCAGTACCATCTTATCTGCCGCAAACGAACTGATCAGTAATAACCAAGGGCGTCTCGGTAAAAATTTATGGACTGATGGTAACAAGGGCGATTCGATTAAATTGTATGCAGCCTATAACGAGCAAGACGAAGCACGCTATGTGATTGAGCGTGTAAAAGAATGGGCTGAAAGTGAGGGTCGCCGTTTTGATGAGGCGGCTATCTTATATCGCTCTAACGCTCAGTCTCGTGTTTTTGAGGAAAATCTTATCAACCATAGAGTGCCTTATCGCATCTATGGTGGTCTGCGTTTCTTCGAACGTGCAGAGATTAAAGATTGCTTATCGTATCTACGATTGATGACCAATCATAATGACGACCCAGCCTTCGAACGTATCATTAACCACCCACCACGAGGGATCGGTGAGCGGACATTACAACTGGTGCGAGACAAGGCACGTGCTGAAAGTATTCCTATGTGGGATGCTATGGCGCAGGTCGTTGCAGGCAATACACTGGCTGCTAGAGCACAGGGTGCCTTAGTCCAATTTATTACGTTGATTGATAGGCTGGCCGCCGCCAACCAGCAGTTAGAATTGATCGAGCAAGTAGAGAATGTAGTGATCAACTCAGGTTTGATCAAACACTTCGAAAAAGACATTAGTGAGAAAGGTCAATCGCGGGTAGAAAACCTAACTGAATTAGTTGAGGCGGCGCGTGGTTTTCGTCCTTCACCAGAAGACGAAGAAACGATGACGCCACTTGAAGGTTTCCTGGCTAATGCTGCTTTAGAAGCGGGTGAAGGGCAGGCGGCGAAATGGGAAGACTGTGTTCAGTTAATGACCTTGCATGCAGCGAAAGGCTTAGAGTTTCCTCTAGTCTTTTTGGTCGGTATGGAAGAAGGCTTGTTCCCAAGTAGCATGTCTAAAGATGAACCGGGACGAGTCGAAGAAGAACGTCGCTTATGCTATGTCGGAATTACTAGAGCGCGTGAGCATTTAATGCTGAGCTATGCCGAGGCACGTCGCCAATACGGCACTGAAAATTATAATCCACCATCACGTTTTATTAATGAAGTGCCAGCTGAGTTAATGACTGAGGTTCGCCCGCGTGCGATGATCTCACGTCCAGTGACACCACCGGATCAACGTCAAGCACGATCGACCTCGAAATACCGTGCTGATTCTTCAGAGACAGGTCTGAAAATAGGGCAGCGTGTGTCACATGTTAAATTTGGTGAAGGCGTTATCCTGGATCAGGAAGGTAGTGGTAGTAGTGCGCGTGTAAATGTTAAGTTTGCAAGTGCCGGGAGTAAGTGGTTAGTACTCGCTTACGCTAAGCTCACCAAGCTATAGATTATTGGTTTATTCAAAGTGTGAGATGTATCAATACACTTTTAGTAGCATCTAATTAACTGCATAGTCAGAGAGAGGATTTTCTTCAAATGGAACGCCGTCATTTTTTACGTTATTTAGGAATTGGAGCAGCCAGTGCAGGTATTAGTGCCTGTGGCCAAGAGAGCAGCACGGCTGCCGCCAGCTGTGAAGAAACAACGCAGGAAACATTTGAATGGAAGATGGTCACAACCTGGCCGAAAAATTTCCCTGTATTAGGCACTGGTGCTGAATATTTTGCGCAGATAATTAATGAAATGTCGAACGGCCGTTTGACTGTAAAAGTCTACGGTGCCGGAGAGATTGTTCCAGCTTTTGAGAGTTTTGATGCGGTCTCTGATGGCACGGTCGAGATGGCGCATGGTTCTGCCTATTATTGGAAAGGAAAGAATCCAGCATTTCAATTCTTTTCGACCGTTCCGTTCGGTATGAGTGCAAACGAGATGAATGCCTGGCTTTATTTTGGTGGTGGCTTGGAGTTATGGCAGCGTGCCTACGAGCCATTTGGTCTTGAGCCAATGCCTGCTGGTAACACTGGTGTACAAATGGGTGGTTGGTTCAATAAAGAGATTAATTCTCTGGATGACCTGAGAGGACTCAAAATGCGGATCCCTGGTTTAGGTGGTGAAGTCTTGCGTAAAGCAGGAGGAACACCCGTAAATGTGCCAGGTGGCGATCTTTTCATGTCGTTAAAAACAGGTGTGATCGATGCAACTGAATGGGTAGGGCCGTATAACGACCTTGCCTTTGGCCTAAATGATGCCGCCAAATATTATTACTCTCCAGGCTGGCATGAGCCAGGCACAGCAATGGAATGCATAATAAACAAAGCTGCAATGGCAAAGTTGCCAGCTGATCTACAGAGTATTGTGCGTAATGCAGCAAGAGTCACAAATTCATATATCATGCTTGAATATGCTGCTGAGAATAAAAATGCATTAGAAGAGTTAGTTAAAAAACAAGGTGTTGAGATTCGTAGTTTTCCAAATGATGTGGTCGAAAAATTACGTGAGTTATCAGCTCAAGTAGTGTCTGAATTAGCTGAGCAGGATGAATTTTCACAGGAAATCTATGATTCCTACTCAAAATTTGCCAATAAATCAAAGGCTTGGTACAAACTTTCAGAGCAAGCTTATTTAAATATACGATAGTCGCCCTGAAACAGGCTATATTGCTTAAAGTATTCAATTCAATATCAAATCGACGCCTGCTATACTGCTTGAATACTAATAAGACTTAAACGTTTACACGAAATACATGGGGGAGGATCGATGGACGACCTATATACAAAATGGAAAACAATGTGGGATGCCAAAGAGCCGACCACTCAAATGTTCTTTTTGATCAACGCTATTATCGCGTTAATCATCGCTTCTAAGGCATTTACAAAGAATTCTGAGACAACAACTGCCAAGCGGGTCGTTACCTTCTTGATCGGTATCGGTTACCTAGCGATTGTAATTACAGGTTATTTGCAGCTGGTGCCAAAGGTATGACCTTACCAATAGCAGTCGCTTTTAAGCTCAGTGAAAAAGACGCGTTTATCGCGTCTTTTTTTTCGCTAGAATTTAGTAAGTAATTGATTTAAAAATACTAAAGTTGCCCTGGCAACCAAGTTACTATGCCCGGCCATCGGCTTAAGACGAGTAATGTGAATAATTGAATCAGCACGAATGGAATGACGCCGCGATAGAGTTGTTGTGTTGTTAGCTGGGTAGAGGCAACCCCGCGTAAATAAAATAGTGCGAAGCCAAAGGGTGGTGTCAGGAAGGAGGTCTGCAGATTAATTGCAATCATAATGCCTAGCCAAATCGGATCGAAGCCCATGGCTAATAAAATAGGCCCAACAATCGGCACGACAACAAAAGTGATCTCGATAAAATCGAGTACAAAACCAAGAATAAACATCACTAGCATGACGACTGCAACCGCAGTTAAAGGCCCCCCTGGTAACTGCGTCAAAAATTCATGCACTACATCATCACCACCATAGCCTCTAAAGATTAAAGAGAAGATCGAGGCACCAATAAAGATGGCAAAGACCATACAGGTGACTTTTACGGTGGTACGGCTAGTCTCCTTGATACAGTCCATATCTAATTGATTATTGCGCCAAGCCAGCAACAAGGCGCCAACGGCACCGACAGATGCCGCTTCGGTAGGCGTTGCTACACCAGCGACAATCGATCCAAGCACAGCAACAATCAGTAGTAGCGGTGGAAATAAGGCATCTAAAGTCTGTTTTAAGTCTAACTTAACCTCGGCCTCGCGTGGCGCTGCTGGCACTTGCTCAGGCCGCCACCAAGCGATAAATAATAGGTACAAAATATAGAAGCTGACCAACATTAATCCGGGAAGGATAGCGCCTGCAAATAGGTCGCTGACCGATAGAGTCTCTGGTGAGAAAATGCCTTGAGATAACTGTGCTTGCTGATAGGCATTACTAATGACATCAGCCAGTAAGACCAAAATAATCGAGGGTGGAATGATTTGTCCAAGCGTACCTGAAGCACAAATAATACCGGCCGATAGACTCGGTGAATAACCACGCTTGATCATGGTTGGCAGCGAGAGCAAGCCCATAGTGACAACGGTCGCGCCAACGATGCCGGTGCTAGCTGCTAATAACATACCAACTAGAATCACCGACAAACCTAAGCCACCACGTAAAGAGCCAAATAGGCCAGCCATCGTATCTAATAGCCTTTCTGCAATCTTAGCGCGCTCTAAAATCGTCCCCATAAAGACAAATAGTGGTACGGCCATAAAGATCTGATTCGTCATGATGCCGTAGATCCGACTAGGCAGTGCATGCATCAGAGCGCTGTCAAAACCACCTACAATAGTGCCTATGGCTGCAAAAATTAATGACACGCCGGCGAGACTAAAAGCAACTGGAAAACCGGTGAGTAAAAAGGCAATGACGCCGAAGAACATGACAAATGCTAACCATTCCATATTAATTACTGACCTGACTTGTTGAGCGCAATACCTTGAGATGATCAATCATATTTGCGATGACTTGTGAGGCTAATAAAATTGGCATGACGGGTATTAATGTTTTCAGAATAAAAACTAATGGTAAGCCGCCGGCCTCTGGTGATTCTTCATGTATCTGCCATGAGTTGCTTGTGTAATCCCAACTGCTATAGAGCAAAAAGCCACAGACAGGGAGTAATAAAAAGATACTGCCAAGTAGGTTGACCCATGCTTTTTGTCGCTCAGTAAAATACTGATAAAACACATCTACGCGCACATGTTGGTCATGCTTAAGGGTGTAACCGATGGCTAGCATGAAGATAAAGCAATGCAAGTAGACGACACTTTCTTGCATTGCAATCGAGCCAAAATTAAAGCCATAACGCAGCACGACAATGGCAAACGTCACCAGTGTCATAGCTAACACTAGCCATGCAACGCTGCGGCCTACCCATTCATTAATCTGGTTTAAAACCAGATGGAGTTTATTTAGCATAAGAGAGTATTTTATAGATCAAGCAGTCTAGCTTTTTCTTCGTTGGATGGTTCAAAGTTACGGCCTTCATAGAAATTAAAAATAGCAGCAACAATCTCCGAGGGTTCATCAATAATCTGAATCAGATCTAAGTCTTTTTCCGAAATGGTGTTTTCCGCCAAGAGTGACTGTTTAAACCAATCGATTAAGCCAGCCCAAAAACTCGACTGCACTAGAATGATAGGAATGCGTCTTGATTTGCCAGTTTGTACTAAGGTTAAAATTTCAGCGAGTTCATCGAGTGTGCCAAAGCCACCGGGAAGTACGACATAGGCGGAAGCATATTTTACAAACATCACCTTGCGTGAAAAGAAATGCCTGAAGGTCAGGCTGATATCTTGGTAATCATTGCCTGCTTGCTCGAACGGTAAAGAAATATTTAATCCTACGCTGGGTGACTTACCATTAAAGGCACCTTTGTTGGCAGCCTCCATGATCCCTGGGCCACCACCACTAACGACGGTGAATCCGGCATCAGATAATTCATGGGCAATGGTTTCAGTCAGGGCGTAATAGGGATGGTCTTGTGCAATTCTAGCCGAGCCAAAAATACTGACAGAGGGCGCAATCTTTGAGAGTCGTTCAAAGCCGTCTACAAACTCAGCAATGATCTGAAAAATCTTCCAACTCTCACGGGTTAAGGTGGCGCCACTTTCGTCGCCAGTGTTAAAACGATGTTCTTGGCTTTTATCTGGCATAAATACGTTTTCCTTTGCAATTGTCATCATGATAACGTTGCCGGAGAGTAGTAAACAACACTAAATGAATCCGTATGCCTAAGTCAGAAAAACCATTACTCGTCCTCGTTGACGGGTCATCCTATTTATACCGTGCATTTCATGGCTTGCCGCCGTTGACCAACCGTGAAGGGATGCCGACGGGGGCGGTCTATGGTGTCTTACGTATGTTACGTAAACTGATTGAAGAATCCTGCCCTGATCGTGTCGGTGTCATTTTTGATGCCAAAGGGGAAACCTTTCGGCATGACCTCTATGCTGAATACAAAGCCAATCGACCACCGATGCCGGATGATCTACGGGTACAGATTGAACCGCTGTATGACGCTATCCAAGCATTAGGTATGCCAATGCATGCGATCCCAGGTGTTGAGGCCGACGATGTTATTGGTACCCTAGCTAAGCAGGGTGTTGAAGCGGGCTATCAAGTGTTGATATCCACTGGTGACAAGGATATGGCGCAGCTAGTGAATGATGATGTACGTCTGATCAATACCATGAATAACAGCCTGCTCAAGCCAGATAGTGTGCATGAGAAATTTGGTGTGAATGCAGAACAGATCATCGATTATCTCGCTTTAATGGGTGATAAGGTCGATAACATCCCGGGTGTCCCTGGGGTAGGACCAAAGACCGCAGCCAAGTGGCTAGGCCTGTATCAAACGATGGATGGCGTGATTGAAAATGCAGATCAAATCGGCGGTAAGATTGGCGAAAAATTACGTGCAGCACTACCTCAGCTACCGCTGTCATATAAGCTAGCAACAATCGACTGTGCAGTGAAGCTTGAATTCGTTCCTGATGAGCTACAAATGATGGAGCAAGATAAGCAGCAGCTGCTTTCACTGTATGAAACGCTAGGCTTTAATTCTTGGCTGCAGGAACTACAAGGGGGGCAGATGAAGACGGCAGACAGTCAATCTGCAACTGCTAGTAGCAAGAACCAGCAGGCCTTACCCGGTGAATATGAATTAATTCTCAGCCTAGAACAGCTGCAGCAATGGGCGCTAAAATTAGCGGATGCTGAATTAATCGCGTTTGATACCGAGACCGATAGCCTCGACTACATGCAGGCAAATTTAGTCGGTATGTCGTTCGCTGTGGAGGCGGGCAAGGCAGCTTATCTACCGCTGGCACATGATTATATCGGTGCACCGGAACAAATCAGTCTAGAACAGGCCCTGCAAGTGTTGCAGCCGATCTTAGAGGACCCTAAGCGACCTAAGCTGGGGCATAACCTAAAATATGATCAATCGGTATTAGCACGTCATGGTGTGCGTCTGTTGGGTATCCAACATGACACCATGTTGGAGTCCTATATCAATGATTCGACCGCCAGCCGGCATGACCTCGACAGCCTCTGTCAGCTGCATTTGAACCACGAAAATATTAAGTTCACCGATGTCGCCGGTAAGGGCGCTAAGCAAGTGACGTTTAATCAGGTGGATTTGGCCGTAGCATTAGACTATGCCGCAGAAGATGCGGATATGTGCCTGCGACTGCATAACAAACTATGGCCACGCTTGAGCTCAAATCATCGTGCAGAACAGCTCTATTGTGAGCTGGAAGTACCGGTATTGTCGATTCTGTCAAAAGTTGAGCGCAACGGTGTGTTTATTAATAAAGCACTACTGCATGAGCAGAGTGGAGAGCTGGCAAGTAAGCTCGACCAGCTGCAAGCAGAGGCCTTTGCGGCAGCAAACACTGAATTTAACTTGGATTCGCCAAAGCAGCTACAAAGTATTCTATTTGAAGACTTAGGGCTGCCAGTTATTCGTAAAACCCCGAAGGGGCAGGCCTCAACGGCCGAAGATGTGTTGCAAGAATTAGCCCAAGATTATGATTTACCTAGAATTATTATTGAATACCGCTCCTTAAAGAAGCTCAAATCAACCTACACCGATAAGCTGCCACAGCAGATCGATGCGGATAGCCAGCGCATCCATACCTCCTATCATCAGGCGGTTGCTGCTACTGGGCGGCTGTCATCCAGCGACCCCAATTTACAAAACATTCCGATTCGCAGTGAAGAAGGTCGGCGTATTCGCCAAGCCTTTATTGCGACACCGGGGCATACCCTGCTGGCTGCTGACTATTCACAAATTGAGCTGAGGATTATGGCGCATCTATCGAAAGATCAGCGCCTATGTGATGCCTTTGCGGCCGGTGAAGATATTCATAACGCCACTGCAGCCGAGGTTTTCTCGATGACTCGTGATGCGGTCACTAAGGATCAACGGCGAGCGGCGAAGGCGATCAACTTTGGCTTGATCTATGGCATGTCAGCCTTTGGTTTGGCTAAGCAGCTAGGGATTAGCCGCTCTGAGGCGGCTGAGTACGTTAATCTTTATTTTGAGCGTTATCCGGGTGTGAAGGCCTATATGGAGAGTACGCGTGTAAGGGCACACGAACTTGGCTATGTTGAAACCCTATTTGGTCGACGCCTGTATCTGCCTGAAATCGAATCACGCAATGCGCAACGTAGGCAATATGCCGAGCGTACCGCTATCAATGCGCCTATGCAGGGTACTGCAGCCGATATTATTAAACGTGCCATGCTCAGTGTGGATCAATGGATAGAGGGCTCAAATCATGACGTACGCATGATCATGCAGGTGCACGATGAATTGGTCTTTGAATTGCCGATAGAGCAGCTAGATACCGTGAAGCCTGAGATTGTGCGATTAATGTCTGCAGCAGCCGATCTAATTGTGCCGCTGGAAGTGGATGCAAACAGTGGAGATAACTGGGATCAGGCGCACTAGAGCGTAGTATTCAATGATTTATTCTACTTAATGCTTAATTAGAGGAACTAATTTGAATTCAGCGACTCTATCTATCGTAAGTAGTGTTGATGGATGGCCGTTCCTCTCTAGCGGTAAACGAGACCTGTAATTAGGTATCGACTGGATATCCCCAAGCATCTTTATGGTTCTTGGGGTTTTTTATGTCCGTGACTTAATCTGCCCTATTTATTCTGGCGCTTTTTTTGGGGTCAAATCTAGCCAATGACAGATTTTTTCAGCGGCCTCATCCAGACCCACCTTGGTCAATGCCGAGAATAATTGCACACTGACACCGATCTCTGCGACCTCGCTCAGCTCCTTGCGTACCGCGAAAAGCTGTTGATTTGCTTGGTTTCTTCCCAATTTGTCACATTTATTCAGCAGGATGTGAATATCGCAGCGATTGAACACACACCACTCCAGCATCGAATAATCGGCATCACGTAGAGGGTGTCGAATATCCATCACCAACACTGTTCCACTCAAGGCCTTTCGGGTTGAATAGTAGTGCTCTAACAGCTTGATCCATTTTTGTTGCTGCTTGAGTGGTGCCTTAGCAAAGCCATAACCGGGCAGGTCGACTAAACAAGCATCCTCATTGACCCGGAAAAAATTGATCAATTGTGTTCGTCCAGGTGTTTTTGAGGTACGTGCCAAGGCCTTTTTTGTACACAAAACGTTCAATGCGCTCGATTTGCCCGCATTAGAGCGTCCAGCCATTGCAACTTCAAGGCCTACGTCATCTGGGAGGTTAGCGGCCGCGCTCGAGCTTAGGTAGAATTCAGTCTGAGATAATAAATGTGGATAAGACATAGGGCTTTCAGTTGGTTTGTTTTGCGGCGTATCGGGCTTTCGTGGTATATAAGAGCGCGCTAAAAAAAGATTAATGATAGCGTAGTTTAAATCGCTCACGCATATTAGGAAGAGTACATGAAAAAATTAATTCAGTTGGCTTTAGTTGGTTCAGTTTTGATCGGACAGGGCCTTATGGCGCAAGGTGACGTTGAGGCCGGTAAGGCTAAAGCAGCAGCCTGTGCAGCATGTCACGGCGCGGATGGTAACAGCATGAATCCAGCCTGGCCAAAACTAGCAGGACAAGGCGCAAAATACATTGCGATACAGCTTAAGCATTTCAAATCAGGCGCGCGTAAAAACGCCTTGATGCAAGGCCAAGCGATGGCGCTATCAACACAGGATATGCAAGACCTAGGCGCTTACTACGCTAGTCTAACAACATCTCCAAATGCAGCTAACCCAGATACACTTGAGCTAGGTCAGGCGATCTACCGTGGTGGCATCATGAAGAAGAATGTACCTGCTTGTATGGCTTGTCACTCACCTGATGGTGTCGGCAACCCTAGCGCTGCGTTCCCTAAACTTGCTGGCCAACATGCGAACTACAGCGAAGCTCAGTTAAAGTCATACCGTGCAAACGAGCGTGATTACGACAGTGCTAAAATCATGAGCGGCGTGAGTGAGCGTATGACTGATGAAGAGATTCGTGCAGTTTCCGAGTACATGTCTGGATTGCATTAAAGTTAAAGAGTGAACGTAATCGTTAGCGTTCACTCTAAGCATAACTTTTGTATTTATAATTTAGAGGTCGTCAAAGATGTTGCAATTGATTCGAATTGGATTCTTCACACTACTCGCTAGTCTGCTGATTATGACTGCGGCCCAGGCCGATGGTCATAGTCAATATCGTGAAGGACAACATTATCTTCGTTTAGCGACACCAATGCCCGCGCTGGAACCCTCTGCTGCCAAGCATGAAGTGGTTGAGTTGTTTTGGTATGGCTGTTCGCACTGTAACGACTTTGATCCCTACTTAGAGATTTGGAAAGCTAAAACCAAGGCCGATGTGAACTTGGTACGAGTGCCAGCAATATTTAATGCCCGTTGGGAACAGCATGCCCGCGCTTTTTACGCATTAGAGTTAATGGGTGATCTAGAAAAAGCCCACACGCTGATCTTCGAAGCGATTCATGACCAAGGCCGCTCGCTGCATAACGTCGGTTCTATGGCCCGTTTCTTAGGCTCGCATGGCATCGATGAAGATGAATTTCGTGAAGCCTTCGACTCGTTTGCAGTCGAGACCAAGATTAACCGCGCAAAACAGCTTATTAGAGACTACAAGGTAACTGGCGTACCAGCCATTATTGTTGATGGTACCTATAAAGTAACAGGTTCTACTGCGGGTGGTTACCCGCAATTGATCGGTGTGATCGAAACGCTGATCGCAGATTAATTTAGCACCTAGACATACTTAGACAGTCGCGCTAGTTACGGCAATCACCTATACTTGCGCGCATAATTTTTATATCAGATTTTGAACGAGGAGTTACCTTGGAAGACAAACAGTTTACTACCTACTTTTTAGCAGTACTCGGCGCCTTGGCGGTCCTTACCATCGCTATCTTGGTTTTAGCTAATAGCTTAACCAGCGAGCCTGATGAAATGGATCGAGGTATTGCATCAGCAGTCATTGAGCGTACTAAGCCAATGGCTGATGTTTATGTTGGCTCGGTACCTGCTGCAACTAAAGCTCCAGTAGCAATGAAAGTAGCATCAGTTGAATTGAGTGGTGAAGAAGTCTACCAACAGGTCTGCGCTGCTTGTCATAACGCTGGTGTTATGAACGCACCAAAGCCTGGCGATAAGTCAGCTTGGGATCAACGTTTGGCTAAAGGTATCGAAGCGGTATATGCCAATGCAATCGGTGGTATCGGTGGCATGCCAGCTAAGGGTGGCCGTGCAGATTTATCAGATGCTGCGGTTAAGGCTGCAGTCGATCACCTAGTTAAGTAAAGCCTCTCTACTTTCTGGTGCCCGCCCGGGCACCATTATGGCGATTGAAGATCTGTCGATAACTAGCTGCTTCTAGCAACGCTTGCTCAGAGACAGTCTTCTCGTCAGCTATATCAGCAATGGTTCGTGCTACCCGTAATAAGCGGTGAAAGCCTCGTCCACTAAGCTGATACTGTTGGTTAATTTCTTCTGCTAAACGTTTGCATGCCGCATCCATCTGGCACAGCGTCTCTAACTCTGCCCCATCAACACGTGCATTACTCTCACCCTGTCGTTGTAGCTGCTGTTCCCGCGCATAACAAATACGTTGATAATGTTCATTGCCATCATCCGCTTCACTACTAACCGCGCACTGACTAAGCGCAATCTTTGGTACGCTGATGAGCAAGTCGATCCAATCTAACAAAGGCGCCGATAGTTTTCGTTGATAGCGTTGGATTTGTTGTGGGCTACATTCACACTGACCATAACGATTAATATCACAACCATTAGGGCAGGGGTTCATCGCTGCAATCAACTGAAAGCGGGCTGGAAACTCCAATTGTGCAGCCGCCCTAGAAATAGTAATGCGACCACTCTCTAAAGGCTCTCGCATAATCTCTAAACAGCTACGATCAAACTCAGTCAACTCATCCAAAAATAAGACCCCATGATGTGCAAGAGAAATCTCTCCCGGCCTTGGCTGTGAGCCACCACCAGCAAGACCATTAGCGGAGACAGAATGATGT
>CAJQLY010000007.1 GCA_905479295.1 uncultured Gammaproteobacteria bacterium | reverse complement strand
ATACACAGCTTGCCGGTATGGCGGCAGTAGACGCCCATGGCGACCCTCTCCCAGAAAGTACTATCGCTAGTATTCGCAAGACAAAACTTGCGCTGAAAGGGCCTCTGACGACGCCTGTAGGGGATGGTTTCCGCTCTATCAATGTCCGTTTACGTGAGGAATTTAAGCTTTTTGCCAATGTCCGCCCAGCACGCAGCTTTTTAGTCGGTGGACGCTTTGAGAACGTTGATTTAGTCCTCATTCGTGAAAATCTAGAAGGTCTTTATGTCGGTGTCGAACACTATATTCCGATTGCCGATGACCCACATGCCGTGGCCGAAGCCTCTGGCATTATCACCCGCTATGGCTGCACCCGATTTTCCGAATTCGCCTTCAATTGGGCCATTCGAAACAATCGCAAGCGTGTCACCATCGTGCATAAAGCGAATATTTTAAAAAAACTCACGGGCTTATTCTTAGATACTGCGACTAACATCGGTAAAAAGTACGCTGATAAGCTAAAAATTGATGAACGCATTGTCGACAACTGTGCGATGCAGTTAGTGCTCAACCCCAACCAGTTTGATGTCTTGATCACGACCAATATGTTTGGCGATATTCTATCTGATGAGATTGCTGGCTTAGTCGGTGGCCTGGGCTTGGCGCCATCCGGTAATATCGGTGAAGATGCGGCTATATTCGAAGCCGTGCATGGATCAGCCCCTGATATCACTGGCAAGCAACTAGCCAATCCAACCGCATTGATGCTCGCATCGGCGATGATGTTAGATCACGTTGAAGAACATGAGAAAGCCACACGTCTACGTGAAGCCCTAGATGCCCAGCTGGCTTCAGGTCAACACCTAACCAGCGACCTCGGTGGCACTGCATCCACCACTGAGTTCACTCAGCAAATTATTGCCCGCCTATAAAAAACATTCGTTAAATCGTAGGCATAAAAAAAGCGGGCCCTGATTAATTCAGAGCCCGCTTTTTTTTGGATCAAGACTTCAGTATTCGAGGCCGTAATCAATGGGGTCTGACCCTATTGATTTGCCACCAACTACATATAGAGATCATATTATGAATATTTTAATAATACTCACATCTCATGATGAATTAGGAGAAACAGGCCTTAAGACCGGTTTCTGGCTGGAGGAGTTTGCAACTCCTTACTTTACCTTGCTGGATGCAGGGGCCAGTATCACATTGGCATCGCCAAAGGGTGGACAACCACCAATTGATCCAAAAAGTGATGAGCCAGACTTTCAGACTGCTGCCACTGAACGATTCAAAAGCGATTCCAATGCTCAGACAGTTCTTGCTAATACTTCTAAGCTCTCAGATATAAAGGTGAGGATTATGATGCTGTTATGTATCCAGGAGGGCATGGCCTGCTTTGGGATTTAGCAAATGACCAAGATTCAATTGCTATTATTGAGGCTATGGTTGCAGCAAATAAGCCTGTCGCATCAGTATGTCATGCGCCAGCAGTTCTACTTAAAGCGAAGGCTCCTAATGGGGAGCCCTTGGTTAAGGGTAAAAAAGTAGCGGGTTTTACAAACTCCGAAGAAGATGCAGTGCAACTAACTGACGTTGTCCCACTTCTGGTTGAAGATGAGCTTATTAGATTAGGCGGTCAATATTCCAAAGTTGATGATTGGCAATCGTACGCAATAACAGATGGGAAACTTATAACGGGTCAAAATCCAGCATCGTCTGAAGCTGTTGCGAAAGCTATTCTTGAGCTTTTTTCATAACTAGAGAATCAATCGAGTCTGACCCTATTGATTTTCTAGAGTTCAGCCAGCAAATTATTGCCCGCCTATAAAAGCATTCATCAAATCGTAGGCATAAAAAAAGCGGGCTCTGAATTAATCAGAGCCCGCTTTTTTTTGATCAAGACTTAAGTCTTAAATACTGGAAGCAGCCTTACTTCTTATAGCTAACGATATTGTCCGCTAGGCTCTCAGGTAAGAAATCTAAGATTGCTACACCTACCGTCACTAACAACAAGGTGATGGCGATGCCACCAAAGCCTAACAGGATCTCCCACAGACTCGGGGTGTAAGCACTCACCTCACCATCAAAGAAGCTACTGCTGACTTCCATTCCTGGGAACATCTCCATTGGAAACGCTTGGCCGCCAACAATAATGATATAGATATGTGCCATGCCACCAATCAATACGAGTGCACAGGCTGCCAATAATGAACGTCTACAGTTGCGTGTTTGCGGTGCATAGATCAAGGCTAGGGGCACGATGCCACCGAGTAAGATCTGCACATACCAAAATAGCTGCGTAAAGATACCACCGTCTACTAGAAGGAATTTCTCTACGGCATGATGTTCTGTCGCATACAGGTTAGTCACATGATAGACCGCTACAAAGTACATCACTGCAGCAATAAAGATGCCTAACAGGTTACGCATACGATTCACGATCAAGTCACCGACTGGGCGCTCGCTCCACTGGTAACTAGCCAGCATAACGATAATGTAAAAAGCCAGACCAAGAGCAAACGACATCATGATGAACATCGGTGCCAACATCGCCGTATCATAAGCACTACGTGCGACCAAGAAACCAAAGATCGAACCGGTACCAGTCGTTAGGATGAGACGCCAAATGAATGCAAAGAGACCCGCTTGTTTACTGAATTTCTGCATCGCGTGATCCATCATGCACCACATGTAGAAACCGACTATGGCAAAGAAACCGGTATAGAGCAGAATATTCCAGGCAAAGATCGACTTAA
>CAJQLY010000006.1 GCA_905479295.1 uncultured Gammaproteobacteria bacterium | reverse complement strand
CAACACCACCTGCGTGTGCTGCAGATGCAGCCACTAGGCTTAGCGCTAGAGCAGAAGCTTTAACTAGTTGTTTCATTGAGTTTCCTCTCGTTTATTTAGTAAGTACTCGAGTAGCAGAGGTTATTGAGGGCAATCTGCGGCGAACCGAAGGCTGACTCAATACCCTTCAGGCAAAGACGATCCATTCCATGGAAAGACTCAACACTGAGCTAACGTTGTAAGATTACCACAAAATTTTAGAGAAATTCTATTAATTCTTATGATTGTTGTATATAAACAACATCAAGAAAGAGATATAACTAGTTAATTTTATATACTTTATACCACGCAATCACAAGGTTTCTCTAATATTTAAATTAATAGATAGAGACTGAGATGGATACTCATAACAATATGTTGTGTTTTTACAACAGAATGACCCTAGCTGGAGTGGTTTTGCCACTATTGCTATTGAGGACTGCAGTGGTTTGTTGTGAGGCTATCTAAGAGCTGAGCTGGTGTTTTGGAACAAACTTAAGGCTAGAAGCGACTACATATTCTTTGTCATAGATTAAACGAATGGTCAGACGCTCTTCTTTTTGCTCGGCTTGCACCTGCTTTAAGTCTGGGCAACGGGTTGCCAGCCAAGCACAGCTGATTGCTGCGTGGGCATCACTCTCATGCAGTAGGGCATTAATTAGGAGTTGCGCGACGAAGGTCGACTTGTCTTGTAGGTTGGGCTGACTAATCTGGCTATCTGCTAGCTCTATGCCGTGTGCTAGCTTTGCATCCATCGTATCGAGATCCTGAGCATGCTTGGAGGCAAGTGCTCGGTCTCGTTGATATTCGACGATCTTCTCGCCATTAATCACAATAGCAAGGTTGATTGGCTTGGCTTCTTCGCTTGTGTCGCTCACGGGTATTCTCTAGTTGCTGGCTTATGCTGTATTGATTGTTGGCCTGTTTGATGATCATAGCAAGACTTTGATATCCCGGTGCAGGCCTTTTTTGACTGCCTTGTAAAGGCCCTGGCAGGAGACTAAAATATCTCGCTAGCGTCTGCCCAGCACGAGCCTTCTGCGATACAATAAGAGGAATCAGCGCTTAGGCGCAAGTATCCAATCTTTACTGAGGTGAACCCGTGTCAGACGAAACCAAACAAGGCTTTGCAACCCGCTCTATTCATGCCGGCGCAAGCCCTGATCCAACAACGGGTGCGCGTTCAGTACCTATCAATCAAGCGACTGCATTTGTATTCAAGGATGCTGATCATGCAGCGGCCTTGTTTGGTTTGGAAGAGAGTGGCTTTATTTATTCTAGACTAACTAATCCGACTGTTAGTGTATTCCAAGAGCGTGTAGCGAGTTTGGAAGGTGGTGTTGGTGCGACCTGCACAGCGTCAGGCCATTCAGCACAATTACTGGCGTTATTTGCAGTGATGGATAGCGGCGATGAATTTGTCGCTTCGAATAAACTCTATGGTGGCTCTATTACACAGTTCGGCCATACCTTTAAGAAGTTTGGCTGGACCGTAAAATTTGTTGACCCGGTTGATCCTGAGAACTTTCGTAAAGCAGTGACTGCAAAAACAAAAGCCTTCTTTACAGAAAGTTTAGCCAATCCAGGTGGTGTCGTCTGTGATATCGAAGCGATTGCAAAAATTGCGCATGAAAGTGGTGTGCCTTGCATCGTCGATAACACCCTGCCATCTCCTGCTCTCTGTCGGCCAATAGAACACGGTGCGGATATTGTAGTTCACTCCACTACTAAATTTATTTCAGGCCACGGTAACGCGATGGGTGGTGCAGTAGTCGACTCTGGAAAATTTGATTGGTCACAAAATGATAAATTCAAATCGTTGAGTGCACCTTGTGGTGCCTATCATGGATTAAACTTTCATGAGAAGTTTGGTGAGATGGCGTTTACTATGTTTTCACATGCCGTTGGCCTGCGTGATTTGGGCCCAACCATGTCAGCGATGAATGCTTATCTGTCTATTACTGGGGCAGAGACTTTATCTTTGCGTATGCGTAAGCATGCCGATAATGCCTTAGAAGTTGCACAGTGGTTACAACAACATCCAGCCGTTGATTGGGTCTCTTATGCCGGCCTGAAAGATAGCCCATTCTATGCGCTAGGCCAGAAGTATTGTCCTGAAGGTGCTGGTGCTGTTTTCACCTTTGGTGTTAAAGGTGGTTACGAGGCAGGTGTTCAAGTAGTTGATCGTTGTAAGCTATTTTCACATCTAGCGAATATTGGTGATACCCGTTCTTTGATCATTCACCCAGCATCAACTACCCATCGCCAACTGACCGAAGAGCAGCAGGTTTCAGCTGGCGCTGGCCCTGATGTGGTGCGCTTGTCAGTGGGTATTGAAGATGTTGAAGATATTAAGGCTGATCTTGATCAGGCTTTAAATATTTAGAACGTTCGTATAATCATAATGACAGGCAGTCTTGTTGATTTAAGAGATTGCCTGAGTTGAAACGATTGATCTAGTTTGCAGCTATACATGTCTAGGTGGATTAGCTCCAGCTGCTTGCCTGATTATTTATTCATAAGGTATATTTATACTTTAATGTAGTAATTAGATTGCCGCGTGATTAAAATTACGGAAGTTAAAAGCGATTAAATATAAGGTTGTATGCAATTATCGCCTTGCTGCAATTTCAATATAATTATGCAGAAGATCTGCGTGAGTCATTCCCCAGTATTTGAAGCAATACAATAAAACTTAAATTTAACCCCACATAAAAAATGGAATTATTATGTCGACACTAGTAAATACCCCAGCCCCAGACTTCACTGCTGCTGCCGTTATGGCAAATGGTGAAATTAAAGAAGATTTTTCACTGAGTAGCTATAAGGGAAAGTATGTAGTTTTATTTTTCTACCCATTAGATTTCACTTTTGTATGCCCATCTGAAATCATTGCACATGATAAGCGTGTTGCAGATTTTGCGGCGTGTGGTGTTGAGCTAATTGGTGTATCGATTGATTCTCAATTCACGCATTTTGCATGGCGTAATACTCCAGTAAATCAAGGTGGAATTGGTCCGATTGGTTTCCCGTTGGTTGCCGATACAGATCACGCGATTGTGAAAAGCTATGGTATTGAGCATGAAGCAGGTGTTGCGCTACGTGGTTCATTCCTGATCGATAAAGAAGGCATCGTCCAACATGCCGTAGTGAATAACTTGCCACTAGGTCGTAATGTGGATGAGATGCTGCGTTTAGTCGATGCGCTTCAGTTCCATGAAGAGAATGGCGAAGTGTGTCCAGCCGGTTGGCAGAAAGGTGATGCTGGTATGAAGCCAACTTCAGAAGGTGTTGCTGATTACCTGGCAAATAATGCTGAGTCACTATAAGGCTTAGTAACAAAAAAGCCCCTAGGCCTAAATTGTCTAGGGGCTTTTTAATTTCAATGTAATGTCCTTTCTTTGCAGCTATCTTCGCTGTATCACTATTGCTGATTACTACAGCGCATTAAATAAAATCAGAAATTATGCAAGCCTTGCGAGTAGGGCTGATACATAGTGCTGTGGAAGTTTTTTTTGGATTGGCAGAAAAGTGGTGGGCCCAGTAGGACTCGAACCTACGACAAAGGGATTATGAGTCCCCTGCTCTAACCAACTGAGCTATGGGCCCGCTGTCTGGATTATAAGCGAAATAATCAGCCTGGTATTGCGCATACGCACTGATTACATGGCTTAATGATTGATAGGGGTGAGGGCTTATACCCCCACTCTCATCGCACTGCTATAGCTTAAGACTTATTCGCCTTCTAAGAAACTACGGAGTTGCTCAGAACGAGTTGGGTGTCTTAGCTTGCGTAGTGCCTTGGCTTCAATTTGACGAATACGTTCACGGGTGACATCAAATTGTTTGCCGACTTCTTCTAGTGTGTGATCGGTATTCATATCGATACCAAAACGCATGCGTAATACTTTAGCTTCACGTGGTGTGAGAGAGGCTAAGATTTCACGTGTTGCATCACTCAGGCCAACGCCTGCTGCAGCTTCAACGGGTGATTCGATATTGGCGTCTTCGATGAAATCACCTAGATGCGAGTCTTCGTCATCACCAATAGGTGTTTCCATAGAGATAGGTTCTTTAGCAATTTTTAATACCTTACGGATTTTATCCTCTGGCATTTCCATTTTTTCAGCTAACTCTTCTGGTGTAGCGTCACGCCCCATCTCTTGTAACATCTGGCGCGAGATACGATTTAGCTTATTAATGGTCTCAATCATATGCACTGGGATACGAATCGTGCGGGCTTGGTCTGCAATTGAACGCGTAATCGCTTGGCGAATCCACCAAGTAGCATAGGTTGAGAACTTGTAACCTCGACGGTATTCAAATTTATCAACTGCCTTCATTAGACCAATGTTACCTTCTTGGATTAGGTCTAAGAACTGTAGGCCACGGTTGGTGTATTTCTTTGCGATCGAAATAACTAGACGTAGATTGGCCTCAACCATTTCCTTTTTCGCACGACGTGCACGTGCCTCACCAATAGACATACGGCGGTTGATCTCACGGATATCAGAGATCTCAAGCTTTGATTCTTTCGCGATATTGGCAAGCTTTTTCTGTTCCTTGATGACTTCATCGCGGATTTCTGGAAGATTTTCAGCGTATGCTTTTTTGTTCTTGGCTAGTCCATCAATCCATTCTAGGTCAGCAACATTCTTTTGAAAGCTCTCAACAAATTCTTTCTTTGGCATGCGTGCATAATCCACACATAGAGTCATGATTAAACGCTCATGTAGGCGGATAGAATCTACGGTGGCACGTAGGCTGGCAACTAGTGCGTCAAACACCTTGGCGGTAAATTTCAGGCGCATGAAGTAATCGGCAAGTTCTTCAGTGGCTGCCAATGTTTTTTTAGCGCTGCGTTTAGTCGCTGCTGATTGTGTCACCTTATAGAGGGCTGCCAAGGTTTCAAAGTGTAAACGGGCTTCTTCTGGATCTGGGCCAGTGTCTACTTCTTCTTCCTCTTCATCATCGTCGTCTTCCTCACCTTCTTTTTTCGCTGGCTCTTGGCCGACGATAGTAGGTGATGCGATTTCATCTTCGGCATCTGGATCGATGAAGCCTGCGATCAGGTCGGTTAAACGCATATCTTCGTTTTCGACGCGTAGATAAAGTTGCAGTACAGTCTCAATCGTACGTGGTAGATGACCTAGTGCCAGAAGGACTTGTCTTAGGCCTTTTTCAATACGTTTTGCGATTTTAATTTCGCCTTCACGCGTGAGCAGATTGACGGTGCCCATTTCGCGCATATACATGCGAACAGGGTCAGTCGTGCGACCAAACTCGCTGTCGACGGATGCTAGGGCAGCGGCGGCCTCCTCGGCAAGATCTTCGTCATTAGCAGCGGTTTCTGAAGACAGTAGGAGTGATTGCTCGTCGGGTGCTACTTCGTGCACGACGATACCCATGTCATTAATCATGCTGATGACATCTTCGATTTGTTCTGGATCGACGATAGAATCAGGCAGATGATCGTTAACCTCGGCGTAGGTTAGGTAGCCTTGCTCTTTTCCTTTAGCAATCAGGTCTTTAAGGCTAACTTCCTGGTTTACCGTTTGTGGGTTTTTCTCGGTATCCATAACAATCTCATCACAGGTTAAATCGAAAATTCGAACCGGCCAAGTTAGCGGTTTTAGTGGTAAAAAGCCAGCTACTTTTGCTGCTAAGGCATTAAAAGCCTTAGATTTCTGGTGTGTTGTCCTGAATGAAAGCGTCAAACGGTGCTCGTTTAATATCTTTTTCGAATTGGCGCATGGTATCGACAAAAGAGACTTCTCGATTGGTCATATCAGGTGGATCCCAGTCGAGTAGCTTGATTAGGTGTTCATAGGCCGGCCGGCCGCGGAAACGCTCGAGTAGGCTGACGCCGCTCAAATCGGCCTGCTGTTCAAGGATTTCAAGCATTTCTATCAGTAGATCGATGCCGGGTGTGCCGAGTAATTGGCTTAATTGCTCAATATCTAAGGCCTTACTGGCTAAACTGGGATCACGCAGCAGCAAGGCAATGGCGAGACGAGTCTTGGTGTAACGTGGGCCTCGATCATTAGAGCGAGCCTTGACCGGGGGTTGTTCGCGCATAATGCCGGTATTCGAGACCACGGTGCCTACGCGTTGGTTTAGCTCTTTCGTCATTAGGTCACGAAAAACGGTCTTTGGGATCTTCGCAATCAGCGGTTTGGCTAGACTGGCGAGTTTGGCTAGGCCTTCGGTATTATTACTATCCACTTCTTGGCCTAATTTCTGGAAAAAATAGCCTGATAAGCTTGAGGCTTCTTTTAAAAAGGCAGCAAAGGCATCGGCGCCACGCTCACGTATGAAACTGTCTGGGTCTTCGCCTTGAGGCATAAAGGCAAAGCGAATATCAATATTATCGGCATACACTGGCAAGATTTGTTGTAGCGCCTTCCATGCCGCATCCTGACCAGCACGATCACCATCAAAACAAAAGAGTAGGTTTGGCGTATAGCGTAATAGCCGCTGAATATGTTGGCTGGTCGTGGCTGTGCCTAAGGTAGCGACACATTCGGGGA
This sequence comes from uncultured Gammaproteobacteria bacterium, assembly GCA_905479295.1. Classification (GTDB taxonomy): domain Bacteria; phylum Pseudomonadota; class Gammaproteobacteria; order UBA4575; family UBA4575; genus UBA4575. The sequence continues at coordinate 63,174 of CAJQLY010000006.1, read as the reverse complement.
AGCCAAGCTGGTTTAGAGCGACCACGTCCATATAACCTTCGACAATAATCAGTCTTGATAGCTTGCCCAGCGCCTTGCGGGCCTCATATAGGCCGTATAGATTATCGCTTTTATGAAATAGTGGTGTTTCAGGGCTATTAATATATTTGGCTTTGGCATCACCTAGTGTGCGGCCACCAAAGGCAATGACGCGCCCTCGTAGATCACGAATCGGAAACATGATGCGGTCACGAAAGCGATCATAAAGATGGTTGCGGTCGTTTTTGCTGAGTAACCCAATCTCTTCTAGTTCGGCGGGAGTTGCCTTGGGAAAGGCCTTAGTACTGGTATCAAAGCCTTCCGGGGCATAGCCAATGTCAAAAGCCGCTGCAATCTCACCATTGATCCCTCTTTTTTTCAGGTATTCGATGGCGGCTGGGTGCTGTCGTAACTGCTTTTGATAAAACTGATTAACCTGCTCTAGTAGCTCATAGGATTGAGCAGATTTATTGACCGTCTCGACATGCCCCTGCTCTCGTGGCACTTCTAAGCTGAGGCGGGCGGCTAACTGCTCAATTGCCTCAATAAATTCCAAGCCTTCATGTTCGATTAAAAAGCTAATGGCTGTGCCATGGGCACCACAACCGAAACAATGATAGAACTGCTTATCTGGGCTGACTGTAAAAGAAGGGCTTTTTTCATGATGGAATGGGCAGCAAGCGCCATATTCACGTCCCTTGGGCTTTAATTCCACATAGCCATTGATCAGATCGACAATATCGGTCTGTTGAACAACTTGATCAATAAAGGTTTGTGGTATTTTTCCGGCCATCGCTATCTGTAGGTTGGGCTGTCGCTGCGGAGGTAAACCGCGTGCTTGAGGGCTGAGTATAGGTTCAGCCTTGCTGCTATGGCAATCAATCTAGCTCACAAATAGTTATTGGATGTATTTTTGTATGCTTGCTATAGCAACAGGCCAAGGACCAAATGCTTGTATCTCTTGCGGTAAGGAAACAATTATTTGTTTTGCCTCAGCTGCATTATTGAAATCACCCATGACTAAAATATAAAAGGTGACCCCGTTGATCGGTTTTTCGAAATAAGCAGTGGGCAGGGGTGGCTGATATTTTTTTATGATGTCTAGATTTTCAAATTCACGTGTAGCGACCAATTGTAGTGTGTAATGTTCTGTAGCTGCTGCTTGTAACCAAGTCATGTTGTTTAAGGCAGAGGTGGTTTTCTGATGATTTGGTTTTGCTTTATGTTGTGCTTCAGGGCTGATCGTATCTGGGTCTAAGCCTGGGGTTGGGCTTAAAGCTATTGGCTTGGCTTTGGTAACCTTTGTTGTAACCGCCTGATCGCCACTAGGCAGGTTTAAGTCATAGACTTCTGTTGCTGTTGGAGAAACTGATGCTGAACGGCCAAAGATGATAGCCAGTACAGTTAAAACTAAAACTACAGCAATGCAGGCATACCAGAGCCAGCGCTTATTGGGTGATGATTGGTTTCTTTTCTGTTTAATTAGTAGCTTTGGCTTAAACGGTTTCCCTGCAATTCTTGCACGTAGTGCTTGCAGCACCCAGGCTTGGATTTGAATGAAGTTGCCAGCGCTAATCTTGATGACTGCTGTGATGTCTTTTGTGCTTAGTAGCTCGTCTTCGCTCTCACTTAGGTTTGCTAAGCGTTGTTGAATGTAATGCTCGCTTTGTTCTTGTGATAGGGGTCTTATATTGACTTGATACGTAGCACTTGAGTCAGCATCTATTTTTTCACATTCAGACAGGGTGTTTCTGAGGAAGCTCTGGCCAGCTAATAATAATCCCAATGTTATTTGGTGATCATGTTGTAGGCGAGACTTTAAACGCATTAAGGCAACTAGAGTTTCTGCGCTTAATTTATCTGCATCATCAATCAGGACGGCCGCTGACTGATTCCCTCTATTAATAATTGCTTTTACTAATTCGCTATCTGCTTCTACTGATGCCACAGGGTCACCCCATTGTGCAATCAGCTTCTCGCAGATCTCTGGATAAGTTTGGCCTTTGCTGGCGCGTAAGACGCAATAGGATGTTTGTTGAAAGCTTCGTAGTAACAGTTGTCGTAACAAGCTAGTTTTGCCAGAGCCTGCTTCACCGAGTAGTAAAATAGTAAAGCTTGGGTGCTTTAGATATTCAACACAGATATTATTTGTCATCTCTATCTGTGGGTCATGAAAAAGCTTGTTGCTATCAACAATTGGAGCAAAGGGTTGTTGCTTAAGACCTAAGCTTTGCATCTCCTCCGGATGCAACAGCATGTCTACTTCAGCATCAAGGATAGGGCTTGTTGCTTCAGTTACTATTGCCATATCAATCTATCTTCAACTGCTGATGCTGGCTGAGGGCATAGCGGTCGGTCATGCCGGCAATATAATCAGCGACCACACGAGCTAAACCATAATCACCCTCTTTTTTAAGCATGCGCTGTGCTAGATAAAGATGCTTTTCAGGCAAACGTTCAGGCTGATTAAAAAAGGTCTCAAACAATTCAGTAATGACTTTTTGTGCACTAGCACTCATCTCTTGTACACGCTCATGTTGGTAGAGATTTTTGTATAAGAAACTTTTTAAGGCTGCATTCTTAGCTTTGATATCTAGGCTAAAAGCTGCCAGTGGTGTCTTCATCGCTTTGACATCAGCTGCGGAGCTAATATTATTTTTGCTTAGATTTGAGCTGGTGGTATGTAATAGGTCTTTAATCAGTTGATTAATGATACGTCGGATAACTTCGTTCGACTGGCGCTTGGGATGTAGATTAGGGTGGTGCGCTACTACCTGTTCATATTGATGCTCAAAGATTTCTACTTGGCGTAGCTGCTCGATAGTTATTAGGCCAGAGCGTAGGCCATCATCTACATCATGATTGTTATAGGCAATCTCATCGGCAATGTTGGTTAACTGTGCTTCAAGTCCAGGTTGTGTGCGCTGAATAAAACGCTCACCGACCGCACCCATGTTACGTGCATTTTTTAACGAGCAATGTTTTAAGATACCTTCACGTGTTTCAAAGGTTAGATTAAGCCCATCAAAGTTGGCATATTTTTCTTCTAAAGTATCAACAACACGCAGTGATTGTAGGTTATGTTCAAAACCACCATAGTCACGCATACATGTATTTAGGGCATCTTGGCCGGCATGACCAAATGCGGTATGACCTAAGTCATGTGCCAAAGCGATGGCCTCAGTGAGGTCCTCATTCAGCCCTAATGCTCGTGAAATAGAGCGTGCAATCTGAGCTACTTCAATAGAGTGTGTCAGACGCGTCCGGTATAGATCACCTTCGTGGTTAATAAAGACTTGGGTCTTATACTCTAAGCGGCGAAATGCCTTGCTGTGAATAATGCGGTCACGATCTCGTTGAAATTCAGAGCGAGTTTCACATTCACCTTCATCTAATATACGACCTCGAGATTCACTAGAACGTGTGGCATAGGGTGCTAGTGACTGCTCATGCAATCCAAGTTCTTTATTTAAGTCATATATGATAGTCATTTATGATCGTTGGCTAAAATCTTGTATGGTTTCACGTAGCAGGCCTTGGTCAAAGTCACTGCTGAAAACTGCTTCGCCGATATCTCGTAATAGCACTAGGCGTAGTTTGCCCTGCTTCACTTTTTTATCAACGGCCATTAGATCTAACATCTGTTGGCAATCCATCTCGCTTGGCAATGCAGTAGGTAATTTTGCAGCGGTGATTAATGCACGACTACGCGCTACCTGCTCATCATTAAGCCAGCCTAATCGAGCTGAAAATTCAGCAGCCAAGAGCATGCCACAGCCGACCGCTTCACCATGCAACCAATTGCCATAGCCCATGCCAGTTTCAATGGCATGGCCAAAGGTATGCCCTAGATTCAATAAGGCGCGTCGACCGGATTGCTCAAGTTCATCGCTGGCAACTACTTCTGCCTTGCATTGGCAGGAGCGTTCGACGGCATAGTTAATAGCGGTTTCGTCTAGCGTGAGTAATGCATCAATATTGTCTTCTAGCCAGCGAAAGAAAGTGGCGTCGGCAATCAAACCATATTTAATGATTTCAGCAAGGCCTGCGCTAAGTTCACGTTGAGGCAAGCTGGTGAGTGTATCGGTTGAGGCTAAGACGCATTGTGGTTGATAAAATGCGCCAATCATATTTTTTCCTAAATGATGATTAACGCCAGTTTTTCCACCGACAGAGGAATCGACCTGTGATAATAAGGTCGTTGGAATCTGCACAAATTCAACACCGCGTTGATAGCAGGCGGCAGCAAATCCGACAATGTCTCCAATAACGCCGCCACCAAGTGCAATCAGCGTGGTATCGCGTGAGTAACGATTTTCTAACAGGTGATTAAAAATTAGCTCAGTGGTAGCGAGAGTTTTATAAACTTCACCATCAGGCAAAATGAGGCTATCGACTTGCTTGTCAGCTAAGGTGTTAAGCAGTCTATCCAAGTAAAGTGGCGCAACGGTCTCATTGGTAATGATGAGCGTACGTTCACTATGCAGATGTGGCAACAACAGTTCAGGCTGCTGTAGTAAATTACCACCAATATGTATCGGATAGGAGCGGTCCCCTAGTTCTACCTTTAAACTGCGCATAGTGTTGACTGGTTGGTTCTGAAATAAATAGTATTTTAGCTGGTTCGTTCGCTGCACTCTAGCTAGAGTCGGCTTAAACCGAGTCTAGGGTGGTTAATGTAAGCCTAACTCTTGAATAATTTCCTCTGCTGAAGACATCATACTCTGTTGATCTGTATTAATCGTAATATTCGCTAGGCGTTGGTAGATCGGATTACGCTGATCAGCAAGCTGTTGTAAGCGTAAGAGTGGGTCCTCTGCTTGCAATAAAGGCCGTTTTTTATCATTTCGCGTACGCTGGAACTGGGAATTCACTGAGGCCTTAAGATAAACCACGTGTTTATTGGCGCTGAGCAGCTTTTGGTTCTCTTCTAGTATAACGATACCACCACCCGTTGCGACTACTGCCGCTGGGGCGCTACTGCATTCGGCTAAAACCTTATTTTCACGTTGGCGAAAGCCTTTTTCACCCTCTAATTCAAAGATGGTCGTGATTGGTACACCAGTTCGCTCTTCAACCAGCTGATCGGTGTCACGATAAGGTAGGGATAAGCGCCTAGCTAAACGCTTTCCAATGGAGGATTTTCCGGCCCCCATCGGGCCAATTAATATGATAGGTGAATTCATAGCACAGTCTTAGTACAGCAATTAGTCGATTGTAATCAAAAATACACGGGTGTTGGGTTTTTTCGTACATCTGATAGCAGTTGCAAGGTTGCGTATGTGGCGTGGTCATGGTTTATTAACTGACGTCATCGTCAAATAGTATTTCTGACATCTATGTTCATTTCAAAAGTGCTGCTTCGGCGACTTATTTTTATAGCGATAGCTCTATCGGCATTAGGTCTGGCGACGTTGACGCTTGGCTACCTAATATTGGCACCACAGTTGCCAGCTGTTGAATCCCTGCGCGATATCCAATTGCAAACACCGCTACGTGTCTTCAGTAAAGAAGGCAAGTTAATGGCGATGTATGGTGAGAAACGTCGTATCCCCCTGCATTATGATGAAATTCCAAGCTTGATGTCAGGTGCATTTTTAGCAGCTGAGGATGATCGGTTCTACCAACATCCTGGAGTGGATTATCAGGGTATCATGCGTGCGGTTTATAAATTGGTCTTAACCGGACAAAAAGTTCAGGGTGGAAGCACCATCACGATGCAACTGGCACGTAACTTTTTTCTTACTAATGAGCGTACCTATACGCGAAAGATAAAAGAAATTCTGCTTGCTCTACGAATCGAAAAAGCGCTAAGTAAAAATGAAATCTTGGCGTTGTATTTAAACAAAATCTATTTAGGGCATCGTGCCTATGGTGTTGGCGCTGCTGCAGATGCTTATTACGGTCTTCATGTTGAGGACCTCAATCTAGCTCAAATCGCGATGATCGCTGGATTACCAAAAGCCCCATCTCGTTTTAATCCCATTAGCAATCCAAGTCGCGCCTTAATTCGGCGTAACTATGTGCTTGGTCGTATGTTGAAGTTAGGCATGATCTCGCAAAGTGAATATGACGCAGCGAAGGCGCAAGCAGTAGTTGCTAAGCGTCATCGTCCAACAATTGAATTAGACGCAAACTATATCAGTGAAATGGTACGTGCAGAGATGTACGAGCGTTATGGTGAAGACGCTTATATTAGTGGTTACCGTGTATTCACTACAATAGAGGCTGAGCAACAGCAGGCAGCACAGTTGGCGGTACAAAAAGGAATAGAGGCCTATGATGCTCGACATGGCTATCGTGGAGCAGAGCAGCAGATAGCCGAGGCTGAGATGCAGGATCAAGATGCCTTACTTAAGCGCTTGAAAAAGATGGGCGATATTCGTAAAAAGCAGGCAGGTATTGTGCTTGAGGTTAGTGCCGAGCATGCATTGGTCTTACTGCGTAATGGCAAGATCGAATTAAATTTGGATTCGATTAAGCATGCTAAACCTTATATCAATGAAAATCGTAAAGGGCCTACACCGAAGGCTGTTGACGAGGTCTTGGCAGTAGGGGATCTGATTAGGGTTCAAACTGAGGCCGGTGGTTGGCGGCTCACTCAAGCGCCTAAAGTCTCCAGTGCCTTAGTTTCTTTGCGACCACAGGATGGCGCGTTGCTAGCACTGAGTGGAGGCTATGATTTTTATCACAGTAAGTTTAATCGAGCGACGCAAGCGCAACGTCAACCAGGCTCTTCGTTTAAACCCTTTATTTACTCTGCTGCGCTATCGGCAGGATTTACGCCGGCTAGTATGATTAATGATGCGCCGGTGGTGTTTGAGGATAAAGAACTTGAGAGTGTCTGGCGACCACAAAATTACTCAGGCAAATTCTTTGGCCCAACACGATTGCGTACCGCAATTATCAAGTCACGCAATATGGTTTCGATTCGTTTATTACGCATCATCGGTCAAAAGTTAGCGCGTCAGCATGCATCAAAATTTGGTTTTGATGCCGCTGTATTACCAAAAGATTTAACCTTGGCTTTGGGTAGTGGTGCGGTGACACCAATGCAGTTGGCCGAAGGTTATGCGGTCTTTGCTAATGGGGGCTATCGTGTTAAACCGTATTTTATTGAACGTATAGAATCAGCCGAGGGCAAGGTCATTTACCGCTCAAATATTCAGCGAGTCTGTGATTTAAAATGTCAGCGTTTAGCCTCTGGACTGGCAGCACATGAACGTGAACTAGAAGAGATGGGGATTGAGTTTGCTCAGGTGTCGAATAATAATGCACCTCGGGTGGTTGACGAAGCCAATATTTATCAGATTAGCAGTATGTTGCGCGATGTGGTTCAGTACGGTACCGGACGTAAAGCACGTGTTTTAGGTCGTAAGGATATTGCAGGTAAAACAGGTACTACCAACGAGCAACGTGATGCTTGGTTTGCCGGATTTCATCCGCAGGTGGTGACTACCGTATGGGTTGGCTTTGATGAGCATAAGCCATTAGGACGTAGTGAGTTTGGTGGTGCCGCTGCATTGCCAATATGGATTGACTACATGCGTACCGCGTTGCGTGATGTGGCTGAAACAAAGGCTGTGTTACCGGCTGATATGATTCAGCTCAATATCAATCCAGAAACTGGATTGTTAGTTGCGTCGGATGACCCAAAGGGTGTTCCAGAGGTGTTTCATATTGATCACGTGCCAGCCTTTGACCAGAGTTTTCAGGCTAGGCCATAAGGCGCTTGAAGTTGGTCAGTAAACCGAGTTTAGCGTTGGCTAAACTCATGTACAGCATCGACTAATGCCTTTACATTTTCTGGGTCAATACCTGGGTGAATGCCGTGACCTAAATTGAACACATGGCCAGTTTCATGAGGGTAGGCATCTAATACCTTTTTCACTTGTTCACGCACAACTTCTGGTGAGCTATATAAGACGGATGGGTCCAAGTTGCCCTGCACCGCGACGTCTGTTCCGACAATGGCGGAGGCATCTGCAATATTAATAGTCCAATCGAGGCCGATACCGTCAGTACCAGTGGCAGCGATATCAGTTAACGAATGGTTGGCGCCTTTGGAAAATAAAATCACAGGGATTTTTTTGCCATCGTGTTCACGTTTGAGCTGATCTAACACAGAATGCATAAATGCCAGTGAGTAACGGCGATATAATTCTGGTGTCAGTACCCCACCCCAAGTATCGAAAATCATTAATGCTTGAGCGCCCGCTTCAATTTGTGCATTGAGGTAGCTGGCAACACTGGCGCTGACAGTGCTCAGCAGTTGTTCCAGTAATTTTGGCTGTTCATACATCAGTGCTTTGATTTTACTAAAATCTTTTGATGACCTGCCTTCAACCATGTAAGTAGCTAGTGTCCATGGGCTGCCAGAGAAACCAATCAGTGGTACACGACCATCCAGTTCTTTGCGAATTAGAGAAACTGCATCGGTAACATAGCGTAACTCGGCACCCGGATCAGGTACGGCTAGTTTTTTTATATCGGCCGCAGTACGTACAGGATTAGAAAAGCTTGGGCCATCACCTTCGACAAACTGTAGGCCTAAGCCCATGGCGTCGGGGATGGTTAAGATGTCAGAAAATAAAATTGCAGCATCAAGATCAAATCGATCTAAGGGCTGCATGGTCACTTCACAGGCTAATTCTGGAGTCTTGCATAACGTCAGGAAATTTCCAGCTTTAGCACGGGTTGCTCTGTATTCAGGGAGGTAACGCCCCGCCTGGCGCATAATCCATACTGGAGTAGCATCGACAGGTTGGCGTAATAAGGCGCGTAAAAAGCGATCATTTTTTTGACTAGTCATAACAGGTATTGGGCTAAGTAGAAGATTGGCGCCACAATCATGGGTTGCCGTTAAGACTTTGTCTAGTTAGACAGCTTGGATTTAATTAGGGCGCTGACAGCGGACATATCAGCACGTCCCTGCATCTGTGGTTTAAGTATCGCCATGACGGCTCCCATCTCACGCATACTGCTGGCACCAGTTTGTGCAATAGCGGCAGTGATAGACTGCTCTATCTCTGATTCACTCAGTGCTTGTGGGAGATATTCAGCGATAATGGCTAGCTCGGCCTGCTCTTTCTCGGCCAAGTCTGTGCGTCCCGCTTGTTCAAATTGGGACATAGATTCTCGACGCTGCTTGCACATTTTATCAAGTACTTGCAGCACTTCGGTCTCATCTAGCTCTTTACGTTCGTCGACTTCAATCTGCTTGATAGCAGCAAGGGCTAGACGAATAGTTGCGAGACGTGATTTTTCACCGGTACGCATCGCGGATTTCATATCCGCAACTAGGTTTTCTTTTATCGTACCGTCACTCGCCACTGTATAAATACAACTAGGCTTAGTAGAGACGCTTACGCTTAAGACCGGTGCGAGAAACACGCTTTAGATTACGTTTTACCGCAGCTGCTGCCTTGCGCTTGCGCACAGATGTTGGCTTCTCGTAAAATTCGCGACGGCGAACTTCAGTTAGGACGCCCGCTTTCTCACATGAACGACGGAAACGTCGTAGAGCGATATCAAACGGCTCGTTTTCTTTAACTCGTACTCCAGGCATAAATCCTCGGATCTCTTACTTAATTGGAAAATAGGACGGTGGATTATAAATACGCTATGCTCGATTTCAACTGTTATTAATCATTTTTCCCTTATTTAACCAATTTAAAGCATGAAAGTTCTTGGAATTGAAACCTCCTGTGATGAAACCGGGATCGCAATTGTCGATCAAAAAGACGGCCTTATTGCTGAAACCCTGCACAGCCAGGTCCTTACCCACGCTAAATATGGTGGGGTAGTTCCTGAATTAGCCTCACGTGATCATGTACAGCGTATTTTGCCTTTAATTCGACAATGCTTGCATCAAGCCGACCTCAAACTAAATCATATCGACGCCCTCGCCTACACCGCTGGGCCAGGTTTAGTTGGTGCTTTATTTGTAGGTGCTGCAATTGGTCGCTCGATAGCCTGGGCGTTAGGTAAGCCAAGTGTTGCCGTTCACCACATGGAGGCGCATTTATTAGCACCATTTATCGATCAAGACCGTGCACCACACTTCCCTTTTTTATGTCTACTAGTCTCTGGTGGTCATACGCTGCTAGTCGAGGCACGTGGTATCGCTGATTATCATGTCCTTGGTCAAAGTCTTGATGATGCGGTGGGTGAAGCCTTTGATAAAACCGCTAAGCAGCTGGGTTTAGGTTATCCCGGTGGCCCATTAATCGAGCGTCTAAGTGAACAGGCGCAGGCCTTAGGGGTGCAGTCAGATCACCCATTCCCACGGTCATTAATGGCTAAAGATAGCCTAGATTTTAGTTTTAGTGGGCTCAAGACGCATACGCTTTTGGCCTATCAGCGCAGCGCTCAGGATGACACCGCAAAAATGGCGGTAGCCTCAGCATTCCAGGCCGCTGTCATCGATACCTTGGTTGAGAAATGCCGGCGTGCATTGCAACGCACAGGGCTGAAGACCTTGGTTGTCGCTGGCGGTGTGAGTGCTAATCAGGCGCTGCGTAGCCGTTTATCAGCCTTACAGGCGGAGGGTGTTGAGCTGCAGTTGCCTGCTTTAAGGCTGTGTACTGACAATGGAGCGATGATTGCTTTTGCCGGATTACAGCATGCTCTGGCCGGACATTACGATACTAATGCGGCGATTAGTGTACGACCACGTTGGCCATTAGCTGAACTTAATCGGCACTAATTGAAGCCTTAAGTAGGTGGTGGACGACTAACTTTTGCCGATTTGTCCTTCAGTACCCTGCAGTAAATTGTTGATATTGCCGCGATGACGCCAGCAAACCAGTATTGCGATCAAGCTACTGAGCAGGGTGATGCTAGAGTTCTGCAGTCCAAACCATGCAATTAGTGGAATACTGAGGGTTGCTATTAGGGCTGCCAGCGAGGAATAACGTGTGAGTTTGGCGACAGAAAGCCAAAGTAGTATCCAGATTAAGGCCAGTAATGGTTGCACACCCAGTAGCGCGCCTAGAGTAGTAGCGACACCCTTGCCACCTTTAAATTTCAGAAATAGTGGATACATGTGGCCGATAATGGCGGCTAAGGCCATGGCGCAGAGTAATTCGGTCCCTACGTGTAGTTGTCTTGCTAGTAGCAGTGGTAATAGGCCTTTGGCTAGGTCGCCAATTAGGGTCAGTGCCGCTGCCTTTTTATTACCTGAGCGCAGTATGTTAGTCGCACCAGGATTGCCGGAACCAATGGTTCGTGGGTCAGCTAGGCCCATACTGCGTGAAACTAATACAGCACTAGAGATTGAGCCAATAATATAGCTGCCAATTACAAGTAGTAATGAGAAGGGCTGATACAAATCGATAGGTAACATGTTTTAATCCATTGGCATGAAGAAAATAGACGCATTATTAATCAGCGGTTGGGGTACGCATGCCGCTATCTGGGATCCGATTATTCCAGTATTAGAGCAGGCTTACCAGATTGACGTGATAGAACCGCCCTGGCTAGCTGCGGGTCAGGCTTTAGGCTCGATGTCGGCGGTTGATGAGTATATTGATGCGTTAGCAGGAGTTATGCGAGAAGACACAACGCTGATTGCTTGGTCTTTGGGTGGGTTGTTGGCTCTGCGCCTGGCAGCACGCTTTCCAGATAAGGTTAAGCGACTGATTTTAATTGCGAGTACAGCCTATTTCCCCTGTGATGAAGCTGGTATTAATGGCATTGATCGCGCCTGGTTAGATAGTTTTAGCCAACGCTTTGTGGACGCACCTGAAAAAACCCTGCAGCGTTTTATGACATTACAGGTAAAAGGAGAGCGGCAAGCAAAGCCTTGCTTGCGTCTGTTACAGCAACTTTGTACCGTTTCAGAATACAATATGGACGAATGTCGAGCTGGTTTAATGTTGTTATCAACTATGGATGTGCGAGCTGAATTAGCCCAAATTGGGCAACAAGTGCGTGTTATTCATGGTCAGAATGATGCAGTTTTGCCATTAGCTGCGGGACAAAACCTAGCTCGATACTTCAGTACTGATTGCCATGTCATCGTCGATGCTGGGCATGTGCCGCATGTATCGCATCCAGAAGCGGTGGCAGAGGCTATTCTTCAGCCCTGGGTTGAAAGCCAGAGCCATCACTAGAATGATTAATTAGAGATAAAGCCATTTTGGATATCGTGAACAAGCCGGCAGTGGCTGCTTCTTTTGGTGCGGCAGCAGGTAGTTATGATGCGGCAGCTGTGGTGCAAGAGGAGATTCGTAAGCGTTTGCTAGATCGACTGGATGACTTAGCGTTACAGCCAAATCGTTTGTTGGATTTGGGTGGTGGTACCGGTATTGCGCGAAAAGCCCTGCTGCAGCGTTACCCAACCAGCCAATATATTAACTGTGATCTATCGCAGGAGATGCTGCGGTATGCGCGCAAGGCCCATTCAGCCAACGATTTGGTTTGTGCTGATGCGGAATCTTTGCCGTTTACTGAGTCAAGTTTTGATCTAGTTTTCTCAGCATCCACGTTTCAATGGGTGAATGCTTTAGAGCATGCGTTGCTTGAATGTGCCCGAGTATTGCGTCCGCAAGGCTTGTTATTGTTCTCGACCTTTGGGCCAGATACGTTGAAGGAATTACGCAGTAGTTTTGCGGCAGTTGACCCATATCAGCGAGTAAATCCTTTTTTGGATAGACAGGAAGTGAATGATCTATTAATAAAGAATAGATTATTTTGTCCGCATGTGGAAAGTGAGGTCATTCGTATTAATTATACTAGTCCACAACAACTGCTACGTAGCTTAAAGAATACTGGGGCAACTAATCAGTTGGGTGCGCGCTCACGTGGCTTGCTAACGCCAAGACGATTACAGGCGGCAGTCAGCGAGTATGAGGCCTATAAGACCGAGGATGGTCAGTATTATGCGAGTTACGAGGTAATCTATGGCTTCGCTTGGCAGGCCGGCGCTAAACAGTGAAGCAACAGAGGATTTGTGTATTAAACGTACACATCCTGCACATCCTGGCCAGTTTGGATAGTGATTAGACGGTGTGTTTTAGTTGATCATATAGGTTGAAAGTATTACTTATTTGAAAATGCATTTGAGATGGATAGTTGCTAATATGTCGCGGCCTAAAAGAACAGTGGAAGAATCGGTAGCCTGTAAAAGCAGTCTAGGGGTTCAGGAATGACGGATATGCAGTTTGTGATAACACCAAACTTCTCAATGTCATGGAAAGCCAATCAAACATTGATTATAAGTTTGGCGGTTTTATCCTTCGGTATGGCTTTGGCTTTTGCGGCACAGGGGCTGTGGATGATCTTGCCGTTTGTCGGCTTAGAGATTGCAGCTTTAACCGCTGGTCTATATTGGTGTTGTTTAAAGGCAACACGCCGTGAGGTGATATCGATCGATGCGGATTATATTACGGTGGCTGTCGGTAGAGATCATGCGGTACAAACCACGCAGTTTCAGACCGCATGGACAAAAGTTATGTTACAGCCGTCACGTGTGACGGGGTACCCAGGACAGCTCATATTGCGTTCTAAGGGTAAAGAATTAGAAGTAGGCGTCTTTCTTTCTCAAGATGAAAGACTGGAACTGACTGCTTCAATAAAAAGTGCACTTAATAATGTTGTGTACTCATAAGAAATATTTTTAAACGGAGAATAAATAATGTTTGCGATTAAACGCTTGAATGCTTGGCTAGGTCTGGCATTCATCTCGGTCGTTAGCGGCTCTGCCTTTGCTGGTCAGCCAATGAATATGACGCCTGGAGTGACTGATATCAGTGCTGAAGTGTACGACATGCATATGATTGCCTTTTGGCTCTGTGTAGTTATTGCTGTTGTTGTATTTGGTGCGATGTTCTACTCGATTTTTGCCCATCGCAAATCACGTGGTGTAACACCGGCAACCTTCCATGAGAGCACAACTATTGAAGCGATCTGGACTATTATTCCTTTCGTTGTCTTAATTGCCCTGTCTATACCAGCGACTAAGACTTTAATTGATATGTACGATACGTCTGACTATGACCTAACCGTAAAAATTACTGGTTACCAGTGGTTATGGCACTATGAATACGTAGAAGACGGTGTCGACTTCCACAGTAAATTACAGACCTCGATCTCACAAATTAATAATGATGAAGAGAAGGGTGAGAACTATTTACTAGAAGTAGATAATGAATTAGTTATACCGGTAGGTAAGAAAGTTCGTTTCTTGATTACTTCAAATGACGTGATCCACGCTTGGTGGGTTCCAGATCTAGCAGTGAAAAAAGATGCAGTGCCAGGCTTTATTAATGAGGCATGGGCGCGAGTAAATGAGCCAGGTATCTATCGCGGTCAGTGTGCAGAGCTTTGTGGACGTCACCATGGCTTCATGCCAGTGGTTGTGCGTGCCGTGCCTGAAGCGGAATATCGGCAATGGGTCGCAGCGAATGCGAAGCCAGAAAGTGCCACAGAATACGCGGTCGTTAGCCAATAGCGCTAAGGCCACATAATATTTAGTTTTTGCTTTAATTTTTTTGTAAGGAGAGCGTAATGAGTACGGTAGCTGCAGGCGATCACCATGATCATCCAGAGAGTCCCTATTCAATAAAGCGATGGTTGTTTACGACTAATCACAAGGACATTGGTACCTTGTATTTGTGGTTTTCATTCATCATGTTCCTGATCGGCGGTGTTATGGCGTTGGTAATTCGTACTGAATTATTCCAGCCAGGCCTACAATTTGTAGATCCGCAGTTCTTTAACTCGATGACGACGATGCACGCCATCATGATGATTTTCGGTGTAGTAATGCCTGCGTTTACGGGCCTGGCTAACTGGCTAATCCCAATGATGATCGGTGCGCCAGATATGGCGTTACCTCGCATGAACAACTGGAGCTTCTGGATTCTGCCATTTGCCTTCGCGATGATGCTTTCAACATTATTTATGGATGGCGGCGGCCCAGCCGGTGGTTGGACTCTATACCCACCACTGACTTTGCAGACAGGTGATGCGCTACCATTTGTAATCTTATCTATGCACTTCATGGGTCTGTCATCAATCATGGGTGCAATTAACGTAGTCGCAACAGTACTGAATATGCGTGCCCCAGGCATGACGTTGATGAAGATGCCTCTATTCGTATGGACTTGGTTAATTACTGCCTACCTGCTAATTGCAGTTATGCCAGTATTGGCAGGTGGTATCACCATGCTATTAACTGATAAATACTTCGGCACCAGCTTCTTTAATGCTGCCGGTGGCGGTGACCCCGTTATGTTCCAGCACATTTTCTGGTTCTTCGGACATCCAGAAGTGTATATCTTGATTCTGCCGTCATTCGGTGTGGTATCGAGCATTATCCCAACCTTTGCACGTAAGCCTTTGTTTGGTTATGCCTCCATGGTGTATGCGACAGGTGCGATTGCCTTCTTATCCTTTATTGTTTGGGCGCACCATATGTTTACGGTGGGCATGCCATTAGCTGGCGAACTGTTCTTTATGTTTGCAACGATGCTGATTGCGGTCCCTACAGGCGTTAAAGTATTTAACTGGATTGCTACCATGTGGCGTGGCTCTATGACCTTTGAGACGCCGATGTTGTTTGCTCTAGGTTTTATTGTGATGTTTTCAATCGGTGGTTTCTCAGGCTTGATGTTGGCACTGGCACCGGTGGATTTTCAATACCACGATACTTACTTCGTAGTAGCTCACTTCCACTATGTATTGGTTCCAGGTTCAATCTTCGCAATCATTGCAGCAGTGTATTACTGGCTGCCTAAATGGTGTGGAAACATGTATAGCGAAGGCCTTGGTAAGACCCACTTCTGGTTGTCTACTATCTTCGTTAATCTGACCTTCTTCCCAATGCACTTTGTCGGTCTGGCCGGTATGCCTCGTCGTATCCCAGATTACGCATTGCAGTTCTCGGATTACAATATGATGGCAACTATTGGTGCCTTTGGTTTTGGTTTGTCTCAACTACTGTTCTTGGTTCTAGTAATCAAGGCTATCCGCAGTGGTAATAAGGCGACTAGCCAAGTATGGGAAGATGCAGAAGGCCTAGAATGGACTCTGCCATCACCAGCGCCATACCATAGCTTCTCAACTCCACCGGCTATTAAGTAGTCGAGGGCGGAGCTAAATGGACGCTAAGCAACAACGGAAAAGAGCTGTGCGATTCACAGTTCTTTCGCTTATTTTTGTCGCTCTTGCGATATATATAGGCTTTTACTTACTAGTGTATACGGCATGAGTGATAAGACATCAAAGACCACCCGTGGAGCAACTAAGTTAGCTCTGGCAGCGGTTTTTATGTTTAGTTTTGGTTATCTACTCGTACCTTTGTACGATGTATTTTGTGATTTAACCGGCCTTCGTTTTACTGACGAAGAAGCGGTTGCACTGTCACCACAAGAGTTGGAAGAAGATACCAGCCGTTTGGTGACAATCCAATTTGATGTTTCAATGAACCAAGGTATGTCTTGGCACGTGAAGCCTGAAATGCAAGTAATGGAAGTACATCCGGGACGGGTTTATACGACTTTTTACAGTGCGAGCAATCGAACTGTAGGGGAGATGGTCGGGCAAGCAGTTCCGAGTGTGGCTCCAATTGCCGCAAATAAGTATTTGGTAAAAACGGAATGTTTTTGTTTTGATAACCAAACGATCGCAGCGGGAGAGACAGTCAATATGCCGTTAAGTTTTATGCTTAACCCACGACTGCCGCCAAACGTGAACTTGGTAACACTTTCGTACACTTTTTTTGACATAACAAAAAATGCTAGCGCAGAAAATCAATTAGATAGCGTATTAGCTTATAAATAATGAGGACAGATTAATGGCACAGGCAGAAAATTCTTATTACGTCCCACATGGGAGCCATTGGCCTATTTTTGGCTCGGTCGCAGTATGTACCTTGCTAGTAGGCATGGCGAACTACCTGAATGGCACCTCTTGGGGTGGCAACATGGCGTTGGTTGGCTTTGGCTTATTAGTCATTATGCTCTTCGGTTGGTTTGGCACAGTAGTTAAAGAAAGCCGTGCTGGCCTGTATAACACTCAGGTTGATGTGTCATTCCGTTGGGGGATGTTCTGGTTTATCTTTTCTGAAGTAATGTTTTTTGCTGCATTCTTTGGAGCACTATTTTATGCCCGTAATTATTCACTACCTTGGTTGAGCGGTGAAGGCAGTGGTGCGATGACTAATATGTTCCTGTACGAAGGTTTTGAGGCCTCATGGCCGAGTGCAGCAAACGGCCCAGGTAATGTTGGTGGTGAATATAAGCCGATGGGTGCTTGGGGTCTGCCAGCAATCAATACAGCCTTGTTACTAAGTAGTGGTGTGACGCTGACTTGGGCACACCATGCCCTGAAAGCTGGTCACCGTGCACAGCTGATTATTGGATTGTTCTTGACGGTTGCACTGGGTGCGATCTTTATGGCTTGCCAAGTGCTTGAGTATAAAGAAGCATATGAGCATTACGGTTTAACATTAGGTAGCGGTATCTACGGAACCACCTTCTTTATGTTGACGGGCTTTCACGGGTTCCACGTGACAATTGGTGCGATTATTTTGGCGGTGATATTATTCCGCTGTATGTCGGGTCACTTTAGTTCAGATAATCATTTTGGTTTTGAAGCTGCTGCTTGGTATTGGCACTTTGTCGACGTTGTATGGCTGGGTCTCTTCGTCTTTGTTTACCTAGTATAGATTTGAAAGATAAGTGAGGTTGGCTAGAATCAAGTTTAGCTGGCCTCACAAAATCTTTAGTATCTGCGGGTGCAATATCCGATAGATCGTGTATCAGTCCTAGCTTAGGGCTAAATTCGTAGCATTAAATCTCTAGCCACCTAAGCCGTGTGGTTGTATCCAGCCCATCTGCGCACAGATTAGTAGGAAGACAAAAGCGAATACGGATAAGGCAATACGAACTGTTAGTGCACGTACTGTTCCACGACCATCACCTTTATTGCTTACTAGATGTATAAGTGCAGAAACGAGACTTGCAAGAATCAATAAGAATAAAATAATGATGATAATTTTTATGAGCATAATTAAGAATTCCCTTTTTTAAGAAAATAACACGTAATAGATTGTTCGACTAAGGATTTTGTAGCATGGGTTCAACGAATGCGGTACAGCTAAGACGCGGCCTGGTAACTATTGCCACTGTGCTATGTCTGGGGCTGTTTTTATCCTTAGGGAATTGGCAGTTACAGCGTGGTTATGCCAAGGCTGCGATTGAACAAAGCGTAGAGCAAAATAAAGGGCAGTTGCAGCAGATTCCACAATTGCCATTAGTGGATGCCGGTGCCTGGCGTAATAAACGCGTGACCCTGCTCGGTCACTATGACAGTTCACGACAGTTTATGTTGGACAATCAAATCCGAGATGGTCGTGTTGGCTATAACGTACTGACACCGTTTTATGTTGAGCTATGGCAGGCATGGGTGTTGGTTGATCGTGGCTGGCTTGCGCAGGGAGCTAGTCGAGAGCAATTGCCAGCAGTAGCTGTGAATACAGATGGGCAGGAGATTATGGGGACTATCTATGTGCCCTATGCTAAAGCCTTTAGTTTAGGTGAGATTGCTGAGGGTGAAGACTATGATTGGCCGCGCCGTGTACAGTTTATCGACTTCGTTGAACTGGGCAAAAGATTGGAACTTGAGCTGCAGCCCTTTACTCTACGCCTATCAGCAGAAGTTAAGGATGGTTTTCGGCGAGATTGGCAAACTAGCCAGATGCCGGCAATGAAACACTATGGTTACGCCTTCCAATGGTTTGCGATGGCAGCGGCGGTCGCTATCTTATGGTACTTATATTCCTTCCGAAAAAAGAAGACAACATGACTGAATTGACAAAAAAAAGTAAAACCCCCTATTTCCTATTTGGTGTATTCGTATTACCGCTGTTGATTGCAGTGGCGATGTATTCTTTACGAGATCATCTAACTTTTTCTACTCCTACTGCGCATGGTCAGCTAGTGCATCCTGCGCAGCCGATTACTACTCTACAGTTAGTCGCTGATGAGCAAGTCTTTGATCTCGATTCTATGCAGGGTAAATGGAATTACTTAGTCTATGTCGACAAGAGCTGTGACCTGATTTGTGAGACGGCTTTATTTAAGATTCGACAGGCTGCTCTAGCCACTGGCCGTGAAATAAGTCGTGTGCAGTATTTTCTAGTGATAGCAGAAGGTGCTTCAGTCGATGCAGGTATTACACAAAGGCATCCTAAACTTCAGCTGGGGCAGTTACAGGTTCTTAGTTTGGAGAGCCCAGAGATGAAAGCTCAGTTGTTGCATGCTGGTGACGTCTTATTGGTTGATCCCAATGGCAATATTATGATGCGTTATGACGATCAAGCAACTTCCAAGGGGATGTTGAAAGACGTTAAAAAATTACTCAAGTTATCGAATATAGGTTAGATCATGAATAAAAACTTCAATCGTGTTGTTACCGTTAGTGGCGTGCTTGCGTTCTGCGTTATCGTGCTTGGCGCATTTGTTCGATTATCTGATGCGGGACTCGGTTGTCCGGACTGGCCAGGTTGTTACGGCATTCTTGTTGGTGTACCCGATACAGCACCTGCGATTGAGGCAGCTAACGAAAACTATGATCGTGCTGTTGAAATCGGTAAGGCATGGAAAGAGATGATTCACCGATACCTTGCTGGTGTCCTTGGCCTCTTGGTGTTTTTCATTGCAGCCTGGTTGATTCGTGGTGACAAAGAAGGTAATCGACAAGTAGGTTATGGCGTAGTGCTTGCGTTGGCACTAAGTTTTCAGGCGGTCTTAGGCATGTGGACAGTAACCTGGCAGTTAAAGCCCCTGGTTGTGATGTGTCATCTGTTAGGTGGTTTTACCCTATTCAATCTACTTGGCTGGCAATGGCTGCGGAGTTTGTCTAATCAACACCAATTCCTACATCGAATACCATCAGGTTTAGGCAATTTTTCAATTATCGTAATCACCGCACTGGTGGTGCAGATTGCACTCGGTGGTTGGGTTAGCTCTAATTATGCTGCCTTAGCCTGTACCGAGTTTCCTCGCTGCCAGGGCTCGCTCTGGCCGCAGGATATGGATTTACAGAATGGCTTTATCATGTGGCGTGGGCTCGGTGTCGACTATGAATTTGGTGTATTAGATCATCCGGCGCGGTTGGCTATCCATATGGTGCATCGTGCTGGTGCCCTAATCGTGAGCAGTCTAATCTTATTTTATGCTTGGCGATTGTTCCGTGCAGCAGTCGGCGTGGCACCATTACGCAAAGTAAGCTTGCTCATTGTGGGTCTTTTAACCCTACAAATCACCTTAGGCATCGTCAATGTTGTGGGTCATTTGCCACTACCTGTGGCAGTAGCCCATAACGGAGTCGCTCTATTACTTCTGTTCAGCATTCTCAGTAGCACCTATATGTTAAAATCTGGCCGCTATCTGTAAGCAAGGTCAATCATGTCTGTGCAAACTACTTCGGGAAAGAGCCCGGCTGAAAAAATGGGTGTAATCGCGCAGTGGCGTGATTATGTTGAATTGTGTAAGCCAAAAGTTATCGCGTTGATGCTATTCACTGTGATTGTCGGCATGCTGATGGCGGCACCAGGTGCCGTTACGCTGGCTCAAATGCTCTATGCCTTAGTCGGTATCGGCTTGGTCGCGAGCTCTGCAGCAGCCATTAATCATGTCGCTGATAGTCGTATCGATGCCGCTATGGATAGGACTAAGCTGCGGCCCCTACCTAGTGGTTCCCTCGATAAGACCCAAGTCTTAATATTTGCGTTAGTGATTGGCGGCCTTGGCATGCTGTTACTGATCCTTAAGATCAATCTACTGACCGCCGTTCTGACTTTTGCCTCTTTAGTCGGTTATGCCGTTATCTACACGATGTATCTGAAACGAGCGACACCTCAGAATATTGTGATTGGTGGTGCTGCCGGTGCAACTCCACCATTACTTGGCTGGACTGCCGTAACAGGACAGGTTGAGGCTGATGGGCTGTTACTCTTCTTGATTATCTTCACTTGGACGCCACCCCACTTCTGGGCATTGGCGATCTATCGAAAAGAGGAATATGCGAAGGTCGATATTCCGATGTTACCGGTGACGCACGGCGAGGATTACACGCGCCTACACATTACGCTGTATACCGTATTGATGTCCTTGATCACTATTTTTCCTTATTTCACAGGGATGTCAGGGCTGGTCTATCTGATCGGGGCGATATTATTGAATGCAGGCTTCTTATACTACGCAATTAGCTTACAGCTGACTAAAAGTCGAACTAAGGCAATGGCTACCTTTGTCTATTCCATTGTTTATTTGATGGTCTTGTTTGCAGTGCTATTGTTCGACCGCTATTTACCAATGATATTGGAATTAGGCTAGTGCGGCTGAGCTAAGTTACTTGCTCAGCAAAAGATCTTTGCTAGCCGTTTAGCCAGCGAAGCAGTGTTGTAATTTCTTTATAGCGTTATTTTCTAATTGGCGTACACGTTCAGCAGAAATGCTAAATTCTGCGGCAAGTTCATGCAGCGTGCTTTTTGTTTCTGTTAGCCAGCGAGATTGAATAATGGTCTTGCTGCGCTCATCTAGAGCAGCCATAGCTGCGTTTAGTTTTTCCAACTGATAGCTAGAAAAGTCTGTCGCTTCTAAGGTTGCAGATGGGTCTAAGCCGTCGTGCTCTAAATAATGGGCTGGAGAACTCGAGTCTTCATCGTTATCGCCGTAATCAAAGCCCATATCGTGCCCGCTGAGACGCGACTCCATTTCCAAGACGTCTTTACTCGTCACCCCAAGGTCTTTTGCTACTGCTTCAACTTCAGCATGATTGAGCCAACCTAGGCGCTTTTTCTTGCTACGTAGGTTGAAAAACAATTTACGTTGGGCCTTGGTTGTGGCGACTTTCACAATACGCCAGTTACGCAAGATAAACTCATGCATCTCAGCACGGATCCAATGCACAGCAAACGACACCAGACGAACGTTGGCATCTGGGTTAAAACGTTTAACCGCCTTCATTAGTCCGATATTGCCTTCTTGAATTAAGTCGGCAAGCTGCAGGCCATAACCGTTATAACCACGTGCAATCTTTACGACAAAACGCAGATGATGAGTAATCAGTAGGCGTGCAGCCTCGAGGTCGCCGTGATCATGTAGGCGAACCGCGAGTGCATTCTCTTCTTCGGCCGATAGGATGGGTAGCTGATAGGCGGCATGGATATAGGCATCCAGACTACCAGTGCTGACCACTAAATCCTGAGGACGGTGTAGACGTAACTCAGTACTCATATATATTTATGGAATTAGCTCAAACAAGACTTATTTTAGCACTCTGAAAAAGAGAGTGCTAATGGCAAGATCGATTAAATGTACTGGCTTTGTCGAAGAAATGGCGGGCTCATTCTGTACACCGAATGTATTTCAGCGAATTTGTAGCCTACTGTTCGCCCCTATACTAGCACTGAAGAGGCCAATTAACGCGCTAGAGCCTAAGACGATAAGGCAGGTTTCCCACTCCAATAGGCTTTTTATAGCAATATTGCTGCCATATAAGGAGTCAATACGCCCCAAGCTTGGGTATATTAGGGCGCTTGCAAGCAGGACTAGGATTAACGCGAAGACGCCGGAGAAGAGACCTAGCCAAAATCCGCTGTACATGAAAGGTCGTCGTATATAGCGGTCACTTGCACCAACCAAGTACATGATGTCGATTTCATCGCGTCGGCTAGCCAGCTCCCAACGGATAACATTGATCAAGATTAGGCAGGCGCCGAGTAATAATAAGGCGGTGACTATGGTCAGGCTGCGATTGGCTAAATCCTGCCAGGCTTGCAGTCGCTGTAGCCAAAGGGTGTCTAATTGAAAATAGGCAACCTGATTGAGACCCTCTAAACGTTGCTGTAATTGTTCCAGTTGTTGCAGGCTTTGATTCTGTTCATGTGGCATAAGCAGAATTAAATGGGGTAATGGGTTTTGTGGCAGATTCTGGATTAAACCCTCAAGCTGGCTGCGTTTGGCGAAATCATTTAAGGCCTGTTGTCGGTCAATCAGCTCAACTGAGTTGAAATCAGAGTCTTGTTTTAGTTGTTCAGTTAGCGTCACGGCACTGGCATAACTGACATCGTCAGCAAGAAATAAGGTGATCTGCTTACTCTCTTGCATTGAATTTAGGGCTGCGGCACTACCCTGTGATAGCTGAAAGATGGCCAATGGGATAGCGAAGGCAAGGGCTGTCATACTAATCGTAATGCTTGAGCCGATAGGTGCTGCTAAGAGTTTGTTTAAACTCTGTTTTGCACACAGTAGATGGTTCTGATACCAGCCGATGACGATTGCTAAAGCCTTAGAAAACATGACTTAATCGCCCCTCAAGCCAGTTAGTGCATGCCCATGCTCAAGTCTAATAACTCGTTTATCCAGCTGTGCAATCAGATTGAGGTCGTGACTGGCGACCAATACGGTGACACCGACCTGTTGAAACTGAGCTAGTAGTTGGAAAATCTCTAAAGATAAGGTGGGGTCAAGGTTGCCGGTAGGCTCATCGGCCAGTAGTAGGCGCGGTTTATGCACGATGGCACGGGCAATGCCAACGCGTTGCTGTTCTCCACCGGATAGTGCAATAGGGTTTGATTTTTCTTTAGGTAGTAGGCCAACCTTGTCTAAGGCAGCTCGTACTCGGCGTGGGATCTCACGCTGGCTATAGCCAGAAATGCGTAGCGGCAGGGCTACGTTTTCAAATACATTACGGTCTTGCAGTAATCGGTGGTCTTGAAAGATTAAGCCCATTCGACTGCGGATTTTAGCAATTTGTGAACGTTTGGCGTGGGTTACGTTATGCCCATTCAAGTAAATATTGCCACGGCTGGGGGTTTCGATCAGGGCGATTAACTTGAGTAAGGTACTTTTACCGGCACCCGAGGCGCCTGTAAGAAAGACAAATTCACCAGGATCTAGTTCGAGATTAAGCTGGGATAGTACTTCACCGGTTTGCGCATAGCGCTTAGCCACATTCTGCATCCGGATCATAAGTTAACCTTGGTCTCTAAAGTTATGCTGTAGCTTAAGTGTCTGGTTCAAGTCCCAATAAGGCATCGGCAAACTGTACGGCGTCAAAAACTTGTAGATCTTCTATCGCTTCACCAACCCCAATATAACGTATCGGTAGTCCGAGCTGATCGGCAATTGATAAGACGACACCCCCTTTAGCGGTGCCATCCAGCTTGGTGATACAAAGCCCTGTCAATTGCATGCTTCGGTGAAATTCTTGTGCCTGCTTAAGGGCATTCTGCCCCATGCTTGCATCGATCACCAATAAGGTTTCATGAGGTGCGGCAGGATCTACCTTTTGCATCACACGTTTGACCTTCTGTAATTCGGTCATGAGGTCATTTTGTGTGTGTAATCGGCCTGCTGTATCGGCAATCAAGACATCAATATTACGTGCCTTGGCTGATTCTAATGCATCAAATATGACTGCGGCACTATCAGCACCAGTGGCTTGTGCAACGACAGAAACGTCATTACGTTCACCCCAGGTGACTAATTGCTCAACTGCAGCGGCGCGAAAGGTATCGCCTGCTGCCAGCATGACCTGTTTGCGATTACGTTTAAGACGTCTGGCCAGCTTACCAATAGTAGTGGTTTTGCCAGCACCATTGACACCTACCACTAAGATGGCAAAGGGCTTATTGTCGCCAAGTATGATGGCTTGATTACAAGGTTCTAGTAGAGCGACTATCAGTTTCTTAAATAAGGCAGAGACAGTTGTTGGTAAACGCTCTTGTTTTGCTTTGGCTACGTCTAATTTGAGTTGATTGATTAAAGTTTGCACAAGTTCAATGCCGACGTCGGCCATTAACAGTCTTTCTTCAAAATCTTCTAATAGTTCGTCGCTGAGTTCGAGTTCAGTGGTCTTCTGATTAGATAAGCTAGGGCTTAGCAAGTCACGCGTTTTAGCGAGGCCTGATTTTAATCGGTTAAATAAGCTACGGTCGGTCATATACAGTTACTGGTAGGGCGGTTTGATAATGCTATTCTAATGTGCGAACTTGGATGCCGGCATACGGTCTACCTACGTTCAATTCTATTAAAAATGATCTCATTAGG
Organism: uncultured Gammaproteobacteria bacterium; assembly: GCA_905479295.1. GTDB lineage: Bacteria > Pseudomonadota > Gammaproteobacteria > UBA4575 > UBA4575 > UBA4575. Next base: position 38,089 of record CAJQLY010000006.1, on the reverse strand, counting down.
TACATAATAATGATGAAATTTATTGTAGCAGCAAATGTTGCTTTGATTGCTGTTTTGTCGATCGCTAATGCGACGGCTCAAGTCTCTACTCATATCTTAGACAATGGTCTCAAGGTTATTGTGAAAGAAGACCATAGGGCACCGGTAGTGACATCACAGGTTTGGTATAAAGTAGGTTCGGCGCAAGAATACGGTGGTATCACCGGAGTCTCACACATCCTTGAGCACATGATGTTCAAGGGCACACCAAGTTATCCTGCCGGCCAATTCTCTGAAATTTTGGCTAGAGTGGGTGCGCGTGATAATGCCTTTACAGGAAAAGATTATACCGCCTACTTTCAGGTCATGGCGGTGTCACATTTAGAGATCAGTTTTCAATTGGAATCTGATCGCATGGCGCATCTAACATTAGACGCGGCAGAGTTTGCAAAAGAAATTGAAGTTGTTAAAGAAGAGCGCCGTCTGCGTACTGAAGACAATCCAAATGCATTGACCTATGAACAGTTTATGGCTACAGCGTTTAATAGTAGCGCTTATCACAATCCGATTGTGGGTTGGATGGACGACTTGGATAATATGCAGGTTGAGGATTTAAGTCTTTGGTATCAACGCTATTACGCCCCGAATAATGCGACCTTGGTGGTAGTGGGTGATGTTGATCCTAAGCAGGTCTTTAGTTTGGCCGAGCAATACTATGGTCAGTTGCCTGCGCGCGAAGTGAACTATCACAAGCCACGTATTGAAGCGCCGCAAGTAGGGCAGCGCCGGGTTGAGATTAAAGCGGTGGCCAGACTACCTTACTTATTGATGGGTTATAAGGTGCCAGTATTAAATACCATCGAGGATCGATCTGAAGCCTATGCTTTAGCCGTGCTGGCTGGAATTTTAGATGGTGGTCGCAGTTCACGCTTGAGCAAGTATCTAGTTCGTGAGCAGGAGATTGCTGCTAGTTCAGGTGCAGGCTACAGCTTATATGCGGCACAAGACTCGTTGTTCTTATTTGATGGTACACCACGTTCAGGTACTAGCGTTGATCAACTACAAGCAGCTATAGAAGCGCAAATCGAGCAGTTGAAAAATGAATTAGTCAGTGTGGCAGAGCTGCAACGAGTGAAGGCGCAGGTGGTTGCAAGTGAAACCTATCAGTTAGATTCAGTTCAGCGTCAAGCTTATATCCTAGGTTCCTTAGAGACGGTGGGTTTAGGTTGGCAGAGCATGCAGCACTATAGTCGTGAAATTAATAAAGTTGACGCCGATGCGGTACGTGCAGTGGCGCGAAAATATTTAATCAGCGACAAACAAACAATCGCTGTATTAACCCCGGTCGGTGAGCAGTCAGAGCTTGCTAAGAATGAGCGCTAAGCGATGACTAATAGGAGTAGAAAGATGAAAGTATGGCTAGGGGTTTTAGCGAGTACCTTGATTTTATGGCAGAGCGCATCAGCCTTGCCGCAGATTCAATCATGGACTACAGACGATGGCACACGTGTCTATTTTGCACCCTCAGATGAGTTGGCTATGGTCGATGTGGCGATTAGCTTAGATGCAGGCAGTGAGCGTGATGGTTCTTTAGCAGGCTTGTCTACTCTAACGCATAGTCTGTTAGATAAGGGCGCAGCCAATATGGATGCCGATGCTATTGCGGCACGCTTTGAAGATGTAGGGGCGCAGTATGGCGCCAGTGTCAGCTTGGATCGCTCGATGATTACGCTGCGTAGTTTGTCAGATGAAACGCTGTTCCAGTCTGCAGTTGATACCTTGCTTAAAGTGATTGCAAAGCCTAGTTTCCCGCAGCGTGATTTTGAGCGCGAAAAGAATCGTTTACTGATTGCGATACAGAATGGCCAACAAAATCCTAGCGATATTATTAGTAAAGCCTTTTATACGGCGATCTATGAGAAACATCCGTATGCTCAGTCTGGTCAGGGTTCAGCAGAATCAGTGCAAACGATTCAACGCTCAGACATTGAGGATTTTTACCAACAATACTTTATAGCTAACACGGCAGTTGTTGCCATAGTCGGTGATCTCACTCGTGATCAAGCAGAACAACTCGCTACAAATATTAGTCAGGCATTGGCTAGTGGTCAGCCTACACCAAAAGATATGTTGGTAGCTGACTCAACGCCTAAATCAAAACAGGAACATATTGTTTTCCCTTCGCAGCAGGCACATGTGCGTATTGGTCAGCTAGGTGTTGCGCGTGGTGATCCAGATTATTTCTCTTTGTATGTTGGGAACCATGTTTTAGGCGGTGGTGGCTTTACCTCACGTTTGGTGGAAGAAGTTCGTAGTAAGCGTGGCCTGTCTTACAGCGTCTATAGTTACTTTATGCCATTACAGCAGCCAGGTCCTTTTATGATTGGTTTGCAAACACGTGCTGATCAAGCGCAGCAGGCATTACAAGTATGTTTAGATGTATTAGATAAGTATCAATCAGAAGGCCCTAGTGAGGCAGAGTTAGAGTTAAGTAAGCGTAATATTATTAGTGGTTTCCCATTGCGTATTGATAGCAATCGAGACGTCTTAGGTTATCTTTCTATGATTGGCTATTACCAATTACCACTCAGTTATTTGGCAGACTTTAGTGCAAAAATTGAAGCTGTGAGTGTTAAAGATGTGCGTCAAGCCTTTCGTAAACATATAGACTTAGACTCTCTAGTGACGGTTATTGTTGGTAATGAAGCAGCCGCGAAGTAATCAGAAAAACCTAAGTAAGGCCCCGCAAAATGTCCGCATTATTGCAGGCCAGTGGCGTGGTCGCTTACTCCCCGTGGCGCAGGCGGATGGTTTGCGCCCAACCGCCAATCGAGTGCGTGAAACACTTTTTAATTGGTTGCAGTTTGATATCCATGGGCGTAGTTGTTTGGATCTTTTTTCTGGTAGTGGTGCCTTAGGTTTTGAGGCTGCATCACGTGGTGCAAGCAAGGTAACGCTGGTTGAAAGAGAGGCGCCGATTAGTAATATCTTACGGCAACAAGTGACAGCGCTATCAGCAGTGCAGGTTGAAGTTATACAGGCTGATGCGTTGAGTTTTATTAAGACCTGTGAGCAACGATACGATCTCATATTTCTGGATCCACCATTCCAGCATTTCATGATCAGTGAGATTTTAGATGCGGTCTTAGCTGCAGATATTATTAACAGTGATGGCATAATCTATCTGGAAGCAGAGCGGAATGCGTTGCCTGAGTTGTTAGATGAACCATGGTGCTGGTGGCGACAGGCTAAGGCGGGTCAAGTAGAATACGGTTTAATTCAGCAACAAGAACAGGCGCCTTAAGGCGAAATCATATGCTTAAAACAGCAATTTACCCTGGTACCTTTGATCCGGTGACCAATGGCCATAGTGATTTAGTGCGGCGAGCACTCAAGGTATTTGATCGCATAGTATTGGGTATTGCTGCCAGCCCTAGTAAACAACCGGTATTCGATTTAGAGCAGCGCGTGAGTTTGGCGCAAGCCGTATTTCATGACATGCCACAAGTCGAAGTCTGTGGTTTTTCTGGGTTGTTAGTTAACTTTGCTAAACAACAGAATGCAGTAGCCATCTTGCGTGGACTACGTGCCGTTTCTGATTTTGAGTATGAATTTCAATTGGCTAGCATGAATCGGCAACTGGATAGTGAGCTGGAGTCATTCTTCCTTACTCCAGCCGATGAATTTTCTTTTGTCTCTTCTAGCTTAGTTCGTGAAGTAGCATTTCTTGGTGGCGATGTTTCACCTTTTGTTCATCCAATAGTTGCCGAGGCCTTAGCCAGTAAGCCTCAGTCCTAGTCTTATTGGCGCACTCACTATGGCCTTATATATTACTGATGAATGCATTAACTGTGACGTCTGTGAGCCTGAATGCCCGAATGACGCTATCTTTGAAGGTGAGGAGATCTACCAGATCCATTTTCATAAATGTACAGAATGTGTTGGTCATTTTGATCTACCCCAATGCGTTGAGGTCTGTCCTGTAGATTGCATCTTACTGGATAAAACTCAAGCTGAATCACGGCAACAGTTGGAAGTTAAATATCAGCAATTGATTAAAACAACAGAGAGTAAGGGCTAATGCTACGGCGTAGTATCTTTATTTTGCTTTTGCTGATGATGGGCCATGCTCAGGCAATTGATCACGTTAATAAGGGAAATATAAAAGCGGCTGTAGTGACGGCCCATCCGCTTGCTAGTCAGGTTGGTAAAGAAATCATTGCGGCTGGTGGTAATGCCTTTGATGCAGCAGTTGCAGTCAGTCTTGCTTTAGCTGTAGTTGAGCCTTATGGCAGTGGTTTAGGTGGTGGTGGCTTTTGGTTATTGCATAGTGCAGTGGGTGAGCAAGATGTGATGATCGATGGGCGTGAAGTAGCTCCATTGGCGGCACACCCTAATCTCTATCGTAATGCTGATGGTAGTATCAGTAGAGATTCAGTCAATGGTCCACGTGCAGCAGGTATCCCTGGCATGCTTGCGGCATTAGAGTTGATCAGTCAGCGCTATGGCCGATTGCCTTGGCAACAATTAGTACTGCCTGCAGTTGTTTTGGCTAAAGAGGGGTTTGTGCCTCATGCGCGCTACCTCAAATATCTGAAGATGCGTCAACCGTTTCTGAATCCAGCTGCTGCTCATATTTTCTCATCAAAGGCGATGCAGGCTGGAGGCAAGATCATGCAACATGATCTTGCCGCTACGCTCAGTCGCATTGCCGATTTAGGAGCCGATGACTTTTATCGTGGTGAAACAGCACAGCGTTTGGTGAAGGCGGTGAAAGCAGCGGGTGGTATTTGGCAGTTGGATGATTTAAAGCAATACCAAGTACTGATTCGCAAACCACTGCGAGCTGAATATAAAGATATACAATTAGTGTTGCCGCCGTTACCAACTTCAGGTGGTTTAGTCATATCACAGATATTAGCAATGTTGGAACAGGAGGCAGTGCCTTCAACAGATGATGCAGAAAGTATCCACCTTGTGGTTGAGGCAATGCGACGTGCCTATCGTGATCGAGCAATATACATGGGTGATCCAGCATTTACTCAAGTGCCTATAGAGAAGCTGCTAGCAGTGGAGTACGCAAAGGAAAAGTTTTCAGATTTTAATCCAGAGCAAGCAAGTCTGAGTAGTGATCTAGAAAATTCTGCAGCAGACAAAGGTGAAGATACTACGCATTTTTCAATCTTAGATGGTGAAGGTAATTATGTGGCAGCCACCTTGTCGATCAATTATCCCTTTGGTAGCGGCTTTGTTGCTGAAGGGACAGGTGTTTTGCTTAACGATGAAATGGATGATTTTGCGCTGGCACCGAACCAAGCTAACGTCTGGGGTTTGGTTGGTGGTGTAGCCAATGAGATTCAACCAGGTAAGCGTATGCTCTCTAGCATGACACCCTTGTTTATACGTGATCAGGACCGCTTACTGATTATTGGTACGCCGGGTGGTAGTCGTATTATTAGTATGCTGACATTAGCAGCACTACGTTTTTCACAAGGCCTATCAGTAGCTGATATTGTTGCCGGTCGTCGTTTCCATCATCAATATCTACCTGATGAGATTCAATTTGAACTGGGTGCACTAAGTACACTAGAGCAAAATAAACTGGCTACAAAGGGGCATAAGCTGAGAGAGCTGAAGCGTAGTTATGGTGATATGCACGGCATTGAATGGCTCTTACCTAGTGGTAAGGTAAAGGCAGCGGCGGATCCTAGAGGGTATGGTTCTGCGCTAGTTTTTGATTAACGGTGTTCGCTATTAGCGCTGGCATTTTGGACAATAAGCACTACTACGTTGGCCAATACGTAGATTGAGTAGAACGCTCTGGCACTTTACGCAAGCCTCACCTGCGCGTCCGTATACCTGTAGTTCCTGACTAAAGTAACCTGGCTTACCTTCTTCGTTGACGAAGTCTCGTAGACTAGTGCCGCCCTGTGCGATCGCCTTTTTTAAGATTCGTTGAATATGCTCTATTAAGGTGGCATAGCGTTTTTTTGAGATGCGGCCTGCAGCACGCTTTGGATGGATGCCCGCTGCAAATAAAGATTCAGCAGCATAGATATTGCCAACTCCAACTATGATGTGGGAATTCATAATAAATTCTTTAATGCTGGCGTTACGGCCACGTGAACGTTGAAACAAATAATCGGCACTACATTCTGCTGCGAATGGTTCAGGGCCTAAAGGTGCAATTAAGCGATGTTGTTCAATAGGCTCCTCAGTCCAGAGTACAGCACCAAATTTTCTTGGATCACGTAGGCGTAGGATGCCACTACTCAGGATAAGTTCAAAGCGATCATGTGCTTTAGCTTGGCTGTTCGAGGGTGCAATGCGCAGGCTGCCAGACATGCCAAGATGAATAATTAAGCAACCTTTGGCGGTATTAAACAAAAGATATTTAGCGCGTCGACTAACTGATTCAATACGCTGACCTACAAGTAGCTCAGCTAAATTCTGTGGGATTGGCCAGCGTAGTTTAGGGCTATGTGCAATCACGCCGAGGACGGTAGCCTCAGTGACGTGATGCTCTATGCCACGTTTGGTTGTTTCGACCTCAGGTAGTTCTGGCATGGTTTAAGTTGTACACACAGGCTGTATAGCTATCGCTTCAATTTCTACCAACAGATCACGACGACACATATCAGCATGAAAGAATTGGACATGTTCTAGGGCACCTAGGCGAGTGGCCAGTGCGGCTCGCAATTCAGCATAGTCTTCAGCATGTTTAATATAGACCTTAAGCTGCAGCATATTTTCTAATGCAGTTTTTGGGAAATGATGTTGTTCAGCAGTTATCAATAATTGTTCGATATTGCACAGACATTCTTGTAGTTGTGCTAAAGCTTGGTCTTGATGTTGGGTTTCGTGGCCAGTGATACTTGCTGTACCTGAGATAAATAAAACATGCTGTGTTGCAGTGGTATGTAATAGTGCTCGAGCAAATAGAGGTGCATCTTTACTATAGCTTGCTGGGTAATTAAAGGCGTTAACTTGGCGTGGGTTCTGTATGCTGATGCCTGCCTGTTTAGCCGCTATAAAATAGAGTTGAAAGCCAGTGGCGTGATGACCTATGACAGTGGCTGCTGGATACTCAGGTTCATTGGAGTTGAAGGCATATTCTTGATAAGCCTGGCTTCGGCCCGAGCAAAACTGTTGATAGGCATCGATCTGATCACCTTCAGTGATGTTGGGGAAATAACTCCAGGTGCGTAGTAGCTGCGGATAACCATGTTTTTGCATTAGCTGAAAGATGCGGCTATAAGCAGTATAGCTGCTAGCAGACATGTCATCTGTCTGCAGGTCACTGCTCGCTATAACGGCTAGTAAATAGTCGTCGTTGTGGAAGACAGATGCAGATGGTTCAACGGCTAAAGGCATTAGTCCCTGCCATTGATCATAGGAGGGCATGCTTTCTTGTAAGTTCTGCAGTGGGATCAATAAGTCACTATTGGTAGACGGTTGATTGCCATAACAGAGTCTAAAGCCAGACTGGTCATTGCTGCTGCTCGTACTGAGGTGTAGTTGCTTTTGTTTAGTATCCATGTCGCTATGATTTGGCAGAATGTGCCGTTGCATGCTTGATCTTAGGTCTTCCTATCGCTTCTGTCTGCGGTCTACTGAAACCTTGCTGGCAGACTACTGATAGTATCATTTTCACGTGCCGAGATAACCTTTGTTCAAATTCATATCTATACATTGAGATCCATTGTTTTACCGACTAATCTCTGCTTGCACTGGTCGCTTGCTTGCGGGGGCTGCCCGGCCTAAGTATCATCAGCATTCTTATTAGAATGGATTTCTAAATGCAGCTTTTAAACGGATTGCTCGAATGGGCTCTGTGGCAAGAAGGCCTCTTTGTCCTGGCAAGTACCCACCTCACGATTGTTTCAGTGACGCTCTATCTGCATCGTTGTCAGGCGCATCGTGCAGTCGATCTTCACCCCCTTATCAGTCATGTCTTCCGCCTATGGTTGTGGTTGACTACCGCTATGGTGACGCGACAATGGGTGGCAGTGCATCGTAAGCATCATGCTAAAACTGAGACCGATGAAGACCCACATAGCCCACAGGTGCTAGGTATTTGGCAGGTGATGTCACAAGGCGCAGAGCTCTATGCGCGTGCTGCACGTGACCCTGAGATTAGTCGCGAATATGGCCATGGCACACCAAATGATTTTATCGAGCGTTATGTTTACTCGCGCTATTCAAATTTAGGCATCATTATTCTACTTATTACATTTGTTGCGTTATTTGGTTCTATGGGGCTGACTTATTGGGCGATTCAGATGATATGGATCCCGATTTTTGCTGCTGGATTCATCAACGGTGTGGGGCACTATTGGGGCTATCGTAATTTTGAGACCGATGATGCTGCAACTAATTTAACGAATGTCGCCTTTGTTGTTGGTGGTGAGGAACTACATAATAATCATCATGCCTATCCGAGCTCTGCTAAGTTTTCCATTCGGCCGTGGGAGTTTGACCTGGGTTGGGGTTACATCTGGCTGCTGAAGAGTGTTGGTTTGGCCTCCGTGCGTAAGGTTGCGCCACGTCCATTAGCCAGCACGCATGGCTTTACTGCTTTAGACATAGAGGCTGTCAGTGCGATGGTATCTAGCCGGCTACATTTGATGGCGGATTATGCACATAAAGTCACTTTGCCAATACTGCGTAAGGAGATGCAATTGGCTGATAATGTGTATAAGCGTGCACTCAGTCGTATCAAAAAGACCTTAATATTAGAGCCCGATCAAGTTAGTCACGCTAAGTTATATGAGCTTAATCAAGTATTGGCTGATAGTGAGCAGTTGCGTGTGGTTTATGAGTGCCAGCAACAGTTGAAGCAATTATGGCGACAACGTTATGAGAATAATGAGGGTTTATTACATGCTTTGGCAGAGTGGTGCCAAATGGCCGAACAGACCGGAATAGAGATACTGCAAGATTTCGCGCAGTCGTTAAGAGGCTATCGATTGCAGCCTGTATATAACTACGCGAAGTAAGCGAATTACTTGATCTTTGCTTCTTTGTACATCACGTGTTGACGTATGACAGGATCGAATTTCTTCATCTCTAATTTGTCTGGCATAGTACGTTTGTTTTTGGTCGTAGTGTAGAAATGACCGGTACCGGCACTAGAGACTAATTTAATTTTATCGCGCATTGTTCTGGTCCTTACTTAACTGCTTCGCCACGACCGCGAATTTCCGCAAGTACCGTGTCGATGCCTTTTTTATCGATAATACGCATACCTTTTGTGGATACACGTAGTTTGACCCAGCGCTTTTCACTTTCCACCCAAAAACGGTGGGAATGTAGGTTCGGTAAGAACCAGCGACGTGTCTTGTTGTGAGCGTGAGAAACGTTGTTTCCCGCTACAGGTCGTTTACCTGTTACTTGGCAGACTCTAGACATAATGGTTTAAATCAGTTCAATATTATTCTGTTAGGGCGGCGTACGTTAGCAGAAAGCTGCCGCAGAGACAACATTTTAGCAACAAAACGGCGTATAAAGTGGCACTATTAATAGAACCTAAGAAGAATAAGAAAAATGGACATAATATTTATAAAAGAACTCAATATTGATGCAGTGATCGGTGTTTTTGATTGGGAGCGACAAATTCGTCAACGTATCAGTATTGATTTAGAAATGGGTACGGATATTAGCGCGGCGGCAGCTAGCGATGGAATCGAAGATACGCTCGACTATAAGGCCGTATCACAGCGTATTCGCGTCTTAGTCGAGGAAAGTCAGCCACAATTAGTTGAGCTGTTGATTGAATTGATTGCAACAACACTCATGGCTGAATTCAAAATTCCTTGGTTGCGTATTTCGATCGCCAAACCAGGCGCTGTGCGTGGTTCTGCAGCTGTTGGTGTAGTGATTGAACGTGGGCAGAAGACCTCATGATAAGGGTTTTTGTTGGTGTCGGTAGTAATATCGATAAACACCTACACATCAATCAGGTGTTGTTCGAGCTCAGTGAGCGGTTTGATAACCTACAGGTCTCGCCAGTGTATGAAACTGAGGCGGTGGGCTTTGTTGGCGATAGTTTTTATAACTTAGTTGTCGCCTTTGACACGGACCTGCAGCCAGAGGAAGTCTTTGCCTACTTACGCGCATTGGAGGCAGCCCATGGTCGCCGTCGAACTAGTGCCAACCAGTTTGTACCGAGGACCTTGGATTTAGATCAATTATTGTACGGTGATCAGCAAATCAACACCGATACAGTCAAGGTGCCGAACGATGATATTTTAAAATATCCCTTTGTACTCAAGCCCTTAGTAGATATTTCTGGTGACATGATCTGTCCTGGGCGCGATTGCTCCTTTCGTACATTATGGCAACAGCAGGCCGATAAATATGAGCCTTTAAATCAGGTCTTCCTGAATTAGGTTCAGGCTCACTGCTGATCAAAAGATGATTAATTGCTCAAGGTGCGGCCGCCGTCGACAGCGATAATTTGACCAGTAATGTAATCTGGGCCATCACTTAGAAACTGTACGGTTTTAGCGATATCACGTGGATGACCTTCACGTTTTAGTGCGGTGCGCTCAACGATTTCCTGATGTACTGATCCATAGGCCTCCACTTCTGGCCACATGATTGCGCCTGGTGCGACGCCATTGACGCGTATCTCAGGTGCCAATTCACGTGCCAAAGATTTAGTCATGGCGATTAATCCAGCCTTGGCAATGGAGTAGATTGGGTAACCTTTTAACGGACGATCGCCGTGGATGTCGACAATATTAACGATAGAGCCATTGTTATCGCGTAAGAAACGGCTACAGGCTTGGCTTAGAAATAAAGGAGCTTGTAGATTAACGGCGATTAAATCATGCCACTGTTCGAGATCGATTTGTTCCATCTCAGTGGGATAGAAGGTTGAGGCATTATTGACTAAGAGGTCGATCCGACCCCAGGCCGCCGCCGCTTGTTTTGCTAAGTCGGGTAGGCGTTCAATCTGCTTTAGATCAAAGGCAATCGTGACCACACTATTGGCGCGGATAGCATTCAATTCTGTAGCTAAGGCATCAGCTAATGCGGCGGAGGAGTTGTGATGTAACACGATATTCATACCGGCTGCATGTAGCACGCGTGCTGTTTCGGCGCCGATACGTTTTGCAGCACCTGTTAAAAAGGCAACCTTAGTCGTTGTATGTTCGGTCATAAAATTTTCCATTTTTTGGATAGTCTATTCTTATTCAGATATTCTTATTTTGAATATTGTTATTGATCTATTTTTAGTAGGTCATACTGAAAAAAATAAATATATGATAGGCGTTATGGTAAAGACTGTGCTGTTATTAAATCAATCACAACGCAAGCATACTAAGATTACAAGAGTTAGGGTGCCCTCGAATAGATGTGTAAGCCAGTCTATAAGACCCTGCCCAGTACATAAACAAGAACATAACCATCCGATTCACTGAGTAAGTTAAGCCGGCAACCTACTACCTATGGATACGATACAACTGATTTGGTTGGGGATAGTGCAAGGACTGACAGAGTTTTTGCCTGTCTCTAGCTCTGCACATCTGGTGTTGTTATCAAAACTACTAGGATGGCCAGATCAAGGGTTACTAGTTGATGTTGCAGCCCACGCGGGTAGCTTGCTTGCGGTCTTGCTCTACTTTCGCGTTCAGTTATGGCAAATGGTGTCTGCTTGCATCACTCCAAGCGTCAGTAAAAACAGTGAGGAATTACGCTTAGTTGGGCATCTTGTTATTGCGACCTTGCCGATTGTAATAGTTGCCTTCTTTGCTGCTGATTGGATTGAGCGTTATACGCGTGATCCATTCATTATTGTGATCACTACTTTGATATTTGCGTTATTGCTTGCCTATGCCGCACTTAGTGCGCGAGAACTACGCAATGAATATCAATTGAGCCTAAGGGCTGTGTTTTTGATTGGCTGTGCACAAGTGCTTGCACTTATTCCAGGGACATCTCGTGCTGGGGTTACTATGACAGCAGCTTTAATGTTGGGGCAACATCGTACAGCGGCGGCACGATTTTCTTTTCTATTATCAATTCCAACTATCTTTGGTGCCGTTATTTTTAAGGCGCGTGATCTATCAACGCAGGCGATAGCAATTGATTGGTCTGAACTGTGTTTGGTTATCGTAGTTTCAGCGTTGGTTGCCTATCTTTGTATTGCTATCTTTCTGAGATTAATTACAACAATAGGCTTAATGCCATTTGTTATTTATCGTCTAGCGCTAGGTGGTGCTTTATTAGTTTTCTTATAGTCATGATTAAAGCGCCTGGCCTTCCTTGGCTTTATTCATGCCCTGTTCTAGCGCATGACATCTCGCTTTTTCTAAGGCGTCACCGATCTCTTTACCATGCAAGCGTTCCTGCTCTGCCTTGGGTAGTCGGACTAAACTAATATCATGGGCAATCTTGCTAATAGCATGTAGGCGTTGTTGCATTACATCGACAGACTCTGGTGCTGCTAGCATTGCTGCAATCAAGCGCATGGAATCTAGAATATGTTGACAGCGCGCACTGCGACGAAATACATCCAATGCAGATAACATCTTTAGATTTTCAGCAGAAGAATGAGAGAAGAAATGCTCGCATGCAATCCAGTATTTCGCCATCAACAAGGTCTCTTGTTGTAAGGCCTTTGGGGTAGCAAAATAACTTAAAATAGTTTCACAGCGCTCGAAATTAAATCCTTGTTCTTCTCGGCAAGCGAGCAATACACTGGCACTAAAACGAATATCTGCATTTGGTAATTGAGCCAACTGGGTCAGTGCAGTGCATTGTTTTTCTAGACCTAGCGCAAGTTCAGGTGCCAATTGGTTCAAGGCCTTATGTTCTAGTAGTACTTGGAAATAGATCTGTGCCTGTGGGCAGCTTAAGGCCTTGCGTGTCTCCTGCCAGACGCGTTCTCTTGAGAGTAGACCTAATTCACCAGACTCAGCAATCGAGCACATTAATGCAGATGTCGATGGGCTGATACTAAAGCCTAATGGATTTAACTTGGTGGCAAAACGAGCAACGCGTAATACACGTAAAGGGTCTTCTGCAAAAGCTGCTGAGATATGTTGCAGTCTGCGTTGTTGAATATCTTTCAAGCCACCATAAGGGTCAATCAGGTTGCCATCAGCATCTTCCGCAATTGCATTAATCGTTAGATCACGGCGAATTAAATCTTCCTCTAAAGTGACCTCTGGCGCGGTATGCACAGTGAAGCCAGTATGCCCTTGCGAGACTTTGCGTTCGGTTCTAGCAAGGGCGTATTCTTCTTTACTTTGTGGATGTAGAAAAACAGGAAAGTCTTTGCCTACTTGCTGATAACCCAACGCAATCAGTTCGGCTGCAGTTGCGCCAACGACTACCCAGTCACGTTCTAATACCGGTAGGTCTAACAGTCGATCACGGACTGCACCGCCAACAAGATAGGTCTGCATGATGTCTTACTAAAGTTGAACTAAGCTATAGTTTACATGCTTAGGTAGCAGACAGAAAAGAATTTCATGGCTGAGAATGATACCTCAGCTGGCGCTGTTATTTTCTAAGATAGGTGGGTGCAATCGACTCTAATGACGTTTGGCATGGGGTACATTCACCGCAGATGCTATCTAGCGATAACGATCTAAAATTATCCATCGACATGGGTTTCCCTGGGACTAATTCTAGTAGCATCGCTTGCAGTTTAGATAGTGTCGGTGGTAGTGAAATTACCCAGCGAGGATGGCCGGAGAATTCACCAGTCAATTCAACCAGCTGCTTTAAGGTATAAATATTAGGGCCGCAGAGCTCATAGCTGTTGCCATAACTGTCTATTTGCTCAAGAGAGTTAGCCATCGCTGTAACGACATCACCAACATAAACTGGGGCAAAGCGTGCATTGCCACAAGCTAGAGGGAAAACCCCTGGAGTAAAACGCAGTAAATCAGCAAAACGATTGAGAAAACTATCGCCTGGACCAAAAATAACCGATGGCTTGAAAATAGTGATATCGATGTCATGACAGTTATTAAGCAAGGCCTCTGCTTTACCTTTGCTGCGTAAATAATGACTAGGTCCGTCAACATCAGCATGCAAGGCACTGAGTTGGAGCATGCGTGGGATGGCGTTACTAATGCAGGCCTGCAGGGCATTTTGGGTGATCGTATAGTGTGCGGCATCAAAACCGCTGCCATCACGGCCTTTTTCGTTCAGTATCCCAATTAAATTAATCAGAACATCACAGGATTGGGTTGCTTGGGTGAGCTCAGATACCGAGTATTCGGGACAGTGATGTAGCGTTAGATTAGGTAGGTCAGAAATAGCTGTGGCACTTGCTAGCTTTCGGCTAAGCACGCGTATCTTGTGTCCCTCTGCAGTTAAACGGCGACAAAGTTCACTGCCAACAAAGCCACTACCACCTAATATTGCAATATTTTTAGTCATAATAACCTTAGTATAGCGAAAGCTAGTGTCATAAGAGTAGTTGGAGCAGTCTTTGTACTACTTAGTACAGGATCAATTTATTCTACAGCTTACGCTTGTTTTCCCCTGCGTTTTCAGATAAAAATAGAATTGAGAGTGAAGCCATCCGGATTTACTTTTCTTTTTTAACCCACCAGCCTGAGAGGCCCAAAATCGTGAGTGAAAATATCACAGCTGTAAGTGATACATCGTTTGAAGAAGATGTTTTAAAGAGTGAACAACCTGTATTAGTCGATTATTGGGCAGAGTGGTGTGGTCCATGCAAAATGATTGCACCAGTATTAGAAGATATTGCTAGTGAATATTCGGGGCGGTTGAAGATCGTTAAGCTGAATATCGATGAAAACCCAGAAACACCACCAAAATTTGGTATTCGCGGCATACCTACCTTGATGATTTTTAAGGCAGGTGAAGTGCATGCGACTAAAGTGGGTTCATTATCTAAGTCGCAACTAACCGCCTTTATTGATCAAAGTATTTAAGGGTGTAGATGCTGATTTTGTAACAACTGAAAGTAGGCTGGCTGTATGGGGTAGACGATGCCCCATAATAGTGATACTTTGACAATTGAATCGCGCTTCCAAGCGTGCTCTCGCCTTACTGATCTCTATATTTAAAAAAAATTTCTTATTCGGCTACGTATGGCGAGCCACTATTATCTTTGCGGAAATTCTCTTTTGTCCGCCGTTATCATTCTCAATACTTAAACAATCCAAGAATCCAAGAATCCATGAATCTTACCGAACTGAAGAAAAAATCTGCTGCAGAACTTGTTGATCTAGCAAACTCTATGGGCATAGAAAATATAGCCCGATCCCGGAAGCAAGACATTGTCTTCTCTATCCTTAAGGCACATGCCAAAAGTGGTGAGGATATATTTGGTAATGGTGTGCTTGAGATCTTACAAGATGGCTTTGGCTTCTTGCGTTCAGCAGATTGTTCTTACTTAGCTGGGCCGGATGATATTTATGTTTCACCTAGTCAGATTAGGCGTTTTGGTTTACGTACCGGCGATACCATCACTGGTAAAATACGCCCACCCAAAGATAGCGAGCGCTACTTTGCGATGCTCAAGGTTGATGAGATCAACTTTGATACTCCTGAGAATGCAAAATCTAAAGTATTATTTGAAAACCTAACACCACTACATGCTGAAGAGCCATTGTCGTTATCACGAGGTAATGGCAGCACAGAAGATATTACGGCACGTATCATCGATGTCGTTGCGCCTATTGGCAAAGGTCAACGTGGTCTTATCGTTTCACCTCCTAAGGCAGGTAAAACGATTATGTTGCAGAACATTGCACAGAGTATTACCGCCAATCATCCTGAGTGTTATCTGATTGTCTTGTTGATTGATGAGCGACCAGAAGAAGTAACAGAGATGGAGCGCATGGTTCAGGGTGAAGTGGTTTCAAGCACCTTTGATGAGCCTGCTAGTAGACATGTGCAAGTTGCTGAGATGGTGATTGAAAAGGCCAAGCGTCTAGTTGAACATAAACGCGATGTAGTTATTTTACTTGATTCAATTACTCGGTTAGCACGTGCTTATAACACCGTTGCACCCTCATCTGGCAAGGTCTTAACAGGTGGTGTTGAAGCCAATGCACTAAACCGTCCAAAGCGTTTCTTTGGTGCTGCACGTAATATCGAAGAAGGTGGTAGCTTAACTATCTTAGCCACTGCATTGGTAGAAACCGGTTCGAAGATGGATGATGTGATCTACGAAGAATTTAAAGGTACCGGTAATATGGAGATTCATATGGATCGCCGTATTGCTGAAAAACGCATCTACCCAGCGATCAATATCAACCGTTCTGGTACGCGTCGTGAAGAGCTGTTGATTGAACCTGATATGCTACAGAAGATGTGGATTTTACGTAAATTCCTACACTCCATGGATGAACTAGAGGCGATGGAATTCATGCTTGGACGTATGCAGTCGAGCAAGAATAATGTCGACTTCTTCCATGCGATGAAACGCTAAGCATAGTTCAGTCAGTCGCAAGTCTGAAAATAATATTCAGTCTTGCGACTTGTCAGTAATCGCCCGATGCCCAATATCATGGCGAAAATAAACATCACACCAATTAATAGTTGCAGCTGCCTGGTAGGCCCTTGCTTGCGCTTGTGCAATATCATCCCCTAAAGCACTAACACAGAGTACACGCCCACCTGCAGTGACAATGTCTTCCCCCTGTCTAGCGGTGCCGGCATGAAAGACTTTGCAATCGTTACCTAAATTTTGATCCAATCCTGAAATCACCTCACCTTTGGCATAGTCGAAAGGGTAACCGCCAGCAGCGAGTACAACAGCTAAAGCACTACGTGAATCCCAATCTAATTCAGTTGGCTGCAGTTCATTCTTTGCTGCTGCCAAGCAGAGTTCAGTGAGATCACTGCGTAGGCGCTGCATAATCGGTTGTGTCTCGGGATCACCAAAACGACAGTTATATTCCAGGACTTTAGGTATACCCTTATCTGAAATCATCAGGCCGGCATAAAGGAAACCTTGGAACGGTTTGCCACTAGCCATAAAACCTTGGGCTGTCGGATGGATTACTTCATGCATGATGCGTTGATGCATAGCATCATCTACCAAAGGGGCTGGTGAATAGGCACCCATACCTCCAGTATTCGGGCCGAGGTCACCATCATCGCGTGCCTTATGATCTTGCGAGGTAGCCAATGGTACAACTACATCATGATCAACCATACAGATGAAACTGATCTCTTGACCATAGAGAAATTCTTCAATCACAATTTTTTGGCCAGCAGCACCATGTGCCTCGCCGCTGAGCATATCGTGTACCGCCTGCTGTGCTTGATCTGCAGTCTGTGCGATAACAACACCCTTGCCGGCAGCCAGACCATCGGCCTTAACGACGATTGGTAGATCTTGTTGTGCAAGAAAATCTAATGCCGGCGTGATCGCAGTGAACTCAGCATAAGCTGCAGTAGGAATACCATGTTCTCGCATGAACTGTTTAGCAAAGCTTTTTGAACCTTCCAGCTGAGCATTAAATTTTCGTGGACCAAAAATATTCATACCGGCGGCTTGGAATTCATCAACAATGCCAGCGACCAAAGGTGCTTCAGGACCAACAACGGTTAAGTCAATCTGCTGTTCCTGTGCAAATGAAAGTAAGGCGGTAATATCGTCACTAGCAATGGCAATATTCTCAATACCTAGCTCTTGTTCGGTACCAGCGTTACCGGGGGCGACATAGACGATGGCTACATCGTTTGATTGCTTCAGCTTCCATGCCAATGCATGTTCACGTCCGCCATTGCCAATGACTAATATTTTTTTCATAACTTATTTATTTCAGGTAAATCGTGGGAGTACATAGAGTAATGCCAGTGGCAGGCTAAACACTGCTAAAACATTACCGATTAATACTATAGCAGATACCTTGCTAGGTTCCTGCGCATAGCGTTCGGCCAATAAGAAATTCATTACTGCTGGAGGGAGTGTGCCAAACAATAATAATGCTGCAGTTTGAATTTGTGCTAGATTGAAAAGCTGACTCAATAAGAGCGCTAGGCTAAAGCCAACCACGGGTGTTATAAGGCCATGTGTGAGGCCCAAGCGCCAATGACTAAATTCGGCATCACTGAGTTGTACCCCTAAGCCAAACAACATCAATGGCACAGCAATATCTCCTAGCATTCGGATGGGTAAAATAATCGTTGGGGAGATCTCTACTGCGCTTAGCTGTAGCCCTAATGCAAAAACTGCTGCAAGAATCGCAGGTGAAGAAAGACTACGATACCACTTGGCCGCTCGGTTCAAAATATAAGTAGCAATCGCAAAGTGTGCCAGATTGCCAACTAGAAATAAGATTAAGGCAGGTGCTAAGGCAGCATCACCTAAAGCCAATAACATCAATGGCAGGCCGACATTGCCTGCATTATGAAACATTAAAGGTGGTGCTACTGTTCGATATTCAGTGCGTAGTAAACGGCTCAGAGGAAAGGCCAGCATGCCAGTGGCCAACATCAGTAATAAGGCGACAAAGGCTAGTAGGGCATTACTCTGTAATGCGAAGTCATGCTCAATCAGAGAAGCGAAGACCAATGCCGGTATGAAGACATTGAGATTAATATTATTGATTGAATCAAGCTGAGGTTTTTGCCAGTGGCCAATGAAGATGCCGAGTAAGACAATCGCAACAATTGGGAACATGATCTGGACAATATGAATAAAGATTGCGCTTGAGATCATGTCATGCCCTTAGAGGGTCGAGTTTTTAGACGTGGCAACATAGGTGTTACATTGCCAAGTCTAAAAGGTCTTTGGCTTAATGCCGGAAGTGACGTACACCGGTGTAGACCATAGCTAGTCCATGCTCATCAGCAGCAGCAACAACATCCTCATCATTACGTGAACCACCTGGCTGGATGATCGCTGAAATGCCTGCGGCATGAGCCATATCAATGCCGTCACGGAATGGGAAGAATGCATCTGAGGCCATCACAGCACCGCTGACTACAAGGTTTTCATCTGCTGCCTTGATGCCAGCAACCTTTGCTGAGTAAACGCGGCTCATTTGGCCGGCGCCAACTCCAATGGTTTGCTCTGCACGGGCGTAAACAATGGCATTCGACTTAACAAACTTAGCTACCTTCCACGCAAACAATAGATCACGAATCTGCTCTTCGCTAGGTTGTATCTTGGTTACCACATGTAAATCTGCAGCATCAATAATTGCAAAGTCTTTATCTTGAACTAATAGTCCGCCATTGACGCGACGTAAGTCATGACCAGAATAATCAGCTTCAGTACTAATACAGTCTAAGACGCGTGTATTGGGTTTACGACTTAGAATCTGCTCTACACCAGCTTCCATTCCAGGGGCGATAATTACTTCGATAAATTGTTGCTCTAAGATCTTTGCTGCAAGTTTGCAGGTCAGTGGCTGGTTAAAAGCAATAATGCCACCAAAGGCAGAGGTTGGATCAGTTTGGTAGGCCTTGTCATAAGCTTCATCAATCGAGGCTGCAACTGCCACTCCACAAGGGTTGGCATGTTTGACGATGACGCAGGCAGGCGTTGAGAATTGTTTGACACATTCTAGGGCTGCATCGGTATCGGCAATATTATTAAATGATAAGGCCTTGCCTTGAATGAATGTAGCACCACTGACACTGGCTGCTGCAGCAGAACTTTCAACATAGAAGCTGGCTGACTGGTGTGGATTTTCACCATAACGTAAGTCTTGCTTACGTTTAAAGCTTAGGTGTAAGTCAGCAGGATAGGTTGGGCCTTTCTGATCAGCAGCTGTACTTGCTTGCTGGCCAAGGTAATTAGCAATCATGCCATCATAACTGGCTGTGTGGCTGAAGGCCTTGCGTGCCAGTTCAGTGCGTGTGCTGCTACTTAGGCTTTGGCTTTCATCGTCCAATTCAGATACTAGTGTATTGTAATCTTGTGGATCAACCACAACTGCAACACGCGCATGGTTTTTAGCCGCTGCACGAATCATTGCTGGTCCACCAATGTCGATATTCTCAATTGCATCATCAAAGCTACAATCAGGTTTAGCAATGGTTGCAGCGAATGGATAGAGATTAACAACTACTAGGTCGATGGCAGCAATAGCATGCTCTTGCATTACTGCTTCGTCGGTATCACTACGGCCTAAAATACCACCATGAATCTTCGGGTGTAGCGTCTTTACACGACCTGCCATGATTTCAGGGAACCCCGTATGATCACTGACATCAGTAACAGTGATGCCAGCCTCTTTTAAGGTCTTAGCAGTACCGCCAGTAGATAAGATCGCGATATTTTTAGCCGCAAGTGCAGTGGCAAATTCGATGATCCCACTTTTATCTGAAACACTGATAAGGGCGCGTTGGATACCACAAGGTATTGATTCAGTCATAGTTTTAGCTTAGTTCGTATTGCTTAAGTTTTTTGCGGAGGGTGCCACGATTTAATCCCAAATACTGTGCTGCTTTGGTTTGATTGCCTTTGCAATAACGCATAACGGCATCTAATAGCGGTCGCTCAACTTCTTCGATGACTAAGCGGTATAAATCCTCTGGCGCGTGGCCGTCTAACTTATTGAAATAATTCTGTAGTGACTGTGCAACAGACTCGTGTAAAGCCTGTGTTGGTGCCGGTAAGTGGCTGTCCGAGATGTCTAAATCGGGCGCAGAGCTGGTCATGCAACTTTCTCCATATTTTTTACTTCGCATTGCATAAAAATTTTAACCATATCGAACTGGCTGTCGGCATCTGTGGCAGCAAAGACTCTTTTCTTAAAGTCATGGCTATCAACAAGGTTATCGAGATACCAGCCAATATGTTTGCGTGCAATCAGCACTCCCTTTTCTTTTCCATAAAGGGAATAGAGCGAATCCAAGTGATCGAGCATAATAGCCGATACTTCCGACAATGGCGGACTGTCTAATAAATTATTATATTTTAGATAGTGATCGACTTCGCGAAAGAGCCATGGACGACCCTGTGCTGCACGCCCGAGCATAATCGCATCTGCGTTAGTGAATGCCAAGACCTTTTTCGCTTTCTGCGGGCTAGTAATATCACCGTTAGCCGCTACTGGGATGCTAACTTGCTGTTTAATTAGGCGGATGGTTTCGTACTCTGCCTCACCGAGAAAGCGACAAGCACGCGTACGACCGTGTACGGCTAGCATTTGAATGCCGCTGTCTTCCGCAATCTGAGCAATACGTACACCATTACGATGATCAGGGTCGCTACCCGTTCTGATTTTTAGGGTCACAGGGACATCAACAGCGGCAACCACGTTCGCTAATATTTCAGCAACCAATGATTCATTGGCCAGCAAGGCTGAGCCAGCGGCAACCTTGCAGACCTTTTTTGCTGGGCATCCCATATTGATGTCAATAATATCGGCGCCATGATCGGCATTCAGTTTGGCCGCATAAGCTAGTTGTTTTGGATCAGAGCCAACAATTTGTACCGAACGCGGGCTAGCCTCATCGAGATGGATACGGCGTAGTCGAGACTTATCTGAGTTCCAGAGCTGGGTATTCGCAGTCAGCATTTCTGAGACGGTATAACCCGCACCTAAACGCCGGCAAAGTTTACGAAAGGTGACATCAGTGACCCCCGCCATAGGCGCTAGTATGAGTGCATTGTCGAGTTCGTGTGGGCCGATCTTCATACGCGGTTTTGGGTGCTAGGGTGAATGGCATGCATAAAGGTCAGTTTAACGAGGATAAAAGTGAGACGCCAAATGCTTTTTGTAAGGCCAATTGATTACGACAGTTTATAAGCGATACGCGCCCAGTCTTCTCGTACTTCCACTGAAACTAGATCGAAATGCCCACTGTAAGCCGCTTTTATATCGTCAACTTGACTGCTTAAAATACCAGAAAGGATGAGCTCACCCTTTGGTAACAGCAGTGCTACAAATTGATCACGCAGTTCTAATAGGGGGCCAGCAAGAATGTTAGCAATAACGACTGAAAAACGTCGGTCTTCAATATCCTTTGCAGTAGTGACATAGAGCTGATCTGGGCTGATATCGTTAGCGTCACGATTTTGTTCGGTCGCTCTTAATGCCTGCGGATCGATATCGATAGCGACTACTGGTTGTGCACCCAGTTTAGCTGCAGCTAGGGCCAATATGCCACTACCACAACCGAAGTCTAAGAGGCTCATTTGAGTTAAATTTTGCTCACCTAACCAGTCTAAGCAAAGATCAGTGGTTGGGTGTTTGCCGGTACCAAAAGCGAGTCCAGGATCAAGCTTAAGACTAATGCCTTCTGGTTCAGGGGTTTCCTGCCAGGACGGATAAACCCATAGCTTGCCGTAGCGCTTGGCATTGAATTGTTGTTGGAACTTTGCCTGCCAATCGGTTTCATCAATGGTCTCTAATAGTACCTGTGTGCCAACCTGAGTATGGTGTGCCAGCGCTTTAATGGTTAGCTCAGCGGCTATGAGATGCTCGAATAAGGCGCTGATATAAAGCTTTGACCAGAGTGGATGATCGCCGATGGGTGGCTCAAATATTGGGTTAGATACTCCGTCTTCTTCTAGGCAAAGACTGAGTGCTCCACAAGAGAGGAGTAAGGCTTCCACCTCATCTAAGATGGAAGCGTCGAGTTGAACGCGTAATTGTTGCAAGACTAGACTCTAGTCTTTTTCTGCAAGCAGGCGTTCTAGATAATGGATATCAAAGCCACCCTTGGCAAAGCCTGAGTCAGCCATCAACCTTGCTTGTAACGGGATATTGGTCTTAATGCCATCGATGACCATTTCTTGTAAAGCGCCTAACATACGTTGAACCGCAATCTCACGAGTATCA
Source organism: uncultured Gammaproteobacteria bacterium (assembly GCA_905479295.1). Classification (GTDB taxonomy): domain Bacteria; phylum Pseudomonadota; class Gammaproteobacteria; order UBA4575; family UBA4575; genus UBA4575. Next base: position 15,362 of record CAJQLY010000006.1, on the reverse strand, counting down.
CCATGCGTGATTAACTTGCCGATCATTGAATCGTAATTAGGTGGCACGCGATAACCACTATAAATATGTGAGTCCACACGTATACCTGGGCCGCCAGCAGAGTGGAAGTGAGTTATCGTACCTGGACTTGGGATGAAGTTATCAGGATCCTCTGCATTTAAGCGACACTCGATAGAGTGACCATTCAGCTGGATGTCCTCTTGGCGCAGTGTCATTTCTTCACCTGCTGCAATCAACAACTGCTGCTTAACAATATCGATACCAGTAATGAATTCAGTGACAGGGTGTTCCACCTGAACACGGGTATTCATTTCAATGAAATAAAACTCACCATTCTCATACAAAAATTCAAAGGTGCCAGCGCCACGATAGCCAATTAATTTACAAGCATCGGCACATTGTTTACCGATCATATCGCGTAGCTCTTGGCTCAGCCCAGGCGCTGGAGCCTCTTCAATCACTTTTTGATGGCGACGTTGCATAGAGCAATCACGTTCACCTAAATAGACCGCATTGCCATGAGTATCAGCCAATACTTGAATTTCAATATGACGTGGAGCGCCTAAAAACTTCTCCATATAAAGCGTACCATTATTAAAGGCTGCTTTGGCTTCTGTGCGCGTTAGTGTAATGGCATCGGCCAACTCATCTTGAGTATGCACCACACGCATACCACGACCGCCACCGCCCCCAGCGGCCTTAACGATGATTGGGTAGCCAATCGATTCGGCTAATGCGGCATTACTGGAAAGGTTTTCACCGAGTGGCTCAGGACTGCCTGGGACACAGGGGACTCCAGCCTCTTGCATTGCTTTTTTCGCTGCAATCTTATCGCCCATCTGGCGAATAGTTTCTGCACGAGGGCCAATAAAAATAAAGCCACTAGTTTCACAACGCTCAGCAAAGGCTTCGTTTTCAGAAAGAAAACCATAGCCAGGATGAATCGCAGTAGCATCAGTGAGCTCTGCCGCGCTAATAATAGCTGGGATATTTAAATAGCTATCAGTCGATGGTGCTGGGCCTATGCAGACAGACTCATCGGCTAATTTGACGTGCTTTAAATCGCGGTCCACATCAGAGTGTACTGCAACGGTTTTGATGCCTAACTCACGACAAGCGCGCAAGATGCGCAGTGCAATCTCGCCACGGTTGGCAATAACAACTTTTTCTAACATGCGTACTCGATAAGGTAGTTTTATTCGATGATGAACAGTGGCTGACCAAACTCAACGGGTTGGCCATTTTCAGCCACCATTTGTTTGATTACACCAGACTTGTCGGCTTCAATTTGATTGAGCATCTTCATAGCTTCAATAATGCAAAGTGTGTCACCTTCTTTAACACTCTTGCCAACTTCTACAAAGGGAGCTGAGCCCGGTGATGGTGCTTCATAAAATGTACCGACCATAGGTGAAGTTACAACATGACCACTGACTTCAGCTGCCGCAGTTTCTGTTTCTGCCGCTGCTACTGGTGCAGCTGCTGCTGCCATAGGTGGAGCCATCGCTGGCGCATACTGCATTTGTGGCATAGTCATGCTCGGCCCATTACGACTGATGCGGACTGACTCCTCGCCTTCTTTAATTTCAATCTCTGAGATACCTGATTCTTCCAGTAGCTCAATGAGTTTTTTAACTTTGCGTATGTCCATAATTAGCGCTCTATTTTTAAGATTTAAGTTGTTGGTCTGCGGCGTTGATTGCTAGACGGTAACCGTTAGCACCCAAGCCTGAAATTAAACCGACCGCGACATCGGATAAGTACGAATGTGCGCGGAACTCTTCGCGTGCAAAGACGTTCGAGAGGTGTATTTCAATAAATGGGATTGAGACACCTAAAAAGGCATCACGCAGGGCGATACTGCTATGAGTGAACGCCCCAGGATTAATCACAATGAATTCCACACCGTCTGTTTTTGCGGCATGGATGCCATCAATCAAGGCATGTTCAGCATTACTTTGTAGATGAGAGAGCTCATGACCCAGGCTGCTGGCATAGCTGGTCGCGTCGGCGACTATGTCATCTAATGTGGTGTAGCCATAGACTTCAGGCTCGCGGCTACCTAATAAATTCAAGTTCGGACCATTCAGTAAGCGGATTTTACTCATAACTTCGGTGAATTACCCTCGATTGGTCGTTAAATAAACGGTAAAGCAGTGTTGCTGCTAGATTGTGGCAATTCTGCCGTAAAACAGCACAACTGTCTAGTTGTTAGCAAGATAGCGGAAATTATCTGAGTATTAGCCGAATTTCCACGAATTTTGATGATTTAACCAGCGTTGATGCTGTTGGCCGTGGTAGAAATGGCTTAAAACTGTGCTTTTAAGCGTTCTAGATGGCTTAGGAAATCAGCCTTATCGATAAAACCAACGATGCGATAGGGGCGTAATTCCTTGCCAGTGGTGTCAAAAAACAATAGGCCTGGGGGGCCAAAAAGGGATAATTCTTTTAACATGGCGTTATCGACCTCGTCATTTGCGGTTACATCCGCCTTCAGAATGACAAAATCACGCAGTGCCGTGTGCACTTCGGCGTGATTAAAGGTAAAAGCCTCTAATTCCTTGCAGGCGATACACCAGTCGGCATACATATCCAGCATTACCGGCCTGTTTGCCGCTGCCGCTAAAGCCAGCTCTTGCTCTAATCCTTGCATGCCTTTGACGTACTTAAAACTCAGTTGTTTGCTGTCTGTTACAGAGCTAGTTGCAGAGCCACTGCTGAGGCCCGCCAAAGGTTGTAGCAGGTTCTGATTGCCGGCGCTGGCACCGAGTAATAAGGCACTGCCATATGTAAGGAGTATCCAACCTAAGGTTTGGCGTAATCGTAGGAACCTACTCGTGCGCTCGTTACTGCGATAAAAGACATCCAGAAATATGGCGCAGCCAATGAGTAAACCACCAGAGAGGGCGAGTATCACAACGCGAGGATAGACGCGATCAACAAACCAGATGGCTAGTGCTAGCAGCATTACCCCAAAGACTGCTTTAATCGGCTCCATCCAACCGCCTGCTCGCGGTAAATACTTACCTGCTGAGGTGCCGATCAGCAATAACGGCAAGCCCATACCAATGCTGAGTGAGAATAGGGCGAGGCCCCCGACCCAAGGGTCGCCGCTCTCAGCTATATAGAGTAGGGCGCCAATTAATGGTGCAGTCACGCAGGGGCCAACAATCAAGGCCGATAAAAAGCCCATGATCGCGGTGCCGACAAAACTGCCCGACTGTTGTTTACCACTTAAGGCATTGATGCGTGATTGCAGGGCCGAGGGCATCTGTAATTCATAGAGTCCAAACATCGATAAGGAAAGGACCACAAAGACCAGAGCGAAGGCACTAATAATCCAGATATCTTGAAACCAGGCCTGTATGTTGGCACCGGTCATCCCGACTAAAACGCCGGCGATAGTGTAGGTTAAAGCCATTGCCAAGACGTAGACCAAAGACAGGCTAAAGCCACGACTAGCGCTCAGTTTTTCACCTTGACCGGCAATGATACTGGAGAGAATCGGAATCATTGGGAAGACGCAGGGGGTTAGCGCCAAGAGTAGGCCAGCTAGGAAAAACCAAGTGACTGTCCAGCCTAGGCTTTTTTGTTTTAGTTGATTAGCAATAGAGCCCTGTTCTGATTGTTCTAGAGTGGCAGGCTCTGTCTTACTCGGTACTGAGTCATCATTAGCTGCAGACAGTGCGCTATTTAGGGCGCTGTCACTAAGGCTCAGATTAAATATCTTGGTGACGGGTGGGTAACAGAGTCCGGCATGGGCGCAGCCTTGATAACTTACGATCAGATCAAAGCTATGGCTCGCACTTTTCACACGGCTAAATGCGCTTAAGCCAGTCTCGTAAATCTGCACCTCACCAAAATAGTCATCAGTCTTGGTCTTACTTGTAGGCAGAGTCAGTGGGCTGAAGGTGACATTAGCTTGCTCTGTGCTAATCGATAGCTGCTTTCTATAGAGGTAATACCCCTCGGCGATCTGCCAATCAATTTGAATTTGATTGTCCCTTTGCAAATAGGCGTCGACTTGAAAGGCTTTATCTACTGGCAGGAATTCGTTCTCGCCACCTAGCATTTGAATCGCAGAGGCTGAATTTATAAACAGTAGGACGCTAGCTAATAATAAAGCAACCGGTGAGGCTAGCAGGGCGAATTTGGACTGACTTGTTGTTTTAACCACAAATAATACTCTTGCATGACGGCATCGGTTTCGATGCAAATTAGCTCTGGCACATCATAAGGGTGCCGCGTTTGAATAAATACTTCTAACGATGAATACTGTGAACGCAGTGTCTTCATAAGCAACAAACATTCATTTTCCTCACAGATCTCATCCTGCCAACGGTAGGTAGACCAGATCGCTGGTAAAATGTTGCAACAAGCGACTAAACGCGATTCAAGTAAGGACTGCGCTAGCACCTTTGCCTGTTTTTTATCACTGAGGCTGGTCATAACTAGAACCAACGGATCTTCAGCGTTATTTTGTATCTGTTTAGTTTCCACTCTTGTATTCCAAAAAGTCGTCCCCATATTAGGAATCAAGCATTACGGTTTGTTGGTGATTCGAGATGACTAAGTTTCCGGTAGTAACTGCATTATTCATTGTAGTTCCGCTGATTGAAATCTATTTGTTCACAGTCGTGGGTGCTGCGGTGGGCGGTTTGTTAACGGTAGTTCTCGTTATCCTAACAGCCATGATTGGAGTTTCTCTGCTACGAGCGCAAGGTTTACAGACCATGGCGCGGTTACAACAGCAGGCAGCACAGGGGCAGTTACCTGCCGATACCTTATTTGAGGGCGCAGCCCTTTTATTGGGTGGAGCATTACTGCTAACCCCTGGATTTATGACCGATAGTATAGGCTTTTTGTGTTTGATACCGGCCACACGTAAAAGCTTGATTCAGGCTTTATTACGCTATTGCATGCAAAACGGCTCATTTCAGGTCAATCCGGGTGCTGGATATGCGACTAAAAATGAGCAGTCTAAGCGTGATAATGACGTTTTAGAGGGTGAATTTCGAGTGAAAGATGAGGACAAGGATTCCCATCTTTAAGCTGCTGCAGTTGTTGACATAGAAGGTTGACTCCGTATCATTGGCACTCTTCTTAGGGGAGTGCTAGAAAGTTACTTAACCTATTAATAATTCTAGATTTTAAATCGATATATTGGGAGATACACGCTATGAAGTTACGTCCTCTACATGACCGTGTTGTGGTCAAGCGAATGGAAGAAGAGCGCACGAGTCCGGGTGGTATTGTTATCCCTGATTCAGCGACTGAAAAGCCAAGTAAGGGTGAAATTGTTGCTGCTGGTAATGGCAAAATCACAGATAGCGGTGACGTGCATGCGCTAGATGTGAAAGTCGGTGATACCGTTTTATTCGGTAAATACTCTGGTACAGAAGTAAAAGTAGACGGTGACGAGCTACTAGTGATGCGCGAAGACGACATCATGGCGGTAATCGAAGGCTAGACAGCCTTTGAACCCATAACACATAAAAATTTAACGTAATAAAACGAAGGTACATGCTATGAGTGCGAAAGAAGTTACTTTTGGAGATGAGGCCAGAGCCCGTATGGTGGCTGGGGTAAATATCCTCGCGAATGCAGTAAAAGCAACATTAGGCCCTAAGGGACGTAACGTCGTTCTAGATAAGGCCTTTGGTGCGCCAACCGTGACCAAAGATGGTGTATCGGTTGCTAAAGAGATTGAATTAGAAGACAAATTAGAAAACATGGGCGCACAGATGGTGAAGGAAGTTGCTTCACAAACATCTGATATCGCTGGTGATGGCACCACGACAGCAACCGTACTAGCACAGTCAATCGTACATGAAGGTATGAAAGCAGTAGCGGCCGGTATGAACCCAATGGATCTTAAGCGTGGTATCGATAAGGCCGTTACGGCAGCAGTTGAAGAGCTGAAGTCATTGTCTAAGCCTTGCTCTGATAGTAAAGCAATCGCTCAGGTTGGCTCTATCTCTGCCAACTCTGACACCTCTATCGGTGACATCATTGCTGAGTCTATGGATAAAGTAGGCAAAGAGGGTGTGATCACTGTTGAAGAAGGTAATGCACTAGAAAATGAGCTAGACGTTGTTGAAGGCATGCAGTTTGATCGTGGTTACCTATCGCCTTACTTCGTCAACAACCAAGACAATATGACTTGCGACATGGATGACCCGTTCGTCTTATTGTTTGATAAGAAAGTCTCAAACATTCGCGATCTGCTACCTATCCTTGAAGGTGTAGCTAAGGCTGGTCGCCCACTACTGATCATTGCAGAAGATGTTGAAGGTGAAGCACTAGCAACTTTAGTCGTGAACACTATTCGCGGCATTGTTAAAGTTGCAGCTGTCAAAGCCCCTGGCTTTGGTGATCGACGTAAAGCTATGTTAGAAGACATTGCTATCTTAACCGGTGGTACTGTAATTTCTGAAGAAGTCGGTCTTTCACTAGAAAAGACAACTTTAGAAGAGCTAGGCACAGCCAAGCGCATTCATGTTTCTAAAGAAAACACTACGATTGTTGATGGTTCTGGTCAGGCGACAGACATCAAAGCGCGTGTTGATCAAATTCGTGCAAATATAGAAGAAGCCTCTTCAGACTATGATAAAGAGAAGCTACAAGAGCGTATGGCTAAATTAGCTGGCGGTGTTGCAGTCATCAAAGTAGGTGCAGCAACTGAAGTTGAAATGAAAGAGAAGAAAGCACGAGTTGAAGATGCATTACATGCAACACGTGCAGCAGTAGAAGAAGGTGTGGTACCGGGTGGTGGTGTTGCATTAATTCGTGCGCGTAGCGTATTACTAAAGTTGAAAGGTGATAACGACGATCAAACTGCGGGCGTTAATATTGCTCGACGTGCGATGGAAGAGCCACTGCGTCAAATTACATCTAACGCAGGTGATGAAGCCTCTGTAGTCTTAGCCAAGGTTGATGAAGGTAAAGGCAACTTCGGTTATAACGCTGCAACAGGTGTTTATGGCGATATGATTGAGATGGGTATTTTGGATCCAACCAAAGTAACGCGTTCTGCGCTACAAAATGCAGCTTCAATCGCAGGCCTTATGATTACTACTCAAGCGATGGTTGCTGAACTACCTAAAAATGATGCTCCAAGCATGCCAGCACCAGATATGGGCGGTATGGGCGGTATGGGCGGTATGATGTAAGCCAGCCTAAACGGCGTTTTAAAAGCCCCGCTATGCGGGGCTTTTTTTTGCCTACTAAAACTAGCGAACATAAAGCAAGCTAGGCTACTATGGATGTTCTGAGTAAAGTAATAGAACACATACGTCTTAAATGCATATTGATTTAAATAGTCATCTCATCACTGAAGCCATCTATAAGCCATCACCTAACTGTGATGCTAGGCCGCAAGGTGTTGTTCCTGAGCTAGTGGTAATACATGGTATTAGCCTGCCTCCTGGTAAATATGGTGGAGGCTATGTGCAGCAATTCTTTAATAATGCATTAGATGAAACAGCACACCCTTACTTTGCAGAAATAGCTAATCTCAAGGTATCCAGTCATCTCTTTATAGAGCGTGATGGAAGCCTGACCCAGTTTGTTCCTCTAAATCAACGCGCATGGCATGCCGGCCAATCCTGCTATCAAGGTCGAGAGGCCTGTAATGATTTTTCAATTGGTATCGAGCTAGAGGGTACTGATAATGATACTTATAGTGAGCAGCAATATAAAATTCTTAAGCCGCTGATTGATTGCTTACAACAAACTTACAACACCCTAGTGTCGAAAGCAGTAGTTGGGCATAGCGATATTGCACCAGGTCGTAAAACTGATCCTGGTGTTGGTTTTGACTGGGCGCGCATTCGATAAGCTAAAACAAGAAATAGAGTGGTTTATCCTTTTATAGAGGCATTCCGCTTCACGTTATACTTAATAGTATCCAGTGACAATCGGATATTCGGGTGCGCATTTGGTGAGGCCCAGGTAGATGGCACTGGCCTCAAGTGGGTCTTCAATAAAGAGCTGACTTTTGATTCTGCGGATAGACTCAAAATCGTAGGTAGGGTTGTGACTAAGACGAGTGGTGCTAGTGCTTGGGATACAGGTCAGGTCGCCAACCAGAAATTTTCAGGTGATACAGCTATTCATACTAAGATAACTCAAACTGATCTGCATCGTGTAGTAGGTCTGAGTGCAGTCGACACCGATCAGGCGCACGATAAGATAGATTATGCGCTCTTCTTCGGTGCTGATGGCGTAGTTAAGGTTGTAGAGAATGGTACGTTTTATTTCGAAATCGGTCCCGGTAAGACTATTACCCAGGGTTTTGGTAACTATGTCATCGGTGATGTGTTTAGCATCGAACGTGTAGGTACAACGATTCACTATAAGAAAAATGGTACGACATTTTATACCTCAACAAAAGCAGCACCGACTACTGATCTGCTTGTGGACTTCTCCTTACATGAAGTAAATGCAAGCTTGAATATATCTATGGGTCCGTCGATCGGGAATGACTTGTCGGCAGGCAGTAATAAGATTAAGGCTAGGGTCGAAGACAGTACCACTGGTAAGAAGGGGCCAGAATCTGCTGAGATTGATATAACTGTTAACAGTGCTGATACGTTAAATAGTCTTATTGACACTAATAACCTTTTGACCGTTGAGGGCGATAATACAACCATCGATTTAACTATGGTCAGCGGGGCTGATCAGAATCAGATTGATGCCATTGATTTGGATGGTACAGCGAACACTGGTACTGGTAATAAAGTGATCATACATCTTGATGATGTAATGGCGGCAGGTACAGATCTATATAACGATGGTAATGGTTGGTCAGGTCTTGTCGCTGATCCTGCACGTCATCAGATAAAGATTGATGGCATAGCTGGTAATACAGTCGAGGCTACCGGGTGGATAAAAGGTACTGCTTATACGGTTGGTGGTGCGACATATGATGTCTACACTAATGCGGCTAATGCTAATGTTCAGTTGTTGATTGACGAGGATATTGCGGTTGTAATCTAAGTCTGTTCTTTGTTTAGATAGGGGCCAGAGTAAAGTCTGGCCCCACTAATAATTTAAATACAGATGTTATAAAAAATAGAGATGGAAGTAATGTAATGGCTTGAGAGTCTATAAAATCTCAACCTTTGCACATGCTTTTTTCGCTGATTATTATGGCATGAGAGATTTGTAAACTTACAAGCCGTTTTCAACGGCTTGATTAGTTTATACTATGTGTTATTCAAATTTATAGCCTAGTAAACTCTTGATCTCACAGCAGCTTTCTTTATTAGTAAAGGGGAACGCGCAAAGCTATTTGCGTATCGGCCAGATCGGCCTTGAGAAGGAATCCCTACGTACTGATCCACAGGCAAATATCGCGCAAAGTGATCACCCGCTTGAGTTGGGTGCGGCCCTGACCCATCCCTCTATTACCACTGACTACTCTGAAGCCCTATTGGAGTTTGTGACACCACCCCTGGCAGACAGTGAGCAGGCCTTGGCGTTTCTTGATGATATACATCGCTTTGTTTATCCAAGGATAGGTGTTGAGTCGCTATGGCCAGGGAGTATGCCGCCACGCTTGGCAGGCGAGCAGAGTATTCGCATCGCGCATTATGGCAGCAGTAATCTGGGTCAAATGAAAGAGGTCTATCGTCGTGGTCTAGGTTATCGCTATGGCAAAACCATGCAGGTGATTGCCGGCATCCATGTCAATTTATCTATTGATGAAGCCTTTTGGCCACGTTGGCAGGCATTGAAGGATGATCAATCTGAATTGCGTGATTTTATAGATCAGCAATACTTTATTCAGATCCGTAATCTTCAACGTATAGGCTGGCTGATTCCCTATTTGTTTGGTGCCTCACCAGTGGTGGATGAGAGTTTTAGCCATGCTGGTGCCGCTAGCTTAGCGCAGTTTGATCACCACACTCGCATTGCAGAGCACGCTACTTCACTACGGCTAGGTGATATTGGCTATACCAATCATCGTGAAAATGAAATCGGCATCAAAGCCTGCTATACCAGCCTGCCAGAATATGTGCATTGTTTGGCTAGTGCGATCAGCAAGCCCTACAGACCATATGAAGAAATTGGCATCTGTGTTGATGGCAGCTATCGCCAGCTGAACGCAAACATTTTGCAGATTGAAAATGAGTACTATAGCAATGTGCGTCCTAAGCAAATTACGCAGGAGAATGAAAAGCCAACCCATGCCCTGTTACATCGTGGTGTGCGCTATGTTGAGATTCGGTCCTTAGACCTCAACCCATTCTCGGCTCGTGGTGTGGAACAAGAACAATTGGATTTTATCGAACTATTGTTTCTTTATTGTTTACTAGCAGATGATCGTAGTATTGATAGACGGCAACGTGAAGAGATTGATATTAATGCCTATGAAGTCAGTCACCATGGTCGCCGAGCTCATTTAGAATTGCGACTTGATGGTGAAAGTGTGCCTTTGACGCAATGGGCTAGGTCTATTTTTTCTGAGATGCGCCAGCTTGCTGAGTTATTAGATAAGCCAAACTATATTGCTGCGCTGGATCGTTATGAGCCGGCATTACAAGATCCTGGTGAGACCCTGTCGGCGCGTATATTAAAAGAAATGAGATTGAAGTCATCGACTTATCTTGAGTTGATCCATAGCTATGCTAAAAGTTACCAGGCTGTCACACAGCCTTTAGCAGCTGAGCGCGAAAAAGAATTCATGCATATAGCAGCAGAGAGTTTGGCTAAACAAAAACAAATAGAGGCGTCTGATAGTTTGTCTTTTTCTGATTTTTTGAGTGAGTATTTTGCACGTTAAATAAGACCATATTTAATAATTTAAGCGATGTCGTTTAATGGTTTGGAGATAAAAATGTGTAAGAAGTATATTGCGCTGCTGGCCCTATTTTTGTGCGTGAGTGTGGCACAGGCTGAGTTGGAACATATTACGGTGCAACAGTTATCAGTTTTGATGAAACAAGGTGTCACTGTTATTGATATCCGCACCCCTGAAGAATGGCAACAAACTGGTATCATTGATGGTAGCCATCCGATCATGTTTTTTGATCAAAAAGGTAAGCCGCATATCGAACAGTGGATGCAAAAAACCGATGATCTAATTGATCCTGGACAAGCTGTAGTTTTGATTTGTCGCTCAGGTAATCGCACCACCAGTGTTGGCACCTTCCTCAGTAATCAATTGGGGTTTAAAAAAGTGTATAGCGTGAAGGGTGGCATTAAGAGCTGGTTGAAGGCAGGGCATAAGACTCAGCGATTTGAATGATAGGCTAGCTAACCCAGTCTATTCTATTCTGTCCGGTCTGTGATCTAAGTCATGTTGAATTTAAAGATCAAAAAGGGCTAGCTGTTTCTACGCAGTGTGTGGCGTACATCAAATTGCAGCAGGCTTGGGATTAAAATCAGTGTAAACAGTGTGCTGACAAGCATGCCGCCAACAATGACTGCGGCTAGGCCACGATAGAGTTCTGAACCGGCGCCGGCAAATAAGACTAAAGGCAACATACCAAAAACTGTAGTCGCGGTGCTCATTAAGATAGGGCGTAAGCGGGTGCGCACAGCTATGCGGACAGCATCCAAGCGGTCAGCGCCAGCACGCTCTGCATTACGCGCTTGGTAGACTAACAAGATCGCATTGTTTACCACCAGACCTAATAAAATAATGAAGCCAATCATGGTTAAGAGGTCGGCTGATAATCCAAGAATGTGTAATGCCGCGACACCACCAATGGTTGCTAGGGGTAATGCCATCATCACCAGTAGGCTGTCAGTGAACGAGCGGAATAGTGCAGCCATGAGTAGTAATAAGATAATCAATGCGATAGCAAAACTACCGCTAAGATTTTTTATCGCTACACTCAGGCTGTCGGCTGAGCCACCATAGAGGATTACACCATCGGCCGGTAATAGTGGTTCTAGTAGTGGTTCTATTTCTGATTTAATAATATTGATAGCCTGTTCTAGTGGGACATCTTCCGGTGGTGTAACCTCTAGCGTTACCGTACGTCGTCGATCTAGGCGGCGGATCTGACTGGCACCCGCAGTACGTTCGATGCTGACTAATTCAGCAAAGGGTACAACACTGCCGTTAGACGTTGATAGCGGTATAGCGGCAATCTCTTCAGGCGTGTGCCATTCTGGTATTTTCAGAATAACGTCTAGGCGCTCTTCACCATCGAAATACTCACCAACCTTGAGACCATCACCTAAGACCTGTGTGACCTTAGCCAATGTTTGTCGATTCCAGCCAGCTTCTTGTAGACGATCATCATGCGGTTTGAATTGTAATTCAGGCTCGGCTAATTCTAAGCCAGGGCGTGGTCGGACTCTGGCACCAGGTATCTTTTGTGGGATGGCAGCAAAACCTACCCGTGCCGTCTCGAGTAAGGCATCAATATTACGCCCTTGAATGTTGATCTCAATCTCACGGTTAGCACCAAAGCCTGAGAATAATGAGGCCTTACGTACGACTGCAAAGGTGTCAGGAAAACCACTGACAGCCTTATTCAAGACCTTGACCAGTTCATCAACTTTATTCGGATCTTCTGCACGACCACCGATAAATATAGAGCCAGAGCGCGCAACAAAAAAGTATTGTTTTATCTTTGGCTCTTTCTCGCCAGTCATATAAGGCTGGATGCGATCAGCAATGATATCGCCCATCTCATCTTTGATATGGGCAATGTTGACACCTGGTGGTGGCAAGATGAAGCCAAAGGCGAGGTTGCGATTGCCGGTAGGGAGATAATCGCGCTCAGGGAAAAACTGCCAGGAGCTGGCTATTGGTATGATGATTAAGGCAGCAACCAAGGCAATTCGTAGTTTTGGTGAGCGCGTTATATTAACTATTTTATTGCTTGCTGAGTCCCATTTTGTCGCTAGGCGATCCTCAAATTTTGCCCGACCTAGCCAGACCATGCTGGCAGCTGGTATCAATATAGTAGCGACCAACATAGAGGTGATAATGGCGGCAGTAATCGCAATCGCTAAATCAGAAAATAGCTGGCCACTTTGGTCACGTAAAAATAGAATCGGTAAAAAGATCGCGACCGTGGTTGCGGTGGAGGCGAGTAAAGCTGGCCAGACTTCTTGCGTGCCCTTTAAGGCGGCATCAAAGCCCGAGTAGCCTTTTTCACGTAGCCGTACAATATTTTCCAGTACGATGATTGCAGCATCCATTACCATGCCTATGGCAAATGCGAGTCCGGCAAGTGAAACAACATTAATCGATTTACCAACACCTAAGATGACTACAAAGGCGACGCAAAGACAGAGAGGGATGGTAATGGTAACGACTAGCGTAGCGCGGAAGTGGCGTAAGAAAAACCAGAGTATGACGACTGCAAGTAAAATGCCGATACCAAGATTGCCACGTAGTAATGCAATCGCACTATGGATATAAACTGTTTCATCATAGACCTGTTCAATGCTGAGCTCGGCGCGTTTTAAAGGGCCCTGGCGTAGCTCGTTCATGGCGAGATCTAAATCGCGCATCACATCTAAAACATTAACCCCATTTTCGCGATAGGCATTAACTGCAATGGCGGCCTCACCTCGAGTGATGACAAAATTATCACGCTTGGCATTACGGACTTCCACCGTTGCAATATCACGTAGGTAGATAGGTTTACCATCACGCCATTCTAAGATCAGGCTTTGTAAGTCCTGTGGTGAGAGATCACCGATATAGCGTAGTGTGTAACGGCGTTTGCCTATATCAGCGCTGCCACCAGATACATCATTATTGCCACCGACTAGTTGTGCTGCAGTGCTTAGATCAACACCTTTGCCTGCAGCTAGATAAGGATCGACGGTGATGCGAATCTGTTGTTGGTTACCACCGCGTATTTCAGACATGGCAACACCAGGTACACGTTCGAAGCGTGATTGAATCACTTCTTCTACATAGTCGCGGTAGTCCTCAATATCATTTTTGTTCTCTGCAGTGGGCTTAACAATAAACCAGGCAATTGGACGGCTACGGCCGCCAGCAGTGCTGAGGATCGGTTCATCGGCATCATCGGGGTAGCTGGAGACACGGTTTAAGCGATTGATAACCTCAATCAGTCCGCGTTGTAAATCAAAGTCGACATCAAAGGCGATTGATATTTTTCCTTGGCCTTGACGCGCCTCAGAGAGTAACTCGGTCATGCCGGGCAGGCCGCGCAGTTGCTGTTCCTGTGGCTCTATAATTTCTGATTCAACTTCTTCAGGTGCCGCTGCACGCCAGTTAGTTTTTATGGTGATCTCTGGGCGTTCTACTTCAGGAGTGAGCTGTACTGGTAGCTTATCTAGGGCGAGTAGACCAAAGAGGATTACTAGTAGGCCGGCTACTAGACCAGCAGTGGGATTGTTTAAGGTACTGCGAGTGAGGCTCATATTGCTTTATTTATTTGCTTTGAAGGCGCTACTAGTGACACTAGCACCTGCGCGTAAGCGTTCACCACCACGTACAACAATGGCGTCACCGGCACTGATATCACCAATTACTTCAATGTAGTCACCATCACCCATGCCAATTTCTATAACGACTTGTTCAGCAATGTTATCGGCATTGACCTTGAATACAGTGGTACTACCTTTGCGCAGTACTAAGGCATCACGGTGTATTGAGACAACACTACGTGCTGCTGCAAAGGGCAGTCTGACACGGACCAGTGTGCCGGGTGCAATGGCTTGTTCTGGAGTTAAGCGTACTTCAAATAAACGTGAGCTGTTGATGCTAGCTGGAACTATTGAATGCACAACTGCCATGCTGGATTGTTGGTTTAGCAACACTTCAAGATGACTGTTGATCTGGATTAGATCGATCATCTGCGCTGCAATATAGATTTGGATTTGATTGCTCTGTAGGTCGACAAAACGTACTACAGTGTCACCTGTCTTTAGCCATTCACCTATTTGAACGGTGCGTTCTGTTACTACACCATCGTAGGGTGCAACGATTTTAGAGCGCTTAATACGTTCTTCAATTTGCATCAAGCGTGCCCGAGCTGCACGCAGATCACCTTGTGCGATCTGTAGGGAAGTCTGTGTTTGATCTAGCTGGTCGCGTGCCACGCTATTTGATTTAAGTAATGCTTGATAACGTTGTAGCTGTTTTTTAAATAGTGCAACGCTGGCCTGTTCGCTGGTGATGGTGGCTAGTTCTTCTTCTCTTTGTTGTTGTAAAAAGATGTCATCTAAGGTGGCAATGGCTTGGCCTTTTTTGAGCGCAGTGCCGACTTCAACAATAGCGGTTAGGCGGCCTTCAATTTCGGCAGCTATGCGAATGTCATTTTTGCTCAGGCTGATACCGGTATAAAGCACGGTAGGTGCCAATTGACGAATCTCGGCCGTGTCGACAACTACTGGCTTGCTGCGACCTGCGGCAA
>CAJQLY010000005.1 GCA_905479295.1 uncultured Gammaproteobacteria bacterium | reverse complement strand
ACTGGCCAAGAAGGCGACTTCGTCGAAGTAAAAGAAGATGCGGTAGCGAAAAAGGCTAAAGCACCTAAGCGTAAACCAGCAGAAAAGAAGGCAAAAGAAGCCAGCCCAGAAGAGGCTAGTGAAGTGGCAGCGAAAAAGGCTAAAGCACCTAAGCGTAAACCAGCAGAAAAGAAGGCAAAAGAAGCCAGCCCAGAAGAGGCTAGTGAAGTGGTTGCTGAAAAGGAAGCGGTAGAAGCAAAACCAGATGAAACTGCAGCTGAATAAAGCGAGTTTTTCTTTAACCACTAAATATAGGGGTGATTGCAGATGCAAATAACAGCTGGAATGGTAAAAGAACTGCGCGAACGTACTGGCGCAGGAATGATGGAATGTAAGAAAGCCTTAGGCGAGACCGATGGTGATATGGATGCTGCGATTGAACTGATGCGTAAATCAGGTCAGGCCAAGGCTGATAAGAAAGCGGGCCGTGTAGCAGCTGAAGGTATCGTTATTACATTAGTTAGTGATGATGCTAAGCAAGGTGTGATTTTAGAAGTGAACTGTGAAACTGACTTTGTTGGTAAAGACAGCAACTTCCAGGATTTTTCACAGGCTGTTGCAGCGTTGATTTTAAAACAGCAGCCAGCTTCAGTTGAAGCCTTGATGGCAACAGCAATGAACGGTGACGAGACAGTTGAAGTTGCCCGCCAAAACTTAGTCAGTAAGATCGGTGAAAATATCCAAGTGCGTCGTTTTGAATGCATGCAGTCAGAAAATGGCATGCTAGGTAAATACATGCACGGTGCACGCATCGGTGTGATGGTTGAGCTGGAAGGCGCTGATGACGATCTTTGCAAAGATGTTGCGATGCACATTGCGGCAAGTAAGCCGGTATGTGTTGATGAATCAGGTGTTGCTCCTGAACTGATTCAGAAAGAAAAGGATATCTTTGTTGCACAAGCTGAAGCTAGTGGTAAGCCAGAAGCCATTATTGAGAAAATGGTTGAAGGTCGTCTACGTAAGTTCCTTGGTGAGATTACTTTATTAGGTCAGCCGTATGTTAAAGATCCTGATAAGACTGTCGCTAAGTTGCTGTCTGAGAAATCTAGCACAGCAGTCAGTTTCCACCGCTATGAAGTAGGCGAGGGGATTGAGAAGAAAGTTGAAAACTTCGCCGAAGAAGTTATGGCGCAAGCCGGCAAAACGGCATAAGTTAAACAAAAACGGGGGCTTGGCCCCCGTTTTTGTATCTGCAGTCGCGAGTTTAAGAGTAGGATTATAGGTATGAGTGAAAAAACCGTTTACAAGCGTATTCTTTTAAAACTAAGTGGCGAAGCCCTGATGGGTGAATGTGACTATGGGATTGACCCACAAGTGATTTCTCGCGTGGCGACAGAAATTGTTGAGTTGCTTGAAATGGATGTGCAGGTTGCTGTCGTGATTGGTGGCGGTAATATATTCCGTGGTGCGGGTCTGGCAGAAGGCGGTATTGATCGGGTAACCGGTGATCAGATGGGTATGTTAGCAACTGTGATTAACAGTCTAGCGTTACAAGATGCCTTGGAAAGCCAAGGTGCTAATAGTCGAGTTATGTCGGCAATCCAAATTAATGAAGTATGTGAAGACTATATTCGTCGGCGCGCTGTCCGTCACCTAGAAAGAGGACGAGTCGTAGTTTTTGCTGCAGGTACAGGTAACCCATTCTTTACTACGGATTCAGCAGCAAGTTTACGTGCTACTGAAATCGATGCTGAATTGATGCTGAAGGCAACCAAAGTTGATGGTGTTTACGATGCAGATCCGATGAAAAATCCAGATGCTAAGATGTATAAGCAACTGAGTTATGATCAGGTATTGCGTGATGATCTACAGGTGATGGATGCGACCGCTATCGTCATGTGTCGTGATAATGACATCCCATTACGCGTATTTAATATGTTCCATGCTGGCGACCTTAAGCGTATTGCTTCAGGTGAAGATGTCGGCACTTTAGTTTCAGGTAATAAGTCATGATTGAAGAGATTAAAAAAGACGCAGATACGCGTATGCATAAAAGTGTAGAGGCTTTAAAGGTAGAGCTGACTAAGATTCGTACTGGCCGTGCTAACGTCAGTTTGCTTGACCACGTTATGGTTGATTATTATGGTTCAGAAGTACCTCTTAATCAGGCGGCTAATATCAGTGTTGATGATGCCCGAACTCTAGCGGTTTCTCCTTGGGAAAAAACCATGGTGCCCGTGATTGAGAAGGCTATTATGAATTCAGATATGGGCCTGAATCCAGTTACTACAGGTGACCTTATTCGGGTGCCTTTACCTGCATTAACCGAAGAAAGACGTCGTGATTTTGTCAAGTTAGTGCGTGCAGAAGCTGAGCAAGCTCGGGTTGCTATTCGTAATATTCGCCGTGATGCAAACAGTGATCTTAAAGAGCTGACTAAGGAAAAAGAAATCTCTGAAGATGATGAGCGTGGTTCTTTAGAGGCAGTGCAAAAGCTGACGGATAGCATCATTAAGAATATCGATGAAATACTGTCAGCGAAAGAAAAAGAGTTGATGGAGATTTAATTCCTTTGAAGCCATTAATCTTATTATTGCAGCCTTATTAAGTATGGCGACAGTTCAAACGCTACCTACACATGTGGCCGTGGTGATGGATGGGAACGGACGGTGGGCGAGTAAACGATTACTGCCGCGTTCTATCGGGCACCGGCAGGGGGCAAAGGCCTGTCGCGAGGTTGTCGAAGCCTGTCTTAAGCAAAATATAAAATACCTGACGCTGTTCGCTTTTAGCAGTGAGAACTGGCAACGTCCGCGAGAAGAAGTGCAGGCTATTATGGAATTATTCCTCTCATCATTGAAAAACGATGCTGAGACCTTGCATGAGCAGGGTATTCAAGTGCGTTTTATTGGTGGTCGGACACAGTTTAGTGCGCAATTGCGTGAGCTTATTGATCAGACTGAAGCCCTCACAAAAGCGAATGATAAAATGTTGCTGAGTATTGCCGTTGACTACAGTGGTCGCTGGGATGTAATGCAAGCAAGTAAACAACTTTGTAAACAAGTGCAGCTGCAGGGCTTAAATAGTGATGAGCTGGATGAAAATGCATTTGAAAAACACCTCTCAACCTATCCTTTGCCTGACCCTGACCTGTTTATTCGTACGGGTGGAGAACAGCGCATTAGTAACTTTCTTATATGGCAGTTGGCTTACACTGAGCTCTACTTTAGTGACACTCTTTGGCCTGATTTTGACGCGAAAGAGTTAGAGCTTGCCTTTGCTAGTTACGCCAAACGCAGACGTAGCTATGGTTTAGTGCTGGAACAAATTGAGTCTTAGCATGCTACGTCAACGAATTATCACCGGTCTTATTCTTGCACCTTTAGTACTGTCTGCGTTGCTGTGGATGCCGAGTCAGCCTCTAGCTTTCTTATTGGCAGTATTTGCCATGATTGGGGCTTGGGAATGGGCAAGTATGGTGCTGCAAAAAACTAGCGCTAAGATCGCTTTTGTCGCTTTATGTGTAGGCTTTATGGCATTTGCATATTATTGGCTGACAGCTGAGCACTATCAGTTATTGATGCTTTTGATGAGTATCTATTGGGTCTTTGCATTGGTATTACTAAGCTTCTATGAGCCAGGTTGGTTAGGTAGTCCAATCCTGCGTTCTTTCCTTAAGCAGAGTGGCTACTTCATTATCGTCAGTGGTTGGTTAGCACTGATCATGCTGCATAAGGTCGAGGCCAGCCTATTATTGTATTTCTTCTTGTTGATTTGGGTGGCTGATATTGCTGCTTATTTTGCAGGCAAACGCTTTGGTCGTAACAAGTTGGCTGCCGAGCTCAGCCCAGGTAAAACCAGAGAAGGTGTGTTGGGTGCTTTGATCGGTACGTCTGTTTTCGCAGTATTGGCAGCACAATGGTTTGAATATAATGCGATTACAGCCGTTTATTTTGTGTTGTTATCAGTTTTTAGTGCACTGATATCAGTAGTTGGTGATTTATTCGAGAGCTTGTTAAAACGCAATGCCGGTGTGAAAGACAGTGGCTCAATATTTCCAGGGCATGGCGGTGTATTAGACCGTATTGATAGTTTATTAGCAGCAGCTCCAGGCTTTGTCTTGGGCCTCACTTGGCTTTAATCATGGCACAGGATAAAAACACAACAGGGGTCGCTATTCTAGGTTCAACCGGTAGCATTGGTCGTAGCACCTTAGATGTGATTGCACGTAATCCAGATCGCTTTAAGGTGGTTGCTTTAAGTGCGCATCAATCGATCGATCTACTATTGCAACAGGTTATTCAGTTCAAGCCACAATACGTGGTTGTGACTGATGCTGCGGCGGCAGCGACATTTAAAGTACAGCTAAAAGATATAGCCGACTCTCCCCAGCTACTCTCTGCTGAAAATGGCTTGGTTGAGGTGGTGCAACTAGATGCCGTCGATAGTGTCATGGCTGCGATCGTTGGTGGTGCTGGCTTACCCTCGACGTTAGCCGCAGCAGATGCTGGTAAGAATGTATTGCTAGCAAATAAAGAGGCCTTAGTCATGGCTGGTGAGCTGCTGCTGACAGCAGCGGCTGAGAGTAGCGCTAGGTTATTGCCGATCGATAGTGAACATAATGCAGTATTACAGTGTCTAGCTAATCAGTCTGTCAGTCAGCCTATGCTCGGGGTTGAGCATATTACGCTGACCGCTTCTGGTGGGCCATTTCTTAAGACGCCACTGGAACAACTAGCCAGTGTTACACCAGAGCAGGCCTGCGCCCATCCGAATTGGGATATGGGGCGAAAGATTTCGGTAGATTCAGCTACCATGATGAACAAGGGCCTGGAAGTTATTGAGGCCTGTTTCTTATTTGGTCTATCGCCTAATCAAGTCAAAGTGCTGATTCATCCGCAATCATTAGTCCATGCCATGGTAAGTTACTGTGATGGTTCTGTGTTGGCTCACTTAGGCCATCCTGATATGTGTGTACCAATCGCGCATGCTCTGGGTTGGCCGGAGCGGATTACTTCAGGTGTTGCACCATTATCATTGGCAGACTGTGCCAATCTTGAATTTTATGAGCCAGATGCTGAGCGTTTTCCCTGCCTTACCTTGGCCCTGGATGCGCAGCGAGCAGGACAGGCTGCAACAATTGCCTTGAATGCAGCGAATGAGATTGCAGTATCCGCTTTCCTCAAATCTGCGATTGTTTATCAGGATATTTATAAAGTGGTTGCGACTATAGTGGAGCAGGAGGAAGCTATTAAAATCCAAACTATTGAAGATGTATTTCGGGTTGATGCTCGTGCGCGTCGCGAGGCCGAACGCCTGGTTACCAATTGGACTTAAATCTAGATAATTATGTTAGCTAGGATAGTTAGAGTATGAATACGATTTTGATCAGTATTGCTTCTTTTATAGTTGCTATCAGTGTGATCGTCACAATTCACGAGCTTGGCCACTATTTGGCAGCACGCCTCTTAGGCGTCCGTGTACTGCGCTTTTCAGTTGGCTTTGGTAAACCACTACTGCGTCATGTGTCACGTCGCAGTGGAATTGAATATGTGCTTGCTGCGTTGCCTTTGGGTGGTTACGTCAAGATGTTGGATGAGCGTGAAGCCCCAGTGGAAGAAAAAGAGTTGGCATTTGCGTTTAATCGTAAGCCGGTAGCTTCACGTTTTGCGATTGTAGCGGCAGGACCCTTGTTTAATTTTCTATTGGCCATAATTGCTTACCTGACGATGTATGTCGTTGGTGTGCAGGGATTTAAACCAGAGATTGGGGCGACCATTGAAGGCAGCCCAGCCTATGTTGCGGGTTTACGTGCCGGTGATGAGATCGTGCGTGTTAACAGCGTAGAGACGCAGACCTGGGAAGAGGCAGGTATTGCCTTTATTGATCAAGCCTTAAGCTATGGTGAGGTTACTGTCACTAAACGAGATACAAAGGGCTACGAGACAGAGGTCATGTTGGATTTAAGTGATACCAAGACCTTATTAGACGAAGGCATGGCCTTAGATAAGATTGGTATTCAGCCTTGGCGTGCAAGCTTACCGGCAGTGTTAGGGGAGCTGACTGAAGAGGGTGCAGCACAGCGTGCAGGTTTGCGGACAAAAGATCGTATTATTGCAGTAGATGATCGAGTGATTAACGACTGGAGTGACTGGGTCAGTGTTATCCGTGAGCATCCAGGTCAAAAACTAATAGTAAAACTACAGCGTGCAGGGCAGCAACAGTCTTTGGTGTTAACCCCAGATTTTGCAGCTGATAGTAAACAGGCACAGGGACGTATTGGTGCTTACCCCTGGTTAGGTGAAAATGATGCTGAGCGGACACGGATTAAGGAAGAAATTGTCGCTCATCAGGTAACGGTGATTTACAGTCCTTTGGAGGCATTACAAAAAGGGATGTCAAAAACGCTTGATATGAGCGTGTTGACCATTAAACTACTGGCTAAGCTTGTGATTGGTGAGGCATCGTTAAAAAACATTAGCGGGCCCATATCAATAGCAGAATATGCAGGCCTGTCAGCGCAGTTGGGTTTGGCAACATTTTTGGGCACTTTAGCGATTATTAGTATCAGTATTGGTATTTTGAATCTATTACCGATACCGATGTTGGATGGTGGTCATTTAATGTACTATTGCATTGAGATAGTAAAAGGTAGCCCAGTCTCTAAAGGTATTCAGATATATGCTCAGCAACTCGGCGTTTTTCTGCTCGTTAGCTTGATGCTAGTGGCTTTCTATAATGATTTTCAACGGTTACTTGGCTAACAGTTGTGATAACGACTAACTAGTCTAACAAAGCGATTAAAATTAACGTGATCAAAACCATTATCAAAGCCAGTTTGGCCTGCCTGCTTTTATTTGGAGTAGCGCAAGCTGAGTCTTTTAAGGTTCGCGACATCGTTTTACAAGGTCTTGAAAGAATTTCCCCAGGAACTGTTTTTACGTACTTGCCAGTCAAAGTTGGTGATACGTTCTCTAGTGCTGATTCGGCACAAGTTATTAAAGAGCTGTATAAAACTGAACTGTTTAGTGACATCAGTTTAGGGCAGGACGGCGATATCTTGATCGTGGTGCTACAAGAGCGGCCAGGTATAGCTAGTCTAAATATCATTGGCAATAAAGATATTGCTGATGAGCAATTAATAGAAAGTCTGTCTGATATTGGGATTGCGCCAGGTCGTGTACTGAATCGTTCGGTACTGGGTCGTTTAGAAAATGAGCTACTACAGCAATACTTTTCGCGTGGTAAATACAGTGTTCAAATCAAGACAGAGATGACAGAGTTAAGTCGTAATCGAGTCGATATTGAGATCCAGATTGCAGAGGGTGAAGCGGCTGAAATTCGTGGTGTAAACATTGTTGGTAATCAGGTCTATAAAGATAAAGAGCTAAAGAAATCTTTTGAGTCTGGTACTAAGCCTTGGTGGAAGCCACTCTCAGATAATGAGAAATATTCTAAGCAACGATTACAAGCAGATCTTGAGAAGTTACGCTCTAAATACTTAAATTCAGGGTATCTTAACTTCAATGTAGCATCGACACAGGTCTCTATTTCACAAGATAAAAAAGATATCTTCATCACGGTTAATGTTGATGAAGGTAATCAATACACAATTAAAGAGATTAAACTTGCTGGTAATTTTGTTGTGGCGAAGGAAGACCTTGAAGCTCAGTTATTAATTGCTTCAGGTCAGTTTTTTGCGCGATCTGAAGTGGTTGCGTCAGCAGAAGGGATTAAGAATCGGCTAAGTCAGGATGGTTATGCTTTTGCTCGAGTAAACCCAGTGCCAGATGTGAATGAAGAAGATAAGTCAGTTGTTTTAACTTTCTTTATTGACCCGGGTAAGCGCGTCTATGTGCGTAGAATAAATATTACGGGTAATGATTACAGTCGTGATGAGGTTTATCGTCGAGAATTCCGTCAGATGGAAGGTGGATGGTTTTCACAAACAGCTATCGAAACCTCTAGGCGCAGAGTCCAGCGTTTAGCCTTTGTCGAGTCAGTGGAGTTTGAGACAATGCGTATCCCTGGTGCCGATGATATGGTCGACATTGAAGTAGTAGTTTCGGAGCGATTAGCGGGTAGCTTTACTATTGGTGCGGGTCTGTCTGATAGTCAGGGTGCGGTCATTACTACCAGTCTGAGTCAAGATAACTTCTTAGGCAGTGGTAAGTCAGTCTCTTTTAGTATTAACACCAGTAAGGTTAATACAGTATATGACCTGAGTTATAATGATCCCTATTATACTATTGACGGTGTTAACCGTGGTTATGGCTTTAGTTACATATCTGTTGACGCTGAAGAGGCTGATATTTCAGACTTTAATACCGATGAAATTAGTCTGCGAACAAACTACGGCATCCCATTAACAGAAGATGATCGTGTTGGTGCTACTGCTGAGGTAGCTCATACGAAGGTTACGACAGGTACCGATACTTCGGACGAAATCTATGAGTTTATGCAAGATAACGGTAGTAAATTTACAAATATCAATGTGTCCGGCAATATTACGCATGACTCACGAAATAGACGAATCTTTGGTACTGAGGGCTTCTACCAGCGAGCACGTGTAGAATTAGCAGTGCCAATGAGCGGTCTTGAGTATTATAAGATTGATTATAAGAATATCTTTCTTTACCCAATAACCGATATATTTACCCTATCAACGCGTTCTCAGGTTGGATATGGTGATTCATACGGTGATACTACCGATCTACCATTTTTTCAGAAGTACCGCGCTGGTGGTTCTTCTTCAGTACGTGGTTATCGGGCTAATAGTCTAGGTCCAAGAGACTCGAAAGACCGTGCCTATGGTGGAAATCTATTAACAACGGCTGGTGTTGAATTATTCTTCCCAGTACCCGCTTTAGCGGATTCTAAAAATTTCCGGTTGGGGTTGTTCTCAGATATTGGTAATGTATATAAAGATGTGGATGAGTGGGAGGCTAGTGAATTGCGCGGTAGCTATGGCCTCGAGCTAAATATGATTACTGGATTGGGGGGTATTTCTCTTTCCTTTGCAGGTACATATAACGATGAACCAGATGATAAAACAGAGTCATTTCAATTTGAATTTGGCACAAGCTTTTAAAGTAGGAGCATTAACTTGAATACGAAGAAAATCGTCAGTACTTTCCTTGTTGCAACATTAATGGTTGCAGGCACAGCATTGGCAGAGCCAAAACTTGGCTTTGTTAATATTGGTGAGATCATGGAAAAATCCCCGCAGGCTGGCGCTGCACGCTCGTCGCTTGAGAAGGAATTTGCAACTCGCGATAAAGGATTAACTGCAGCACGTGATGTAGTGCTGAAGCTTGAAGAAAAGCTTAATAATGATGGCAGCATCATGAGTGAAAGTAATCGCGTTAAATTAGAGCGTGAAGTTCTAAGTCAAAAGCGTGATTACAATCGTATGCGTGATGAGATGCGAGAAGACTTCAATATCCGTCGTAACGAAGAGTTAGGCGTGTTGCAAAAGAAAGTATATGAAGTGATCCAGCAGATTGCGACTAAAGAAGCTTATGACCTAGTGCTTACACAGCCAGTGTTATATGCAAGCCCAAGTATCGATATCACTGCAAAAGTACTCGAGAAGCTGAGCTCGCAATAAGCGACCTTTTAACACTGAAGATGGCGGCTGTGCGGGTTACCGTTGAGCCGCTTTTTGTAAGTACAGATGGGTTTGACTATGAAGAATAAAAGTAAACGGATCGTACTTACTACTTGGAGTGAGAAATGAGTGTTATGTCAGTTCAAGAAATAATGGATTGCTTGCCACATCGGTATCCATTTCTTTTATTGGATGGCGTTATTGAGTGTAATCATGGTGATTCAATTATTGCTAAGAAAAATGTCAGCATTAATGAACCCTTTTTCACTGGACACTTTCCAGGGACTCCAGTCTTTCCAGGTGTACTCATTCTTGAAGCCTTAGCACAGGCCTCAGGTGTCTTAGTCCTGAGTGATCCGGCTTTACGACCTGAGAAAAAAAGCTTATTCCTATTTGTTGGCGTTGATGATGTTCGCTTTAAGCGCCCAGTGGTACCGGGTGACCAACTGGTTCTAAAGTCTCGTATCTCACGAATGAAGCGTAATCTAGGCCTGTTTGAATGTGCGGCTTATGTCGATGATGAATTGGCGGCCAGCGGACAGTTAAAATGTATGTTTAAAGAACTAGACGACTAATAGAGTCGCCTAGTTCAAAGTTAACAGCTGGATCAGCCTGTTAACGGGTAGAAAATTCCTTGGCTGCAATCGCACTGCCAAGCCGGCTCTCTCTATGAGACTAGGTCATAGTTGACGACTATGATTTGGGGTGCCGTTGATTTGCTGTCATGACGATGGTCAATCTATGTTATAAAAAAGCTATTCCAATCTGACAAGAACGGCATTAAGCCGCAGCCCATATTAGTGATGCAAAGACATAACAAGCAGATTGACCCTGAAGACCTTGAAGTCTCCTTACTTACCTGTGCCGGCATAGATGAAGCAGGGCGTGGTCCGCTTGCGGGCCCTGTTATTGCCGCAGCAGTTATTTTGGGTGATGGCCCTGATTGGTCTGAAGTGAATGATTCAAAAAAGCTCAGTGAGAGTAAACGTGAGGGCTTGTCTGCTTATATTAAAACTCATGCACAAGCGTGGGCCTTAGGCCGTGCTGAGGTTGCTGAGATTGATGATTTGAATATCTTGAATGCCAGCTTGCTTGCTATGCAACGGGCTTTTTCTGGGCTTGGGCGGAGTGTTAAATTAGTATTAGTTGATGGTAATTTTAGCCCTGATTTTGGTGTTCTCTCGTATGCTGTGGTGAAGGGTGATCAGCGTGTGAAAGCGATTGCGGCGGCCTCTATTCTAGCTAAAGTCGCACGCGATCAAGAAATGCATGATCTGCATCATGATTTCCCTGAGTATGGTTTTGCACAACATAAGGGCTATCCCAGCGCTAAGCACTTAAGTGCATTACAGCAGCATGGCCCTTGTAGTCATCATCGGACTAGTTTTCGTCCGGTACGTGAGTGTTTGTCAGGGAATAGGGCCGAGGACATTTAATGGCTGCTAATTTTATTCATCTGCGAGTGCATAGCGAATATTCAATCGTTGATGGCATCGTACGTATTCCTTCCTTGTTAGATAGGGTGGTGGCTGATGCGATGCCGGCAGTCGCCTTAACTGATCAAACTAATCTATTTGCATTAGTGAAGTTTTATCGAGCAGCAATGGCACGTGGTGTGAAACCAATCATTGGTGCCGACTTCTACGTGCGCCATACACAGCAGCGTGAAACTTCACGCCTAACCTTGCTGTGCATGAATAATATTGGTTATCGCAATATTACTGAACTAATTACTAAGGCCTACACCGATGGCCAACAAAGCGGCTTAGCCTGTATCGATCAAGAATGGATTGAAGAGCATGCAGAAGGCTTGATTGCTTTATCAGGTGGTGTGGCAGGCGAGCTTGGGCAACTGTTACTTAAAGATAAGCAAGAACTTACAGATGCCTATCTTAATAACTGGGCTAAAGTGTTTGATGGTCGGTTTTATATTGAATTACAACGTACGGATCGAGAAAACGAAGAGACATATAATCAACGAGCCTTGGTCTTAGCTAAGGCTCGTAATATGCCTGTGGTTGCAACCAATGATGTACGTTTTATTAGTGCAGAAGAATTTGATGCGCATGAAGTGCGCGTATGTATTAACCAAAGTCGTGTTTTATCCGATCCTAGACGCACACATGACTATAGCGAACAACAATATCTGCGTTCAGCAGAGGAGATGTCGCAGCTGTTTAGTGATGTGCCGTCAGCATTGCAAAATACAGTTGAGATCGCCAAGCGTTGTAACGTCACACTCGAGTTTGGAAATAATTTTTTACCAGAATTTCCAATTCCTGATGCGGTATCTATAGATGAATATCTCCGTTTGCAATCAGATGCAGGTTTGCATGAGCGGCTAGGTGCCGGCGGTATTGCAACCGAGATCTTACCGTTATCTGATTACCATAAGCGATTAGAGATTGAGTTGGATGTTATTCAACGTATGGGCTATGCCGGCTACTTTCTTATCGTATCGGACTTTACGCGGTGGGCACGTGAGAATGATGTACCTGTAGGGCCAGGGCGTGGTTCGGGTGCTGGGTCTTTAGTTGCTTATGTGTTGGGCATCACAGATATCGATCCTTTACGCTATGACTTGCTGTTTGAACGTTTCTTGAATCCTGAACGGGTCTCCATGCCAGATTTTGATATCGATTTCTGTATGGCTGGGCGTGATCGTGTGATCGAGTATGTGGCTAAACGCTATGGTCGTGAAAAGGTTAGTCAGATTATTACTTATGGCACGATGGCGGCAAAGGCGGTAGTGCGTGATGTTGGTCGTGTCTTGGGTCACTCCTATGGCTTTGTTGATCGAATAGCAAAGATGGTGCCATTTGAAATCGGCATGACTTTAAAAAAAGCCTTAGGGCAAGAGAAAGATTTTCAAGCCTTATACGACGAAGAAGAGGAAGTACGCAGTTTAATTGATATGGCCTTGCAGCTCGAAGGTATCGCCAGGAATGCTGGTAAACATGCTGGTGGTGTAGTTATTGCGCCTTCTAAGCTAACTGATTTTACACCGCTATATTGTGAGGTGGGCGGTGCCAATATTGTTACCCAGCTGGATAAGGATGATGTTGAAGCTATTGGCTTAGTGAAGTTTGATTTCTTGGGTCTTAGAACCTTAACGATTATCGATGGCACCGTGAAGTCAATTAATCGTCGGCGAAAGAAAGAAAAGGCAGAGCTGCTAAAGCTTAATCAGATTCCACTAGATGACGATGCCAGCTATCAGTTATTGCAAGACCAACAAACAACCGCCGTATTTCAGCTTGAGTCTTCAGGTATCAAAGATATTCTAGGTCGTTTGAAGCCAGATAAATTTGACGATGTAGTTGCAATGGTTGCACTTTATCGCCCAGGACCATTGCAGTCTGGCATGGTCGATGACTTCATCGATCGTAAGCATGGTGCTGCGATTGAATATCCGCATCCTGATTTGGAGCCGATCCTAAATCAAACCTATGGCGTTATTTTGTATCAAGAGCAAGTGATGCAGATTGCACAGGTATTGGCCGGCTACACACTGGGTGGTGCTGATCTGTTACGACGTGCGATGGGTAAGAAAAAGGCCTCTGAAATGGCCAAGCAACGCAGTATCTTTGTTGAAGGCTCAACTGAGCGTGGAGTGGATGAAGCTAAAGCCAACTATATATTCGATCTAATGGAGAAGTTTGCAGGCTACGGTTTTAACAAGTCACACTCTGTCGCCTATGCCTTACTGGCCTACCAGACAGCTTGGTTAAAGGCACACTATCCAGCAGAGTTTATGGCCTCGGTATTATCTGCTGATATGGATAACACCGATAAGGTGGTCAATCTGATCGATGAATGCCGCACGATGGGGCTGGAGATCATGCCACCAAATCTCAATAGCTCATACTACGCCTTTACCGTGACTGAAGAACATCAAGTAGTCTATGGTCTCGGTGCAATTAAAGGTGTTGGTGAGGCTGCAGTAGAATCACTAGTGCAAGAGCGTGCTGCTGGGCCTTATAAAACCCTTAGCGATCTGTGCATACGCTTAGATCTACAAAAGTTCAATCGCCGTAGTTTAGAAGCGATGATTCGGTCGGGTGCTGCGGATGTCTTTATGCAGAATCGCGCAACCTTGATGCATGCCTTACCCAAGGCAGTGCAGTTGGCTGATCAACAACAAAAAAATAATGATACTGGCCAAAATGATTTATTTGGTGGTGGCCAAGTCATGGCTAAAGAAGCCTTGCTAGAGCAGAAGCCTGAATGGGATATGGATGCCAAGCTGGCAGCCGAGCGCGAAACTTTAGGGCTTTATTTGACGGGACATCCAGTCGACCAATACCGCCAAGAATTAAGCAGCATTGTCGGTAAAAATTTGCGTCAGCGCCTCGCTATGCCAGTGCCTGAAGTGGATTACCGTAATCGGAATAAAAATACGATTAAGGTTGCTGGTCTATTGATGCATATGCGCCTGCGTAACAGCCCCTCTGGACGTATTGCGTTTTTGACGATCGATGACAACACTGCGCGTTTGGATGTTGCAGTATTCACTGATGCCTATAGTCGATTTAAGCATCTGTTGGTAAAAGACCGGATACTGATCATTGAAGGGGGATTGAGTATTGATGAGTTCAATAGTCAGCCACGATTACGTGCAAATGAGATAGTTGCCCTAGAAGAGGTGCGAGTAGAGAAGGCTCGTGGCCTTGTTGTAGAGGTGGATGG
This sequence comes from uncultured Gammaproteobacteria bacterium, assembly GCA_905479295.1. GTDB lineage: Bacteria > Pseudomonadota > Gammaproteobacteria > UBA4575 > UBA4575 > UBA4575. The sequence goes on along the minus strand of CAJQLY010000005.1, from coordinate 61,211 downwards.
CACGGTCACAGCAGAGCGTAAAAGTGCTTTGGCCAAGGAGCTGATGGCGACACTGCAACAATACCGCGGCGGTCAATGCCATATGGAAATCCAGTATCAGACCGACAGTGAACAGGGCAATTTACGTCTTGGAGAGCAGTGGAAGGTGATCCCAGAGCAAGAGTTATTGCGGCGCCTAAATAACCTAGAAGGTGTAACTGGTATAAAAGTCCGTTATTAAACCGCCTCTTATTGTTTTAACATGCGTTATACTATGTGTTTACGCCCCTAAGGCCATGATTGGCCAAGAAAATAGACCGAACAAGATATGATGATTGATCATTTAGAATTTGAGCAGCCGATCTTTGAAATTGAAGCAAAGATCGATGAATTACGTCGTGTAGAACAAGACAGTGAAGTTGAACTCAGTAGTGAGATTGCGAAATTAAGCGCTCGACGTAAGGTCTTGAGTGACTCTATTTACGGTGACCTCACGCCATGGCAAGTGGCACAGATCGCACGTCATCCACGTCGACCTTATACCCTTGATTATGTCGAGCATCTGTTTACCGATTTTGAAGAGCTGCATGGCGATCGAGCCTATGCGGATGACTCCGCTATCATTACTGGATTGGCTCGTTTTGAAGGGCGCTCAGTAGTGGTTATTGGGCATCAAAAAGGACGTAATACAAAAGAAAATCTAGAGCGTAATTTTGGTATGCCAAGACCTGAAGGTTACCGTAAGGCCTTGCGTGTGATGAAGATGGCTGAAAAATTTCAGCTACCAGTGATTACCTTTATTGATACTCCGGGTGCCTACCCAGGTGTCGGTGCCGAAGAGCGTGGCCAAGCACAGGCGATCGCACAGAATTTATATGAGATGGCACGATTAAGAACGCCGATTATATGTCATGTGATTGGGGAAGGTGGCTCTGGTGGAGCATTGGCTATTGGTGTTGGTGACCATCTCGCTATGCTTAGTTACAGCACCTATTCAGTGATCTCACCAGAAGGCTGTGCCTCTATCCTGTGGAAGAGTGCAGATAAGGCAGAAGAAGCAGCAACCACTTTGGGTATTACTGCTGATCGGTTAATGGAGTTAGGCTTGATTGACGAAATTATTGCAGAGCCACAGACTGGTGCGCACCGTAACTTGGGACAGACCTGTGAAACCATACGTGTTTCGATCAGTGCAAACCTCGAGCGGATGGCGAAGTTAGAGGTCAATCAAATGTTAGCGAAGCGCTATGAGCGATTGACAAGCTACGGTGCCTTCAAGAAGTAAGCGAATGATTCTGCTGTGGCCAAAGGCCACAGCAGTGTTGCGCATGTTAGCTCGGATGCCAACATGAGTGATTCGCAAAATAAGATCGTTCAAGACTTGGAAACCATTCTAAGTGTCGATCAACAATCCCCTCTATGCGTTGCCTTCAGTGGTGGCCTAGATTCCACTGTATTACTCCATGCCCTGGTGCAACAGGTAACCGATAGGCCTTTACGTGCACTGCATATCAATCATCAATTGCAAGATGGTGCTGATGATTGGCAGGCGCACTGTCGTCGGTTTTGTCAAGATCATGCTGTCAGCTTTCAAGCGATTCGGGTTGCTACTGAAGCATTTCAAGATTTAGGGATTGAGGGTGCCGCGCGCGCCGCACGCTATCAGGCCTTCAGCGAAAACTTAGGACGGAACGAATGGCTGCTGACAGCACATCATGCTGATGATCAAGTAGAAACCATGTTACTCGCCTTAATGCGTGGCAGTGGGGCCTCGGGTCTAGCTGCCTGTGCGCCACAACGGCCCTTGGGACAAGGTCAGTTAATTCGGCCTTTATTGGATATCTCACGGCAACAATTACAGCAGTATGCAGAACAGCATCAACTGAGCTGGATCGACGACCCGAGTAATCAAAGCCTAGTGTTTGACCGTAATTATCTACGGCATCAAGTGGTCCCACAGCTGGCCGTACGCTGGCCGCAATTAAATACTACGATATCGCGTTCGATTGCATGGCAGTCGGAACAAAGCCAATTACTGGCTGATTTGGCTGCTAGTGATTTAATGCAGCTAGATTTGGATGTAGTGTCGACTTATGGCAGCTTGGGCTCACCGGTTAGCACCTTAGATTGTAATCAGTTATTGGCATTGAGCCCGGTACGGCAGCGCAATGTGCTACGTTATTGGATTAGTAGTAAGGGCTTTGTCTTGCCTTCAGCGGCAGTGCTTGAGCAGATTCGCACAGCGGTACTAAGCAGTGGCAGCGAGACGAGTCCTCGTGTGCAATGGGGTGAGGCCGAGATTCGGCGTTATCGACAACAGTTATATCTGCAAACGCCTTTGGCTGAGCATGATGCCAGTCAATGTCTGAGCTGGAATCTACAGCAGGATTTAAATTTACCATCATTGGGAATAGTGCTGACATCGGCTGATTTATCCCAGCAAGGGCTGAAACTTCCTCAGGTCACCCAGGTGCAGGTGCGCTTTCGCTCCGGCGGTGAATCTATCAGAGTGAGCAAAAGAGCCTGCAGTAAAGACCTGAAGGGCGTATTCCAAGAGTTTGGGCTACCACCTTGGCTGCGAGATCGTATTCCCTTGATTTTTTATCAAGATGAGCTGATTTGTGTCTGGAATATAGCGATTAGCGACGGATATTAATTGAGCCTTGGGGCCTGCTTTGGTACCCTATGATCCCATCCTGCATTTAGGAATTTTAACCTATGACACGCTACGTATTTATCACTGGCGGGGTGGTCTCATCTCTCGGTAAGGGCATCGCCAGCGCATCTTTGGGTGCAATTTTAGAAGCACGTGGCCTTTCTGTCACGATGATCAAGCTCGATCCCTACATCAATGTAGATCCCGGCACTATGAGCCCGTTTCAACATGGCGAGGTTTATGTCACCGAAGATGGTGCAGAAACTGATTTAGATTTAGGCCATTACGAACGCTTTGTGCGTTTTCGTGCCAAGCGCTCAAACAACTTTACTGCAGGTCAAATCTACGAGAATGTGATCCGTAAGGAGCGTCGTGGTGACTACCTCGGTGGCACCGTGCAGGTTATCCCACATATTACTGATGAGATTAAAGCCTCTGTCCGTCGTGGTGCTGAAGGAGCAGATGTTGCCTTAGTCGAGATTGGTGGAACGGTAGGCGATATTGAATCTCTACCTTTTTTGGAAGCCATCCGTCAGATGGGTGTTGAGATGGGGCGTAAGCATACGCTTTATATGCATTTAACCTTAGTGCCTTACATGAAGGCCTCAGGCGAAGTTAAAACCAAGCCAACACAACACTCGGTGAAAGAGTTACGTTCGATTGGTATTCAACCAGATATCCTGGTCTGTCGTAGTGATCGACCGGTACCTGATAATGAGCGTAAGAAGATTGCCTTATTTACCAATGTTGAAGAGAAGGCAGTAATTTCATCAGTGGATGTCAGCAGTATTTATAAGATTCCATTGTGGCTACATTCACAAAGCCTAGATAATATTGTATTAGAAAAATTCCAATTGGATCTGGCGCAGGCCGATTTAACTGATTGGAAAGACGTCGTGCATGCGATTGAATTTCCAGAAGTGGAAGTTAATATCTTTATGGTCGGTAAGTATGTTGATCTGACTGAATCATATAAGTCACTAAATGAGTCCTTGATTCATGCCGGTATACAGTCCAAGACTAAGGTTAATATTCACTATGTAGACTCTGAAAATATCGAAGTCAGTGGGACCAATATGCTGGCTGATGCCGATGCTATTTTGGTGCCTGGTGGCTTTGGTTCACGAGGGATTGAAGGCAAGATTATGGCAGCGCAATATGCGCGTGAGCATAAGGTACCGTATTTGGGCATCTGTCTTGGAATGCAAGTCGCAGTAATTGAATATGCACGTAATGTAGCTGGTCTAGAAGGTGCTCACAGTACTGAGATTATGCTAGACACACCACATCCAGTGATTGCCCTGATTGAAGAATGGCAAGATCGTGATGGTCAGGTCGAGAAGCGCGATGCTGATTCTGATCTAGGTGGCACCATGCGCCTAGGGGCACAGGAATGTAAATTGGTAGATGGCTCTTTGGTGCGTCAGCTATACCAAGAAGAAGTCATTCGGGAGCGTCATCGCCATCGCTATGAATTTAATAGTTTCTTCCTCCAGCAATTGAGCGATGCGGGATTAAGCTTTACTGGTAAATCAGTCGATGATCACTTGGTTGAAGTGGTTGAAATTGCTGAACATCCTTGGTATCTCGGCTGTCAGTTCCATCCAGAATTTACATCGACACCACGTGATGGACATCCGCTATTTACTGGTTTTGTTGAGGCCGCAAGGAAGAAGCGTTTTCCTAACGGAGAAACAGCCGAATACAGCGATGCTGATACCAGTAATGTGATTAGTCTGACGGATAAAATATGAAACTATGTGGTTTTGATGTTGGGCTAGATCAACCTCTATTCTTGATTGCTGGGCCCTGTGTTATTGAGAGTATGGAGCTTGCGCGCGAGACAGCGGGTCAGTTGAAAGAGATTAGTGAGAGATTAAACATTCCGTTTATCTATAAATCCTCTTTTGATAAGGCCAATCGCACCTCGAATGACAGTTTTCGTGGCCCTGGTATCGAAAAAGGCCTAATGATTCTTGAAAGCATCAAAAAAGAGTTTGATCTACCGGTATTGACTGATGTGCATGAAGACACGCCGATGGATGAGGTCGCGGCAGTGGTCGATGTATTACAGACCCCTGCATTCTTATGCCGTCAAACTAATTTTATCCAGCGTGTAGCTGCTACCGGTAGAGCAGTTAACATCAAGAAGGGTCAGTTTTTGGCCCCTTGGGACATGACGCACGTGGTTGAAAAGGCTCGATCAGCTGGAAATGAGCAGATTATGGTCTGCGAGCGCGGTGCCTCCTTTGGATATGGTAACTTAGTCTCTGATATGCGCTCATTGGCGATCATGCGCGACACTAATTGTCCAGTAGTCTTTGATGCCACACATTCGGTACAATTGCCCGGCGGCCAAGGTGCCAGTTCGGGTGGCCAACGAGAATTTGTCCCAGTACTAGCACGCGCTGCGGTAGCAGTAGGTGTTGCTGGTGTCTTTATGGAAACACACCCAGACCCGGGTGTGGCTAAAAGCGATGGGCCGAATGCCTGGCCATTAGATAAAATGGAAGCCTTGTTAAGCGGCATGATCGAACTCGATCGGGTGGTGAAGGCTGGCCAACTATTAGAACAAGAGATGACTTAAAAAGGTCACGCGAATTAAATTTTAGGAAACCAGTATATGTCACAGATTAAAAAAATTAACGCACGTGAAGTCATTGATTCTCGTGGTAACCCAACTGTAGAGGCTGATGTCTATCTAGCCTCCGGTGCTATGGGGCGTGCCGCAGTGCCATCTGGTGCGTCAACCGGTGCCTTGGAGGCACTTGAGATGCGAGATGGTGATGGTGCTCGTTATCTGGGTCAGGGTGTGCAAAAAGCAGTAAAGAACATTATTGAGCAGGTTCAGCCTGCCTTGATCGGTGCCGACGCACTGCGTCAAGACTATATTGACGAAGTGATGTTACAGGTCGATGGCACTAAAAATAAATCAAAGCTAGGTGCAAATGCCTTGCTCGCAGTGTCTTTGGCAAATGCCAAGGCGGCTGCAGCGCATCAGCAAATGCCTTTGTATCGCTCACTCAATAACGGTTCTCCGTTATGCCTGCCGGTACCTATGATGAATATCATCAATGGTGGTGCGCATGCGCATAAAGGCACTGATATTCAAGAGTTTATGGTTATCGCTCATGGTGTTGATTCATTAAGCGAGGCAGTCCGTGCTGGCTGTGAGATCTTCCATGCCCTGAAATCGATCTTGAAAAAGATGGGTCATAACACTGCAGTCGGTGATGAAGGTGGTTTTGCACCAAGTTTGGCAGCTAATGAGCAAGCGATTGAAGTTATCCTCGAAGCGATTACAGCAGCCGGCTATAAGCCAGGTGAACAGGTCAGTATTGGTTTAGATTGTGCTAGTTCCGAGTTCTATAAAGATGGCCTGTACCATCTGACCTCAGAGGGTAAGACCTATGAGTCAGCTGCCTTTGTTGATTACCTAGTCGCATTGGTAGACAAGTACCCTATCATTACGATCGAAGACGGTCTGGATGAGGGTGATTGGGACGGCTGGAAGACCTTGACTGAAAAATTAGGCCAGCGTGTGCAACTGGTTGGTGATGATTTATTTGTAACCAATACTGAAATTTTAGCGAAAGGTATTGAGCTAGGTGTAGCTAACTCTATCTTGATTAAGCTTAATCAGATCGGCACCTTGACTGAGACCATGGCGGCTATCGAGATGGCACGCCAAGCGAATTATAGTTCTGTTATCTCCCATCGTTCTGGTGAAACTGAAGATGTCTTTATTGCTGACTTAGCAGTGGCTACTGGTGCAGGTCAGATTAAGACCGGTTCCTTGTCACGTTCTGATCGTGTTGCAAAGTATAATCAATTGATGCGTATCGAAGAAGAATTAGGCAGCGAAGCAGTTTACCCAGGTAAGTCGGTCTTCAAGCAGTGATCGTAAGCGAACGGCTGGGCTGATGCGAATCTTCCTGCTGTTCCTGCTGATTGTGTTGGTAATCTTACAGTACCAACTATGGATCGCTCCTGATGGTATGCGCGCGGTCATACAATTGAAGCAGGATATGCAGGTGCAGCAGGAAAAAAATAGTGTTTTGGCAGTACGTAATCAAGTGCTAGCAGCCGAAGTGCAAGATCTGAAGTCAGGCAATGATGCGATTGAAGAGCGTGCCCGTTCTGAGCTTGGCATGATCCGTAAAGGTGAGACCTTCTTTCAAGTCATAGAAAAAGAACAAGAATGAATACAGCAGCGCGTTATTGGGTAATAGTCCCTGCGGCCGGTAGTGGTACGCGCTTTGCTTCAGAAATTCCTAAGCAATATACGTCTTTAGCTGGTGCAACTGTATTGCAACACGCTTTACGGCCCTTATTCCTACATCCTAAATTACATACTGTGGTTATCGTGCTAGCACCTAACGATAGTTATTTTGCAGGGCTTAAAATAGCCAGACATGGCACCCAGTTAGATTGTGTGGATGGTGGCAACAGTCGCGCTGAGTCAGTCCTTAATGCCTTAAAGTTTTTACAAGGTAAGGCTAAGCAAAATGACTTTGTTTTAGTGCATGATGCTGCCAGACCCTGTCTGCGCGCAGCAGAAATTGATGATTTATTAGCGGCCTGCGAAGATGAAGCCGTAGGTGCTATCTTAGCGCTGCCAATGAATGACACGGTCAAGCGGGTAACAGACCATAAGATTGTTGAGACTGTCGATCGCACTATGTTATGGCGTGCAGTTACCCCACAGATGTTTCGTTTTGGTGTTCTGTTCGATGCCGTAACTGAAGCACTCAAGGTCAATTATGAAATTACTGATGAAGCCAGTGCTGTAGAACGAGCCGGTCTGTCGGTAAATATCGTTGAAGCTGATGCTAGTAATATTAAGATTACGCGACAGCAGGATGTTAGCATTGCTGAATCTTTGCTGTCTTTGGAGTGATGGGAATGCGAGTAGGACAGGGGTTAGATGCCCACCGTTTTTGTGCTGGTGATCGGGTCGTTCTAGGTGGCGTGAGCATCCCACATGATCAAGCCTTACAAGCACACTCTGATGGTGATGTATTGTTGCATGCGATCTGTGATGCACTGTTAGGTGCTGCTGCATTAGGTGATATTGGTCGTCATTTTTCAGATCAAGATGCAGCGCATAAGAACCGTGATTCTAGAGAGTTTCTGCGCGAAGTCGCTACTATGTTAGCAACTGCTGGTTATAGTATCGGTAATATCGACGCCACCATTGTCGCGCAAAGACCCAAAATGAGCCCACATACAGATTTAATGCGACAGAATATTAGTACCGACCTTGGTATCGAAGTAGATGCAGTCAATATTAAATCGACTACCACCGAGCAGATGGGGTTTACTGGTCGTGAAGAAGGCATAGCCGCACTAGCTATCGCTTGTTTGCAGTCTATCTAGCACAATGTCAGTAGAAGAATATTTCTCCCCAGAAGGGCGTTTGGCTGGGTCTGTTAATGGCTTCAAGCAGAGGCCACAACAACTGGAAATGGCGCGCGCTGTAGAAGAGGCCATCGACCATAATGGCACCCTAGTGGTTGAAGCTGGTACCGGAGTTGGTAAGACCTTTGCCTATCTTATTCCGGCAATACTGTCAGCCCTCAAGGTTGTGGTTTCTACGGGTACTCGACACTTACAAGATCAATTGTTCTATACCGATCTGCCAGCCTTACAAAAAGCCTTACCAGTCCCTGTCGACGCAGCTATTTTGAAAGGCCGTGCTAACTACCTATGCCTTTATCGATTGAAACAGGTGCAGCAAACAACCGAAGAATCGGCGCGAGATTATCGCGATCTATTAGAGATTGGTGAGTGGTCTAAGCTGACACAAACCGGTGATATTGCAGAGGTAAATAAAGTCACCGAGCGCTCAATGCTTTGGTCTCAAGTGACCTCAACGCGGGAGAATTGCCTAGGTGGTGATTGCCCAGACTTCAAGCAATGTCATGTCTTGAAGGCGCGTAAACGGGCGCAAGATGCGAACCTAGTGGTGATCAATCATCACCTCTTATGTGCTGATCTGGTATTGAAGGATGAAGGTTTTGGTGAGTTATTACCGACTGCCGATGTCTTTGTGCTGGATGAAGCACACCAACTTACGGATGTCTTACCAAACTTTTTTGGTAATGGTATGAGTAGCCGCCAACTGCATGATTTAGTGACTGACTTGAGTAAAGAGGGTAAAGCTCTGACAGGTGATAATGGTGCAGTAGCAAAAACTTATTACGCTTTACTCGAATGTATGGAGCAGTTTTATGCCACCGTCGCAAAGTTTGCAGGTGAGCCCAAAGTACTATGGTCTAAAGTCTTAGATCAATCCAAGGTCGCTGATAGTTTCCAAACCTTACAAGAAAAGAGTCTTGAGCTTGAAGAACTGCTGATGAGTCATGCAGGTGATAGCCCTGGTGTGACGCAGTGTTATAAGCGACTGATAACTATCAATGGTAATCTGGATGAATTCTCACAGATCAGTCGAAAATCAGTGCAATGGCTAGAGATTGGTCGCCGTCGTTTTCGTTTGGGTAGTGTGCCGCTGGATGTCTCTGTGCCGTTCCAACGAGCGATTCAAGACTATGATTGTACTTGGATCTATACCTCGGCGACTTTAACTGCAAACAAAAGCTTTCAGCACTTTACGCGTCAACTAGGCTTAGAAGATGCTGAATGTGTGTTTTGCGATAGTCCCTTTGATTACCCGAAACAGGCACGCTTATTTCTGCCACAGTTACCGATGCAACCTAACGATGAAGGCTATACCGATGCAGTGATTGCGCTGAGTCGTCCTTTATTACAAGCCAGCGAAGGCAATGCTTTTATCCTCTTTACTAGTCATCGCGCCTTAAACCGTGCTGCGAGCTTGTTAAAGAATGACACTGAATTTGATATCTTGGTACAGGGTACGGCTGCTAAACGTGAGTTATTAAAAGAGTTCCAATCACGTAAACGCAGTGTCCTACTGGGTACGCAAAGCTTCTGGGAAGGTGTTGATGTGAAAGGAGATGGTCTGTGTTTAGTGATCATTGATAAGCTACCCTTTATGTCGCCATCAGACCCATTGATACAAGCGCGATCACGTGCCCTTGAAGAGGCTGGTGAAAACCCATTCACTAGCTTCCAGATTCCTCAAGCGATCTTGAATTTAAAGCAGGGTGTGGGTCGTTTGATTCGTGGTGAACGTGATCGCGGGGTTGTGGTATTAATGGATCCTCGAATTAAAACTAAAGGCTATGGTAAATCTTTTGTCAGTAGTCTGCCGGCGATGACGGTCTGTGATCAACCTGGGCCTGTGATCGACTTTCTCGAGACTATCCAACGTGAGCGGACACGATGAAACTATTAGCTATTGAGACTTGTACCGAAGCCTGCTCGGCAGCGGTCTATGTTGATGGTGAGATAATGGAACGCTATCAGATTGCTGCTAGGCAACATAATGAATTAATCTTGCCGATGGCCGAGCAGGTTTTGGCTGAAGCACAAATCAGTCTGTCACAATTAGATGGCGTAGCCTTCGGTTGTGGCCCTGGTGCCTTTACTGGCGTGCGTATCTGTACTGCTGTTAGTCAAGGCATTGCCTTTGCCCATGATTTGCCATTGTTGGGTATTTCAAGTCTGGCTAACCTGGCTGCCCAAGTAGCAACTTCTGGCCAGAATGAACAGCAGCAGGTGTTTGCTGCCATCGATGCGCGTATGGGTGAGATTTACTATGGTCATTATTTAGTGGCACCGAATAGCGTACCAGTATTATCTGGCACAGAGCAGGTGGTCACTGCTGAGGCGCTTAATCTAGAGCTAGTTAACTTTGATTATGGCATGGGTACGGGCTGGCAGAGTTACGCCGAGCCCTTGATGGCAAAAACGGCTATCAAGCCAGAGGCGATCGATCCCAATGCCTTACCACGCGCCTCAATCACTGCACGATTAGCTGCTATGCAATGGCAAGAAACCACACTATTGCAACCTGAGCAGGCACAACCAGTGTATCTGCGCAACAATGTCGTACATCAAAAGAAAGCTACGCCGAAGTCATAATGCAACCTTTTCATTTAGCCTTTCCAGTTAAAGATATCGCTGCTACGCGAGCGTTTTATACGCAGATGCTGCGTTGTGAAGTAGGTCGTGAAGACCTACGTTGGATAGATTTTGATTTCTTCGGTCACCAGATTAGTGCGCATCTCGATGAATCCTTAGAAGGCTCATGCGCACATAATGCAGTTGACGAAAAGGCGGTGCCATCACGTCACTTTGGGATGGTTCTACTTTGGGATCAGTGGGATGAACTATTGGCACATCTTAAGCAAGAAGGGATGATATTCAGCATTCAGCCCTATACCCGCTTTGCCGGTGAAGTCGGTGAGCAGCGCACCTTCTTTATTCAAGACCCTAGCGCTAATTTTTTAGAGTTTAAATGCTTCCGTGAAGAGCAAAGCGTCTTTGCTAATAAATAAAGCAGGCGAGATCTAAGCATTTTTAAAAGTGCTTATAACTTTGCCATCTTCTCTCGTTGCTGTAATAGATCATGCAGGGTCTGTTCTTGTTCTTGCATACGCTGTTGCTCTTTTTCAACAACTGCGGCCGGTGCTTTATCGGTGAAGCCAGGGTTAGCCAACTTTGAGCGTGTCTTGCCGATATTGATTTCAAGCTTGCTGATGTCTTTGCTTAGGCGTTCTATCTCAGCATCTTTATCAATTAATCCTGCTAAAGGAATCAATACCTTCATTTCACCCACTAGTGCGAGTGCTGCCTCGGGTGCTTCTTCATCTCCCAGTATGTCGATGCTTTCAATCTTTGTTAATTTCTTCAGCGCTGCTTGATGTATTTTGATCTGTTTTAGATCACGTTCACTGGCCTGCTGACAGAGTACGTTTAGACCTTGCTTTGGAGCGATGTCCATTTCTGAGCGAATCTTACGCACACCAATAATAAATTCTTTCAGCCAGTCGATACTGTGGGCACTGTCGACATCAACCCAAGCATTATCACTACATGGATAGTCTTGCAGCATGATAGTGGTCGCCTCTTTACCTAACTTCGGTGCGATAGTCTGCCAAATCTCTTCCGTGATAAAGGGAATGATTGGATGCATTAGGCGTAATAAGGTTTCTAAGACTTCTAGTAACACACGGCGTGTCTGTCGCTTGGCAGCCTCATCATCAGAAAACATAACAGGCTTGATCAACTCGAGATACCAATCACAGAACTCATTCCAAGTGAATTCATACAACGCCTTAGCTGCTAGATCAAAACGATAGTTCTGGAAATCGTGATGCACGATATCGATGAGTTCTTGTTGACGACTGAGGATCCAACGATCGGTGATGCTCAGTGCCTTAAAGTCGATACTGTCTGCAATCTCTGCGTCTTCACAGTTCATCAAGACAAAGCGCGATGCATTCCATAGCTTATTACAGAAGTTGCGATAGCCTTCGATACGATTCAGGTCAAACTTAACGTCACGCCCAGTTGAGGCTAATGCCGCGAAGGTAAAGCGTAAAGCATCAGTGCCGTAGGCGGAGATACCGTCTGGGTATTGCTTGCGAGTAGAGGCTTCGATTTTTGCCGCCATCTGTGGCTGCATCAAACCTTTAGTGCGCTTGCTAATTAGCTGATCTAAGGTGATGCCGTCGATCAAGTCGATTGGGTCTAGCACATTACCTTTTGATTTCGACATTTTCTGACCATCAGAATCACGCACTAGGCCATGAATATAGATGTCATGGAATGGCACATCATCGATGAATTTCATCCCCATCATGATCATTCGTGCGACCCAGAAAAAGATGATATCAAAGCCTGTGACTAAGACTGAAGTCGGATAGAAGGCTTTTAATTCAGGGGTCTTTTGTGGCCAGCCTAGGGTAGAGAAGGGCCAGAGTGCTGATGAGAACCAAGTGTCTAAAACATCTTCGTCCTGACGCAGGGTAAAATCATCACTTAACTTATATTTGCTACGTACTTCAGCTTCATCACGACCGACATAGACCTTGCCTTGATCGTCATACCAGGCTGGGATGCGATGCCCCCACCAGAGTTGACGGCTGATGCACCAGTCTTGAATATCATTCATCCAAGAGTAGTAGGTGTTTTTCCAGTTGTCTGGCACGAAGCGAATCTTGCCACTTTCTACTGCTTCAATTGCAGGTGCGGCTAGGCTCTCGGTTTTGACATACCATTGATCGGTTAGAAACGGTTCAATCACGGCGCCTGAACGGTCACCACGTGGCACCATCAGTTTATGATCAACAATCTTTTCTAATAGATCTAAACGTTCTAGTTCGGCAATGATGGCTTTACGAGCAGCATAACGATCTAAGCCTTGGTAGGCGGCAGGTGCTTCAGTATTAATCTTGGCGTCGATAGTAAAGATGTTGAGCATCGGCAAATCATGGCGCTGGCCCATCTCATAGTCATTAAAATCATGTGCCGGTGTGATTTTGACACAGCCGGTACCAAATTCAGGGTCGACATAATCATCGGCAATAATCGGTATCTCGCGTTCACTCAAGGGAAGGGCGATGGTTTTACCAATCAGGTGTTGATAGCGTTCATCTTCTGGATGTACCGCAACGGCACTATCACCAAGCATGGTTTCAGGGCGAGTAGTGGCAACAACTAAGTGTCCACTGCCATCGGCTAGTGGATAACGCATATGCCAGAGATGACCTTGCTCTTCTTCTGATACCACTTCGAGATCAGAGACTGCGGTATGCAGCACAGGGTCCCAGTTGACCAAGCGCGTACCACGATAGATCAGGTCTTCTTCATAGAGACGGACAAAGACTTCGCGTACAGCCTCAGATAGGCCGTCATCCATAGTGAAACGCTCACGTGACCAGTCGACTGATGAGCCAAGTCTTTCTAATTGTTTTGAGATGGTGCTGCCAGATTCTTCTTTCCAATCCCAGACCTTCTCTAGGAAGGCCTCACGACCCAATTCGGCGCGAGATTGGCCAGCGGCATTTAACTGTCGTTCAACCACCATCTGGGTGGCAATGCCGGCATGATCTGTACCTGGTTGCCATAGCGTGTTATCGCCACACATGCGGTGATAGCGAGTCAAGCTGTCCATGATGGTGTTATTGAAGGCATGTCCCATATGCAATGTGCCAGTGACATTCGGCGGTGGGATCATGATGCAAAAGGCTTGCTCTGATTGATTATTCGGCTGGAAGTAACCCTTTGCTTTCCATTCTTGGTACCAACGATCTTCGATGGCATTTGGTTGATAGACTTTGTCCACAGTGTTTTTGTAATCCTAAACGCTTGTTTTGATTGTGTGGCTACGACCAGAGGCCAATGTATTGCTTATTTTATAGGAGATTTTTCTGTATTACAGATTACCAGGGAATCCCCTATGACCAGCCTGCTTAGTCTAGCATTGTTGCGCGGTTTGTAGGACATGACTTGAGTACAAGCCCGGTGATTTAACTGACTGCGTGATGCTTAGGTTGGTAGCTCTGCTGGCTGTAGTGACGAAAACGTTCACGACCTGCTTGCTTAATCTCATTGACGGCACTGACCACCTCGATCAAGCGATCATAATCTGCATAATCAGGACTGACGTCCAAACTCAGATTGATCATGATTTCACGGTGCTTAGGTGGCGTAGTGTGATTGACGATAACGGCACAGGGTTGTGCCGCATCTTCTTCTCGTTGATGTGGGATAAAACTTTGATCGCGAAACACCCAGAGCAACTCATCTAATCGATCCGTCATGGCTTCATCTGCACTGCGGATATAGACCTGCATACCCAAGGTATAAGCCTTTTCTACTAATCTACAGGCATAGCGTAGATGGCTATCTGCAGTATCATCCTGCAGTACATAAAAGTCGATCTGTGGCATTTGGTTTTATCTATAGTGCTTATTTGGGTCTAGGCCTGTTTGGCTCGACGCAAGAGGTACTCAGTAAGTAGAGGCACTGGTCTTGCGGTAGCGCCTTTATTTTTACCCATATTCCAAGCAACACCGGCGATATCTAAATGCGCCCATTGGTAATCTTTAGCAAAGCGCTCAAGGAAACAACCAGCCGTAATCGCTCCAGCCCAACGACCACTACCAATATTTGCCATATCGGCAAAATTACTGTCTAGGCTGGATTGGTACTCATCCCAAATTGGTAGACGCCAAGCACGGTCAGCACTAGCCTGTCCTGATGCGAGTAGATCTGCACTCAGTTGATCTGAGTTCGACATCAGGCCACAGGCTTCAAAGCCAAGTGCGACGATGCAAGCGCCGGTTAGAGTGGCCATATCGATAACTACATCCGGCTTATAACGTGCAGCATAGGTGAGAGCATCACAGAGGACTAAGCGACCTTCTGCATCGGTATTCAGGATTTCAATTGTCTGTCCAGACATCGAGGTAACGACATCCCCTGGCTTGGTTGCTTTACTACCTGGCATATTTTCTGCGGCGGCGACAATGCCGACAACATTAATAGGTAGATCAAGTTCAGCTAGTGTTTTCATTAAGCCTAATACGGTAGCGGCGCCACACATATCAAACTTCATCTCATCCATACCGGCTCCCTGCTTTAATGAGATACCACCGGTGTCAAAGGTAATACCCTTACCAATTAGTACTATCGGTTTCTTGCTGGCTGCCGCACCTTTATATTGCATGGCGATAAGCTTTGCCTGTTCGGCGCTGCCGGCAGAGACAGAGAGTAGTGAGCCCATGCCTAACTTTTTCATTTCAGCTTCGTTTAAGACCTGCACCGATAGACGTTTATTACCTTTTTTAATCGCCTTTGCTTCATCTGCGAGATGTGTCGGTGTGCAAATATTAGCTGGTAGATCACCTAAATGTTTGGTTACTGCCATACCTGAAGCTATTGCCTTACCCTGTGCGCAACCAGTTTGTATTTGGCGCAAAGTTGCATTATCAGAGCAATGTAGGGTGATGCGTTTTAACTTATGTACTGACTTTTCTTTGGAAAAGGTTTCGCTGTACTGATACAAGCTATCGCTGAATATCGTACTCTGTAGTCGTGCTATGGCGCGTGGGCTACTGTCATCAACGTTCAAGCTCATCAGCAGGCTAAGTGCATTACTTGCATTAGTAGCATGTACTGCCTTAGCAACCGATTGCATTAGGCTTTTAAAGGCGATGATGGAAAGTGTTTTTTCCTTGCCTAGTTGTACTAACAGTACGCGTTTATGATTGCTAGCTTTAGGCATAAATAGACTCAGTGTGGCACCTCGTTTACTAGCCAGGTCGCCAGCCTTTACTGCTTGGCTTAAATGACCTTGATAAAGTTTATCTAAGATCTGTGCCTCTGCACTGAGACGGGTGGCATGGACTGCAACGATTGCACAGGCGGTTTTTTCCTGAGCTACGGGATTGCGGCTTACACTGAATTGCATCTCTAATACTCCTAAGATTTAAATGTCACTTTAGTCGAAAATATAGCACGATCAATAGGCTAGTAGCGGCGTGCTACGGCTTATATTGATTCTATGTTGTTATCCCTTCTATTTTATTATTCCAATGATTGGGATTTAATCACGCCGAATGTAAGTGTTTGATAATAGGTCATTCCAGGCCAAGCGCTCTTTATTGGTATAACACCAAAGAAAGCCGATGCCAGCGCTAAGCCAGCAGAGACAGGAACCAATGAAGCGTAAACCAGACTGCTTCCAATTGACTGGTTGGCCCTCACTGGTAACTAAACGTAAACGCCAGGTCTTTAGGCCTAATGTTTGACCACCATGCGTCCAACACCAAGCAAAGAAGACAAAGCTAATCGCATAGACATAGGCAATAAATAGGACGTAATAAGGGTGTTCAGAGTTCATGCTGGTTGGTACAACGACCAAGACGGCAGCAAAGAATAAAACAGGGATGAGCAGGATGCCGTCATAAAACATACAGGCAAAGCGCTTAATAAGGCCTACGGGTTTCATTTGAAGGTCTTGATCGGTCATGGCTTTCTCGTCATTTTTGTTATGCGATGGCTGAAAATTCAATTCATACTGGGCTTACTCTACAATGTGACATTGCTAGAGCAAAATAATTGGACGCTAGTATAGCGCGCTGTTACCTGATCTGGGGATGCTAAAATAGCATCGTGTACAGATGGAACCTTTATGGCAGAAAACGAAGAACATAGAGAGAGTGAAAATGGGCAGGCCTTAGAGGCCTTCATTGATCATCTATGGATTGAGTATGGGCTGAGTAAAAACACTCTAAATGCCTATCGTGCTGATCTAGTCCAGCTTGATGTTTGGCTTAGTCACTCGAATAGCCATCTGCTCAAAGCGCAGCGACATGATTTATTGGGTTTCCTTTCACATAAGGTCTCAAAAGGTATTAAGGCTAGTTCTGCAGCTAGGCTATTAAGTAGTATTCGACGTTTTTATCGGTTTCAAGTGCGTATTCATCGCCTTAAGATAGATCCTAGTGCTGAAATTGAATTCCCTAAAAGTGCGCGACATTTACCCGAGGTGCTTACGGAGGATGACGTTGAGCAGTTGTTGCTAGCCCCAGATATTGAGACCGCGGCTGGTTTGCGCGACCGTGCGATGTTGGAGTTGTTATATGCCTGTGGTTTACGGGTGTCTGAATTAGTCGGGCTATTATTACAGCAGGTCAACTTACGTACCGGTGTGATTCGCGTTTTGGGTAAGGGTAGTAAAGAACGTTTAATTCCCTTTGGTGAGCAGGCTAGTGATTGGATTGAGCGCTATCTAGAAGAAGCACGCCCAGAACTATTAAAAGGTAGTACAGAGAGTCCTGCCCTGTTTGTCAGTAATCGAAAAACTGCAATGACACGACAGACCTTTTGGCACTTGATTAAACGTCATGCTGCTGCTGCAGGCATTGAGAAATCTTTAAGCCCACATACCCTGCGTCATGCCTTTGCGACACATTTATTGAATCATGGTGCCGATCTGCGTGTCGTACAATTATTACTTGGGCATAGCGATCTTTCTACAACGCAGGTGTACACTCATATCGCCAGAGCGCGATTGCAGGCACTGCATAAACAGCATCATCCACGCGGCTAAGTAGAGTATGCTTCGGCTGATTTTTTGATTTCATACTAAGATGAGAATTAATATGTTTCGACGTTTATCCCTGATGCTGTGTTTAGCAGCGCTATCATTCAGCACGTTTGCTGATCCTGCGAGCGATATTCAGCGCCTGCGTGCTAAGCTGCTTGAAGGCTTTCCAGCCTATAGCCCAGACTCTATTACACCAGCGCCTATGACCGGCTGGTATCAAGCATTATATGGTACACAAGTGATCTATATATCGGTTGATGGGCGTTACCTGATACAGGGTGTGGTGATGGATATGCATGATGGTAAGCGCAATTTGACTGCGCTGGCGACTAATCAGGCTAGAAAAAATTATATGCAAGAAGTGAACGCGCAAACGCCACTGCGATTTGGTGCTGAAAAACCGCGACATACAGTGACTATCTTTACCGATATTAATTGCACCTATTGCCGTAAATTACACAATCAGATGGATAGCTACGCGAGTTACGGTATTGCTGTCAATTATTTGATGTTCCCGCGTAAAGGTTTAGACGGTGAAGGTTATCGAAAGGCGGTTGCTGTCTGGTGTAGCGCTGATCGCGAAAAGGCACTCACCGAAGCTAAGCTAGGCAAAGAGGTAGAGGCCAAAGATTGTGCTAATCCAGTGGCTGAGCATTATGCATTGGGTCAGAAGGTAGGGGTTAATGGAACCCCTGCAATCCTGCTTGAAGACGGTACCTTGATTCCTGGCTTCGTCCCACCAGCAGAGTTGGCACAACAACTAGACGCCGCGCGTTAAGCCTAGATTCTAGGCTTAACGTGTCTTTTAAGTGTTAAGGCTAAGATCGACTAAGAACGGGCCATGTGTGAACAAGATGCTACCGCGAATACGTCGTTGTGGATAAATGGGTGCTAATGCCTGTGCATATTGCTGCAGCTGTGCGAGGTGTTTCAAGGCTTCTGATTGGGCTGTTTGCTGGTCTTTAACTGGTTCTGTTTTATAGTCAATAATATGGATTTCATTGTGGTCGACAATTAGGCGGTCAATAATAAACACCTCCTGTCGTTGGTTATGTGCAGAGGCAATCGATAACTCATTAAAGGCCTGTTGCGTTGATTCTAGTTGAAAAACTGCTGCGTTCGCCGGGTCTTGAATACAGTTTGTCGCTTCGATCAGGATGTCAGAATAATCTAAAGCGTGTATGTCATAACGGGTCTTTAGGCGAAGTAGGCAATCTGCTGAAGATAAGCCGGGTGCTTGGCTCATCCACTCCAAACATTGGTGCAAGATGATGCCGCGTAGGCGTGCTATTTCATCACCTACACGCTCAGGTATTGCAGTTTGTTGACTGAGTTTTGGCGTTAACTTCTGTGTAATTATCTTATCTAGTTTAGATGTTGTGATCACAGATTCACTTGTGGTATTCACTGGCATTGGACCCAGTTTAGGTTTGTTCTCACTTTGTTTTTGCCACAGTAGTTGTTGCTCATCATCCTCAGTAAGCCAGGCGGCCTGCATCAGGCTATGCCAGCTTTCACCCTTGTTACTAGGCGTAATACATCCGGTAACAATCAATGCTTGGCAGCTGCGAGTGATCGCAACATAGAGCAAATTTAATTCTTCTGCTTGTTTTAATTGGCTAGTATTTTTTAAATCGCTGATGCTCGCTGTTCGCTTACTTTGAGGGCCAGCCAATAAGAAATGGCTAGGTCGATCTGCTTCTACCGGCCAATCACAGAGTGCGGTGTAGTGATCACTTTCAGTCTTGCGTGGCCCAGTATTGGCTAAAAAGACGATCGGTGACTCTAATCCCTTAGCTGAATGTATGGTCATGATATTCACACAGTTTTGTGCCTGTGCACTAAGCTCAGCGATTGGCTGAGTTTCTTCGAAGTAACGCAGGAAACTTTGGATGCTAGGGTAGCGCCCACTATTTGCTTCAAGACTGATATTTAGGAATTGCTGAAGCCTTGCGATGACTTGTTCACTATCATGCAAGGGTACAGCTTGGCGATAACGAGTAATCAGTTCGCGTTGTTGAAAGATTATATTTAATAAATCATGTACGGGTATATGATCTGCCAGCGCTTGCCATTCAAGTAAAGTGCTATAAGCCTGTTCCAAACTATCTTGTTGCTTACCTTCATTACTCGCGCTGTATGCTGCCAGTTTGTGGGCCCAATATTTGGCTTCATATGTCTGTAGCTGTAACAGCTGGTTGTCTTCGATATTGAATATCGGGCTCTTGAGGACGTGACCTAAGGCAAGATCATGTAGCGGGTTCTTTAAAACTTGTAATAGGGCTAGCAGGTCTTTGATTTCTAAATAATCAGCAAGCCTAGTCTTACTGTCGGCTAAGAAGGGGATGTCCATCTCGTTCATGCCTAGTTTAAGTTCATTCAACTTACTTCGATTACGCAACAGAATGAGGACATCACTATAACGTGCGGCACGATAATGGCCGTCGTCAAATATAGGGGTTTCCTCATCGATTAATGCTTGGATGCGTTTAGCAATTAGGCGACCTTCTTCAAGATAGACTGACTCCTCAATCTCAACCTTGGCCTCTAGTAAGGGGTTGCGAAAAGTGATCTCATTCACTGGTTGCGCTTGTTTTGCCAGCTTTTCCTGTTCAATAAGAGGATGGATTTCGAGCATACCCCAGCGATCACTATGTTGGCATTGGTGCGTGCTAAAGGCCGGGAAACGGCTAGCAAGACGAGAGAACAGTTTGTTGACGGCATCAATAATGATCGCTGCCGAACGCCATGAGTGGTCATTATTGAAATGCTGGCTGCCATATTCTTGTTGCGACCACTCATTTGCATATTGCTGGATGCTAGAGTTGGCACCACGGAAACCGTAAATCGACTGTTTTACATCACCGACTAAAAACAAGCTTGCTGGATCTAGTGTCTCGCTCAACTGCTCTTTAGAAGAGAGTAGTAGTGGCTGCAAGAACTGCCATTGGATTGGATTAGTATCTTGAAATTCATCGACTAAATAGTGTCGAATACGCATACCTAACTTATATTGCACCCACAATGCTTGACCTTCATCACGTAATAGTCGAAACGTTTCCCACTCCAAATCAGCAAAATCGACTAGCCCCTGTTCACGCTTCAGTTCTTGGAAAACCTCGATCAGACGTTGGCCACAGTAAAACCAAGCAGCACTAACACGGCGATAAACCTGACGTCTGTCCGTCTCAATCGCCAGATCTAAGTTGTACTTGAGTAAGTCGATATCCTTTAAGCACTGTTCAGCTATCTCTGTGCCAACCTTTTTGATTAAGGGCTTAGATAGCTTATGGCGACTGCGTTCCTTGTCACCTTTAGTGTAAAAAACGTTGGATAGTTTGAGAAGACGCTGGTCTAAGGCTAAGTCAGCATGAATAAAATGTTCAATTTCTAGTGTGAAGCCCTGTTGAGTAGCGCTACCATGCCGAAAAACCTCAGCCACTTGTTCGCTGGCTCTAATCAACTCAGATTCTGAGGCGAATGGCTCTAGCTTTTCATGCTGCTGATCTAGACAGTGCATGGCATGCTCTAAATTGTGCCCATCGATGAAGCTACGCCATTCGTTCTGTTTATCCAAAAATAGCTTAAGTACGTCTCCTAATGTGGCATAACTGGTACACCATTGGGCTAAACAGATGATTTCTTCAGATAATTTTTGCTCGTTTGCCTGCTCACTGAGACGTAATAATCGATTAAATGCCAGGCTCTGTAGTGCTGCGACCTCTTCACATAGATCAAAGCCGGTTGCTAATGCCGATTCCAAGGGGAAGGCGCGGACAATATCCTCACAAAAGGCATGAAAGGTACTGATGCGTATGTTTTGATCGGCAAACAGCACGCGCTCATAAAGATCACGAGCCAAGGCAATCTGTGCCTGGTCTGCTGGCTCATTAATAGCAATTAAGGCTGTGCGCAGCCTATCTTCATCCCATTGTGCCCAGTTTTGTAGGGTGCTGTGTAAGCGTTGACGCATCTCGGCAGCCCCTTTTCGGGTGAAGGTGATGGCGAGAATGTGTTGTGGTTCAGCGCCAGCCAGTAACAGGCGGCAGATACGGGTAATCAGTAGATAGGTTTTGCCTGAGCCGGCCGATGCAAAGATATTTGCATTAGTTTGCGGCTGGGTAGCATCGATTAGACTACTCATGATTTTAAGCCAAAGATCAAGGGATGCTTTCTGCTTTCAGTTTCGTATACACTAGCCAGCGCATGCGGGGCTTGCTGTGTAGAGTCCCTGCTGCTTGTAGAAGTGTACTGCTTGATATGATCGGCTGTCCGCATTCTGAATTCTTATTTTTTTGAAAGAGCGCTGCTAACTGAGTTCCTATGGCTAAAGACTATGATGCTGCATCCATTGAGGTATTAAGTGGCCTCGACCCAGTGCGTAAACGCCCTGGTATGTACACTGATACTGCGCGACCTAACCATCTGGCGCAAGAAATTATTGATAATAGTGTCGATGAGGCACTTGCTGGCCATGCCAGTACGATCGAAGTACAACTTTTTAAGGATGGTTCCCTGCAAGTCACTGATAATGGCCGCGGTATGCCAGTCGATCTGCACCCTGAGCAAAAAAAGCCTGGTGTCGAGGTGATTTTAAGTACGTTGCATGCAGGTGGAAAGTTTTCAAATAAAAACTATCAATTCTCGGGTGGCTTACACGGGGTTGGTGTTTCTGTTGTTAATGCCTTATCGACACGTCTAGAGGTTTGGGTGCGTCGTGATGGTCAGGAATACATGATGGCCTTTGCCGGTGGCGAAAAGACTGAAGACCTAAAGTCAGTTGGCACGGTAGCTAAACGTATCTCTGGTACAACCCTGAGATTTTGGCCAGACCCACAATATTTCGATAGTGTTAAATACTCGACTCCAAAACTACTACATGTGCTGCGTGCCAAGGCGGTACTTTGCCCAGGCCTACGAATTGGTTTTACCGATGAGAATGGTGAACGCCAAGAATGGTTTTATGAAGATGGTTTAAGAGATTACTTGTCACAGGCCTTGTCACAGGTGGAATGTCAGCCAGCTGAGCCAATTTACGCGGAATATAATGCCAACAATGAAGTCGCTGCGTGGGCCTTGCAATGGACTGCTGAGAGTGGTGAATGGATTGCAGAGAGCTACGTTAACCTAATTCCTACAGTACAGGGTGGTACCCATGTGAATGGGCTGCGTAGTGGTATCACTGATGCCATTCGTGAGTTTTGTGACACACGTAAATTAACCCCTAGAGGCGTTAAGATTGCTCCAGATGATGCTTGGCAAAACCTTGCTTATGTTTTATCTGTAAAGATGCAAGATCCACAATTTGCAGGCCAAACAAAAGAACGCTTAGGTTCACGTGAAAGTGCTGCCTTTGTTGCTACTGCAGTAAAAGACTCCCTCACACTATGGCTGCATCAGAACTTAGAATCAGCTGAAGCACTCGCCTTATTGATTATTCAAAACGCTGAGAAGCGAATGCGTGCGATGAAAAAAGTCGTACGTAAACGGGTCAGTGCAGGGCCGGCGCTACCCGGTAAATTAGCTGACTGTAGTTCACAAGATATCAACCGTAGTGAGCTATTTTTGGTTGAGGGTGATTCGGCTGGAGGTTCGGCTAAACAGGCTAGAGAGCGTGATTTCCAGGCAATCATGCCGCTGCGAGGTAAGATTCTAAACAGTTGGGAAGTCCCTTCTGAGCAGGTGCTTGCCTCACAAGAAGTCCATGATATTGCAATTGCTATTGGTGTAGACCCGGGTGAAACCGATCTGAGTAAACTGCGCTATGGCAAGATCTGCGTCTTAGCCGATGCGGATTCAGATGGGCTACATATCTCAACCCTGCTCTGTGCTTTATTCTTGCGTCATTTCCCAGCCTTGATTGCCGCTGGGCATATCCATATCGCAATGCCGCCACTGTTTCGTATCGATTCTGGTAAAGAGGTTTTCTATGCCTTAGATGATGCAGAGCGACAAGTGATCTTGGATCGTTTAGCAGAAGAAAAGAAGAAGACTAAAATTAGCATTACACGTTTTAAAGGTTTAGGTGAAATGAACCCAGGACAACTGCGTGAATCGACTATGTCACCTTCGACACGACGATTGGTTCAGTTGACAATGGAAGAGGGCGACAACACCTATCCAATGATGGACATGCTGTTAGCGAAGAAGCGCGTGCAAGACCGCAAAAAATGGTTAGAAGAGAAAGGCAATCTCGCTGAGGTATAACGTAAGTTAGCCGTGTTAATGAATTTGAGTAAGTGATAACAGACTATGAGTGACAACCTAGAATTTGATTATGGCGATGTTGAGCGTTTGCCACTGCATACGTTTACTGAAAAAGCCTATCTCGACTACTCCATGTACGTCATCTTGGATCGAGCTTTACCGCAAATTGGCGATGGCTTGAAGCCAGTGCAAAGGCGTATTGTCTACGCCATGTCTGAACTGGGTTTGTCAGCGACATCAAAGCCTAAAAAGTCTGCACGGACAGTGGGTGATGTGATTGGTAAATTCCATCCACATGGTGATAGCGCATGCTATGAAGCTATGGTCTTGATGGCGCAGTCATTTTCTTATCGTTATCCTCTGGTGCAGGGCCAGGGTAACTGGGGTTCTACTGATGACCCTAAGTCTTTCGCTGCCATGCGATACACTGAATCACGTCTTACTGGCTAT
Source organism: uncultured Gammaproteobacteria bacterium (assembly GCA_905479295.1). Taxonomy (GTDB): domain Bacteria; phylum Pseudomonadota; class Gammaproteobacteria; order UBA4575; family UBA4575; genus UBA4575. The sequence goes on along the minus strand of CAJQLY010000005.1, from coordinate 36,933 downwards.
GCTAAAAGTCTGCTGCAAGAGCTGGGGCAGGGCACGGTAGATTGGGCGCCTAACTTTGATGGCACGCTACAAGAGCCGATTGTCTTACCGGCACGCCTACCTAATATTCTGTTGAATGGTTCAATGGGTATCGCAGTTGGTATGTCGACCGATATTCCACCGCACAACCTGACTGAAGTGGTCTCTGCCTGTATCCATTTATTGGATAAACCGAAATCGACTGTTGACGAATTATGCCAATTTGTAACGGCACCAGATTACCCATCAGATGGCGAGATCATTACCAGTACAGAAGATATTCGTAGTATCTATACGACTGGTGGCGGTCAAATAAAAATGCGCTCGGTTTATCACAAAGAGACACAGGGTATTGTTATTACAGCGCTGCCATATCAAGTGTCAGGCTCGCGTGTGCAAGAACAGATCGCACAGCAGATGAATGCTAAGAAACTACCAATGGTAGAAGACTTGCGTGATGAATCAGATCATGAAAACCCAGTTCGTTTAGTGATTATGCCACGCAGTAATCGAGTCGATGTTGATGCCTTGATGTTGCATTTATTTGCAACCACTGACCTCGAGCGTAGTTACCGTATCAACATGAATATTGTTGGCATCAATGGCCGGCCGCAGGTAAAAGATCTGCGCATGATTCTGACTGAGTGGTTGCAGTTCCGCACCACTACCGTGACACGTAAGCTGCAGTGGCGTTTAAACGGTGTTAATGAGCGTCTACATATCTTGGAAGGCTTGCTTATTGCCTACCTCAATCTAGATGAAATCATTGCGATTATTCGTACTGAAGATAAACCTAAAGAAGAATTGATACAGCGTTTTGAGCTGAGTGATATCCAAGCCGAGGCAATTTTAGAGATCAAATTACGTCGCTTGGCCAAGCTGGAAGAAATCAAGATTCGTGGTGAAGTAGATGAGCTAAATAAAGAGCGTGACTACCTAGAAAAAACCTTAGGTTCTAGTGCGCGGCTCAAAACCTTGATCAAAAAAGAGCTTAAGGAAGATTTAGAAACCTATGGTGATGAACGTCGCTCACAGGTAGTAAAGCGTGCCGCAGCACAGCCTCTAGATGAAACACAATTAATGCCAGTTGAGCCGCTGACTGCGATCCTATCTGAGCGTGGTTGGGTGCGTGCTGGTAAGGGGCATGATGTTGATGCGCAAGGCTTGAACTATAAAAATGGTGATGCCTATCAAGCACATGTCTATGCCCGTAGTAATCAACAACTGGTGTTCCTTGATAGCAAAGGTCGAGGCTACACCCTGTTAGCTAGTAGCTTGCCTTCAGCGCGTGGTCAGGGCGAATCCTTGAGTGGACGCTTTAATCCAGCCGATGGTGCTAGCTTTATAGGGGTGATGGGTGGTGCGCCAGAACAGCAATACTTCATGGCAACAACCTTCGGTTATGGCTTTGTGTGTACGCTGTCTGATCTGTACTCACGTAATAAGGCCGGTAAAAAGATTATTAATGTACCGGAAGGTGCCAGCGTCTTGCCGCCAGTACCGGTATCTTCGTTAAAAGAAGACCAACTGCTCTCGATCTCTAGTGAAGGCTTTATGTTATTTAGTCCTGTCTCTGACTTCCCACTATTAGCCAAGGGCAAAGGTGTCAAAGTCATGAATATCCCATCGGCAAAACTGAAGTCGGGTGAGGAATTGATGGGGCATTTCTCTGTTGTGGCCAAAGGCGATATTGCCACAGTCCATTGTGGTAAGAAACATAAGAATATGAAAATGAGTGAACTACAAGACTATGCCGCTGAGCGTGGACGTAGAGGCAAGAAGTTAGCGCGTGGTTACCAAGCGGTTGATCGTCTTGAGATTGAACGTAAAAAATAAAACTAAACCCTAGGTATGGGTTTTTAGAATAGATAGATGAAGGTTAAGGAGTAGAGATGTTTTCTCGCATTGCTTTGTTTTTAGCGGCCAACTTTGGTGTGCTGACGGTACTGAGTATTTCATCACGTGTTTTTGGCCTAGAGCATTGGCTGGCACAGCAGGGTATGGCTGGGCAGTTAAATGGGCTGGTGCTGATGTCTTTATTATTTGGCTTCGGTGGCTCTTTCATCTCTCTCGCCATATCTAAATGGATGGCACGTAGAAGTATGGGCGTGCAGACCATCCAGCAGCCGAGTAATGACAACGAACGTTGGTTACTAGAGACCGTGGCAGCACAGGCCAAGGCCGCCAATATCGGCATGCCGGAAGTGGGTATATTTCAATCACCACAACCGAATGCCTTCGCCACCGGCATGAATAAAAATAACGCCTTAGTTGCCGTCAGTACGGGGCTATTACAGGCGATGACTGAGAAAGAAGTTGAAGCCGTACTGGCACATGAAGTCAGTCATGTTGCTAACGGTGATATGGTCACCATGGGACTGCTGCAAGGTGTATTGAATACCTTTGTTATCCTCTTTTCTCGCATTATTGGCATGCTCATCGACCGTGTCGTCTTTAAGATTCAACGAGGCATCGGCCCAGGCTACTGGATAGGTAGCATCGTCGCTGAAATTGTCTTGGGAATAGTTGCTGCGATGATTGCCAGCTGGTTCTCTAGACGCCGCGAATTCCATGCCGATGCCGGTGGTGCAAAGCTAGCGGGTCGAGAGAATATGATTGCTGCATTGCAACGATTACAAGGCGACCAAACCCCAGAAGAACTACCCGGTCAACTCGCCGCCTTCGGTATTCGTGGCGGTATGGGCATGGGCTTGAAAAAACTGCTGATGTCACACCCGCCACTAGATCAGCGCATCGCTGCGTTACGTAATATGAGTGATTAGGTCGACTAACGCGTAACGCCGTTTTAAGCGGCAAATTGCAGTTGGCTAAAATAAGTGAGGCACGAACAAAAAGCCAACTGTAATTTGTCCGCCTTGAAAATCCTTGTTAGGTGGTTGCATCGTCAGATTTTAGGTTATTAGGGTCACCTACTACTTTCCCTAACCAAGCTCGGTCGCGATTTAAATTTACGTCGTTACCAAAACCTAATCCCCCCCCGAATTAAGTTTCGCAACTCATTAAGTTGACCTGTTGGTGCAGCACGTTGTTCCCCTTCGATTGGACCGCACAAAATCTCGTTATAAAGCTCAACAATTTTATAATTATCACAAGCTAATATTAGTTTGCTATGTGCCTCTCGTGCCTTTGAAGAGTTTACTAGTTGTGGAGTAGGCTTGGGGTCTGTGAAAAAGTGAGAGAAAAAAGAATCAATAACTGACAATGCTTCAAGGCAGGCATCATTTGGCGCTTTGCTTGAGCAATTGACTCATTATCACGGATGTCTTTCTTAACGCTTTCTACAAGAGACGTTAAGTCTTCAATATTTTCTCTCGTAGCTAAATCTTGACCTTTTCGCTTAAAATAAGCCTCAATAAAAAAGCTGCCACATATTAGAATCACCACAATTAAATAATGCCACCATATAAACCCAAGTCCGTCTTGGATTACAGACTCCACAATTTGCTTTATTTCTTCTGGGCTCATTTTATTTTTCACCTAACATTTAGTATAAGGCGTTATTGCCTAAATATTGGGTATGCAAGCTATAATCAGGTTAATATCAATTCTGGCATTTAAGTTAATTAAACTAATAATTGCATAAAAATAAATAATAACAGCAAAGATAAAAAATTGTTAGACGAGATGAAGGCTATTCTCTGTCGTCAGGCAAGTGATTAATAAAGGCAGGACATGGGTTTGAATGATTGGAAGAAATCAAACTTGGTTAATTGTTGGCATGAGTAACTAATCTAAGGCCTGTCCCACTTAGTTTCACTCAAGGCGAGTTTCTGTTCGCGCTTTAATCCCTTAATTGCATGCTCACGTTGACTCGCGGTTGCACGTGATGCGTGTTGTTCGCAATAGATCAATTCAAAAGGCCCACGACCACGGGTGTATTTAGCACCGGTGCCTGCCGTATGCGCTGCCAGCCGTTGTTCTAGTCGATTGCTAATGCCGGTATATAACGTGCCATCGGCGCAGCGCAGTATATAAACGGTCCAGTCCATGACTAGCTAATACTGCTTACTGTCAGCACCAGCGATTTCTCTCGCTAGCTTGGGTACGAGATAACCCGGTAGTCGTTGTTTCATTGCTTGCATGAGTTCGTCAGCACGTTGCTGGCTAACTTCAAAATGGGCGGTGCCTTTGGCGCGATCAAGTAGGTGTAGGTAGTAGGGCAAGATGCCTGCTGTAAAGAGTTTCCGCGAGAGTTGTTCTAGGCAGTCGATGTCATCGTTGACGCCTTGTAGTAGAACCGATTGATTGAGGCAGTGGATGCCGGCTGTTCGCACATTACTGACGGCAGTGCTTAGCTCTTTACTGAGTTCGGCGGCATGGTTGATGTGTAGCACTATGACAACATCAAAACGACTGCTGCTTAAGGTCTGGATCAGCTCAGGCGTGATGCGGCTCGGCATGATCGATGGGTATTTAGTGTGCAGACGTAGGGTCTTTATGTGGTCTATTGCCTCTAAGGCATGGATCAACTGCGCTAGCTTTTCATCGTCAAGGCTTAAGGGGTCGCCACCGCTGAGGATGACTTCATTCAGGCTTTGATCAGCGCGGATGTAGTCTAGGGCTTCACCCCAACGCGCTTCGATTTGCTGGCTATTGGTTTGTGGGTAGGGGTAGTCACGCCGAAAACAATAGCGGCAGTGGATAGGGCAGGTGTCGCTGGTAATCAGTAAGACACGATGTTGGTATTTGTGGATTAGGCCCTGTGTCTTGCTCGCGACCACATCACCCACTGGGTCTTGCAGTTCGTTTGGGCTTAGTTTGAGTTCATCGACATGTGGTAGGTATTGGCGTAAGACACGCTCACGTGTGTCTTCGTCGCTATGGTCTAAGCGCTGAATCAGTGCTGAGTTGATGCGGATTGGGAAGGCGCTATCAATCGCGTTTAACTCTGTCACATTATTATTTAGGACTAATGTGTCTTTGCTTTTAGCACTTTTAACCAATTCGGCTAGGTGCAAACTGCTAGCGAATTCTTTTTTCCAGATCGGAGTATGTTCTGCTACGGCTTTGCGCGGTATCATGACGTCTCTTTTTTAAATATCGGTTGCAAACTCATGGCAGGTTATAACACAAACGAATTCCGTTCTGGTCTGAAGATTATGCTCGATGGTGATCCTTATACCATCGTTGAAAATATTTTAGTTAAACCAGGTAAAGGCCAAGCCTTTAGTCGGGTCAAAATTCGTAACTTAAAGACTGGCCGTGTGGTCGATAAGACTTTTAAGTCAGGCGATAGTGTGGATGCGGCCGATGTGATGGAAGTTGATATGCAATATCTGTATGCCGATGGTGAAGATTGGCACTTTATGGATCAGAACACCTTTGAGCAGCATGCTGCAAACAAAGTGGCGGTGGGTGATGCGGCTTTATGGCTTAAGGAACAGGATATCTGTGTTGTTACCCTTTATAACGGCGCACCATTATCGATTCAGCCACCTAATTTCGTTGAGCTGAAGATCGTGGAAACTGACCCAGGTCTGAAAGGTGATACCGCGACCGGTGGTATTAAGCCTGCCTACCTAGAGACTGGTGCGATGGTACGAGTGCCCTTGTTCGTTGATCAAGGTGAAAGTATTAGAATCGATACACGTAGTGGTGAATACGTCTCTCGTGCAAAAGACAGCTAAGTCCTTTAGTAAACTGAGGACCCTATTGTGTCTCAGTCAGGGTTAATCAAAACCTTAAAGCTGCGGGCAGAGCTATTAGCTGCTGTCCGTAGTTTCTTTGCGCAACGTTCAGTACTTGAAGTCGAAACGCCAGTGTTGGGTGCGACTGCAGTCACCGATCCTAATATTCAGTCTTTTGTCGTAGCTGATGACAATAAGCCACCACGTTACCTACAAAGCTCGCCTGAATTTTTTATGAAGCGCCTATTAGTCGATGGTGCGCCTGATATTTATCAGATCACAAAGGCCTTTCGCCAAGCCGAGGCGGGTGCCCGGCATAACCCTGAATTCACGCTAATTGAATGGTATCGACGGGAATTTGATTTAGCGCAGATTTCGCAAGAGACGGCCGAGCTGGTGCAGCAGTTACTGCTGATACGAGAGATTAGCTTACCGATCCAGCGCATCTCTTATCGTGCAGCATGTCAGCAGATGTTGGGCTTAGACTTGATTGAACAAAGTCTACAATCCTTGATTCAACTAGCAACAAAGCAGGGGTTGGTAGCTGCCGATAAGCTACCTAGAGCCGCTTTATATGATTTTATCTTTGATCAGGGGGTAGTCGCATGCCTGCCTCAGGATGTGATTCATATCGTTGAATACTACCCAGCAGAGCAGGCGAGTTTAGCGCAGCTGTCACAAGCTGATGCACAACTGGCAGAACGTTTTGAGATATTTGCTGGTGGTTTTGAGTTGGCCAATGGGTTTTTGGAGCTGCGTGATGCTGAGGAACAGCGACAACGGTTTCAGCAGGATGTGCAGATACGTTCACAGCAGGGTCTGCCAGCGGTAGCTATCGATGAGACATTTATTGCAGCCCTGCAGCAAGGTTTACCAGCCTGTGCTGGTGTTGCCTTAGGCCTAGACCGTGTGCATTTGATTGCGGCACAGGTAGAGAGCCTGGATCAGTTGCTACCTTTTCCTTGGTCGGCGTTATAGCTAGAGCAAACCGTTATGGTTTGTTGCTGTCTGCAGTGTCTGAGTCGTTAGCAGGAGTAGTGATGTAATCTACTGGTGCTGAGGTCTGCTCTTCTACTTCAACTTCTGTCTCTACTTCAGCGCTGGTTGTGACTTCTTCTGTGGTTTCAATTTCCACTTCAGATTCTACTTTATCTTCTGCTACAACTTCTGGCGTCGCTTTGGCTGCGGCATTAGCCGCTGCTTGTTCTGAATTATGACCGATGGTTTCGCCCATCTTTAAGCCTAGTTCTGTTGCGAGTGCTGCTAGTGGTGAGTAGCAACCTTTGGAGAAACAAAGGACAACAGTGGAGCCCATATTGAAAGTGCCCATCTCATCACCTTTGTTTAAGGTAATGTCTTCATTCTGGTAGTCATAGCGTGCTGTTAGATTCATATGTGGTGGTGTGACCATGCCGTGCCAAGCCATATCTATGGCGGCAACATTGACGGCGCCGACCATGGTTGCAGCCATGTAGCCACCTTCCACTTCAAAGATCGAGACAACACGTTCGTTTTTAGCAAAGACCTTTTCAATCGCTTTCGGTGCGTAAGGCGCCACACTAAATAAGCGGCCTGGCACATAGACCATCTCTAACAGACGAGCATCACAGGCCATATGTACCCGGTGGTAATCACGTGGTGAGAGATAGATAGTCATGAACTGGCCATCGATAAATTTTTCAGTATGACTACAGGCTGAGGTGAAGAAGTCATTCAGTGAGTAGTATTTACCCTTGGCTTGAATCATTTGTCGATTATCGATTGCACCAAACTGACTGATACGACCATCACAGGGTGAGCTGATGACGTCGTTATCATCATCAATTGGGCGCGTGCCATCTTTTAGGTTTCGGGTAAAAAATTGGTTAAAGGTGGTATAGCCTTCGACTTGATCGATTTCAGCATCACTTAAATCAACCTTGAAAAACTTAATAAAGCTACGAATTAACGATGCCACCCAAAATCCTCTTTGGCGTGTAATCCAATAGGTACAGCGAGATAAGAAGTGATGTGGGAAAAGATGAAAGATTGCGGCTTTCACGCGTTCCCAAGAGCTAGCGTATTCTTTATTCATTTTGAGTAGTTTGAGTGCACTTGTTGGAAATTATAAACGATATCATCGACCGAATGGGGCGTTCTCAGTAGGGCTGCGATTGCGTTATTTGGTGCGATTAGATAAATCGAGCTGCTATGCATGACATCGTAGTTGTCATTTGCATTAACCGCTTTAGGCAGCTTTGCAACTATACCCATGTTTTTAATGAAGGTAGCAAGTTCTGGTTCTGTGCTGCTAACGCCAATCACTTCATTACCAAAGGTCTCTAGATAGCTTTTCATACGTTCAGGCGTGTCGCGCAGTGGGTCTACTGAGACAAAGACTGTGCGTATATTATCGATGTCATGCTCTTGTTTTAGCATCTGCATGACAGCGCTTAAGGTGCCCATGGTAAATGGACAAATATCAGGGCAATGAGTAAAGCCAAAGAACCAGAAAGTCCATTCGCCTTTGATCTGTTCTGCTGTAAAAGCCTGTTTGTTCTGATCGATTAAATTGAAGTCGGCAATGGCGACCTGCTGGTCGAGTAGGTAGCTAGCATTAATCAGTTCAGGGCTGACCATTGGGTCACTCTTATTCGCAAAATAGATACCTAGCACTAAGGGGATTGAGAGTGCTAGTAGGGCGATTACTATGTTTTTTGAGTTTTGCATAATTTCTACTGAATCAGATCTTCGTTGATTATTGATTGGATTGCGACAATAAAACGAAAAATTCTCACCTCTGTGGAATACGGTTACACTCTATCGACTCGCGCACACCGGATCGAATCCATTTGGGTCGCCCCATCATCTTAGGGCTTCCATTTCGTTCACGCTGACGCAAAATAAAACGTATCACGCTAATGGTAAGTAGGTGCATGCATTGATCCTCAAAAGTACAACAGTCCCAGACCTGATTAATGAGATTACAACGGCCTTAGAGCAGTCTAATCTCAGCTATGGTCACGGTATGGAAACGGCACTGGATGAGGCCGCATATCTTGTCAGCTTTACCCTGCGATTGCCACCGGATTTCGACCCCTATGAGGCTGGATTAAGCGTCACAGACCGTCAGCGTGAAGAAATTGCTGGCTTGTTACAACAGCGAATCGAAGAACGTAAGCCCTTGGTCTACCTACTAGGTGAAACTTGGCTAGCTGGCTATAAATTCATCGTTAATGAACATGTGTTGGTGCCACGCTCACCAATAGCCAGTTTGATTCAAGAGCGCTTCTTTCCTTGGTGGATGGGGGCTGGGGAGGCCAATGCAGAGCCGAGTGCTATTTTGGACCTCTGTAGTGGCAGCGGCTGCCTAGGTATTCTAGCGGCCTTAGAGTTTCCTGAGGCGCAGGTGCTACTAACGGATATCGACCCAGAGGCCTTACAATTGGCCGAACAAAATATCCAGGCGCACCAGTTGCAAAACCGCGTTAGCACAGTGTTATCTGATGTTTGGGCACAGATTCCGGTGCGTCAATATGATATTATTCTGGCCAATCCGCCCTATGTTCCACAACGAGAGCAGCGCGAGTTACCGACTGAGTATCAGCATGAGCCAGCACATGCCCTGTATTCGGGTAGTGATGGCTTGGATGTGACGAAAAAAATACTTGCCTCTATTAGTCGACATTTGACTGATGATGGTTTGCTAGTGCTAGAAGTTGGTGAGTCGGCGTATGCCTTAGAGCAATACTTTGCCGATACCCAGTTCATGTGGTTGGCATTGGAAAATGGTGGTGAAGGTGTATGTGTACTGACGGCGCAAGAATGTAAACAATTCGCAACGTAGGTATGTAACTGAATACGGTCATTTTGACCTTATGTTCGATCTTCTTTAATTGATGATCACTAATAAAAGAACCTTACGATATGTCTGGAAATACTTTTGGAATGCTTTTCACAGTGACCTCATTTGGTGAGAGTCATGGTCCTGCTATTGGCGCTATTGTTGATGGCTGCCCTCCAGGAATTGAGTTGTCTGCAGCAGATTTGCAGCCTGATCTTGATCGTCGTCGTCCAGGCCAATCCAAATTTACGACGCAAAGACGTGAGGCAGATGAAGTTGAAATCATGTCTGGTGTGTTCGAAGGGAAGACTACTGGAACCCCAATAGGCTTACTGATTCGTAACCAAGATCAACGATCCAGTGATTACTCCAAAATCGCTGAGACCTTTCGTCCTGGTCATGCCGATTACACCTATTTCAAAAAATATGGCATTCGCGATTATCGTGGTGGTGGCCGCTCTTCTGCTCGTGAGACGGCGATGCGTGTTGCAGCCGGTGCGATTGCTAAGAAATTCTTATTTCAGCGCTATGGCACTGAGATCAAGGCCTGTGTATCACAGATTGGTGATATCAAGGCAGAGCAGATGGACTGGGCTAGTGTTAATCACAATCCATTTTTCTTTCCAGATGTGAGTAAGCTAGATGCGCTGGCTGAATTCATGGAACAACTACGGCGTGATGGCGATTCCATTGGTGCACGTCTGACCGTGGCAGCAACCTCTATGCAGGTCGGATGGGGAGAACCTATCTTTGATCGATTAGATGCCGATATCGCCAAGGGTATGATGTCGATCAATGCGGTTAAGGCGGTTGAGATTGGTGCTGGTTTTGATTCTGTCACGCAGCGCGGCAGTGAGCATAGGGACGCGATCGAGCCTGATGGTTTCCACTCCAATCATGCCGGCGGTACCTTAGGTGGTATTAGCTCTGGCCAGGACTTATCGGTATCGATTGCACTCAAACCAACGTCTAGCATCCGTATTCCAGGTCAGACAGTAGATCAAAACGGTAAGGATGCTGAAATCTCAACCACGGGCCGACATGACCCCTGTGTAGGTATTCGTGCTGTGCCTATCGCTGAGGCGATGCTAGCCCTGACACTGGCAGATCATGCCTTACGTCATCGTGGTCAAAATGCCGATGTCAGCACTGAGTGTCCTGATATCCCTGCCTCCAAGAATTAAGCAACTAAGATTAAAGAACATGTCTGGATTATCACTGTACGACAAATTATGGAATGCACATGTAGTGCATACACAAGAAGACGCCACTAGCCTGATCTATATTGATCGCCATTTGGTACATGAGGTGACTTCACCACAGGCCTTTGAAGGCTTACGTCTGGCTGGCCGCCAACCATGGCGTAAGGCTTCGGTATTAGCGGTACCAGATCATAATGTGCCAACCACAAAGCGTGACCAAGAAATTGAAGATCCGGTTTCACGTAAGCAATTAGCCGCCTTGGATGAAAACTGCAGTTCCTTTGATCTACAGAAGTTTGAGATGAATGATATCCGTCAAGGTATCGTGCATGTAATTGGCCCAGAGCAGGGCGCGAGCCTACCGGGTATGACGATAGTCTGTGGTGATTCTCATACATCTACCCATGGTGCTTTAGCAGCACTAGCTTTTGGTATCGGTACCTCGGAAGTTGAACATGTGCTTGCAACGCAATGTCTTTTATTGAAGAAGACTAATTCTATGCGTGTGGATTTAGAGGGTGAGCTGCAAGCAGGTATCAGCGCTAAAGATCTTGTGTTGGCGGTGATTGCTGAGATTGGTACTGCAGGTGGTACCGGCTACACGATTGAATTTGCTGGTTCTGCGATCCGAGATCTATCTATTGAAGGTCGTATGACTATTTGTAATATGGCAATTGAAGCGGGTGCGCGTGCCGGCATTATTGGTGTTGATGAACGCACCTTAGAGTATGTTGCTGGCCGACCGTTTTCACCTAAGGGTGCCGAGTGGGAACAAGCAAAAGCCAGTTGGTGTGAGCTGGTGTCAGATCCAGATGCGCACTTTGACAAGGTGATTACAATTGATGTCAGTGCACTTAAACCTCAAGTCAGCTGGGGGACATCGCCAGAGATGGTGGTCGCAGTCGATGCGCTGGTGCCTGATCCTGCAGAAGAAAGTAGTGATAGTAAGGCAGAGGGTATGCGTAATGCCCTGCGTTATATGGGGTTAGAAGCGGGCCAGGCGGTTAAAGATATTACTATTGATAAAGTCTTTATTGGTTCTTGTACCAATTCACGTATTGAAGATTTACGTGCCGCTGCCGTTGTTGTGCAGGGTCGACAGTTGGCAGAAAACATCAAATTAGGCTTGATTGTTCCGGGTTCAGGTTTGATTAAACAACAGGCAGAAAAAGAAGGGTTGGATAAAATATTTAAGGCCGCAGGTTTTGAATGGCGTGAGCCAGGCTGTTCTATGTGTTTAGGCATGAATGCCGATCAATTGGAGGCTGGTGAACGTTGTGCCTCAACCTCTAATCGTAATTTTGAAGGTCGTCAGGGACAGGGTGGACGTACACATTTATTAAGTCCTGCGATGGCCGCAGCTGCTGGCATTGCCGGCCACCTAGCCGATGTGCGCGACTACTTATAGGGGATGATGATGCAAGCATTTACTACACTAAGCTCTAGCTTGTTACCGATTGATCGTCCAAATGTGGATACTGATGCGATTATTCCAAAGCAATATTTAAAGTCGATTCGTCGTTCTGGCTTTGGTCCTAATCTATTTGATGATTGGCGTTACTTAGATCCTGGTGAGCCAGATCAGTCCTGTGAAGGTCGGCGTTTGAATCCAGAATTTATTCTGAATGATGAGCGTTACCATAAGGCAGAAATTGTTTTAGGTCGCGAAAACTTTGGTTGTGGTTCTTCTCGTGAGCATGCGGTCTGGGCCTTTCAGGATTATGGTATCAAGGCTTTATTAGCCCCGAGCTTTGCCGACATATTTTTTAGTAACTGTTTTAAGAATGGCCTATTGCCAATTGTTCTAGATCAAGCGTTGATTGATGAGTTGTTTGCAGCAAGCTTGGCCGATGCAGAGACTTCAGTCAGTATCGACTTGGATAATCAGATTATTTTACGTGATGGCAAGCAGATAGCCCACTTTGAAGTGGATGAGTTTAAAAAACATTGCTTACTAAATGGCTTGGATGAGATTGGTATTACGTTGAAGTACGCAGACAAAATTAAGGCCTTTGAGGCAGCACAAAAGAGTAGTGCGCCCTGGCTATACAGTAACGATTAAAGGTACAGAAGTAACATGTCTAAAATTTTAGTATTGGCGGGTGACGGTATTGGCCCAGAGATCATAGAACAGGCCGTTAAGGTACTGGATCAACTTAAGACACAGGGTTGCCGGCTTGAGTTAGAGCCAGCCAATTTAGGCGGGGTTGCTTATGATCAAGAAGGATCTCCTTTCCCTGAGAGTACACGCAAACTAGCAGAACAGGCCGATGCGATTTTACTCGGCGCAGTGGGTGGTCCTCAGTATGACGATGTTGAACGGCATCTGCGTCCTGAACAAGGCTTGTTAGATATTCGTGGGCACCTAAATCTATTCGCTAACCTACGTCCGGCGCTGCTATATAAAGACTTGGCTGAAGCCTCATCCTTAAAACCAGAATTGGTTGCAGGTTTGGATCTGCTGATTGTGCGTGAGTTAGTCGGTGGTATTTATTTCGGTCAGCCACGCGCAAAAGAAATTAAAGATGGTCGTCGTTGGGGTTATAACACCATGGTGTATAACGAAGATGAGATCAGACGCATTGCTCATGTAGCCTTCGCTGCCGCAGCCAAACGAGATGGTCGTTTATGCTCAGTGGATAAGGCGAATGTATTAGAAGTCTCTTTGCTTTGGCGCGAAGTAATGGAAGAGGTTAAGGCCGATTATCCCAGTGTAGAGCTGAGCCATATGTATGTCGATAATGCTGCTATGCAATTGATTCGTGCGCCTAAACAGTTTGATGTCATGGTGACCTCAAATCTATTCGGCGATATTTTATCTGATGCGGCGGCCATGCTAACGGGTTCGATTGGCATGTTGCCATCGGCATCGTTAAATCAAGACAACCTAGGTATGTATGAACCTATTCATGGCTCGGCACCTGATATTGCTGGCAAAGGTATCGCTAACCCACTGGCGACCATCCTATCAGTAGCGATGATGTTGCGTTATAGCTTGAGTTTAGAGGCAGAAGCAAAGCAGGTTGAAGATGCAGTGATGCAGGCCTTAACGACTGGTGCACGGACAGCAGATATTGCCAAGACAGGTGAGACGGTAATGTCTACAAGTGAGATGGGTGACGCGGTAGTGCAAGCGATGCAAGCAGCAAGTTAGTGTGCTGCATAGACTAAGAATGATAGAGATGACGTGTGAGTGACTTGCAATGACAAAAACATATGATGTAGCAGTAGTTGGCGCCACAGGCGCAGTGGGCGAGGTTATGCTCTCCATTTTGGCAGAACGACAGTTTCCAGTTGGCAAGGTGTATGCACTAGCGAGTGCCCGCTCTGTTGGTAAAAAAGTACGCTTTGGTGAGCAGGAACTAATAGTAGAAGATCTTGCTGACTTTGATTTTTCTAAAGCACAGATTGGGTTGTTTTCGGCTGGTGCATCAATCTCTGAGAAGTTTGCCCCAAAGGCCGCTGAGAAGGGTTGTGTGGTGATTGATAATACCTCTCGCTATCGCTATGAAGATGATATTCCATTAGTCGTGCCGGAGGTCAATCCAGCGGCCATTGCTGAGTATAAAAACCGCGGCATTATTGCCAATCCAAACTGCTCGACCATTCAAATGTTGGTTGCGCTAAAGCCTATCCATGATGCAGTTGGTATCGAACGGATTAATGTGGCGACCTACCAAGCCGTATCTGGTACTGGTAAAGAGGCAATCGATGAGCTGGATATGCAGACGCAGGCTTTGTTTGATGGCAAACCAGTAGTGTCTGAGGTCTACCCAAAACAGATTGCGTTTAATGCTTTGCCGCATATTGATGTTTTTTTAGATAATGGTTACACCAAAGAAGAAATGAAAATGGTCTGGGAAACACAAAAGATCATGGGTGATGAGACTATCTTGGTGAATCCTACTGCAGTACGTATCCCAGTAAAATATGGACATTCTGAAGCGTTGCATCTGGAGCTGAAAGCACCCCTAGATGCACAAGCAGCACGCACGCTACTGGCTGCGGCGCCAGGCGTTAGCATAATGGACGATCGGTGCGATGGTGGTTATCCAACCGCAGCGACTGACTCAGATGGCACAGATCCGGTGTATATCGGACGTATTCGTCAGGATATCTCACATCCTCGTGGCTTAAATCTTTGGGTTGTGAGCGATAATTTACGTAAAGGTGCTGCCTTGAATAGTGTGCAGATTGCGGAGTGTTTGATCCAAGATTATTTGGCTTAACGCCTTAATTATTAACTCTCACAGTGGGGAGAGCTATGCAGCGCAAATCAAAACTGATTCTGATCTATAGTTTGTTAGCCATGTTTTGGCCTGGTTTAGTGAGTGCTTTGGGCTTGGGTCAATTAGTCGTGCAATCGGCTTTGAATGAGCCTTTGCGCGCTGAGATTGAGCTTGTCACAATCACTGGTGAAGAGTTTGAAACACTCAAGGTTGGTTTGGCAGAGAATATCTTATTTCAAACCAATCGCCTTCCAGTAACAGACGAACTGAAGTCATTGCAGTTTCAAGCGATACGTACGAGTAGCAATAGCTATATTCGTATCAACTCATCTCAGCCATTTAAACAAGCCAGTACAGCCTTCTTTATAAAACTGGAATCTAGTAGTGGTGTGTTGGTGCGTAAATATAAAATAGCACTAGCGGCCGCTACCAAGTCTTCCACTACTATTGCTGAGAAGAAGCCAGAGCAAGCACAGAAGGATCAATTACCTCGTGTTGCTGTTGCAGACGGTGAGACATTATGGAGTATCGCAAGTCGCTATACTGCTGGCACTAATATTAGTGGTAGTCAGATGATGTTGGCGATTCAGCTAATGAATCCAGATGCCTTTAATGTGGGTAATATCAATGAGTTAAAAAAAGGCGTTGTATTGGTTATCCCAGCATTGGCGCAAGCGCGCTCAATCAAACCAGGGCAGGCGCTTAATCAGGTCAGGCAACAGGCCCAGGAATGGAAACAACACCGTGCCGAACAACCCATAGTGCGGAGCACACGCTTGCCAACAGTGGTGAGCGATAATAAACAGAAGTTATCTATTCTCACAAAAACACCTAATTTGGATGATGATTCTAATCCACAGTCAGTAGAGCTGGCTGATATGCAACAACAGAATCAGTTGTTGAAAGAGCAGATAGGCTCCAAGGTACAAGAGAATCTAGAATTACGTAGTCGTATCGGTGATTTAGAGCTGATGCTGAAGAAGCAAGAGGCGATTATCGAGGTGCAAAATCAGCAGCTGGCACGCCTGCAAGAAATCTTAGAGCGCTTTGAAGATTTGCCACCAATGAATTCACAACCCGGTCCATTAGCTGGCCCAAAATCTAGCCCGCAAGCTAGTGCAGCAATTACTGAGTCAGAGTTAAACGCAGACCTTAAGATGATTTTTGACGAAGCCTGGCTAGCACTTAAGGCTTGGTCTCAGCAACCTAGTCCACTAACTAGCCCGAAATCTAGCCCACAAGCTAGTGCAGCAATTGCTGAATCAGAGTTAAACGTAGACCTTAAAGAGACTCTTGATAAGGCCATATATGCTAGTCAACAGGTTTGGTTGGAACTTAAGGCATGGTTTCAGCAACAGAGCGTAGCCTTCTTGTTAGGTATTTCGAGCTTATTTTTATGGTTGCTGGTGATGTTTATATTGCTCCTTTTACGTCGGCGTAAGTTAGCTTCAGAGCCTGTCTCCTCTCCTGAGGAGCCGCATCTTGACCCACAAGCGATAGTGATGATGGATGAGAAGACTGAAGAGGTAGCGGTAAAAGCTGTTTTTCCTACTATGCAGGAGCCACAGATCGTGGGCTTAGATGACCAAGCCTTAAAAGACTTGGCTGATGATGTTGCTGAACTTGAGCCTGACGATGATTATGAAGAACTACTAGAAAATGCTGCAACTAAACTTGATCTAGTCGCTGTTTTATTAGAAATGGGTGATGTTGATTCGGCTAGAGAAAGTTTACGTGAAGTGATTGCTGAAGGTGATGTGGAGCAGGTTAAGCGCGCACAGCAGATATTAGCGACCATTGATTAATTTAGATTGATATTGGGATGATAGGTCGTAGGTGAGATACGCTGCTGTAGTTGAATATGATGGTAGGCCATTCTGTGGTTGGCAGCGTCAGCCACATGCACCTTCGGTTCAGGCCTGTGTGGAGCAAGCACTAAGCCACGTGGCAGCTGAGCCAATTAATGTACAGTGTGCAGGACGTACAGATACTGGTGTGCATGCCTTGGGCCAGGTGATTCACTTTGATACACAGGTTGAACGTAGTCTACGATCTTGGCTGTTAGGGGCGAATTCAAATCTACCAGAGAGTATTGCGATACAACGCGTACAGCCGATGAGTGAAGATTTCCATGCCCGTTTCTCAGCGCGTGCACGGTCCTATCGCTATGTGATCTCAAATCAAGTTTCCCGTTCAGCGTTACTCGTTGGCAAAGCGACCTGGTGTGTTAAACCGTTAGATGTTGAACGTATGCAGCAGGCAGCTAATAGCCTGTTAGGCAAACATGACTTTACGAGTTTCAGGGCGTTGGCCTGTCAGGCGAATACACCAATACGAACACTGCATGAATTGCGCCTGCGACGGGAAGGGTCATTAGTCATACTAGATGTCACTGCGAATGCCTTTTTGCATCATATGGTGCGAAATCTTGCCGGTGTTTTAATGGCCATCGGTAGTGGCGAACGTGAGGTGTCATGGGCTGCTGAATTATTGCAGCAACGAGATCGCTCGCAGGCTGGCGTAACGGCAAAGCCAGATGGTTTGTACTTTTTAGCTGTACAATACGATTCGCAGTTTGAGATTTGATGTTTGTAGGCACTATTGTGTTTAATGAAGGATTATTGAGATCGATCTATGTCTAGGACTAAGATAAAATTTTGTGGCTTAACACGGGTTGAAGATGTACAACACGCGGCTGCTTTAGGTGTTGATGCTCTAGGCTTCGTTTTTTGTCAGCAGAGTCCGCGTTGTATCGATATTGAACAGGCCGAGAAGTTACTCGCGGTTTGCCCACCATTTATTACTCGTGTGGGGTTATTCATGAATGACCAAGCGAGTACAATCAAACAGATAATCAAGGCGTTAGATTTAGATGTGCTGCAATTCCATGGGGATGAGTCAGCAGAATTTTGTGCCTCCTTTGGCTATAGATATATGAAAAGTATTGCCATGGGTGGTGCTACTGATCTCGCTAGACTAGATGAATACACACAGGCATCGGCTTTATTGCTAGATGGTAATGAGCCAGGTCAGCCGGGTGGTAGTGGTGATGCCTTTGATTGGCATTCGACTCCGCAGGTGTTGGAGCAAGCGATTATCTTAGCTGGTGGCTTAGATAGTCATAGCGTTGCTGATGCAATTAAACAAGCGAGACCCTATGGGGTCGATGTAAGTAGCGGTATAGAGTCCGCGAAAGGGATTAAAGATAAAACCAAGATGATAAATTTTGTAAACGCAGTGCGATTAGCCGATGGGTGTTGATGTGACAGATAAAGAGCAAGGGCATTTTAATGCTCTACCAGATAATAGAGGACACTTTGGGCCATATGGTGGACGCTTTGTAGCTGAAACACTGATGACGCCTTTGGCTGAGTTAGAAGCAGCCTATGAAGAATGTAAGGTCGACCCTGCCTTCCAAGCAGAGTTTTATAATGATCTAGCACACTATGTTGGTCGTCCCAGCCCACTTTATTTCGCCGAGCGTTTAACCGAGCTTTGGGGTGGTGCACGTGTCTTCCTAAAGCGTGAAGATTTAAACCATACCGGTGCACATAAAATTAATAACACCATCGGTCAGGCCTTATTGGCTAAACGGATGGGTAAGACACGTATTATTGCCGAAACTGGCGCTGGTCAGCATGGTGTTGCCAGTGCCACGATTGCAGCGCGGCTGGGTCTGGAATGTGTGGTCTATATGGGGGCCGAAGATATTCAACGGCAATCACCTAATGTCTATCGTATGCGTCTATTGGGTGCCACGGTGGTGCCGGTTACTTCAGGCTCGCGCACACTGAAAGATGCCTTGAATGAAGCACTGCGTGATTGGGTAACGAATGTTGATGATACTTTCTACATTATTGGCACCGTTGCAGGGCCTCATCCATATCCGCAAATAGTGCGTGATTTCCAAACTGTGATCGGTAAAGAAGCACGTGAACAAATGTTAGAGCAATACAATACTTTGCCTGATGCCTTAGTCGCCTGTGTTGGTGGTGGCTCTAATGCGATAGGTTTGTTTCATCCCTTCTTAGGTGATGAAAGTGTCGCGATCTATGGTGTTGAAGCCGGTGGACATGGTGTTGATACCGGTATGCACTCAGCGCCACTAAGTGCTGGTAAGCCTGGTGTGTTACACGGTAACCGTACTTACCTGATGGAAAGTGAGGCTGGTCAGATTATCGAAACACATTCGATTTCTGCTGGTTTGGACTATCCTGGTGTAGGCCCAGAACATGCCTGGTTGAAAGATGAAGGCCGAGTGCAATATGTCTCAGTGACCGATGATGAAGCCTTGGCTGCTTTCCATCTGACAACGCGTAAGGAAGGGATTATTCCTGCGCTAGAAACTAGTCATGCGATGGCCTTTGCTGAGAAATTAGCACCGACTATGGCAAAGGAACAGTCAATCATAATTAATTTATCTGGTCGCGGTGACAAAGATATTAATACCATTGCGCGTATAGAAGGAATTGAGTTGTGAGTCGAATCAAGACGCGCTTTGATGCGTTAAAAGCAAAGAATGAAAAGGCCTTAATCAGCTATGTCACTGCCGGTGATCCGCATCCGCAACATACGGTTTCTATTATGCATGCGTTGGTGGAGGCCGGTACTGACTTGATTGAAGTTGGGGTGCCTTTTTCTGATCCGATGGCTGACGGTCCGGTAATCCAACAGGCCTGTGAGCGTGCATTAAAATATGACACCTCGCTGGCTGATATTCTTCAGATGGTGAAGGATTTCCGTAAAAATGATCCAAATACGCCGATTATTTTGATGGGTTATCAAAATCCGATCGAAATTTATGGTGTTGAGCGGTTTGCTCAAGATGCCAAAGGTTTGGTCGATGGTGTGATTACTGTCGATTTGCCACCAGAAGAATGCACTGAAATTAATCAGCTTTATCGTGAAGTTGATATCGATTCAATCTTTTTAATGGCTCCAACCACCGATATTTCGCGTATTCGTCGCATTTCTGAGATGGCCTCTGGTTTTCTCTATTACGTCTCATTTAAGGGTATTACAGGTGCTAATAGCCTCGATATTGACAGTGTTTCTAGTAAATTAAGTGAGATCCGTGCCGTCACAGGACTACCGTTAGCAGTTGGTTTTGGTATCAAAGATGCAGAGACCGCAGCGGCTGTAGCAGCCGTTGCTGACGCTGTTGTTGTTGGTAGTGCCATCGTTTCTCTGATAGCCACAAATCAAGAAGATATGCCAACTGCGCTGAAAGAAGTGAAATCCCTATTGCAAGGCATCAAGTCCGCGTTGGATAATGCTGGTTCGATTTGACATTAAGTAGATAAAATATTGCCATGAGCTGGCTTGGAAAATTGATGCCTTCGCGCATCCGCACTGATAGCACGAGTAGTCGCAAAGTACCGGAAGGTTTGTGGGCGAAATGTGCTCGATGTAGTGCCGTATTGTATGGTCAAGAGTTGGAGCGCAATCTCCAGGTTTGTCCTAAATGTAACCACCACATGCGTATCAGCGCACGTAGTCGCTTGGACTCTTTTTTAGACAAAGAAGGGCGCAGCGAAATTGGTGCTGAATTTGAGCCGCGTGATTTTCTTAAATTTAAAGATTCTAAGAAATATAAAGATCGCCTCATCGCAGCGAATAAGGCTACCGGTGAAACTGATGCCCTAGTCGTGATGCAGGGGACTTTGCGCTCTCTACCGGTAGTCGTGGCTGCCTTTGAATTTAATTTTATGGCTGGGTCTATGGGCTCAGTAGTCGGCGAGCGGTTTTTGGCTGCAGTCAATCGCTGCATTGCAGAACGTATGCCGTTTGTTTGCTTCTCCACTAGTGGTGGTGCGCGTATGCAAGAAGCTCTGATGTCATTAATGCAGATGGCAAAAACCAGTGCTGCATTAACGCGTTTGTCTGAAGAGCGTTTACCCTTTATCTCGGTATTGACTGATCCCACCATGGGTGGTGTATCGGCAAGTTTTGCCATGCTTGGTGATGTGCATATTGCTGAGCCAAATGCGTTGATTGGTTTTGCTGGTCCGCGTGTGATCGAGCAAACAGTACGTGAGACACTGCCGGAAGGATTTCAGCGCAGTGAGTTTTTGCAGGAGCATGGAGCGATTGATCTGATCATAGATCGTAAGGATCTCGCACCGCGGATTCATAATCTGCTGCAATTGCTGACTGAGCGTAATCAGTAACTTTTAGCCTTCTATCTAAACGTTATGTCGGACTCACGCGCAAATAATTCACAGCAACTTAAGTTTAGGTCTCTAGACGATTGGCTCGCATGGCAGACAACACTGCATGCGCGTGAAATCGAGCTAGGCCTAGATCGCATTACTGAAGTAGCCAAACGTATGCGGGTGTTGGATTGCCCGTTTAAAGTCATTACGGTAGCAGGTACCAATGGTAAGGGCTCAACGGTTGCCATGTTGACCTCTATTCTGCATCACGCCGGTTATCGTGTAGGTGCTTATACCTCACCTCACATCGTGCATTACAACGAGCGCATCCGAGTGGGGCAGCGATGCGTCAATGATGCACAGCTTTGTGCTTCTTTTGCCAAGATCGATGCTGCACGTGGTGAGATTAGCCTATCATTTTTTGAGTTTGCGACCCTTACTGCCTTGGATATCTTTCATAGAGAGCACGTTGATGTTGCGATCCTTGAGGTTGGCCTAGGCGGACGCTTAGATGCCACTAATATGATCGATAGTGATTTGGGTATCGTTACTAGTATCGGTCTTGATCATACTGAGTATCTGGGGCCTGATCGTGAATCTATTGGTTTTGAAAAGGCTGGTATTTTCCGTCAAAACACACCAGCTATTTGTGGTGACCCACTGCCGCCAGCCAGTGTGGCAGCGACTGCTAAAAAGGTTGGTGCTGAGTTTAAGAGTCTGAATCAAGATTACTCATATAGCGTAGAAAAAAGTTCATGGAGTGTTAAAAGTGAGCACTTTGAGCTACAAGGTTTGCCTTTACCTAATCTATCAGGTGCAGTGCAGATGCAAAACGCCTCTAGTGCCTTGATGGGGCTGCATCTGATATCGGATAAATTGCCAGTCAACTTTGAGGCGATTAAGACGGGTTTGCGAGAAGTTACTTTAGAAGGACGGTTCCAACGCATAGTTAAAGGCTGTGAAGTGATCCTTGATGTGGCGCATAACTATGATAGTGCTGAGGTTTTAGCGACTAATTTAGTGGCGTTACCTAAACCAGAAAAAACCATAGCGGTATTCGCTATTCTGAGTGATAAAGATTTAGATGGGATTGTGCAATTACTGTATAGCCATGTTGATGAATGGTATGTCAGTAGTGTCGATTCACCTCGAGCGATGCCGATAGAGCGCGTTTCAGCTGCCTTGTCTGAAGCTTCAGCGGATACCATAGTACGTTCATTCGATACTGTTGAGCAGGCCTACGAGCAGGCGCAGCAGGATGCCAGTAAAGGAGACCGTATCCTTGTCTTTGGTTCTATCTTTACGGTCTCAGAAGTTATCGCTAGCGGCAAATAAGTCCTTTTATTCGCTGTTAACCGCCTGTTGTATTGGTTAGAATGTGGTCTTCCATTCTCGGACACAGGATCACATGGACCTAGCACTCAAATATAGAATTGTTGGCGCCATCGTCTTAGGCAGTCTCGCCGTGATTTTTGTCCCGATCGTGCTTGATGGCTCTGGTCATGAGTCAGCTAACGGCTCTAGTTATCGACAAAATATCCGTAGCGACCTGAATATCCCCCCTGAGCCTAAATTTATTGATGAACAGCCAGCAGTCCGAGCAGGTTGGGAACAACAGATGGAGTCTTCCACGCAGGCGGCCGCAGATGCTGCTGATCTGGCTCAAGGTATTCATCCTGAAGTGAGTTTAGCGAAAGGTGCTTCAGATAAGCTTATTAGCTGGGTAGTGCAGGTGGGTGCATTCAATCAACGTGAAAAAGCGCTGATCCTGAAAAAGCAGCTGGCAGATGAGAAATTAGATCTCTTTATTGAAGTCGCTGGTGAAAACCAAAAGCGGGTTTATCGGGTCAAAGTTGGCCCTATGATTTCACGTGAAAAAGCAGAGCAGATGCAACTGCGCTTAGTCGATAAGTTTAAGTTAACAGCAGCTTTTGTCAGTTCTTACCCGCGAGTTGAACCTTAAAGCCAATGCCAACGTTCATGTCTAAAAGCTTATGAATCTATTTGATTTAACTTGGATTGATATTCTTATTGTCGTTGTCTTCCTTATTTCCACTGGTATCGCCTTGATGCGTGGTTTTGTGCGGGAAGCTATCTCACTTGTGGCGTGGGGTGTCGCTATTTTCTTATCTATTCGTTATTCCGAATCGATTGCAGATTTATTGCCGGCAACTATTGTCAGTGTCGATATCAGTGCTGGAACAGACTTGGGTTATGGGCTGCGTATTGCGATTGCATTTATCTTGATTCTAGTCGGCTCACTATTACTGGGATTTATTTTGAATCGGCTATTGGCCAGTGTGACGAAAATGCCGATGGTTCGTTGGCTTGATAGTACTCTGGGCATGTTGTTTGGGATACTGCGTGGTTCTGTAGTCGTGGTGTTATTACTGCTCGCTTCAGCTGCCTTTACTGCATTGCCAAGTAGTGATGCCTGGCGGCAAGCGCAGTTAATTGGGCCATTCAATCAATCGGCCTTGTGGCTTATCGAGAAAATGCCTGGGCATTACTCAGAACGTTTTTATCTCTATAAGCAAATTCTTTTAAGTAGCTAAGGTTTATTATTCATGTGTGGGATTATCGGTATCGTCGGCAATGGCCAGTTAGTCAATCAAGAATTGTATGATGGATTAACGGTATTGCAACATCGTGGCCAAGATGCGGCAGGCATCATGACCTACGCAGAGGGTCGCTTGTTCCAGCGTAAAGGGAATGGCTTAGTGCGCGATGTATTTCAAGAACGGCATATGCGCGTATTGCAGGGTGATATGGGGATTGCACATGTGCGTTATCCTACTGCCGGTACATCATCAGAGGCTGAAGCACAGCCTTTTTATGTGAACTCTCCTTATGGTATTTGTCTTTCACATAACGGCAACTTAACCAATGCAGCTGAGCTAAAGAAGGAACTTTTCATAGATGATCGTCGGCATATTAATACGCGCTCTGATTCTGAGATCCTACTTAATGTCTTGGCGCATGAGCTGAGTGAGGTCGACCACCTCAAGCTGAGTGCAAAGGACGTCTTTGCAGCTGTGCGTGGTGTACATAAACGCTGTCGTGGTGCCTACGGTGTGGTGACTATGATCTGTGGTGTTGGCATGCTCGCATTTCGTGATCCAAATGGTATTCGACCTTTGGTCTATGGTGTTAAGGAAGGTGAAAATGGACGCCAGTATATGATTGCGTCTGAGAGTGTAGCGCTAGATGTATTAGGTTATGAGCTGGTGCGTGATGTTAAGCCAGGTGAAGTGATCTTCATCGATAAGGACAATAAGCTACATTCACAAGAGTGTTCAGAGACAGCGGTCTTGACACCATGTCTATTTGAATTTGTCTATTTTGCGCGACCAGACTCGATTATTGAAAATGTCTATGTGCAGAAAGCACGGATGCGCATGGGTAACCGCTTAGCTAAAAAAGTACAGCGTGAATGGGCCGACCACGATATTGATGTTGTTATCCCTATCCCTGATACCAGTCGGACAGCAGCCTTAGAGATGGCTCAGGTGCTAGATTGTAATTATCGAGAAGGCTTTATTAAAAATCGTTACATTGGCCGTACCTTTATTATGCCTGGGCAGAAACAACGATCAAAGTCAGTACGTCAGAAATTAAATCCAATTAATTTGGAATATAAAAATAAGAACGTGATGTTGGTGGATGATTCGATTGTACGTGGCACTACGTCACGTGAAATTGTGCAAATGGCACGCGACGCTGGCGCCAAGAAGGTTTACTTTGCCTCGGCCTCACCACCTGTGCGTTATCCCAATGTCTATGGCATCGATATGCCAGCTGCTACTGAGTTAATAGCACATGGTAGAAACCTAGAACAAATACGTGATGAAATTGGTGCTGATCGTCTGTTTTACCAAGACTTAGAAGATCTGGTTTGGTCAGTCGGTGACGGAAACAAAGAGATTAGCCAGTTTGAGACTTCGGTTTTCACTGGCGAATATGTGACTGGTTTGCAGGATGACTACTTGGAATCATTGGAAAAAAGCCGTAATGATTCAAGTAAGGAAGCAGAGGAAGACTTGACTAGTATTGATATTGTTAATGTTGACTAATAACGGTGAATAATGATGATTACGGCACAGCACATTGCACAGTTACAGCAACAGTTTGCCACCTTCATCACACCTCTTTGGATTCATGTTGAGGTCGCTAGTCAAAGCCTTAGGCTACTAAGACAAGATAAGGTATTACAGGAATATCCAGTTTCAACCGCCACACTGGGTGTGGGCTGTGAGCAAGATAGCTATAAAACACCGTATGGTGCACATAGTATTGCGGCCTGCATTGGTGGTGGTCAGCCCATTGCTGAAATCTTTGTTGGACGTCGTGCTATAGGGAAAACGGCAACTATTGAGCAGCAGGCAGTAGCTACTGGTGAGGATCTAATTTTGAGCCGGATTCTATGGTTAAAAGGCTTGCAAGGTAATATTAATCAGGGTGCTGGGGTTGATAGTTATGAACGTTATATCTATATCCATGGTACTCAAGAAGAAGGTCTTTTAGGCCAGCCGGCCTCACATGGTTGTGTGCGCATGGCTAATCAGGATGTGATTGACTTGTTTGAACCTGTGATGGTCGGTACATTTGTTTACATCGCCGGCTAGCAGGCGAATTCGATACTGAATTGTTGTATTCTCGCGCACTTAAATTTCCACTTAAATAATTAAATTATGAAAAATACTGAAACCGACCTAGCCCTGGCAACCGCGCGTGAACAAGTCCGTGCCGTCTTTGATGCGGGTGTTTCGCGAGTTAAAGGCTTTAATGCCGTTGTCGACTATTTACAGCAGCATACACTTAGCGGTGACTACTATTTGTTATCAGTGGGTAAAGCCGGTTCATCGATGGCATTAGGTGCTTTGTCGGTATTGGGTGATCAAATCAAGACCGGTTTGGTTGTGACTAAACATCATCATGCTGAAGCTGATTTGATTGCATGTGAACGTATGCAGGTGATCGAATCGGATCATCCTGTGCCTGGAGATGCCAGTATCAAGGCCGGTCAAGCAGTGATCGATTTTGTCCAGCAGGCACCTGCTGATGCGCGTTTTCTTGTTTTATTCTCAGGTGGTGCATCAAGCTTGATGGAAGTGCTTGCCGAAGGCATGGATCTAGCCAAATTAACCGCTATGACAAACACCCTATTATCGATTGGTTATGACATCACACAGATGAATCAGGTGCGTCGCGCGGCCTCCTGCATCAAGGGTGGTCGTCTAGCATCTTATATTAATGGTCGTGAGACTTTGGCGTTGATGATCTCAGATGTGCCGGGTGATGATCCTGCAGTAATCGGTTCGGGCCCGTTAACACCCATCTATGACAATATTGCCGATGTCGATCTACCTGAAGAAATAAGTAGTGTACTAGCAGATGTTAAATTTATGCCGGTGCCCGAGAGTAGTGCATTTACGAACATTGAAAGCCACGTTATCGCAACACTAGATGATGCTAAACAGGCAGCAGCTAAGCAGGCACAGGCCCTAGGTCTCAAGGTCACTTTGCATGAAGAGTTTATGCAGGGTGATGCCAGCGCTAAGGCAACTGAGATCAGTCAGCAGATGAGCTCGGCAGCAACCGGTATTCATATCTGGGGTGGTGAGACGGCCGTAAAGCTGCCAAAAAATCCAGGTCGTGGTGGACGTAATCAGCACTTCGCCTTGGTCGCTGCCAAGGAGCTGGCTGGTCAGGATGATGTTGTGTTGTTAGCAGCCGGTACCGATGGCACCGATGGTCCGACTGAAGATGCTGGTGGTATCGTTGATGGCAGCAGTGCTGCACGTGGTCAACAACTTGGTTTGAATCTGGATCAATATCTAGTGCAAGCCGATGCTGGCAACTGTTTAGAAGCATTGGGTGACTTGGTCACCACCGGCCCCACCGGCACCAATGTAATGGATTTGGTGGTGGCACTTAAACGCTAAGCTTAGTGTTTAAGCATCGATCTAAACTCTAGTGTCTGACTCTATCTCTGCAGATAATATTTTTGAGCGTGTAAAAGACGCGATTCTCTGTCCGCATCCGGAACAGAAAATTAAAATGCTGACTGCAATCAAAAGTAGTTTAGCTAACTTATCTGAAGCACCTCGGGCCAGTGCTGAGATCCTAGCGATTGCCCTGCCTGGATTACCAGCTGAGTTGGAATTAGTTCATCCCGCACAGGTGCCACGGCGTAAGTTACATAGTGTAGAAGGGCGCATCGCACTAATTCATGCGGTTTGTCACATCGAATATAACGCTATCAATCTAGCCTTGGATGCGATCTATCGTTTTCAAGCTATGCCTTTAGCCTATTATCTTGATTGGATGAAGGTGGCGGCAGAAGAGGCTAGTCACTTTCAAATGCTGTCTAATCGCCTGCAACAGTTAGGTAGTTACTATGGCGCACATAGTGCACATAACGGGCTCTGGGAGATGGCGGTAAAGACTGGCCATAGTGTCTTACATCGTATGGCCTTAGTGCCCCGTGTACTGGAAGCGCGCGGTCTGGATGTTACGCCAGGTATGATCGAGCGTTTAATATCGGTTGGGGATCACGAGACAGTCGCCTTGCTGGAAATTATTTTGGCGGAAGAGGTGGGTCACGTTGAGATTGGCACACGTTGGTATAAACATGCCTGTGCCGAAGCTGGGGTTGAGTCACAGACAACCTTTATCGGATTACTAAAACAATATGATGTGCATACGGGCAAGGGGCCGCTGCATATTACAGCGCGTAAGCAAGCGGGTTTTAGTCAGATGGAATTAGACGCCCTAAATTAGTAGACCAGCCCAGTATTGCACTGGGCTAATCAGAACCGTGTTGTATTACTCGATCATGCTCGCTTTATTGACGATGATTGGTTCTTTCGGTACGTCACCATGAGGCCCCAGAGTGGCGGTCTCTACTTCAGCGATTGCCATCACTACATCCATACCATCAATGACTTGGGCAAACACAGCGTAACCCCAGCCCTGTGAACTCTCACTAGTGAAGTTTAAAAAGCCGTTGTCAGCTACATTAATAAAGAACTGTGATGAGGCCGAGTGTGGCGCTGAAGTTCTTGCCATGGCAAGGGAGCCAACTACGTTTTGTAGGCCATTATTTGCCTCATTCTGAATATTTCCATGACCATCTTTTTGGCGCATATCAACTTTAAAGCTACCACCTTGCACCATGAAATTTGGGATCACACGATGAAAAATAGTGCCGTCATAAAAACCTTCCGTCACGTAGCGGATAAAGTTTTCCACTGTAATCGGCGCTTTCTCGGCATATAACTCAATCGTGATGTTGCCTTGGCTCGTTTCAAAAAGAGCTTTAGGGTTGGAATCGCTCATTGCTGCACTCCCTGCAAATGTTATGAGGATTAAGCACGTAGTGAGGAGAGAAGTAATTCGCTTAGCCATTCTGTGCCTATTCGTCTAGTTGTTGTTGCGCCGTATCATAAGCGGTCGGCAGTAAGGAATAAAGCGAGGAAGGCAGTTACATTAGGCCGAGTCCATAACCAAGACCGTGACTTTGCCATGGCTGCTGCATGGATTGGCTATAAATCGATCGAAAATAGGACAAATAGACGGAATAGGTAACGAGAATTAGTTGACGATAGGGCGTCAAAACACGTATTCTTGCGCGCTGTCTTAGCTTCTCTTAAAAACTAAGATGGCCAACCTAGTCGGGGCATAGCGCAGCCTGGTAGCGCATCTGCTTTGGGAGCAGAGGGTCAGAGGTTCGAATCCTCTTGCCCCGACCAATTAGCCATTTCTGGCGATCTGTTTTTTAAAACGAAAACCATTCCATATTCTTGTCACTTAAATATTCGTTCGTCTGATGAATCAGACTTGCATTTATTTCATATAAACAAAATCACTAAAACAGACAGTAAAACAGGTGTGGGTTGATATTGACTTAATACATCTGTGTTGTTTGATTGTTTAGGAATGGCTGTTCTTACTTAATCTCCTAGCCATGAAGGCCTTGGGCTTAAAATCTCGTCTTGCCGTATTACTTCTTGGCGTATTTAGTGATAATATCCCGTCCTACATAGCTCATCGGGCTATGTGGTTTGCGGACTTTAAGTTAAATCTCTCTGCGCCCGTAGCTCAACTGGATAGAGCATCGGCCTTCTAAGCCGGGGGTTGCAGGTTCGAGTCCTGCCGGGCGCACCAGTTTTGCCCAGGGAGAGTCTGTATTATTGCTTTATGGTGAGTGTAGCTCAGTTGGTAGAGCCCTGGATTGTGATTCCAGTCGTCGTGGGTTCGAGTCCCATCATTCACCCCATCTTATTTGTAAGATCATTTTCAAAGCTGTTGCTCGGAGTCTGTATGAATCTTAATGCGCGCGCTGTGATCATTTCTATTTTCTTGTTATTGGTATCTCCTACTATTTTGGCTAATGAGGCTAGTGCGCCTTTGCCACAAGCCTGTCTATCGGCATGCATTCAGCCGTTTAATAAAATACTAGGGCGGTCACCCCATGGTGTAGTTGCTTATTCCAATTGTTCCGAACATTGTGTCCATCCACAACCACAGTTTAGTGAAGGTGTATTTACCGGCATTAGTTGGCAATGTGTTGAATATGCTAGACGGTGGCTACTAAAAAACTATGGTGTGGTTTATGGCAGTGTTGATATTGCAGCTGATATCTGGGATCTAAAAACAGTCTCGTCAGCTGATAAAAGTCAGCAATTTGCATTTGATTCCATAGTCAATGGCGAGGCTCTAGTGGCTCCAAAACGGGGCGATCTGTTGATTTATGCGCAGCAGTTTTTAAATACGGGTCACGTTGCGGTAGTGTTGAAGGTAGATCATGCCAATCAAAAAATCTGGTTGGGTGAACAAAATTTTAGTAATCAACAGTGGCCAGGTGACTATGCACGGGTGATTACTTTTGTGAAGCAGGCGGATAAGGTCTTTCTATTAGACCCTTATTTGCTCGGCTGGAAGCGTGTTATACGTTAGTAATCGATGGTTTTTTAGCCGGAAATCCAAAATCTCGACTTTAGGCCTATTTTATTATCGTCTAGTGCTAACTATTAGTGATGGTTTTGGATATACTACGCCGCTTCCATATTGATTGGCCTATATGTGCGAGAGTGGCGGAATTGGTAGACGCGCTGGTTTTAGGTACCAGTGGGGTAACCCGTGAGAGTTCGAGTCTCTCCTTTCGCACCAGACCTAATCAATCCCAAATTCAAGAAATTTCCCTAAGTTGCAGCGCATCGCTGTCTGTGAGGTTAGTACACACATGCAAGTATCGGTAGAAGAAGTAGGCCAACTAGGCCGTAAAATGACCATTGTTGTTCCCGCCGAGAAGATAGAGGCTGAAGTGACGCAACGTCTTAATACGATGAAAGGTCAGGCTAAAATTGATGGGTTCCGTCCAGGCAAGGTGCCTATGAACGTTGTTAAGCAACGTTATGAAGGTTCAATACGACAGGAAGTCTTAGCCGATCAAATGCAGGCGAACTACCGTGATGCAGTGCTACAAGAGAAGTTGCGCCCAGCTGGTGCGCCAACGATCCAACCAGAACAGATTGAGCCCGGTCAGGACCTGACCTTTATTGCTAACTTTGATGTCTATCCTGAAATCACTGTATCTGATTTTACAAAGTTAGAAGTTACTGTGCCGGTATCTGAAGTTGAAGAGCAGCACATTGAATACACACTTACTAATATGCGTGAGCAGCACAAAGATTATGCCGAAGAGGCCGTTGCTGCGGAAAACGGTCATCGTGTAACGATGGATTTTGTCGGTAAGTTAGATGGTGTTGAGTTTGAAGGTGGTAAGTCAGAAGATTATCGCCTGACGCTTGGCGGCGGCGGTATGATTGCCGGTTTTGAAGACAATATCGTAGGCATGAAAGCCGGTGAAGATAAGACCTTCATGATCACCTTCCCAGAAGATTATGGTAATGAGCAATTGGCTGGTCAGGAGGCAAGTTTTGATATTGCATTGAAACTTGTTGAGAGTGGTACATTACCAGAAGTCGATAGTGACTTTGTTAAAGGGTATGGTATCGAAAGTGGTGAAGAAAGTGAGCTTCGCGCTAAGATTAAAGAATCATTAGAAAATGAATTAAAGACACAGATTGGTAATAAGTCTAAGGCAGCGGTAATGGAGTGTGTTATTGCTAATCATGACTTTGAATTACCTGAGTCTTTGATTGCGCAAGAAGTTGAAGCCTTACGTAAGCAGGCGGCAGAAAATTTCCAAATGCAGCAATCAGCAGATTTGCCGGATGAGTTATTTGTAGATGAAGCTAAACGTCGCATTAAGCTAGGTTTAGTTATCGGTGAGATCGTTAATGAGCAGAAGTTACAAGTGAACCCGGTTGAAGTTGAACAGCGCATTGAACAGATTGCGCGGCAATATCAAGACTATCAACAAGTGATCGAGTACTACACTAGCAATACGCAGGCACGAGCCAGCATTGAAGCGGTAGTGATGGAAGATCAGGTAGTAAGTTGGGTCTTATCTCATGTGAAAACAGTTGAGCAAAAAGAAGAGTTTGACGAGTTAGTTAAGCCTAACCAACAGCAGCAGTAGTTGGTTAGTCAGACTTTAGAATTAATTAATTTTAGGTAGGTGTTGCATGGCGAATGAATACGTTGATAGCCCTTCGATGAATCTAGTTCCAATGGTGGTTGAGCAATCAGCCCGAGGTGAACGAGCTTATGACATTTACTCGCGCTTATTAAAAGAGCGTGTAATTTTTATTGTTGGTCCAATTGAAGATCATATGGCGAATTTAATTGTCGCCCAGATTCTATTTTTAGAGTCTGAAAATCCTGAGAAAGATATTTCTATCTATATTAATTCTCCAGGTGGATCAGTTACTGCAGGGATGGCGATTTATGACACCATGCAGTTTGCTAAGCCTGATATTAGTACACTCTGTATTGGTCAAGCAGCAAGCATGGGTGCTTTTCTATTAGCAGGTGGTTGCAAGGGTAAGCGTTATGCATTGCCTAATTCGCGTGTGATGATTCATCAGCCATTAGGTGGTTATCAAGGTCAGGCTACAGACATTGATATTCATGCGAAAGAAATACTCAGCATCCGTGAGAAGTTAAATACCTTACTTGCCCATCACACTGGGCAAAGCCTTGAAACCATTGCTAATGATACCGAGCGTGATAACTTCATGAGCAGTGTGACAGCCATGGAATACGGTCTGATTGACAAAGTATTAACCACCCGTGGCGCAGAAAAAGACGAGAGCTAATCACCTACTCAGATGTTGATTGGCGCTAGATGATTGGCTTAAACACTGCTCAATTAGCGCCTAATTAAGTCTGTTACAGTAGGCTGAAGTGGGTGTTTTTGGCTCTAGCACCAGGTATTTTTTGGTATTTCCCCGATAAGCCAATGTCGCTTAGAATATATTTATGCAAATTAAGAGCAGATATAGGATTTAACTATGAGCACCGAAGGTTCCGATAAGGACGCCGATAGCGGCAAACTTTTATACTGTTCGTTTTGCGGCAAGTCGCAGCATGAAGTTCGTAAGCTGATCGCAGGGCCATCAGTCTTTATTTGTGATGAATGTGTCGAGCTATGTAACGATATCATTCGTGAGGAGATGCGAGAGCAGTCTCCAGCAAGCGCGAGTAAGTTACCAACACCGATAGAACTAAAATCCACCTTAGATGATTATGTCATCGGTCAGGCGGCGGCGAAGAAAGTTCTTTCTGTCGCTGTCTACAATCACTACAAACGGCTAGAGGCACGCAGTGCAAGCCAAGATGGTGTTGAACTCTCGAAAAGTAATATCTTATTAGTGGGCCCTACCGGCTGTGGTAAAACATTACTTGCAGAAACCTTAGCGCGCTTACTCGATGTACCATTTACGATTGCCGATGCAACTACGCTGACAGAAGCGGGTTATGTTGGTGAAGATGTTGAGAACATTATTCAAAAGCTGCTGCAGAAATGTGATTACGATGTTGAGCGTGCGCAGAATGGCATTGTTTACATCGATGAGATTGATAAGATTTCACGCAAGTCAGACAACCCATCAATCACGCGGGACGTTTCGGGTGAAGGGGTGCAGCAAGCGTTGTTGAAGTTGATTGAAGGTACAATCGCTTCAGTGCCACCACAAGGTGGTCGTAAGCATCCGCAGCAAGAGTTTGTACAGGTCGATACTAGTAATATTCTATTTATCTGTGGTGGTGCTTTCGCTGGCCTAGATAAAGTAATTCTTGATCGTACTGAGAAAACTAGTATTGGTTTCCAAGCCGATGTGCGTAGCCAAGAGAGCGATCGTTCATTTGGGGAATTACTGTATAGTGTGGAACCAGAAGATTTAATTCGTTATGGCTTAATCCCAGAATTTGTTGGCCGTTTGCCTGTAGTGGCGACGCTAGAAGAATTGGATGAAGAGGCCTTGATTCGAATTCTTACTGAGCCAAAGAATGCGATAACTAAGCAATACAGCAAACTATTCGAGATGGAAGGGGCAGAAATCGAGTTTCGTCCAAATGCTTTATCAGCAGTGGCTAAAAAAGCGACGGAGCGTAAGACTGGAGCGCGTGGTTTGCGTACGATCTTGGAGAATGTGCTGCTCAATACTATGTATGAACTGCCTTCTTCTGAAGGAGTCTCTAAAATCGTTCTAGATGAGGCTGTGATCAAGGGTGAAGCCGAACCTTACTTGATCTATGAATCAGCTGAGTTTGAGAAAGCAGTCTCTGAGGATTAGCTGTGGTGGCTGGATTAGGTGTTGTACATCCAGTCATCCACTATGCACTTGAAATGAGTACATGGCGCCCCCACTATATTAGCTAACACCTTTTAGCAGTAGCTTATTAGAGGAGCCCGTATGGCCGATATCGAAGTTAGTACCCCCGCTGATGACACGAAATTTAATGTTCCGGTATTGCCGTTACGTGACGTCGTGGTCTACCCGAACATGGTCATCCCACTGTTTGTTGGTCGTGAAAAGTCGATTCAAGCGTTAGATGCCGCTATGGCAGATAACAAACAGATTCTTTTAGTTGCACAAAAGAGTGCTGATTTAGAAGAGCCTGTAATTGAAGACCTTTATTCAATTGGTACCCTGTCTTCTATCCTACAATTGTTAAAGCTACCCGATGGCACAATCAAGGTGCTGGTCGAAGGTAGTGAGCGCGCCAATGTATTGCGTTGTCATGAGGACGAGGAGTACTTCACTGCCGACATAGAAATTATTGGTCGTGACGACGAAGAGGATAAGCAGAAGCTGGATATCAGCATGCGTTCTATCGTTAGTTTATTTGAACAATATGTGAAGCTAAATAATAAAGTCCCACCTGAAGTGCTGACTTCGTTGTCAGGTATCGATGAAGCAGACCGTTTGGCTGATACTATCGCTGCACATTTATCGCTGAAGTTGGATCAAAAACAAGCCATTCTAGAAATCACTTCTGTTCAGGAACGCTTAGAGCACCTGATGGGTTTGATCGAAGTCGAGCTTGATG
The DNA here is from genome assembly GCA_905479295.1 of uncultured Gammaproteobacteria bacterium. GTDB lineage: Bacteria > Pseudomonadota > Gammaproteobacteria > UBA4575 > UBA4575 > UBA4575. The sequence goes on along the minus strand of CAJQLY010000005.1, from coordinate 2,394 downwards.
TGCTTGAGATGGAAAAGCGTATCCGCGGTCGCGTAAAGCAGCAAATGGAAAAGAGCCAGCGTGAGTATTATCTGAACGAACAGATGAAAGCGATCCAAAAGGAATTAGGCGATCTAGATGATGTGCCGAATGAATTAGATGACCTAGCGAATAAGATTGAAGACGCTGGCATGTCAGAAGAAGCCAAAGAAAAGGCAACGTCAGAATTGAATAAGCTGAAGATGATGTCACCGATGTCAGCTGAAGCCACTGTTGTACGGAACTACATCGATTGGTTAGTCAGTATTCCCTGGAAAAAGCGTACACGTATTAGCCGTAACCTAGCAAAGGCTGAGCAAGTATTAGAAGCGGATCACTACGGTCTGGATAAGGTTAAAGAACGTATTCTGGAATACCTCGCAGTACAGCAACGTGCGAAAAAATTAAAAGGGCCTATTCTTTGCTTGGTCGGGCCACCAGGAGTAGGTAAGACCTCACTGGGTAAGTCGATTGCACGGGCAACAGGACGTAAATATACGCGTATGTCACTTGGTGGTGTGCGTGATGAGGCTGAAATTCGTGGCCATCGTCGCACTTATATTGGCTCGATGCCGGGTAGAATTGTTCAGAACTTATCCAAAGTTGAAGTGCGTAACCCGCTATTTTTATTAGATGAAATTGATAAAATGGCAATGGATTTTCGAGGAGATCCATCATCTGCCATGTTAGAAGTGCTAGATCCAGAGCAAAATAATAGTTTTGCCGATCATTATTTGGAAGTTGAGTTTGATCTCTCTGACATTATGTTTGTTGCAACCTCAAATAGTATGAATATTCCAGGTCCATTACTTGATCGCATGGAAGTAATTCGCATTCCGGGATACACCGAAGATGAGAAGCTTAATATTGCAATCAATTATCTAGTTCCAAAACAAGTTTCTAATAATGGTCTAAAGAAAACTGAAATCAGCATTAGTGAATCTGCCGTTACCGATATAATTCGGTATTACACACGCGAAGCAGGGGTGCGTAATTTGGAGAGAGAGATCTCTAAAGTCTGTCGTAAGGTAGTCAAATCAGCAGTGCTGAATGATAAGCAGTTTAGTAATAAGGTCGACTCAGATAACTTGGAAGACTATCTAGGTGTACGACGCTTCCGTTACGGTTTCGCTGAGGAAAGTGACCAAGTGGGTCAGGTCACTGGTTTGGCCTGGACTGAAGTAGGTGGTGAATTATTAACCATTGAAGCTGAAGCAGTGCCTGGTAAAGGTAAATTAATACCAACTGGTAATCTTGAAGATGTCATGAAAGAGTCTATCCAAGTCGCGCAAACAGTGATTCGTAGTCGTGCGGCTAGTTTGGGTGTCAAACCTGATTTTCATGAAAAGGTCGACATCCATATTCATGTACCTGAAGGTGCGGTGAAGAAAGATGGGCCAAGCGCTGGTGTTGGTATGACGACTGCATTAGCCTCTGTTTTAACTCAGATCCCAGTACGTGCTGATGTTGCTATGACCGGTGAAATCACCCTTCGAGGAGAGGTTTTACCTATTGGCGGATTGAAGGAAAAATTACTGGCGGCACATCGTGGTGGCATCAAAACCATCATTATTCCGCATGATAATGAAAAAGATTTGGCCGATATCCCAGAGAATATCCTGCAAGAAGTCACCATTAAACCGGTGCGATGGATAGATGAAGTCCTAGAAATAGCATTAAAAGAGCTGCCTACCTGTCTGGAAGATAGCGAGAATGCAGATGGAATAACTAAAGCAGCAGATGCGAATGAGGCCGAAGGTGAGACTAGGCGTCATTGAAAGTTCGCATTGACATAATTTACGGCAAGCTGCTATAAAAAGATTGGCGCCGAACGGCGTTAAGCTGTGCATCGGACGAATAAAAGATAATAAAGTATTTATGGACTCATCCATGAATAAAATAAGTCGGATGTTTTTTCTTAAACTGGTTGCTTTGAGATGTGACAGGACTGTTTCATCTTGCGTAATCTAATTATCATTAGGGGCTGTCTAAAAATGAATAAAACTGAACTTACTGAAGCGGTAGCAAGTGCCACTGATTTATCAAAAGCAGCAGCAGCAAAAGCTGTAGATGCAGTTATTGAAGCGATTACAAATACACTAAAGGAAAAGAACCAGGTATCAATTACTGGCTTTGGTAGTTTCCTTGTTCGTGAGCGTGGAGCCCGTATCGGACGTAACCCTCGTACCGGTGAAGAGATGCAAATTAAAGCATCAAATGTTCCCAGCTTTAAGGCTGGTAAAGCATTAAAGGATGCCGTAAACTAGCGCGCCTTCGGTATGTGGGGTGCTTAGCTCAGCTGGTAGAGCATCGCCCTTACAAGGCGAGGGTCGGGGGTTCGATCCCCTCAGCACCCACCACATACGAAGACCAGTT
>CAJQLY010000004.1 GCA_905479295.1 uncultured Gammaproteobacteria bacterium | reverse complement strand
CGTTACTACCACCAGTGTTCCATAAGTACATGAACGAGCAGATGAACAAGTGGGATGGCGAGATGGCATCAGAAGGCGAATTAAAGATCGCTGGTAAGATGAATAAGATCGCAAGCTACACGTAAGTCGTTGTATATAATAGGTATTAGTCCCAGCTTGTCTGGGACTAATAGATAGATAGATAATTACTGAACGTAAGCTTATAAACTAGCTATATTTCTGAGGAGAATTAAGAATGAGTGAAGAGAATTTATATGTACGTCTTGGTGGTGCTGATGGTATCGCAAGTATTGTTGACGATATCTGGTTAAACCATACTAGTAACCCAAAAATTCAGCAGCGTTATGCTGCTAGCGATGGCGAAAATGTTAAGCGCCTAGTTCGTGAATTCTTTGGTGCCGGTATTGGCGGTCCTGAGACCTACACAGGCCAAGATATGTTAACTGCACACACAGGTATGAATATCAGTGATACTGAATTTGTTGCTGTTTGTGATGATGTGCTAAGTGCATTAGCTAAGAATAACGTTGGCGATGCCGAACGTAATGAAGTACTTTGCATTTTATACTCAATGAAAGCTGAAATTGTAGGCGTTTAGAGAGATAGATAAAAGTTAAAACCATAAGTAGTCATGAAGAATTACAATGGTTCCTATAAATAATAATTATTGTGTACAGGAGATAATATGAAGGTTACTTGGGATCAAGATACATGTAGTCATGCTGGTAAGTGTGTTCAGGGCTCACCAGAAGTATTTAAAGTTGTTGACGGTAATTTTGTAATTAATGAATCGGCTGCGTCAGAACAGGAAGTGCGTGCAACAGTTGCATCTTGCCCATCTGGTGCTTTAAAGATCGAAGATTAGTACTATTAAAATCGCCCAACATAGATTCCGTGTTGGGCGAACTTCATTCAAAAGAGATTAGGAGTTTAGGGGGAAGTTATGATCGGAGACCAATTAAGAAATAAGATGATTCTGCGTGGGCATCCAAGCTGTCCGAATACCGGTAAGTGTCTACAAACAGCCGCTGAAAAAGGCGTAGATGTTGATGCTGTAGTGGTCACAGATGTAGATGCTAGTGATTTTAGAGCGGCGTCCCCTTATGGTGTTGGCCCTGTTCTCCACGATGTTGATTTTGTGGTTTATGGTACTACTGCGGTCATGTCATATCTCGACGATAAAGGCTTTGGTCCATCGTTAGTACCGCGTAACGGCGTAAGCCGCGCGATTATGTATCAGTGGTCAATTATCGCGACAGAATGTGTTGCACCACATATCGGTGAGACAGTTAACAAAGACGCGCTAGCCGCTATTTTTGATGGTTTTGAAAAGCAAGTGATGAACCCACCTAAGCGTGGAGACTTTATTTGTGGTGACTTTACGCTAGCAGATATTCACTGGTCTGCGTGTTGTAATTTATTGGTAATTGCTGGAGCAGGCGATCTAATTTCATCTCGCGCTGGTGTTGCAAAATGGTACGAGAAAGTTCAAGCACACCCTAGCACTAGTAAAGAGAAAATTATTCCTTTCACGGTGTTACCGTCAGCTGAGGATGTTAGTTCAGGCACCCTGCAAGGGATCTCAATTAACGTTTAGCTTCGTGATCAAGCTGTAAAACGCCCTGAGTATCACTCGGGGCGTTTTTATGTTTAGGATATTGTAATAATAAGGCTTAGTAATGTTTGGATTATTTGGTAATAAGAAGAAAGATTTTACAGCAACGGTTAACGGTGGCGCCGCATCGTTCGAAGTGAAGGCTGGCGATAATTTGCTAAAAGCCGCTTTAGCAGCGGGTGTACCCTGGCCACATGATTGCCGAGTGGGTAGTTGTGGTGCCTGTGCAGCAGTAGTGAAGAAAGGCAAGATTAAAGCGTTGACTGATTTTTCTTATGTTTTAGATGGAGAACAGCTTAAGGCTGGCACTGTGCTCGCTTGCCAGTGTGTGCTGCGTGGTGATATTGAAGTAGAAGTTGAACTCGCTGATATGCCTGAAACTGAAATGATCGAGGCTAATGGCACTATCTCTAAAATCACCGACCTAACATATGATATTAAAGAACTAGTTGTTAGTTGTGATAAAGATATTCCACGCGAAATGCTAGCAGGCCAATATGCAGAAATTGAGGTTGAAGGGGTGGCGCCTGCTCGCTCTTATTCTTTTGCAAAAGCACCGACAAATGAAAATACTACTGACTTCACATTCTTTATTCGTCATGTAAAAGGTGGTGCATTCACTGACTGGTTGTTTGAATCAGATCGTGTAGGTACATCTATTAAACTTACTGCACCTTATGGACAATTCTATCGTCGTGAAGAAAGCTCACAGATGGTGTGTATTGCCGGTGGTAGTGGCATGAGTGCAATTAAGTCTATATTAGAAGATTGTGTGAACAATAAAGTGCAACGTAACTGTGTTTACCTATTTGGTGCACGTACACAAAATGACCTTTACTGCGCGAGTGTGATGCAGGAAATTAAGAACAACTGGCATCCTGATTACACGTTTGAGTATATCCCCGTGTTATCTGGAGAGCCTGAAGATAGTAACTGGACTGGCCCAACGGGTTATGTCACTGACTACTTCCAAGATAATTTTGTAAAAACCGAGTCCATGGACCTTAAAAATGCACAGGGTTATCTCTGTGGCCCTCCTCCTATGATTGATTCTGCGATAGAATTACTAACAGCAGCGGGTATCAACGAAGAGAGCATTTACTTTGATAAGTTCCTAGATGCCAGTTCAACACCAGGAAGCCGTTAGGCCGCTTTCCTAAAAGTATACGAGGAGACTATTTATGTTAACTAGAAAAGCTTTAGCTATGATGGCGATCTTCACAGCTGTGATGATCTCTATTTTCAATTTTGTTGGTTTCCCTGAGCACTACGGTAACTTACTGTGGAGTTTAGGTGCTGCCGCTATGTTAGTCATTACATTGGTAGGTAATGTATGGATTTTCATTGCAGTTGCACAAGATGAGCCATGGCAATGGGGTAGCGAAGAAGACTAATAATAGTCTATTTCTATTGCAGTAAAAAAGTCGGTTATACCGGCTTTTTTACGTTATGGGCTGGTGGTTTTATAGGTATATTGAGTTGAACTCAGTATCAGTGAGCAGCTTGTTCTAGACGATTACAGTTGAATACAGATGTAAGTTAAGAGGGCGTTAGAAGCCCTGCTTGATACTCATTTCAGGTGCTATCGAAGATACCCGCCAATGGCTATAGGCCCAGTTCCATATATAGTTTATCGAACGATAGCAGAGATACTTGGGTGGCTCTTGACCTAAATCCTTTAACGCGCAATAAAGTAAAAATGAACTATGCCGTGTATCTAAGGCGGTAGCATAATGTTGTTTGCTTAGTTTCTGGCCATTTGCATCGGTGATGATCGGGATATGTAATAGCTGCGGTAGTTGCCGATTAAATTGTTGCATTAGATGCAGTTGGCGAGCACTTAGATGCAATAGATCAGCCCCACGTACCAATTCGGTATAGCCTTGCTGTAAATCGTCTAAGCTAACGGCGAGGGTGTAACTAGGGAGCTGATCACCACGGTATACAATGTAGTCACCGCTATCAGTCAGTAGATCATAGCTCTGGACACCAAAAACACCATCATTAAACTTAATATGCTCTTTATCTACGCGCATACGCAATGTATGCCCTGTCAGCGAGGGTAAGCCCAGTTTCCTGCATTTACCCTCATAAAGTCGGCCGAGTCTAGTCTCAGGGCTTTTCATGAGCTGCTTGCGTGAGCATTCACAATAAAATGCTAGATGGTGTTTGTGTAGCTGTTCTGCGATGTGCCGATAGTAGGCTAGACGGTGACTTTGATAGAGTACAGACCCATCCCAATCGAAGCCGAAAGCACGCAGGCTAGATAATATATCCCTGACAGCACCTTTTTGTTCGCGTGGCGGATCAATATCTTCTATGCGTAGCTGCCAGAGTCCTCGATTACAACGAGCCTGTAGGTAGCTAGCTACTGCTGTAACGAGTGAGCCATAGTGCAAGGGGCCGCTAGGTGAGGGTGCGAAGCGGCCACGATAGTAAGGTGTGAAAGGCTTGCTTAGAGGCCTTTTCAATGGCTTATGCGTAGTTTTGTTTTTCTTTGATTTCTTGCAAGGTTTTGCAATCAATACATAGTGTTGCTGTGGGACGTGCTTCAAGTCGGCGAATGCCAACCTCGATACCACAGGACTCGCAATAGCCATAATCACCTGTATCGATAGTGACTAGTGATTCATCGATCTTTTTAATCAACTTACGTTCACGATCACGCGTACGTAGTTCTAAGCTAAATTCTTCTTCTTGGGTAGCACGGTCAGCAGGGTCGGCATGATTAGCGGCATCAGATTTCATGTGGTGCACGGTACGGTCGACTTCCTCCATTAATTGTCGCTTCCAAGCGATAAGGATCTTTCTGAAATGAGCATATTGCTCATCATTCATGTAACTCTCGCCTTTTGAGATCGCATATGGCTGGATACCATCGACAGGTAACTTTGTACCAACTATAGGCTCATCAGGTATAGCGCCACCCTTTATTGTAACGGCCTTTTTGATGCTCTTTCTGGCGATAGCGGTGATTTTCTTTGTTGCTGGCTTTTTAGCTGGTGGTGTTGCTTTGGTCACAATTTTCTTCGCTGGTAAGGTCTTTTTAGAGACTGGGGCTTTCTTGCTCACAGCTTTCTTAGCTGCAGCTTTCTTTGTTGGTACTGTTTTCTTCGTCACAGCCTTTTTAGCGACAGCTTTCTTAGTAGTCGCTTTTTTAGCTGGTGCAGCCTTTTTAGCGACAGCTTTCTTAGTAGTCACTTTTTTAACTGGTGCAGCCTTTTTAGCGACAGCTTTCTTAGTGGTCGCTTTTTTAGCTGGTACAGCCTTTTTAGCGACAGCCTTCTTGGTAGTCACTTTTTTAGCCGGTGCAGCCTTTTTAGCGACAGCCTTCTTGGTAGTCACTTTTTTAGCCGGTGCAGCCTTTTTAGCGACAGCCTTCTTAGTAGTCACTTTTTTAGCCGGTGCAGCCTTTTTAGCGACGGCCTTCTTAGTAGTCGCTTTTTTAGCCGATATAGCCTTTTTCACCACTTTCTTAGGGGCAGTGGCTTTCTTTTTAGTGCTTGTTACCGGCGTTGCTTTTTTCTTTGCAACGGCTTTCTTTTTCGATACTGCTTTCTTCACTGCCATGATGATTTGCGTCTCGTTAAAATTTAGCCCGTGTTGATAGCAAAAATATAGTCTATGTGCAAGTTATTCCTGTTCAGATTTCGTCAGCTTTTTTGCCTGATGTGATTCTACTCGACTAATGATGTGGCCGTCAGCTAAACGGGTGCTAATTAGTACACCTTTTGTTACTTCTTGATGGCTACGTATATAGTTTCCAGTAGTTCCTTCGAGTTGAGTGATTGAATAACCTCGCTCCAACGTGGCTAGTGGGCTCACACTATTAAGCCCTTGGGTAGCTAATTGAAAGCGATTCTGTTTCGCAGCCTTGAGCTGAGAAGAGGCTAGTCGTAAGCGTGCTAGCTGCTGTTTTAGCTGTAACTTGTTGGCATCCAGTCTTTTTTCAGGTGAATTAACATATAAACGGTCATTAAAACGGTCTACTACAGTTTGTTTGTGTGCCAAGTAATGTTTAGAGGCTAAACTGATCCGTTGTTGCAGTCGTTTTAATGCTTCTTGCTGTATGTTCAAACGATATTGTGGGTGGCTGCTATGTAACCGTCGGCTCAGCCAGTCACTACGTTGATTCAAAGACTCTAAGTGATTACTTGCAATACTCTTAAGACGCTGTATCTGTCCTTGAAAGAACTGGTGTAGTGCAAGGCCATCGGGACTAATAATCTCAGCAGCAGCAGATGGTGTTGGGGCACGCACATCGGCGACAAAATCACAGATTGTAAAATCAATTTCATGACCTATACCGGTAATCACGGGAATGCTCTGCTCAGTGATCAGTCGGGCGAGAGACTCATCATTAAAGGCCCATAGGTCCTCAATTGATCCACCACCACGGATAATAGCGATGACATCTGCACTATTATCAGATTGAATTTGGCGTAAGGCCTTATGCAATGTGGGCACGGCTGCTGCACCTTGCACTGGTGTTGCATACAGTCGTTTCCTCACTCTGGGGAAGCGGCGTTGTATAACATTTAGGAAATCGTGCAGAGCGGCCCCTGTAGCGGAGGTCACAATAGCAATCTCATTCGGGAACTCAGGTAATGCTATCTTGCGCTCAGGCGCGAATAGCCCTTCTTGCTGTAGTTTTTTCTTCAGTTCTTCAAATTGACGTTGTAGCGCGCCTGCGCCAGCATCTTCCATGTCATCAGCGATTAACTGTAGATCACCACGTTGCTCATAAAGACCGACTTTGGCCCGAATAACTACATGGAGGCCATTTTTGATCTCAAAACGCACGCGCTGGCGACTATTGCGAAACATGACACAACGAATCTGGGCACCCCGATCTTTTAGGCTGAAGTAAATATGACCAGAGGCGGGTGTTGCGAGATTGGAAATTTCACCTTCCACCCAAATCATTGGGTATTCCTGAGCCAATAACTGCTTCAATTGCAGATTGATATCGCTGACGGAGTAAATCTCACGCCGATCGCTAGGGTCTGTATCGTATAAAGTGGTCATAAAATGGACGTAAATAGTGAGTCAGTAGTTTACCCTATTGCAAGCGTTCTCTATAATGACCCGTCAATTTAAAACATTGGCGAACAACACATGCGTATTATCCAAGATGCACTAACATTTGACGACGTATTATTAGTTCCAGCGCATTCAGTGGTATTGCCGCGCGACGCTGACATCAGTACGCAACTTACCCGCGATATTCGTTTAAATATTCCTCTCTTATCCGCTGCCATGGATACCGTCACTGATGGTCGTCTAGCGATTGCTATGGCACAAGAAGGAGGTATGGGCATTATTCATAAGAATATGTCGGTTGAACAACAAGCGAATGAAGTCCGCAAGGTTAAGAAATACGAGAGTGGAGTCATCAAAGACCCTATTACTGTCGGTCCTAACATTAGTATTAAAGAAGTATTAGATATTACGCAGGCAAATAATATCTCTGGCGTACCAGTCGTCGATGGCAAGGATTTGATTGGTATTGTTACCAGTCGAGACTTACGCTTTGAAACACATCTGGATGCCCCTGTGAAAACTATAATGACGCCGAAAGAGCGTTTAGTAACAGTGGAAGAGGGTGCTAGCTTAGATAAAGTTCAGGCCTTACTGCATACGCATCGTATTGAGAAGGTGTTGGTCGTCAATGATAATTTCCACCTTTGTGGCATGATCACAGTGAAAGATATTCAAAAATCCAGCGAGCATCCTTTTGCCTGTAAAGGTGGGCAGGGACAACTGCGTGTTGGTGCCGCAGTCGGTGTTGGTGCAGACAGTGAAGAGCGGGTTGCAGCCCTGGTTGCAGCAGGTGTCGATGTGGTAGTGGTGGATACTGCTCATGGTCATTCACAAGGTGTTCTAGATACGGTTAAGCAGGTGAAAAAGAAATACCCTGAGCTACAAGTTATTGGTGGCAATATTGCGACCGAGGCAGCTGCCTTAGCACTCATCGAAAATAACGTAGATGCAATTAAGGTTGGTATTGGTCCAGGCTCAATCTGTACTACGCGTATTGTTGCTGGTGTTGGTGTACCCCAGGTCAGCGCAATCGATAATGTCGCTCGTGTAGCAGCTAAACACAATGTGCCAGTGATTGCTGATGGTGGCATTCGTTACTCGGGTGATGTGGCAAAGGCCATAGCAGCAGGTGCGAACTGTGTCATGCTCGGTAGCCTATTTGCTGGTACTACAGAATCACCAGGTGAAGTTGAGCTCTACCAAGGCCGTTCTTATAAAACCTATAGGGGTATGGGTTCTATTGGTGCGATGAAGCAGGGTTCTAGTGATCGTTACTTCCAAGATAATATCGGCGATGCAGATAAATTAGTACCTGAAGGTATCGAAGGGCGTGTGCCTTATAAAGGTAGTATCGTTGCGATCATGCATCAAATTCTAGGTGGGCTTCGTTCTAGCATGGGTTATGTTGGTTGTCAGACCATTGAAGAAATGCATGCAAAGGCAGAGTTTGTGAAAATCTCGACGGCAGGCATGCGTGAAAGTCATGTACACGATGTGGCAATTACCAAAGAAGCACCTAACTATCAGGTTTAGTAATTAAACTGAGTTGCGATAAGCGCTCATACAACTAAGTTCTCATTCATGACTACATCAGCAGCTGCGGATATCCACGCACAACGTCTACTTATTCTCGATTATGGTTCGCAATATACACAATTGATTGCGCGCCGAGTGCGTGAGATTGGTGTCTACTGTGAAATCTTTCCCTTTGACTCGGAACAGGCAGCTGCCTTCGCCCAAGGTGTTAATGGCATCATTTTGTCGGGTGGCCCTGAGTCGGTTGCCTTAGCTGAAGCGCCAGCAATCCCACAGTATGTCTTAGACTCAAGCTGTCCAGTGTTGGGTATCTGCTATGGCATGCAGGTCATGGCTGCAACTCTGGGGGGGGCTGTAGAAACCTCTGAGCAGCGTGAATTTGGTTTTGCTCAAATTGAAATTCAAAATGCCAGCCCTTTATTTGCAGACTTACAAGATGAAACAAATGCTGCAGGTATTGCTTGTCTCGATGTGTGGATGTCGCATGGTGATAAAGTGACACAGTTACCTAATGGCTTTGAAGTGCTTGCTAGTAGCTCAAGTGCTGAGGTCGCTGCAATGGCTGATCAGCAACGTCAGTGGTATGGACTACAATTCCATCCTGAGGTTACGCACAGTAAACAAGGACGCGAAATCATCAGTCACTTTTTATTAGATATTTGTGGCTGTGATCCATTGTGGACAGCAGGCAATATTGCGCAAGATCTGATTACTCAAGTACAAGAAAAGGTCGGTCAAGAGCATGTTATTTTAGGCTTGTCTGGTGGTGTTGACTCCTCTGTAGTTGCAGCCTTATTGCATCAAGCGATTGGTAAACAACTGACCTGTATCTTTGTTGATAATGGCTTGTTGCGATTGAATGAGGGCGATCAAGTAATGGAGACTTTCGCTGAGCACTTAGGTGTGAATGTGATTCGTGTTAATGCACAAAAGCGTTTTCTGGCAGCATTAGTTGATCAGAACGATCCAGAGCTCAAGCGTAAGATTATTGGTAACTTATTTGTCGAAGTCTTCGAAGAAGAGGCAGCCAAGATTACGGATGCACGCTGGTTGGCGCAGGGTACAATCTATCCTGATGTGATTGAGTCAGCTGGTGCATCTACAGGTAAAGCGCACCTGATTAAGTCCCACCATAATGTCGGCGGCCTACCTGATGATATGGAGTTGAAGTTAGTAGAACCATTGCGCGAGCTATTCAAGGATGAAGTACGTCGTTTAGGTGATGAGTTGGGTCTGCCAGCACAGATGATCCATCGTCATCCTTTTCCAGGGCCGGGTTTGGCTGTGCGTGTTTTAGGTGAAGTAAAGCAGGAATTTGCCGATATTCTGCGTCTTGCTGATAATATCTTTATCAAAGAATTAGAAGCACATGATCTTTATGCTCAAGTATCACAGGCCTTCGCTGTATTCTTACCGGTCAAGTCAGTTGGCGTCACCGGTGACGGTCGCCGATATCAATATGTTATCGCGTTACGTGCAGTAGAAACCATCGACTTCATGACCGCGAGATGGGCACATCTCCCTTATGACTTCTTAGATCTAGTCTCTAGACGCATCATCAATGAGATTGAAAATGTGTCAAGAGTGACTTACGACATCTCAAGTAAGCCACCTGCCACGATCGAGTGGGA
>CAJQLY010000003.1 GCA_905479295.1 uncultured Gammaproteobacteria bacterium | reverse complement strand
TTCTAACGTTGCTGATTAGCAATGAGATTACAATTCTTCCATAGCCTTATTAGTCTGTCTAGCTACCAAATGGTCTTCCGTTTTGTCTACCGTATTTCCATAGCTAGATAAACAAGTACACCTCCGGTATATGACTTCCCAGCATTCACTTTAGAACAATCTAAACCATATGTATTTTCTTATGAATATTCGATGAGCGTTCTGTGCAATTTTCATCGCTCATCTTACATGACAGCTTTATCCCATAATTTTAATATTTCCGCATCACTCAATGGACTGCCATCAGGACTTGTTGTGCCTTCTCTATACTTCAGTATTGTATCGACAATAATTTCATCTCTTGATGTATACGCTTCTGGAACAAACACTGGGTTGTCGCCTGGGCCTTCATATAGCTCTACACGAAGAAATACACTCCTCTTATCAGAATGCTCAACTCTATTAATCAGTATGTAATGACTAGTCACGCTTTCTAAATCATTAAACGTTGCCCTAACTGCATTTATTTTTTCAATATCACTTATATTTTTATAATCATGAGTTAGACAGTCTAGTTCATTCTCTATGTCCATTGCTGAAATAACATCACCCTCATATGGCCCTACTTCATCTTGAAACCAGCGTAATCCATCTTCATTCTCAAACCAACTCGGCTTTGGTTTACCATCAATAAAATGCTCAATAAGTTGATTAATCATATCTTGGATATCTTCAAAAAAGTCATTATCAGTCATAATGAATGTCCTAATTACTCAATAATTTAGTAATGAGATAAACTTTACAATGGACAGCCAACTAAGTGTAGAGATTAGTATGATTTGAGACCGCACCAAGTGAATATGGCCATATCCAGGTTAGTCCAGCCTAAGTAGCTTCATCTAGCCTGTAACAAATCCAGTTCCCCATAAGCTGCCATGCGAAGCATGGGGATTCTCACATGAAAGAATCCCAAAGAGGCATTAAAATATAAATCGTTCCATAGAAAGAGACTGAAGAAGTCACTCCAATGATAAGGCAAAGTGCAACAAGGTCCCAGAAGGAATCAAATATTACATTACTTTGATAGGTGTGGTTTTGTAAAGATATCTCAAGCTCATTGTCATAGGTAAGTCTGCTATTTCTATCTGATAGTATTTCATAAGCTTTTTTAATCTGAATGAATTTCATGTGAGCACTTGCTTTGCTACATCTGTCAGGATGGTACTTCATCGCCATTCGTCGAAAAGATATTTTTATTTCTTCATGACTAGCATTTCTTTTAACGCGAAGAGCTGTGTAATAATTTCCTTTAGACATAGATTTTAGTTTTCAACTGATTCCTGAAGATAGAGTACTTTTATGATTGCATTTATATCCACTAAATATAATGGTTCTAAAGAAGAATTGATTGCCTCTAAACTGGGATTATCTGAAGAAAGTATAGCGGTTGAAAGAATGGACATGAAAAGTAATTAAAGCAACCACTTAAATACGTTCAACCACGCTGGTTACAGGCCATTTTAAACGCCTTACCGCTTTCTCCAAAGACTCGTATAAGTCATTAATTATCGTTTCTTGCATGCCATCTGAAGCGGCCTGAAAGGCATCCTAAGAATGGCTTGAGGAGCCTGAGCAGGTAGCATTACTGGCACATACTTATGATTATTACTGCTAAAAGTTTCTACTAAAAGATAACTTGCTATAGTTTCTTTCAAAAGTGTAGTAACCAATATTTGAGCTATGCTTTATTCGACCAAAGTGCAGTTTAGGAGCAATGCCAAAAAGACTAAACTTTTGATTCATGATTGTCAGGTCATATTGCTCATCTGAGTCATTTCGATTCTTACCAAAAAATAAATTCATATCGTCATAATCTAGCCAAGATTTAGATGCTTCTATATTTGTAACAAAACCACCTTTCCAATAACGATTAAGAGTTATGCTTAGTTCTGGTCTAGCGTAAGTAAACATGTTGTTATGCGCATTGGATTTTAAGTAGCCCAAGCCAAATTGTAATTGATGCGCTGTATTTAAATTGAAATAAAGTTTTGTACTAATACTTCGCTGCTTGGCATCATTATTATCAATATCATATAGTTTAGATGCATAAATGAAGTATTAGACCTCAGCATCAGGTTATTTTTTTATCTGATAGAGATGCTCTAAATTAAAGATGTAACCTTTAGATAAGGACCCACCTCCATAACCTGAAAAGTGTTGGCCTGCAGTTACCATAATGACATATCACCAAATATTCTTAGAACGACATGCGTTTTTACCTAAATCTGACTTTTTAGTGGTAGATAAAAGTTTCTACCAAGCAGGTATTGAAGATAGAAATTGGCAATGAAGTCATACAACTAGTTTGCTCTTCTGATGATAAGTAAGCCCAGTAATGCGTTATTAGCATTAAGAGACTTCATCCTAGATAGTAAGTACTCACTAAAATCTTTTCGTCACCATGGTGTTACTAAAGCTGAATTACTTAATGAAGAAAAACAGTATGAATTCAATCAAGTTAGTGCATCAACTTTTCCCCGCCAAAGGGGAAATAGAAAATTTTATTATTCATTAAGATATTTAGACATTATAACCTTATCCTTAATTGCTGTTGCTTTATAGCAAATATATGCTTATAAATAATGTATGAATTTCCAAGAATACAAAGAGCTAGTGAGTCGTATCAGTAGTGGTAAAGTATTGCCAGATGCCATATATATTCATGCGAGTGCAATAAATACCATTCCTGAAAAGTTAGCTATTTCAGTAATTACATTGGCTGATGCACTAAAAATACCTGATGAAAACTGGAATGTCCTTAAATTTAATAAACTCGACTTCAAGATCACTTACTTAAATTATCCCGACTTTGAAACTTATGCATATCCAGCTCTGCATCACAGCTTTACGGTAGATGTATCTAAGGCATCAGTCCGCAAAGCAAACTATTCAACCTCTGAAAATCCACCTATTCTCCATAGAAAAGAAACCTTTGTTAGTGATAGCTACCCCTTAAAGGAAAGCTTTTCCAAACATACGCAAGCAGGGGAAGCCATAGGTTTATATGAAAATACACGAAGTATTGGCTTCAAAAAAAACTGGGAAAAGTTAATTAAGAAAAAAGGCTATTTTCTTGATATTGAAGGTGCACTTCAGCCATTGACTGACAAATCAGAATCTACTGCGGCTAATTTTAAAGGTGGAGTTGATAGGCATTTAACAGCTATAGATCGCAATAAATTATCTCAGCCAACCCAAATATTAGGTCGGCATAATTACTTTAATGGTGAATATAGCTTTTTAGATTATGGTTGTGGCAAAGGTGATGATCTGCGTGAACTTGAGGCTCATGGCATTGATGCTAGTGGCTGGGACCCCGCACATAACCCAGAAGGAGAATTGGTCAATAGTGACATTGTTAATCTAGGGTTTGTGCTGAACGTCATAGAGGACAAAGAGGAGCGTTCAGAAACGTTAAAATGTGCCTACGGATATGCTGATAAGCTTTTGGTCGTTTCTATTATGGTTGCTGGTGATAGTGTTATCAGTCAGTTTACTCCCTATAAAGATGGCGTGATTACCTCACGCAATACTTTCCAAAAATATTATTCGCAAGGTGAGTTTAGGCATTATATTGAAAGCACACTAAAAGAAAATGCAGTACCTGTTGGCCAAGGTATTTTTATTGTTTTTAAAGATAAGGAAGAAGAACAACTCTTCTTATTAAAGCGCCAACACATATGCCGTCGTTGGAAGCAAAAAACTAAACGGGAAATTAAACAACGCAGTCCAGCTATTAAAAAAGAACTTTTTGATAAGCACATTGAGCTTTTCACAGACTTTTGGGAAATCTGCTTAGACTTAGGTCGCATTCCAGCTAATGACGAATTTGATTTCTCTGATCGCTTGCGGCAGGTAGCAGGTTCTCATAACAAGGCACATCAAGCACTCGTTAAACATTTTGGTGAAGATTTATTGAATGAAGCCCACCAAAAACGTCGTGATGATTTATTGGTGTATTTTGCTTTAGGCTTGTTTGAGAAACGGCAGGCACAAATCAAAATGCCGAATTCGTTAAAGCGAGACATTAAAGCATTTTTCAGTTCATATACTGCAGCAATCGATGAAGCGCGTAAAATTTTATTTTTAGTCGGTGATACAACGATCATTCAAAAAGCCTGTGAGTTAGCTCATCAACAGTTTCGGTGTGGTGATATGCAAGAAGGACATAGCTACACATTTCATAAAAATTTACTTTTTGACGCTCCAAAAGAGCTAAGGATTTATATTGGCTGTGCCACTCAGCTTTACGGTGACCTAGATGATATACAGTTAATTAAAGTGCACATTACCTCAGGTAAAGTAAGCCTTATGGGGTATAAGGATTGGGAGACTGAAACTCCTCTATTAGTAGAGCGCATCAAAATCAAGATGCGCGAACAGGATATCGATTTCTTTGATTATATAGGAAGATATGAACCTATCCCTCTTGTAAATAAAAGCTTATTTATATAAGAATATGAGAGTGAAGTAACTCCTCACTTATGAAAAAACAACTTAAAATAAGCCGCTTAAGTTAAAGTTAAATCTTTAAAAAAATTCCATCTCAATTAATAGCATACTTTAAGAAATAACTATTGCTTACACCGATGTCTCTTTCATCCTTTAAAAGATAAATAGCTTTAATAAACTCTGATTTAGTTATATACCTATTTCAGTCTTTATCAAAATGACTAAACACTTCTTTTATTTCTTGATTACTCATAACTTAACCATATTTATTTAAAAATCCGGATCTACTTCTTCTGGTGAGTCATAAGCAAGCAATGACTTTTCATTATCAATAACTTGGTCATAAACTTTTTTGGCTAAAGTGTCAATCCCTGTATAATCACCAGGTTCCTCATCGAGCCATAACTGAATTTCATAAAGTCCTGCATTGCAATATTCTTCAAATATTTGAATTGATGAATACAGGTTTTCATCTTTTAAGCAGGCACCATTTTTTTCTGTCATTAGAGCCAATAAATATATAAAAGCATCTTTTTCGTCAGTTGCATATGTTTCAAGTATTATTGATATGGTGTCTGATTTGAGCTCTGTTCTAGTTCCCCTTGAATATCCAACCATTGAGGCGAAAATCATTAAATCTTTAAAGTATCTGAAAATGGCCTTATTTCCATCTTTATCAGAGCATAGCTTTTCAACTAATGGCTCATGACAACGATCTCTCTTGACGCCAATTTTTTGCCACATCTGTCTATCTGTTTTTGTATTAAGCATAGGATCCGACTTCTTCTATGATAGTTCGATCTACAGGTTGGGTATATCTAACAGTTTCATAATCATTACCCAAGATTTTAATGAAATTATCTAATTTAGCACCTTGATCAGATGTTTCTTCTAAAACGAGGTTATATTCTTTGCCAATTTTATCTCTGATATTATCTTCAACTGTCCCTTCCCAGTGACTTGAAGACAAAAGAAATATAACTTGTTCAACTGAACTAGGTATTGCTTTTGCTACATGGCCTTTATATTTATTATCTAACTCGCCAAATGGGGCATCAATGACAAGTGGAGCTATTGCTCCAGGGGTTAAAATCTGACCTTGGGCATTTTTTCGCTCTCTAGAAAGCTCTATAAGCGAAGAAATAAAAGTTAGGCTAAGTAAGAGTGCCTGGCCATTACTCTCTGGAACGATGGAATCATATTTATCAACAAGTCGTATATCAAAAGTTGTTTTATCAAGCTTAGCCCTATAATCTTGTCTAACAAATTTCTTCAAATATGAATTTACTTTCTTAATAATTATCAACTCTACATCTTTTTGTGCTTGATCTAATGTGTTCTGTATTACTGATTCAATCTCAGCTGCATACCTAACTAGTTCTTGATATTTTTTCATTTCGGATGAGTATGAATCCAAACTATTTAGATGTTTTTGCTGTTTCTCTAAAATTTCCTTATCGTGTTTAAGGGTAAATTTAATTCTTTCCAATTGTTGGATAGCTTGAGTATGATTATCTTTCAATCTCTTCCTTTCCGCTTCTGATTTTTCAATGTTGCCAAGACTTTCAGCGCCTTTAATCTCAACCTCAAGTTCTTGAATCTGTCCATTTAATTTACTGATATCAGATTCTGCTTTAGACATCATGGTCATATTATTACTGAATCTATTTTTTGCTCTTGCAGAGTCATTTTTAATAGAAATTAGCTGTGATCTAGCTTTTCGTATTCTAGTCTCAAGCATTGGGTCTGATGCTTGTTCAAGCATTTCTTGAATTTTATTAAATGCTTGAGACCCTGGATTAATATCAGCGCCACATATACATTTACTTTCTCGTAAAATATCTGTTACAAGCTGTTCATTATAGGGGGCAGGAACAGTTCCTTCATACTCTCGTTCATCAATAAAATCTAAGGCTAGCTGTGAAAGCTCGAAACCAAAAACTGCAATAGAAAACTCTGATATCAAATCCTGTCTTTCAAGCTTTGTATTTTTTAATCTTTGCTTTTCTTGTTTGAGCTGTGACTCATAAGACATTCTTCGCGTATGCTTTTGCTTGATAACTGCACTATCACTATTTGAGAGCTTTTCTTCAGCCTCTTCAAGTTTATATTTAAAAAGTTCAATAGAACTTTCTTTTTCATTTTGCTCTGTAGCATTCTTGATAATTGCTTCTTCTAAATTGACGATTTCATTTTGTAGTGCTGACACCTCGCCAGTTTTATCAGAACTGCTAAGCCTTTTTTGGAACTCTTTTTTAACTGCTCGAATATCTCTCAGAGCAAGCTCAGCAATAGAAAAACCTAATATCTCTCGAATTGCTTGTTTTACAACAGATGAACCTTTCGAGTCTGACATCTTTCCAATACCTTCACCTTGAAAGAAAAAATATTTGGCCATATCTTTTGGAATTACCGAATTTATGAAAGAGTTTGGCTTGTCAACTTCATTATGAGAGCCGTTGACTATCGCAAAAACTTTGAACTTAGTATTTTTACCATCATGGCTGCGGAGAGCCCTAAAAGTGTCCCCTTCATCATTATCAAACTCAATGGAAACACTACATGACTTACCACCTTCAAATTTCGAGATTTTATTTATTATGGCTTTAGGATCTTTAAAATTAATAGTATGTTCTTCAAAAAAGCACCAAAGTATCGAGTTTAATAGTGCGGTTTTACCTGTGCCATTTTCAGCATGTATTAAAGTTATATTCTTTTCTTTGTTGGTAGAGAATTCAATAGACTGCTCACCATAAAACTGCCTAAAATTTTTAAGTTCAATTTTTTTTAATTTCAAGATCAGACCCCTTTCTTAACTGCATCTAATATTATTTGTTTTACTTTTGACAGTCTTCTTGATGAGCTTTCTTCACCATAAAAGAATTGCCGCTGTATATTCACAATATTCCGTGCAGCTTCATGGTATTCGTTTTTTGAATTATTAGAATTCTTGTCTGCCTCAGTAAGCTCCTTTTTTACGTCATCAATTAATTTCATAAATTAACCCTAAGTCTTCGATTGTATTTTCAATAGCAATTTTATTTTCTGCTAATAGTGCAAAATCATTTACTCTTTCTGCTTCGGAATCTTTAAGGCCTCTAGCAAAAGAGTTATTCCTAATTGGTAGCACCACAAAATCATATATTTTTGCAATAACTTTATCATTGGATTTTCTCAAGATACGTCCTCTTCTCTGGACATACTGCCGTGGATTTTTGGTACTTGCTAATATATATGCCGTTTTACATGCAGGCACATCTATCCCTTCATCAAGAACTTTCATGGCAACAAGAGCATCAATAGTTTTATCTTTGAAAGACGACATTAAAGACTCTCTTTTTTCTCTACTTACATCACTAGTAAACTGCGAAACTTTCCAGCCATTAGAGTTAAGAACTTTAGCTACTTTGTCTATCACCTTTAAATCATTTGAATCGCATTCATCAAAAGGCTTTCCTTCGCCAGCATAAAAAAGAGTATGAGCCTTTTCATCAGCTGGTATTTGACGTGTAATGTCCTTAAGCTTTTCCAGCTTATTCTTTGCAGAACCTAATAATCGACTTCTTTGGCCACAACACTTTGTAAGATTTTCTTTATCACTTATAGTTAAACCTGAAGAATTCAGTTTACCCATTATGTTAGCTATTTTTTCCGATAACTCATCATAAAAGACTTGCTCTTCCTCGGTCAAATAGACTGGGACAATATGGTACTCATATGGAGTGAGCATACCCTCATGTATTGCATCACCAAGGCTATATGTTGCCACTATATCTCCATAATAAGAAAGAATTCTTTTCCTTGCATCATCTGGGAAAGGGGAGTCCACCTCGTCATGGTCTGATCGAAACGGAGTAGCTGATAATCCCATTCGATAATAAGCTTGAGGAAGTCCCTCAAATATATTTTTAGAACCATGATTGTGGCACTCATCACCTACAAACATCATCGAGGTACTATCAACTCTATCTATTAATTTTTTAAAATGTTTAGTAGTTAAAGTCTTATTGACGACAACTGCAGCTACGAAATCAACGACACCAGCGCAAAAAAAGTTAATGTCATTCTCAAATGAATCTGACCATGATTCTTTAGAGTCGAAACATTGATGAGGATGAATACCAAATAGCTTTAAGTTTTGAACCCACTGACTTGCAAGCCCAATATATGGCACAGCCACAACTAAAAATAACCTTTGTTTTCTCGAGTTTTTGTCCTCATAGAGTTTTACTACACCATAAATGCTAGTAATGGTTTTACCAGCACCAGTTGCTAACTTTAAAATACCCTTATAACTATTTTTTTTCCAAGACTTTAGAGCTTCTCTTTGATGATGGTGTATTTTGAATTCATTGGATCCAATAAAACTAGGAATATAAGGCTTAGGCTTTTCTCTAATAACTCTATCTCCCTCTAATAACTCTTCGATATCTTCTATATTTTCTATCGAATAGGCTTCACTTGAAACTTTTTCAGAGATTCGTTGATAGGTTGTCGAGGGCACATCTAGAACAACTGTATTTTCTTCTAAATTATTCCAAAGTCGCTCAAAACCTTCGATGAACTCAACTCCATATATAGAAAATATTTCTGGTTCCCAGCTTTTATATACACTTATTGATTCTGCATTTAATGTCGCAATCATGCCATGAGGTGTTTCATTAGCGGAACCTTGAAAAACAACAGTATTAGAGTCTCTATCCCTAAAAATTCCAATCTTTTCATGGTACATCCCTTGACGCCTAAGAGCGAACTTGATCTCAAGTCGACCAGATGCAATAAGCAAACTTAAAAGCTGAAGGCGCTTATCATTTCCATGATTAAGTAAGCAATCTTCCAGTTTTTGAGAAAGGTTATTTGAAACTTCTTTTAAAAGCATTCCATGCTTTACTGCGTCAAACTCATCCTCAGCAAGAGGGTCGCCAATAAGAAGCCTCATTGTTCCATTAGACTTTACAAGATGACTTACACCTGAAATGTTTATTGATAAGATTTCAGAATTAAAAAAGCCGACAGCACGATCATAGCTTACTGAAGCTGATAGAGCTGGCTTATAAAAATCATTATATAAGTCATCTTTCCCAGTTCTATAAACTGGCTTAATGCCTAATTTCTTTAGAGAGTGCATATCTTATACTTACCTCGATCATAAACTGCATATCAAGCAAGATTGATCTTCAGGGTCATCGTCATCATCATTTCGCAAAGAATCCTGCCATCTCTCATTTGTATTATTTGTCTTTACAATTATTCCATTTTTCTTTTCTCTAGTCTCAGCTCTTTCAACTAGCTCATCGATTGAACCTTGCGAACTCCAAGTATAACCATGGCCTTCAATCTCTTGCTTTCCATCAGCCCAGTCATATTTTTCACGCTTACGTTTTTCAAAGGCTTTTGCCTTTTCAAACAATTCGGGATGATTTCGTTTTAAACCTAGCCATTCATCCTGACGCTGGAAGAAGCAGAAGTAACAACCAGAGCGTGATCGCCATTGATAATATTCTGGAATACCCACTGTATCTTCTAACATTTGGAAAATATCATCACGTATCAAACCATCTTCAATAAATGGAAAGATAGGTTTGATAGTTTCTTTGCGGGAGATATAACCCTCACGATTTTCATCTGCGCGAATGCCTATATAGCTGATCACAGGATCATCTCCCACGAAGGCTTCAAAGGGTTTTATTTTCATAACGCGAGTACACCACCGTTGCTGTGGTGATGGTAAGTACTCATTGTGTAGCTTTAGCCAATGATCAAAATCCTTCCCGCTAGACAGCCTTACAATTTCCTTGCCTAGGTACGCTTCAAGCTTATCGAGAAACTCATAAACTTCTTTAAGCTCTGCACCAGTATCAGTAAAAAAATATTCAACCTTTTCATGTACCTCGGGATAACACTCTTTAATGTATATTGCCAATGCTGCGCTATCCTTGCCACCTGATATGCCAAGCACATGACGGGTGCTGTCATCGGTAGGCAAATTAGTCATTGATAATTTCATTTTTGCACCTCTTTGAACTTGGTTCTTTATGGCTATTCTTATCAGACAATTCTGCTTTAGAACCTTGACTGTAATGAACAAGAAACTCATTTACTAGTTCCGCCAACACAGCTAGCTTAAGTTCTTTGTCGGCAATCCCCGCAAACTGTTGGGCAATTGAATATTTTAAATCATTAACATAGTCTAGCTTTTTTTTATCTATTGCAACAACGTGTTCCTGGATATCAGCTCCTTTTTTAAGGCTGCGTAACAGATAGACTTCAAAATCTGCATCGAGATTTTCATTGCGGTCATCTTCATATAGACGTATCTTTCGTAAATCTAATAAGTCTTTAGAAAAACTTGCCAATCGGCACTCAGCTTGGGCTTGGTCACTATCGAGCCATTTCATGCTAGGTTTATGGCCCAAGAACATTAAAATATTTTCTAACCACTCTTGATCAGTACCAGAGGATTTAGTTAAGCGCATAATAAATCCACGCAAGCCTTGAGTATCAACAGTATAATTCTCTAATCCTGCAAACAGCCCATATATTTGCTTTCGAATATTAGAAAGTGACTGGGTTGAATCAACTTTTGTTGCATTTGCAATTAACTCAATTTGTTTTTCAATCAATTTAGTATAGGCACGCTTTAATTCACTAAGAACTTCCTTTAATGCTTTTGAAAATCCGTCCATATTTTTTTGTTTAGTATTTAGCTCATAACCTAGTGCTTTAGGAAGTTGTTCAAACAGCAAACGTTCAGGTGATCTAGATAAGTTAAATGCTTGGCGAACAGTCTGAGCTTTATCACCTAAACCTTTTCTTGTCTTTTGAGTATATTCTGGGAGCTGAGCCACAAAAGTGGCCAGTGGCTTAGCTAGCTCTAATAATGTTGGTGTCGAGCCATCTTTTGACTGAATTACCTTTCCATATTGTTTAAATACATCGGCCTTTACACCTTCAATTCTAAAGCGCTGTACAGTAAACTCATCAGGTCGCTTAACGAAACGATCTAACATCTCTTTAGTAAAGTATGGACGGTAGGATCTACTCTCATATATTGCCAACTCATGTTGATTTACTATATAAGCTGCAATATAAAAAATTGGTAGCAGACCAGCTTTAACTCCATAAGGTGGCGACTGTAGTTCAGCATTTAAATCAACAAACGATTTAGCTTGTTTTTCTGTAGAGGCTAAAAATTTTTCTATACGTTTCCAGACAGGTTTAATATTAGTTGAAGAGGCTTTCTTTCCTGCAGGAGCCACAAATTCCCAATCATCCAGCTCACCGGCATGTATGCCTGTAGCAAGTAAAACCACACGATAAATTGATTTCTCTGGTGGGAATTTTTCTATTGCTAAGTCTTTTTCTTTACCATGGTAGAGCATAGAAAATAATAGCTTATTACGTGCAGCTGTTGCCTGGGATGACAGTTTATTTCGGTTCATCATCTCGTTACGGATGATGGGAGTTTTACTGTAAACAGACTTAAGTACTTTTGATAAGGCAATCTGTAAGGAACGCTTATTGCTTACTGGTAATTTAACGCCATTGTTACACCACTCGCTATCTGCAGGTGTATCTACTAAATTTTGTAGCAATGCACTTTGTGACTGCTCAGCAGCTGTTAAGCGATCATCAAACTCACGTCTTGCTACAGGATCTGTGTTCAATTCTTGTCGAGAGCTTTGTGTGCGCTTAAGGGAAAGAGTTTCAGCAACTGCCTCACGAAGCTGTGAGCCACTTAAGCAAAGAACGATAATATCCAGAGGTGAGAAATGTTTATTTATTGTATTTCGGAATACTTTCTCATCATCTTGACCTGCGGCCAGGTAAAAAATGACACGGGCTTCTTCTGCCTGTTGTGGTATCGTCTCATAGCTTTGAGCGTCAACAAAAGTAGGTATAAAGTAGCGTAAGGTGCCACTTTCAATAGTGTAACGGCGGGCCACAATCGGCTGCATATCAGCTTCTTTATTTAATTCATCGGCGAGTGAGAAATTACCAATATTGTTAGACTCTTCCTGCATTGCAGCTTCTAAATCAAAATCGCTACCTTGCCATACACGGAACTCGTTATTATATTTACGATAATTAACTAGTGACTTTTCCTGTAAGCTATTAGATAAACGCTTGAAAGTGGCTTTATTCGTAGTGCACGTCTCAAGTAGCACCCTTGAAGCTTTGAAGCCACCTTTACTTCCGATGATATTAAGAATACCAATAGTTTTTAATAAGTTTATTTCTTCCAGGCTAGCATCACCGAGGCGTTCAATAGCCGTAACAACTTCTGCCCAGCGTCGATGTGTTAAATAATCCCCCATAGTAGCTGGCTGATTACTGATAAAGTAATCATAAATATGATGCGGCCGCACAGTCTCATTCAACCCTTCCAGTTTAGTCAACATATCCTGTAAGCCGAACTCCTCATAGCTACCTAAATAACTGAATAATGTACGTTCATTTTGGGCCACTTTCTGACAAAGTAATGGCAGTAAGACTGCTGATACTGGGTGTAAAGGATAACAAGATGAAAAGAGATCAATCGCTTCTATTTTACTAAGTACGCCAGGTATTGCGCCTTGTTCTAACAATACATCGACTGATTTTTCTGTATTTTCAATTAAGGCTTCTTTCTCAGCAGCGGTTAGATCATGTTCAAATGCTGAAGAAACCACACGCAATACTTGTTCTGCAGATTCAAGAAATGGAAGTTCTTCAAATCGCCCTTGAACTTTTGACCACTCATTCTTAAGGCTCTCACCTAAGCCCTTAGCGTATTGCTCAAATGACTGATGTAATAAAACAAACAAATAAAGATTAACTTCATTGCCTTCACAAGCATGTTCAGCTAATGACTGAAGCAGGTAAATATCATTAGCACCATAATGGCGGGCTTCGAACTCAAGGAATTTACCAAGTTCATCAATAACAAAGTAAATCCCTTTGCAGCCTGTTTTAGCTAGTTGCTTTTGTAGCTCTTTCACTAGCTTAACTATGCTGGATGCACTTAAATTATCTGTTTCAATTGAAGAAGCTAAGTCTGCAATTATTTTTGGGTTACGACCTTTTATGTTGCTCCAGTAGAACTCTGCTGCTTCATATATACCTTGTACTAAACGCCTTGCCATAGGTTCTGGCGCACCCGTCACTAATATTTTTAAGTAGCCATTACTTCCTTTCATCTCCTTAACAAACTGCTTACTTAAATCAGGTTCAGCACTTTTAAGAATTTTTTGAGCCGCTTTTGTTGTGGGTAGATCATCAGAAGATAATAAGTGAGATAAAAATACTGAGAATGAAGACTTTCCAGAGCCATAAGGTCCAACTAATGACCATGCACGTGGTGTCTGACCTTCATGAAAGGCAGACGATATGCGGCTGAAGGTTCTTAACGCGCGAGAGGTTGGAATGTACGCATTAATAACATCTATAGAACCAACATCACGTTCAAGGTTTACTGAACGAGTGTAGTGCGTATTGACGGTGACTTTATTTTGAATACTCATATCACCACCTCTTGCGCATCTAGATCATAATGTTTAATAAGAAACTTTTTTGCATCTATGTTTTTCAGCATATACAACTGATGGATACCTGCAGTTTCTCTAATTTCATAAATGCCTTTAATAAAACCGACCATTTGCTCTAGCTTTGTTACAAGGTCAACTTCAGTCAATCGAAATACTGAGCCTGGAGCGGCATGGTTGTCACGACTGTAAAGGATCTCTTCTATAGGTATAGAATTAATGCCTTTATATTGCATCAACTGTGTAACAGCGAACGCTAATATACCTACTGGTAAACTTGGTCTAGCTCTAGCTTTAAATACAAAGCCTTTATCATCAGAGGCATTGCTGACTAATCGAAGCAGAGAAAGAGGAGAGTCTAAACTTTCCTCTGATGATGTTTTGCGGGAAGCCTTTCCTAACGAATACATTTTAGGCAGTAAAAATGCATCACTTTTTAATGTATTTGCTGCTGGTCGCTTACCCTTCAGTATGTTTTCTTTGAGAAAATCAGATAAGGCAATTTGTAGTTCTAGTCCAGTAAATTCTGGCCGGTGAAATTTATTAAAAAACCAAAACCAAGCTGTTGCTTGCTCGGCATTTGTGGCCAATAGCCAGTGTAAAAGCCATAGAGTAGCTTCATCTTCAAGGTATGGATCTAAGCCATTTTCGGTCAAAATTAGATCACCTAGCTCACTAGGCTCTAAGCTATCCTGCTTGATCATTTGACATGCTCGCAGCCAATAGCGAATAGATGAAACCATATTTTTACCAACGCCTAAACGAACCGTAGCTTCATCAGCATTGGAAAAATCAAAGCTTGTATCTTTTATTGCTTGAAAGCCTTTTGTAAGCCAGCTGTAGCGAAGAGCGAAGGTTTCATGTCGCCCAAAAGCAACTTTATCAGCATTAAATTTCATTGTTGAATATTATTCATTCGTTCATCTCCTCAAGGTCTTTAGACAGTTCTTATTAAGTTTTAAATATAGCAACTTTACTTACACCAAGGAAACCATCGTGCCCACTCAGTTAAAGAACTGTTCTAAATGTCTGTGTATCTGCTGGTTGCTATCGTATATCTTCTTTAACGTATCAGGTAGCTCAATCCCCTCCATTGCATAATTCATCATGGCTCTACTATGCCCATACTTGTCCCCTTCCCAGCCAGCTATCAAGCACGCATGTAGAGTATCGGCCCCGTTAGTAAAGAAGTTCAGTTTAAATGTGTGCCTCAAGCAATGGCCAGTATACTTACCAGTGCCAGTAGCTTTCTTGAGAAACCTTACATTACGAGCCGAACTAGTGCTATCACTAACTCGCTTTAGCCACTCAGTCGTCTCTTGTAAGTGCTCCCTAATGTACTTGGCTCCAATAACAATAGGTACTAATCTCTTTCTCGCTTCAGTCTTGGTCTTAGTGAAGTTAGCATTCAGATAAGGTACACGCCTCAGGTCCATCAGGTTTCCGTTATCCAACGTCATATGCATAACTTCAGAAGGCATCACGCCACCCTGTAGATACAGCAAGCACATAACGCCTGCTATGTGGTCACCATGGCCTGTGTTGAGTACGTAATTAAGGAATCTTTCTTGGTGTTCAGCGTTCAAGGGTATCTTCTTCCTTGAGGGCTTAGCCCCCTCGCCTGCTATCCGTTTCAGGTCAGGGACCTTAACCACCCAGTTGAAACTGTACTCCTCCATGCAGTAATTAAGAAACGACTTCATATCGGCCAGCTCTCTCTTAACTGTAGCAATGGTTACCATATTACCCTTGAGCCTTTCATGACAGTAATTCTTAATACCAACTTGTAGCTTTGCACCAAGAGCATCATTAGCGTGTTGTTCACCCACGATGCTTAACAAGGTCTTTATGCGCTGTATGGCCTTCTGACTGTTACGCCTAATTCTTTGCTTAGCTGGGTCTGGGTCTTCAACTATCTGTTGCTTATCTTCAAATCCTCTACTATAAAAGTACTCCACCATTAGCGTCTTTAAAGTCTTAGGCTGGTGCTGCTCTGCTTCGGTGAGCTTCTCAGCTAGCCTCATGTATAGCTGTGACTTGTGCTTCTTGTGACCTTTATCCTGTTGCTGCTCAAGCAAGCCTTGCGCCTGAGCTTGAACTTCATCTGAGGCATCAGAGTCATTCGCTATCCTGCTCCACGCAAACAGGTCCTCAATTTGGCCATCATCAAAACCAAACAGGGCGTTATTAACTTTACTACCCTTTCCACTCGCACCAACAAACTGACCTGCCCTAAGGTTGTACTTACGTAACATCTCAGTTAGCTGCATATCCAACTCGCTATCCGAAAGGGCATCGGGACTGCTGTTGTCTAATTGCCTACAATGTATTGTGAACAGGTTATGGGACTGGACCAAAGCCTCACTAAGCTCGGCATCAGAACAACCAAGCGTTAAGCCAAGTGCACGCTGATATACTGTCCCTGATTTGAGACTGAGTTTATCTACTATCTGTTTGGGTACTTTGCGTTGAAATAGGAGGTCTTTACCGTTCTTAACGACTACGTATTTGGCTGGTGATTTAGACATTAGTAACCTGAAAAGTAACCTAGATGCAGCTACTATAACCAATAAACCCATTAGTAACAAGGGGTTTGACGGCTTAGTAGTTTCCCGACCTCGGCACCAAATGATCTCAATCATTTTGAAAAAACTACTAATTACAGCATCTTATCGGTGAGTCACTGAATCTACGCTGTAATTTATACTTACTGACCTCTGTATATACTTGTTCTGTAGAGCTG
>CAJQLY010000002.1 GCA_905479295.1 uncultured Gammaproteobacteria bacterium | reverse complement strand
AGCAGCAGAAGACGCACCAGCAGCAGAAGCTGCCAGCGAGGAGAAATAAGATGGCCCGTTACTTTCGCCGTAGAAGATATTGCCGTTTCACTGAAGAAGGCATCAAGAACATCGATTATAAAGATGTTGAGTTACTAAAAGACTTCATCACTGAAACTGGAAAAATTGTACCTAGCCGTATTACTGGTACAAAAGCACGTTATCAGCGCCAACTAACAACCGCCGTAAAACGCGCGCGTTACTTAGCTCTACTACCGTTTAGCGACCAACACTAGAGGCACTGCCACCCGCTAGTCGGGTGGCTAAAGCAAAGCAGTATGCTCAAAGGCCTTGCTAGTTTTATTGTTTCAAGTCGCTTAGCCGCCTTCGGTTCGCTACTAGCCTTATGTCTATTAGCACTGATGCTGCCTTTAAGCGCACTGTTTAGCAGTACGGCAATCATGTTAGTCGCACTCCATGCGGGCTCACGGCAAGCACTTTATATAGCCGTCGCCTGCACACTGGCACTAACAGTGTTTACTGGATTCGCTAATGCTAACCCACTGATTGGGATAGCTATGGGGGTAGCACAATTACTACCTGGCTTAGTACTAGCTAGCATTTATACCCGCAGTGGCTCACTCTCTGTTGCCTTACAAACGGCAGTAGTTATAGCACTAGTGGTATTTATCGGTGTAATACGCCTGCTACCAGATATTGAACAAATCTGGGCGCAGTTATTACATGAGTTATTAACTGCTATGCAGGCCAATACAACACTGCCGCCAGCTCAGTTGGAAACAGTGGTGAGTAGGCTAGCGCAGTTTATGACTGGGCTTGTTATTGGCTCAGCATTATTAATGCATAGTATTGCGCTATTATTTGCGCATTGGTTACACGCCTTAGTTCGTAATAATGACAAGGCGGAGATAGAACATGGTGAGATCTCCTTAAGTAAGGTACTCGCTGTCGCTACGATACTGACAACTGCTGCCGCTTTTGCAACACAATCAGTATTTCTAGTGCAATTGAGTGGAATCATCGGCATCCTGTTCTTTTTACAGGGTATGAACGCTATACATGCCATCACGCGAGCCATGACAAAAGGCAAGCTATGGTTAATAATTAGCTATCTACTTGTGATTTTCATTCCCCAAGCGATGCTATTAATTGTGTTGTTTGGCTTGATCGATAGTTTATCGAATCTGCGTTCGCGCATATCACACTGAATTTTACAGTAAGTTATTGAATATAGAGGAAAAATGATGGAAGTCATCCTATTAAATAAAGTCGAAAACCTAGGTGAACTTGGCGATAAAGTCAGCGTACGCTCAGGCTATGCACGTAATTACTTAATCCCTCAGGGCCGTGCAAAATTTGCTACTGCGGCTAACATTGCAGAATTTGAAGCCCGCCGTAGCGAGTTAGAAGCAACTGCTGCTGCTGCTATTGCTGCTGCAGAAGAACGCAAAGCATCATTAGAAGGCCTCACCATCACTATTCCAGCAAAAGAAGCTAGTGACGGTAAGCTATTCGGCTCTATCAATAACATCGATGTCCTTGCAGCGATTGCACGAGCTGGTCAAAGCGTTGAGAAGCGTGAAATTCGTATGCCAGATGGCGCGTTTCGTACCATTGGTGAGCACAGTGTTGAATTGCACTTACACACCGATATCAATGCAACGATTACAATCAACATCGTCGCTGAAGACTAGTTTTAGCCGATCTATAAGTATTTAGATGGCGGAGTCGAACTCAAGCACAGCGCCTAACGCAGAATCCCTGCGTACTCCGCCTTATTCTTTAGAGGCGGAGCAAGCCGTGATCGGCGGCTTAATGCTAGAAAATGGTAGCTGGGATCAGATTGCCGATGTCCTAGTCGAAGATGACTTCCATCTATTCGACCACCGCGCTATCTTTCGCGCCATTAGTGATCTGGCTTACCATAACCAGCCATTTGATGTTGTTACCCTCTCCGATAAGATCAAGCAATCGGAAGAATCAGGCTCCTTCAACGCCAAAAACGTCTCCGCATATATCGCGACATTAGCTAAAGAGACGCCAACAGCGGCAAATATCGTCGCATATGCCGACATCGTCCGCGAAAAATCAATTTTAAGACAACTAGCCAGTATCGGTACCGATATCGCTGGATCCGCCTATCAAGCACAGGGCCGAGATAGCACCGAGCTACTTGATCTCGCCGAACAAAAAATCCTCCGTATTGGTGATCAAGGTGCTAGTCGTTATAGCGGCTTTATCGGCATCAAAGACCTACTTAAAGCGACAGTCGAAAAAATTGACCTGTTATCAGAACAGGATAGCTCGATTACTGGGCTAGCCACTGGCTTTGATGAATTTGACGAAAATACTGCTGGCCTACAAAAAGGTGACTTAGTCATCCTTGCTGGCCGCCCATCGATGGGTAAGACCTCGTTGGCGATGAATATAGCGGAGTATGCCGCCATCCGTGAACAAGGCTCTGTTGCGATCTTCAGTATGGAGATGCCAGCAGAACAGCTCACCATGCGTATCCTGGCTTCGATCGGACGCATCAATCAGCAGCGCTTACGTACCGGCAAACTTGAAGACCAAGACTGGCCACGATTAACCAGCGCCGTCTCTATGCTCTCTGAATCAAAGCTTTTCATCGATGACAGTGCCGCACTTAGCCCAACCGAGCTACGTGCGCGTGCGCGCCGACTCAAGCGTGAACATGGTTTAGCCCTGATCGTGGTCGACTACCTGCAATTGATGCAAATCAATAACAGCACAGAAAATCGTACCAATGATGTTTCTGAAATCTCACGCTCATTAAAGGCACTGGCAAAAGAAATGGAATGCCCAGTGATTGCGCTATCACAGTTAAATCGTAGTTTGGAGCAACGCCCAGATAAACGTCCAGTAATGTCTGACTTACGTGAGTCAGGTGCGATTGAGCAAGACGCCGACCTGATCGTCTTCATCTATCGTGATGAAGTCTATAACGATGACAGCCCCGATAAAGGTACTGCTGAGATTCGCATTGCAAAGCAACGTAATGGCCCTATCTTCAATACTCGGCTAACGTTTCTTGGCCCTTATACTCGCTTTGAAAACCACATTCCTGAGATCTATTCCGGCGAGATTCCCTCATGATCCGTTCAGCCCACGCGCTGATACGATTAGAATCGCTGACCCATAATCTTAATTTGATTCGATCATTTGCGCCTGATTCTAAGGTGATGGCAGTGGTTAAGGCGGATGCCTATGGTCACGGGCTGATTAAAACAGCACAGGCCTTAAACCAAAGTGATGCCTTTGCCGTCGCCTGTATTAACGAAGCTTTAACCTTACGTAGTGCCGGTATCTTACATCCGATTATTTGTCTGCAGGGTTTCGCTAATCAGCAGGAATTACGCGACTTTTCTAACAGTAACATTCAAGCAGTGGTGCACAGTGAACATCAGGTCGCACTACTACGCTCAGAGAAACTAAAACAAGGCCTCTGTGTTTGGTTAAAGATCGATACCGGCATGAGCCGTCTCGGTTTCTCAGAAGAAGAAGCTCAGGCTGTTTATCAACAGTTAGATAACTGCAATAACGTCAGCAAAATACGCCTAATGACACATTTGGCGAATGCCGACATTCTGGATGAAGCCAGCACCTATAGACAACAAGCCAACTTTGATCACACTATTGTAGGTATGGAGGGCTGTGAAAGAAGCATAGCCAACTCAGCGGCTAGTTTTGCCTATCCAAAAACACAGCGTGACTGGATCCGTCCAGGTCTAGCACTCTATGGCATTTCACCGTTCCAAAATGAACAAAGTCACCCTGACGTCAGTGGGCTCAAACCAGTAATGTCAGTACGCGCGCCAGTCATTGCAATCAAACAGGTCAAGCAAGGCGACCGTATCGGTTATGGTGGTAGCTATACCTGCCCACAGAACATGCGTATAGGCATCGTAGCTATGGGCTATGCTGATGGCTATCCACGTAGCTTAGAAAAAACAGTCCCAGTCAGCGTACGAGGTCATCTCTGTGATGTACTAGGTCGTGTCTCCATGGATATGATCACTATTGATCTGAGTGATTGTGATTGCGAGATTGGTGAACACATAGAACTCTGGGGAGACG
Source organism: uncultured Gammaproteobacteria bacterium (assembly GCA_905479295.1). Lineage (GTDB taxonomy): Bacteria > Pseudomonadota > Gammaproteobacteria > UBA4575 > UBA4575 > UBA4575. The sequence continues at coordinate 182,643 of CAJQLY010000002.1, read as the reverse complement.
ATGTTCCAGTAGCCGATATTGCTGAAGCTGCTAACACCATTACATATGAATTACTCTGCCGTATCGCAGCCCATGTGAGACGCGAGTACGTTTAAACGCTTGTAATAACGAAGCAAATATAAATTCTGGCTTAGACATACAGCCTAACTACTACGGCTAAACCTCATCTAAAGTGCACTCCCCTTCAGCGATTTCAATCATGCGTTGTTTCGCTATAATTTTAATGCTTTTTCTCTGCACCTGAATCAGCTTCTTATCCTTGAATCGTGCAATTAAGCGACTGATGGTCTCATCGGCCAAACCTAGGTAGTTCGCTATTTCACTACGGGTCATCGTTAGTTCAAATTCGCGTGTAGAAAACCCACGTTTTCCAAACCTCTCAGAGAGGTTAGTGAAGAATATAGCTAGCTTTTGATCGGCATTACATCGTGCCAACATTAGCAGCATGGTGTAATCCTTACTGATCTCTTCGCCTAGCACACGCAACAACTGCCTTTGCAAACCGGGCATTTTAATACAGAGCATGTGTAGTGTTTTGATGGGAATTTCACAGATCGTCGATGTAGCGAGTGTTACACCAGAACAGCTATGAATCTTATTATCTAAACCATTCAACCCAAGAATATCTCCTGGCAAATGAAAGCCTAAGGTCTGTTGATCACCATTTTTTGCCGTGGTGTAGGTCCGCACTGCTCCTGAACGTATCGCATAAATACAACTCGATTCAGTACCTTGGTGAAAGATCGCATCAGCCTTATATAGGGTTTTATACTTACTAATAGACGCATCAAGCATCAGTAAGTCTTCTGGGCACTGGGTAGCTCCCTGGCCTTCTTAGTCACTTTATTGATTGATGTCTGGCTGTTTTTTACCATCGCAGGTGAAGAAGCCTATCAATGGAATGTCTAAAGCTTTAACTATTTAAATTTTGATCATCTACCATCTAATAAGTGAGGATATATGGCCCTCACTTATTGTCTTTTTATGACATTCCTTGGCTAATCATAGCTGGCGCCTATAAGAACACGGCCTTCTTCTCTCACGATGTCTTAACACTAAATCCAGTCTTATCTCGGTCAATTCTCAACTTTTCGACTAAGCCAACTATAGAGATTAAATGCCTCTGCCTGCCTTTATTTTGCTATCATCTTGCTCGGCGAAAGCTCCTCGTTATTCGAGCAGTTAAATTCGTCGAATATTCAAGAAATGATACCTCGTATCCCTATTATATTTTAAGGCCTCTGTTTTGATCTCTACTGCAAACATCACTATGCAATTTGGCGCCAAACCTTTATTTGAAGACATCTCAGTAAAGTTTGGAGAAGGTAATCGTTATGGCCTGATCGGTGCCAATGGTTGTGGTAAATCCACTTTCATGAAGATTCTGGATGGCACACTTGCACCCAGTGCAGGCAATGTCTCAATCACACCAAATGAGCGTGTTGGTAAATTACACCAAGATCAATTTGCCTTTGAAGACTATAACGTAGTCGACACAGTAATCATGGGGCATAGTCGCTTATGGGAAGTCAAAAAAGAACGAGATCGCATTTATTCATTACCCGAGATGAGCGATGAAGATGGCATGAAAGTCGCTGACCTTGAGGTCGAATTTGCTGAATTAGATGGCTATAGTGCGGACAGTCGTGCTGGTGAACTACTAATGAGTGCCGGCATCGCCGAATCATTCCATAGTGGGCCAATGAGTGAAGTCGCTCCCGGTTGGAAGTTACGCGTACTATTAGCACAGGCTTTGTTTGCTGATCCAGATATTCTATTACTTGATGAGCCAACCAATAACTTAGATATCCACACCATCCGTTGGTTAGAAAACGTTATTGTTGAACGTAAAAGCACTATTATCATCATCTCTCATGATAGACACTTCCTGAACTCCGTCTGCACCCATATTGCAGATATGGATTTTGGTGAATTACGCGTTTACCCAGGCAACTATGATGATTTCATGATTGCTTCAACCGCTGTACGCGAACATTCACAGAATGAGAATGCAAAGAAAAAGGCACAGATTGCTGATCTACAGCAATTTGTCAGCCGTTTTTCAGCAAATGCATCAAAGGCAAAACAGGCTACTTCACGTGCCAAGCAAATCGAGAAGATAAAACTCGAAGACATCAAACCGTCAAGCCGTGTCAATCCGTTTATTCGCTTTACGCAAAGTAAGAAGATACAACGCCAAGCCCTAACAGTAGAAAAACTCAGTCATGGCTATGATGATGAGACTCTATTCAGTGATGGTGGATTCATCATTGAAGCTGGTAGTCGCATGGCTGTTATTGGTGAGAACGGCACTGGAAAAAGTACTTTTCTACGTTGCTTAATAGACGAATTAAAGGCTAATACTGGCGTCATTAAATGGTCAGAAAATGCGACCTTAGGCTATTGCCCTCAAGATAGTAATAACGATTTTGATCATGACATGAATCTATTTGACTGGATGAGTCAATGGCGTAAACCTCATCATAATGAAGAGATTGTACGTGCAACTCTTGGTCGCTTATTGTTTTCAACTGATGATTTCAACAAGAAGGCAGCAGTCTGCTCAGGCGGTGAAAAGAATCGCCTACTATTTGGAAAACTGATGATGTTGGAAACCAATGTCCTGATTATGGATGAGCCAACCAATCATTTAGATATGGAATCAATCGAAGCACTCAACCTTGCCCTAGCGAATTATGAGGGAACACTAATTTTTGTCAGCCATGACCGTGAATTCGTTTCCTCATTAGCCACTCATATCGTTGAAATCAAGGATAAGAAAATGATTAATTTTCATGGTACCTATGATGAATACCTACTTACTGTTGATGATCAATAACTTACTCAGGCCTTAATGATGAAGATTTGGGTAGATGCAGATGCATGCCCAGTACCTGCCAAAGATATTCTATTTCGTGCAGCAGAACGTACTGGTGTTGAAGTTATTTTAGTCGCCAATCAAGCTATTAATAAACCGCGACTAAGCAATATCAAAATGCTACAGGTTCCTGATGGCTTTGATGTAGCAGATGATGAGATTGTAAGGCAAGTGACTGCTGGTGATCTGGTAATTACTAGTGATATTCCCTTAGCTGCTGAAGTCATTGAGAAAAATGCAGCTGCATTAAACCCACGTGGTGAGATGTACACAGCGAACACCATCAAATCGATACTCAGCATGCGTGACTTCATGGATACCTTGCGTGGCAGTGGTATCCAGTCAGGTGGCCAAGCCCCTTACGGACAAACCGACCGAAAATCCTTTGCAAACGAATTAGATAGATACCTGAGTAAACACTTCTCAGCTAAACAGTAGCCAGCTTTATCTTAGGATTAAAAAGTCAGGAAGGTCCCTTGGTTTTCGCGACAGATCTCTCGCATCAAAGTACTGAAGCGATCAGTAGATGCATTAGGTGAGATAAAGTTGAGTGCATGGATACGCGCGCGTCCTTTATTCAGCTGGCGCGTACGTGAAATAACCTGATCAAAATTTGCGCCGGTGAAATCATCACCGATGACATAAATCGAAAGATTTTTAGTGTATTTTGAATACCGTGTTAAGGCGGTTTCAATCCCTTCAACTGGGCTACTATTTGAGATGCTTGCCCAAGAGCTAAACAGCTTCATTACACGTTTTCTCATACTCGGTGTATCTTTCATCCACTTACCAGCATAGCCACTAACCAGATAGTTGCCATTATCATTAATGATCTGGAAGCCCTTCACTTGGGGGTGGACGGTCAATATATCCTCTATCTCACGCATCACCTTACGCCAGATCTCTTTCATACTGCCGGAGGTATCAACAATAAAAATGACATAATCACGATCGACTGGAATACCACCAACTTCATCATCCTGACGTGATTGATCACCCTCTGAGGTGCCTGCAATCTGTTGCTTCTTAACCTTTTTTTGCAATGCACCAAGTTGCTTCTTAAGCTCAGTTGAGGTCTGTTGCAATTTGGCAGTCTCAGTCATTGCATATTCAAGTTTAGCCCGTGCTGCCTTTAATATTTCTGCTTTGGCCTTAGTAGACTGCTCACTATCGACTGCTGATTCTGTTTTCAGCTCATCCATAAGACCATAGAGCTGTTTAATCTTAGCCTTTGCATCATCGCTTTCAACCGAAATAAGACCACTGACATCAGGCTCAAATTTAAAGATAAGAATCAACAATACAATTGCACCAAAGCCACAGGAAATAATATCCAGAAAGGCAGTACCAAATGCATCTGGTGCTTCTCTGCGCATCATGGCCAAGTAGCCGCCGGGCTAATTAAAGTACCACCTGTACTTAACACCCATTTAGACAGCTCTGGAGCCGCCTGGGGATCACCCTCTAAAGGTAACAAGATAATTGAAAGTTTGCCGCGGAATGGATTTGTTAGACTAGCTGCCTGCCGCAATAGTGTGACACGACACTCACCAGATACAGTTTTCTTTAATGCTGTCATACCACCACAGCCGCCAGAGGATAAGATGGATGACTCACTTAAACCTCGAGTTGGCAAGCCATCGGTTATCAGATAAATCGCGTCTGGGCGCTGCTTCAGCACCTTAGCCATTGCCTTCTCTAAATTTGTTGCACCATAAGGTGTGACTGAGCGTATTGCTTTCTGAGTCACTGCCAATGCTTTCTCATCTTTAACTGAGATCCACTTAGGCTGACTTTGTATAATTGCCTGATCAGAAAACGACATCACCAGTAGCTCTGAGTCTTCCGGAGCTCTCGCCATCAGCCACTGAACTATGCGTAAAGTTCTTTTCCATTTAGCTGCTGATCTACGTTTAGCCTCTGATTGAACCTTGTAGTTCGTAATGCTAATCAGCTCACGTGCAGTCATTGACGCACTACTATCGACCAATATAGCAATACGTTGGCCTTCTATATTCAGGCCAACCAAATAATCTTGCTGTCGTATTGTTTGTGTCTCGATCGGATTGATCTTCTCTTTTTCAAGTAAGCTACTGAGGCCTTGCTGACTGGATTGAATCTTTAATTGCAGGCGTTCAATCGTACTCAGTGTAGTGCTCTTAATAGAAGCAATAACTGACTGTCTAGCGCGTAAATCATTGATCTCTTGGTCTAGCTTTGACAACGCTGATTGTTTAGCTTCAGTCTTTGCCATAGCCGCTTGTCGCTGACTCAGCAAAGCTGCTATCTGCTGATCTAAACCAGCATGCTCCAACTCAACCAGCTCATCTGGTGTTGTCTGCTGATTTTTTAATAATACCAAGATCAGGATAACCGCCCCTAAACCACAACTCATGATATCGATGAACGCTAAGTTAGAGGTAGGATTGCGGCGCATCTTATCTATCTAGTTAAGACGGCTTCGGCTTAGCGGATCTAATACTTTATTCTGGCAATAATCATTCACTGATACGGTTAAGGAGTCTTGCGCACGTTGCAATTGATATAGCAGAAACATCAGGATCATACTGACGAATAATGCAACCAAGGTCGAATTGAAAGCGACACCCAAACTATTTGTCATACCAGATATATCACCAGCTAAAGCTTTATCAGCCTGCGCTAAGGCCTGACCAATACCCCGCACCGTACCGATGAAACCTATTGATGGAATCGCCCATATCAAATAACGGATCATTGAATTCTCGGCTTCATTTTTGTTACCTAGGGCAACACACTCTGCCTCGATAACCTCTGCCGTTGCATGAATATCTTGCGACAACAAAAATCGTCGTAGTGATACTTTAAGTGTACGGATTAAGGGCGTGTTAGCGATGCCACCTTTTAAGTCTTCTAGATCATCAACTACCGTACTAATAGCAGTACTGCTCATATCACAGTTCTTGAAGAAGTCGACCTCAAATAAATAATTAGTCTTCGTGATATGAATGAATTTCTCAGCAATCAGATAGATCGCCCAGAACATTAAGATCAGACATGCTTCCTGCTCAAAGTCTTTTAAAATAATCCAAATAGAGCGTTGTTGCTCACCATCACCCTGTATAATTAAGGCTTGTGCTAGCGCAACATTAGGCTCTACTAAAACCACATAAAAGCCATGGACTAAAATTGCAGACAGCGTTAAGGCGATAATGCCTTGAATTGATTTAGTCATTAAATATCTACCGGAAAGCTAACAGGAACACCTACACTCAATTTAGCTGCATAGGTAATACCAACAGCCGTTAGGCAAAGCATCAGAAAACACAGAAACCCTACTAATAATTTTTTATTCATAATATTGCATCCTTTTTCGGATATTTTATAAATACCGGGCTAAACGAAAACCTAGCTCAGGCCTTGGGCTAGCAGAGCCATCCCGAAAGGCTGCCCTAACTTCAGTCTTAGAGGCAGACAAATAACTTGAACCTTTAATCACATGGTTATTACCTTTAGACAGTCCCAAAGGGTCAACATACACCACTCGTTGATCAGCCGGTGTTAGGTCATAAATATCATGTACCCATTCACTGGCATTACCAATCTGATCAAACAGGCCTGACAATTCCACTGCATAGCTTCTAATATTAGCTAGGCCACTGACACCATCTTTATAACGTGGAATATAGCGCGCTAATTGGCTTTCGGCATCAGCAAGATTACCCGCCTCGGCTGGTACTTGATCCTGATTCCCCCAAGCAAATGTAGTTTTCTTGTCACGCTGATAAACACGCGCCATAAACTCCCACTCTGCTTCAGTGATCATCCTATAGCCATTCGCCTTAGCTTCAAAACCGATGTATTTAGTACCACGAAATAAATAGAACGGCTGCAATCCTTCTTTCAGGCTTAACTGATTACAAAATACGGCAACCTGTTCCCATGCAGTGTTCACTAGTGGTTGATTAGAATTCGCGTTGCGGGCTGAAAATTGATATTCCGTCAATTCAGTACTAGCAACATAAAAAGGTCGCTCTAATCGCACTTTACGCTGGAATTCGTTCGCCCTCTGCCCCGGCTCATCACGTGACCCACCCATGGTAAATTGCTGGCCCTGTGGCTTGACCAATTGAAACTCAATGCCCACCGAATTGATGTAGACATTCTTTGCCTCTAACAACCGTGCCTGTGTCTCGGTATACAGTGTCATTTGCAACTTAGTCAGCTGTTTAGCATTCGGCATGATCGTCTGCTTAACACTGCGATAGCCTTTTTTACGCAGCTCTATAGTCTGTTTCTTTGTCAGTAGCTGTAATGTTGCAGGGGTCGTCGCAACACGCTGCCCTTGAATATAAATATCTGATTCAACATTCGCACTAATACTAACCGCAGCCTTTTGTTCTACTAGTGAGAAATCCAGCTTGAACTGTTCTCCAGGTTTAAAGCTACGCTGTAGCACTTGGCTAACATAGCCTGGTTTTGCATATTCAAAGATAAACTGATTTTGATACGGTAATTTTATAGCGCTATCAGGCTTGAGCTGAAGGCCATTAGCTAATAATACACCACCCTTAGGTTGTAGCTTAAGCGTCAACGCAATAGGTTTAGGTCGAAGTTTATAATGTCGTTGAACCCTGAGATCTTTCTTATCTAACGAGATATCTTCTTCGATAGGATAGTAACCCGGCGCACTAACCTCAATCGCATACTTAGCTGCCTGCTTACTCAGCACATCCCCTAACTTATAAGGCATCGCATCAACCGTAAGCTTTGCTGATGATACATCTGCATGGATCGTCAGTGTGCCTTCCAATGGCAATAAAGAGTACGTGCGATTAACGTCTAAACCCGCTTTAACACTGACACTATCATCGATCACTTGATGATAATTAGACTGCACGCTGAATACATACTCACCTGGATCGAGCTCTCGTTGCAGGCTTGAAGCACGTTCAACAAAACGCCCATCAAGATACCAATCAACAACAGTCATCGACTTGGTCTGTAATGAAACCAGTGCTAACTTAGGCTCTAGATTAAAGCTAACAATGCCGTTCTCAACATGGCTTTTCAAGACTAGTTCTTTATCTTTAAAGCCTACGGCACTAACACGCAGGCTAGTCCCATCTGAAAAGGCAAAGACTTTTTGTTTATAGCTAAACCCGAATCCTGACTCAATCGACTGCGTCGAAACCTCATCTGCTGCAAGTGGTTCAATCTGAATGGTATAGACTGTTAAAGAAAAAATGTATAAGCCAATAAACAACAATAGCAGCGAAATGCTAATGCTAGAGATCAGCCAACGTGCATTTTGATGTGAAGATGCTTGCTTAATCTGATCTTCAAATTCGCTCATTAGCAATCACCTTCACTTGTTTATCAAAATCCTCAGGAGTAATAGTCACCTTGACTGTTTTTGTTACATAGCCAACGCGTTTACCCTCAAATAGATAGTTGCCAGGCAGTAGCGAGATCATCTTCTCTGCCACAACACCCACCTTGCCAATACTACGAACTTCAATATAGGTCTCATTATCTGACAGCACCTTCAATGCTACTTTTTTCGAATAACGTCGAAGCTGTTTACTCAGTTCTTTTTCAATATTCACCATACGAAGACTGAGGCTACGATATAAAACCATCCCATCCAATATATCTGCAGAACGCTTTCTCTTAACTGCAGAGGTAAGCAGGCTTGGTTGATTTAAGATCTCAGTACTTTCTTGCATTAATTTAAGATATGCAGCAACAAAGGCTTTTTTATCCAGGGTGTCTCGTTGATTAGGATATAAATCATGAGCCGCACTTAAATCTTTAAATGCCGATGCCCATTGATCCTTAGTCAAACTTAGCTCGGCCTGACTTAGGTATAATTGATAGTCTCGCTGACGCTTTAACTCAGCCAGCTCTTGAGTCAAACGAGTCACCTCAGGGCGTTGAGGGTACACGTCACGAGCCAACTTAATTGCAGCCTGCATCCGCGCTAAATCAGGTATGCGCTTAGCAACGTCAGCCTTGGTAATAGCTTGTCTATATTGATCTTCTGCTACCTCCCTTTTTACTCCTGCAATCTGCTGAGCCAATTCAGGTAGGTCATTTGATAAGCGACTAATTTTGATCAACGCTTGTAGCTGCTCTTGATAGCGCCCTTCAAGTCCTGCTGTCTTTGAAATCCTTAATAGAGATTCCACTTCAGGCCATGCCATGAGTAAATCATTTAGCTCTAACCACTCTGGCAGATCGGCTTGAATCGCCTGGATCTGCTTTAATTCTAACTGCAACTGCGACAACTGCTTCTCACGCCATAACTGCCTAGCCTTTTCCAAACCTTGTTCTACTGTCGATTGTGCAGCATTGATTGCCTGATCAATATCAAGGCTCAGCTCTTTCAGGGCAAGCACTACCGCATCGTAATCGGCCCGGGTAAAGGCTTCAGTCACCTGCGTCTGCACACTATCAATGGTTTGCATAAGCCCTATATCATTCTGCAAAGACTGATAAGGAGCCATTAACAACAACTGCTGATCCAATGCCTTAATCGCATCCAATGCTTGTTCTTGTGTGTATTCAGAGCTGATAACAGGTGTTTCATTATTCGTCTTATCTTTTAATGAATAAGGTGCGCTTTGATTTGTTATTTTACTTAGCTCGTCATTGTCTATATCTGGCTCTGAAACTAATTTTGGCAGTAACCAAAAAACCACCATCAATAAAAAACCAGTCAGCAGGAATACTAGCAAGAGCTTCAAGATACCTTGACGCTGATTACCTTTTGCTAGCTCAACCTCTTCCGTCAACATAGCATTTACAACTGAACATCCGGTGTTTTTTCTAGCTCATAGATGGTCTTTAAAAATGAACGCCACTGTTGAAATTGCTCTGCTGAGTCACCCACTAACTCTTTTTCACGCTCTTCAAAGGCAACCACTTGTGGAGACATCTCAATATCAACTGACTGACCTAACTCTTTGATCGTTTCGTTATGCATCGCGGCTTCTTTACGATCATGGATACCTGATGAAATTAGGCCAACAGCAGCCACCCCGGCTGCCACTGTAGCTGTTGCAGCTGCATTATCACCAACACTGTTACTCCCAGAATTAGATGAGGCAGATAATATCGCTAAGCCGATTAAAGCGATGCCGCCTAATATCTTTTTGGTTGAACGTGCTTTAGCCTCTTTCTTTAGGACATGCTCTTCTAAGCTTTGCTCCTGCCATAACAAATAGCTTTCATTAATCTGTTGGTTAAAGCCTTGATATTCATTCTGAAGATTATCGATAAACAGTTGATCTCGTACTCGAAGCGCCCTGACTTTTTGATACATTGGATCATCCATACTGGGCATACCGACTAAATGGGTCTCACCCTTTTCAATCACCATATACTCAGAGAATGCATCTTCAGAAAAACTAGCTGCAAAACGCAAATCAGACAGATTGCCCAGCTCTGCCTTTTCAGCTTCCGAATATTTTTTCAAAAGTGACACAACAAAGTCAGAGGCTTGATCAAAAACAGGCTGATAGGCTTGCTGCTTATCATTCCTAAGATTCGTAAAATAATTTTTATCGACAGTATGTTCGAAGCTTTTAATAGTACGTCCATCACGATTAATTAGTTTGGCAAATGAGAAACTACCTGCAGCAGAGCGTGCAATTACATCTTCACCAGTAATACTTGAAACACTTAATGAGATTTCAACATCATGACCCGTAGACTGTTCTATTCTGCCTTGAATATAGAGCTCACCTGTTGCAGTGGCATCTGGCGTTACTCTAACTGCAGCAAACTGGCCAGTCGCATCTAATGTTGCTTTTAATTGATTGGCGAAAATAGTTGCTTCTGAACGCCGCAGCTCTGCCCATACGGTCTCACCAATAACCTCATCATCTAGCCCTGAATCAAATATAGGGATAATGACATCTAATTTACGTCCACGATTAATCGGCTGCTCTTCAACTATAGATGCTTCAATCTTTGACGAAGTAGCAGGACCGACATCCGACTGGTCTATCGAATCATCTTTAGTGTTAAACATCGCTTGTGAATTACAACCCACCATACTCAGCACTAGCAAATAAATGATTACTTGCTTAACCCAGATCCACACTATGACTTCTCCTTAACTGGTTTTACCGGTAAGCCTTTATACTTTCGGTATTCATTCCAAAGACGTTCTCTAACCTCTGGATCGGTTTCATTTTCTGCTGCTTCGCGTATTTGCTTTTCAAAAATCGAGTCATTATCACTCGGCGGGATATCACCAGGCGCCTGAGTCCCGTTCTCTTTTCCTTTTGTATCACTCTCAGTTATTTCAAGATCATCCATATCAGACGCATACTCAGTATTATCTTCGAAGGCATTTTGCTCCATATCAGCATTACTCTCTGACAGGGACTCATCACTTTCCGTTCCACTGATATCTGAAGCAGCAATACTAGCCATAGAATCTGCCGCCTCCCCATCAATAGAGGATTGTACTCCATCCGCTGAATCTTCAGTAGATTCACAATGTGTGACTGTATTCAACGACTCATAAAATATTTCAGATAATTGCTGCAGATTTTCATCTCTACTTAATTCTGGATTAATATCTGCCTGAACTTCCATTTCAGTACAATCAGTAGCACGACTGATAGGTTCTGCTGCAAACGCCGAAGAAAAAAGGAGTATGAATGTGATAAACAAGGGGAAAGGAAACAACTTAAGACCACCCACCACGTAAGGATGGTGAGCCATACTAAATACTACTGAGTCAGAAATAGTCATATATCTGTCTACGTGGTTACGGTAAGTTCTATATTAACCTTATAATTAGGTATTTAAGCTCAAACTATAGCTAATACGCATAGGGCCTAAGCTAGCAAAGTGATATAGCTCAGCAACAGGCCTCCATATCTTTCCTATTTGAATCTTACCTTAATTAGATTTTCTTCTAATCCCAATACGCTGCATCAGGCTATCCAAATTAATATAGAGAACCATGATCATTGCTACTGTTGCATGCGCTGCAATACTGTATTGCCCAGCACCCAAGCAAGCACCGATTAAGCCACAACCCCAAATTGTTGCTGCAGTAGTTAATCCAAATAATTGATGCGTTTCAGACTGTCGCATAATAATGCCACCACCTAAAAATCCAAAGCCAGTAATTAAACCCGCTAGCACTCGACTAAATGCTTCTGGGTGATTTCCAGTTTGATTGGCTATCAACATCATAGTCATCGCTGAGGTTACTGCGACAACACAATAAATCCGAATACTTGCATTTCTTCGATTATACCAAGAATCAATCCCTATCAGCATGCCCACAACCATCGCCAAAGATAATCGTAGTAAGATTTGCTGTTCTGTAATCTGTTCAAACATTTCCTTCTCCCAACACTTAACTCAATTCCTTGTTAAGTACGCAAACACCTAATAATAGAACGGCTATAAAAATTATGGCCGTGCTTAAAAGAAATTTTTGATTTTACTGCTTTTGGAATATGCTGGCTATGGCCGGACTCGAACAACCGACTCCAGCAGTATGAATGTTGCGCCTATTGACCCAGCAGAGCCGCTAAGTACCAACTAACCTTCTTTTAACATCCCTGACTAATGATGAAGTTTTAATTCTTTCATCGCCTTATGGTCTGCCTAGTCATCAATTCAAACTAACTGAGCACTTAAAACAACATAGTCCAGTTTGCACCAACACTAAAGTCAGCGTCTTCGCCTACACTAGCAGCAGTCGTTGATAGCGATAGTCTGTTACTACGGCTGAAGCGATGTACGACCTCGGCAGCCACACGTACCCAGTCTTGCTCGACATCATTGCCCTTGATGTTAAAAGGCATGTTGACGGCATTGAGTATGTTGGCACTACCACTGACTCAGGCAGCAATGCTGACACCCGCATTGCTCAGCCAGTCTTCCACGCTTTCCATGCCAGTTTCCAGTGTCCAGCGGAACGCTTTCATATCACTATTAGCGTTGTAACTATAACCAACAACTACTGAGCCATCGGCAGAGACGCCATAAGTAACGCTTCGTTCATAAGTAACATTAGGCAAAAAGCCTAAGTCAGTAAAATAATCCTCAGCTTTTATTTGTGGTGACGTTATTAAGGCAGTAAGCGCTAATACAGCAGTCAAATAATGATGTGTTAAGTTAGGCTTTTGTTCAGTGGTTTTTGAGTTTGCTGGGAACATCTATCAGTGCTTGTGGTGATTATTTATGCATACTATCTTACAGATAAAATAGATTTCAGGTTATTTATACTTGACTTTATCTTAGTAAACTAAAGCTACTTTAATCATGGCTGTCGTATTAGTTTGAAGAATGATTATACGAACAACTACTCAGCGCATAATATCTTCATCGTAAGATGCATCTGCTCTAGCTGATACCCATCACCATAACCTTGCACAAGCTGCCGCAGCTCTCCTAAAATATACTTTAAGTGATTGAACGATTTTAAATTTTTTATATTGATGCCGAACATCAAACGGAACTAGTTGTGAAAAATAACAGATGCCACGCTTAGTCAACGAACGTATAGATTGGATTATTGTTTGTCTTCCGTATTGTCTACCATACTCCTGAGCATTAAGTTGAAAACTCAAGCTAATCAATACGATAAAGGAAGATTCTGGAGGTATAAATGGTGGCTATGGGTGGACTCGAACCACCGACCCCAGCATTATGAATGCTGTGCTCTAACCAACTGAGCTACATAGCCTTTTCGAAGTGAAGCCGCAACATACGCGACCACTGAAACCCTGTCAAATAAGAGGGCTTAACTAACGCAGTAGAATATCAAACATTGAAGCGGAAGTGCACAACATCGGCTTCGACCATGATGTATTCCTTACCCTCTAAACGCCATTTACCTGCATCTTTTGCACCCTGTTCACCATTGCCATCAATATAATCTTGAAAAGCGATAACTTCGGCACGGATAAATCCTTTTTCAAAGTCGGTGTGAATCACACCAGCCGCTTGTGGGCCAGTAGCACCTACTCGTACAGTCCATGCCCTTGCCTCTTTTGGCCCAGCGGTGAAATAAGTCTGCAGGCCTAGTAGCTCATAGCCAGCACGAATAACGCGATTTAGACCAGGCTCGGTTAGATTAAGGTCTGCCAGAAACTCATCACGCTCATCATCCTCTAATTGGATAATTTCGGCCTCGATTTGAGCGCAAACAGTGACAAACTGGGCTTTTTCTTCAGCCGCTAATGCCGCGAGACGATCTGCTAACTCAGTACTGCCTTGTAAAGCGTCTTCATCGATGTTGGCAATGTACATCATCGGCTTTGCAGTGATTAGATGTAGATCACGCACCATTTTGCGTTGGTCTTCTGCAACATCAAAACTACGCGCTGGTTTGCCTTCGTTTAGGTGGGCTGCCAGCTTTTCTAATAAATCGATATTTGCCAACGCTTCTTTATCACCTGAGCGGGCAACTTTTTGATATCGCAGCATGCCTTTATCAACTGAATCAACATCGGCCAAGATCAATTCAGTGTTAATAGTTTCAACATCACTCAATGGATCAACTCGGCCATCAACATGTACTACGTCATCGTCTTCAAAGCAGCGCACAACCTGTGCAATGGCATCAGTCTCACGAATATTAGCTAGGAACTGATTACCCAAGCCTTCACCCTTAGACGCACCTGCAACTAAACCTGCGATGTCGACAAACTCCATCACTGCTGGAATCACTTTTTCTGACTTAGCTATTGCAGCCAATGCATCTAAGCGCGGATCTGGCACCGGCACGATACCCACATTAGGCTCGATGGTGCAGAATGGGTAATTCTCAGCAGCAATTTCTGCGCGAGTTAAGGCATTAAATAATGTTGATTTACCAACATTTGGTAAACCGACAATTCCACACTTAAATCCCATAGCGACTATTTCACATGTAAGACGCGCATGGCAGCTTCATGATCGCCTGCAAGTACGTCGTTAAAAGTATCGAGCACTTGCTCAATAGAGTCATCAACCATTTGTCTTTCTTTGGCCGATGGTGACTTCATGACAAAAGTTAACACCTGATCTTTGTGCCCAGGATGGCCAATACCAATACGTAGGCGCCAGAAGTCTTTGCTGTAATGTTTGAAAATATCGCGTAAGCCATTATGACCACCGTGGCCACCGGCACGCTTAAGACGTGAAACCCCTGTTGGCAGATCAAGTTCATCATGCACAACCAGTGTGTTTTCAGGCTCTATTTGATAATACTTTGCGAAGGGTCCCAGCGCTTCACCGCTAAGATTCATGAACGTTGTTGGCTTTAGTAACCAGAGACGATGACTCGGCAGATCGACTGCCGCCACTTCTGTTTTGAATTTGCTTTCTTCACGAAAACTGACGCCATGATACTGGGCCAGTCGGTCTAAAAACCAAAACCCGGCATTGTGCCGGGTTTCAGTATATTTAGCACCGGGATTCCCGAGGCCAACAATCAGTTTGATTGGGCTATTGGCAACCACGTTTTATTACTCCTTAAGCTTGAGCGATTACTCGCTGTCACCTTCACCTTCTTCTTCACCTTCGACGTCATTAGATGGTGCTTCTGGAGCACCTTCTTCAACTTCGACAGTCTTGGTGACGTGAACGGTAACTACTGTTTGATCATGACCTTCACCATGGCTTAGAGCCACCAATGAAACACCTTCTGGCAGTTTAAGGTCTGTTAAGTGAATAGAATCACCGATATTCAATGCAGATACATCGACTTCGATGAACTCAATCAGATCTTTAGGTAGACAGCTAATTTCAACTTCTGTGGTCTGGTGACTAACAGCACCTGATTCCAACTTAACACCAGGACAAATATCTTCACCGATGAAGTGTAGTGGAATGTGTACGTGCATAGCTTCGTTTTCATTCACACGTTGAAAGTCCATATGCATGATTACAGGCTTAGCTGGATGACGTTGTAGGTCACGCAACACAACTTTCTCTATTTTACCATCCAGACTGACTTCTAAAATCTGCGAGTAGAAGGTCTCTTCTTCAAGATTGTGGATGATTTTGCTGTGCTCTAACGCAATAGAGACGGGCTCACCACCACAGCCGTAAATAATTGCAGGTACTTTACCAGCATGACGTAGGCGGCGGCTCGCACCTTTCCCCAAGTCCTCACGCATCTCTGCATTAATTAAAAAACTAGAACTCATGACTAACTCCTAATGCTTTACGCATCTTCATTAAAAAATTCAGCATGACTTGCGACCAGTCATACTGCGGTTTACTTCGGTTTAATCCATAAAGAGCGAACTAACCGACTCACCACTACTAATACGGCGAATGGTTTCAGCCATTAGACCGGCAACGCTCAACTGACGAATGCGCGGACAATATCTAGCTTCTTCACTTAATGGAATAGAATCAGTAACAACTAGCTCGTCGAGTACTGATCCTTCAATATTTTCTACCGCTCGACCTGACAATACAGGGTGCGTGGCATAGGCGATTACAGACTCAGCACCATGCTCTTTTAAGGCCTGTGCCGCCTTACACAAGGTACCTGCGGTATCGACTAAGTCATCAACGATGAGACAGGTTTTACCCTTAACCTCACCAATAATATGCATTACTTGCGCCACATTAGCCTGCGGTCGACGTTTATCAATGATTGCTAAATCAGCATCATCTAAACGTTTAGCGACAGCACGGGCACGAACTACACCACCAACATCAGGAGATACAACGATGAGGTTTTTATGCTTTTGGCGATAAATATCGCCTAATAGTACCGGTGAGGCATATATATTATCCACTGGCACATCAAAAAAGCCCTGAATCTGATCCGCATGTAAATCTACCGTCAAGACACGATCAGCGCCTACTGACGAAATCATATTCGCGACCACCTTGGCCGAGATTGGCACCCGTAAAGAGCGCACACGACGATCTTGTCTGGAGTATCCAAAATAAGGGATAACAGCGGTAATCCGCTCTGCTGATGAGCGCTTCAGCGCATCGATCATAATCAACAGCTCCATAATGCTGTCGTTGGTGGGCGCACAGGTTGGCTGCACCACAAAAACGTCGCCACCGCGTACGTTTTCTTGAATTTCTACTCGAACTTCGCCATCACTAAACTGGCTGATCAACGCTTTACCGAGAGGGATTCCTAATTTCTCAGAGATATCTTTCGCTAATTGGGTATGCGCAGTACCTGCAAATACCATCAAGCGACCATCGTCGCGTAATCGACTATTTATAGCCATGTTTCATACTACCTAGGTAAAATATGGATGGCTGGGCCGGTAGGGTTCGAACCTACGAATGCGGAGATCAAAACCCCGTGCCTTACCACTTGGCGACGGCCCAATCTTTTACTTCTTACTTGAAGGGTTATTTTCTATCGAGTTAGCTGTTGATGCAATGGGGAAATATTTCTTCCCTTCGCTATCAGAACGCGCACATCGTATATTGCTTGCGCCTGAATCGCTAGAGCATCCTGCTCACTCTCACAAGCGACTACAACACATCCCCCAGTACCCGTTAAAAATGGCGTACCAAATGATGCTAACCAATCAAAAACCCTGTCGACTTGAGCGTAACGTTTTCTCACCAATGGCTCAAAAACATTAGCATGAGTCCCTACTTGAGGGGGGCACATTGTGAGGCGCGGACAATTCCGTGTCAATTGCGAATTTACAAACATTTCAGCGCTGCTAACGTGTACGCCCGTATCAACTACCGCATACCAGGGTTGCGGCAAGGTCAAAGGCGTAATTTTTTCACCCACTCCCTCGGCCCAAGCGGCTAAACCTCTAACAAAAATTGGCACATCGGCGCCTAATTGCAGGCCTAAAGCGGCTAAATCATCCTCACTTGCAGCTAAATCCCAAAGCTGATTTAAGGCATGCAAGGTGGTGGCAGCATCTGAACTAGCCCCACCTAGGCCACCACCAATTGGAATATTTTTTTCTAGCGCAATTTCAACACCTACCGTCAATCCACCCTGATCGCGCAATAAATGTGCGGCACGCAGACATAAATCCTGTTCTGGTGGCACCGATGGGATCACTGAAGCTTGTTTAATCCGACCATCTGATAAAGGTGTAAAATGCAATTGATCAGATAACGTTAAAAACTGGAATACGGTCTGTAACTCATGCATACCATCGCTGCGCTGGCCAGTGATATGTAAAAACAGGTTAATTTTGGCTGGCGCCAACCAGACAGTAGGTGCATTCATCGCTTTAGCTCATTCAACTGCCGGTAATTGCCATTGACTAATTTCTGCACGTAAACGCACCTGATCAATAGAGAACTCAGCCTGACTCGGCAACCGTTGCCCAGATTGCTGGCTATAGGCTAAGTATTTGAGCTGCCAGCCCTGTTGCTCGATCTGAGCGGCCAGACCATCAGTGCTAACCTGCAGTAGTTGATGTGAGCTTTCAGGCGCTGGCACACCCAGCAACCAATAACGCATACCACTGATATGAATTGGTAGATCAAGCAACTCCTCTAGCAACTGGTCAGCATTTTCACCTTGATAATGCTGACCCTTGGAAGTCTTTAGACTGACCTGCCCAGGAACACCTTCTAAGACTGCAGCCGTGCGACCAATAAAATCCTTAATCTTAATTTGATAGCGATCGCCTTGTTGCTTCCATAATAGGCGCAGCTTAAATTTCTCGGTGCGGTCTTGGCCATAAATAATCATCTGCGCCTGCCATTCTGCTAGCGTTTGCATCTGTTTCAAGTGCGTTGACCAATCCAGCACTGGGGCCTCTGTCCGCAGCACAGACTGGGGGCCAGCACAGCTAATGATTAGGCATAGAACAGTACTAACGGCGATTAATTTTAAGATTGAATTCATAACGAAACGTAATATGCGTTCAACTTAAGGATAACTTTGCTGCAACCGTTGCAAATAAACATCAGTTGGGAAATCCTGCAAGCCCTGTTGTAACAGCTGACGTGCCTGTGCTTGTTGATCCTGTGCCCATAGCACTTCAACCAGATGGCCAATAATTTCAGCTTCTGGCATAAGAGCGAAGGCCTTACGCAGATAGTTTTCAGCCTCACTCAATCTGCCGATACGGTAGTTGAGCCAACCCATACTATCTATGATCGCTGGATCACCTGAGTTCAGTGCATAGGCCCGCTCAATGAAACTACGTGCTTCATCTAAACGCAGATTATGGTCAGCCAAGGTAAAGCCTAAGGCATTCAGTGCATTTGCATTTTCAGGGTCGATCTCTAAGATATTTTTCAGATCAGCTTCAAGCCTATCTAAGCGGCCTAGCTTCTCTGCTATTAGTGCACGCGCATAGAGTAAATCTGGATGTCGTGGATACTCCAATAAACCTTCGCTATAAACCTTATAGCCCATTTCATATTCGGCCATATTATATAAAAGGCCGCCTTCAGCCATAAACAAGCGGATAATATCTGACGTATTGCGTGCATTCTTTCGAACTAAGCCAATATGTTCTCGCGCCCTATCGATACCTTCTGTCTCAGCATAAAGATCCGTCAATCGAATCATAGAATCAAGGAACAGCTCACCATAGGCAACACGACTAAAATGCCCAATTGCCGCGTCTAGGTCGTTTTGTTGTTGTGCGATGCGAGCAAGATAATAATGTGATTCATCTAGACGTTGATTCGCATCCACTAATTGTTCCAAGTACTTTTTAGCCGGCTCTAACTCCTGCATCTGCAGATGAGCCAGTGCAATGGTATAGAGTAAATCAGAGTCATCAGTGCGCCGTTTAAGCAAGACTTGCAGCTGTTTAATTGCATCGCTATAACGTTCATCCTGTAGCAGTAGCCGTGAATAGGCTAAGCGTAGTGCGAAGTTATCTGCATCCTCTGCCACCATATTAGCCATCTCAGCAAAGGCTATTTCACTCTCACCAAGCTTAGATAAACCTTGCACCCGCAAGGTTTTGGCAACAGTTAGGTTGGGGTCAAAGCCAATCGCAAGCTCGGCTTGATCAATTGCTAGGTGGTATTGCCCTGCACGCATAGCTAGATCAGCGTAGACATAGTGGGCCTTCGCATTAGTAAAGTCTTTTATCACCAGTCGATCCATCAATATTAGACTGCGTTCCTTCTCATCGACCTGACGCAGGGTGTTGGCGATCAGACTATAAACATCATTGACTGTCTCTTGTGCTTCTTTAATTAAGGCTAAAAATTGCTCTTCGGCAGCATCGATATCGCCTGTACGTATATAGAGGAGGCCGAGAACCTGCCGATTCTCACTATTAAAACCCTGCTTTTGTGCCCAACGACGGGTCGTCTCCAAGGCTAACGGCCAGTCTTTTGCAAAAATTGCGATACGCATGGCACGCTCTAATACTTCAACGTCGTCTGTTAGCTCTGCTGCACGTGCGTAATGTTCTCTGGCTAGTTCAGCTTGACCACGCTTCCCTGCCAGTTCAGCAACTAATAGCTGATACATGACATCGGCACGTGGATCAGCCAGCACTTCCGTCTGGGGAAGAATATTTAAGTCCTGTTCCAATATCTCATCACCAGAATATGCTCTCGAACCAGGTCCACCGGCACAACCAGTAAGGAAACTGGCCACTATGAGGAGACTAGACAAATGGGGCAGGTGCTTCAGACAAGTTAAATGAGGCATAATTACGCTTTTGGCAACCGAATGACGTGATGAACTTCGATTCTACGTTATTTCTACTGCTAATTCATAAGGCTATATTGAATCACTCAGCCTCTTACATGTTAGTTTGAGACTAGGGCTGAAGACAGATTATAGCCATGATATTGAATAAACTGCTTTAGCGCGGATTGCTTAGGTTAAAATACCGTACATGTCATTACTCATCTTAGGTGTAAACCACGCTAGCGCACCGATTCAGATCCGTGAGCACCTAGCGATTGCGGATCAAACGCTGCCTCAGGCACTGCGTTCATTGACCGATCTTGCACCCATTTCTGAAGCAGCCATCATCTCCACCTGTAATCGCATCGAAATTTATTGCAGTGTCGACTCTACTGCGCAGGGTGAGCATGTACTGACTCAATGGCTGAGTGATTTTAAACAGCTAGCAATCGAACAGCTGCAACCTTACCTTTATTCTTATAGCGATGAAGATGTGGCTAAGCATCTGTTTCGTGTCGGCAGTGGCTTAGATTCCATGGTGCTAGGCGAGCCACAGATCTTAGGGCAACTGAAACAGGCCTACACCAAGGCGGCAGATGCTGAAACCCTAGGCAAAGACCTTAATCAGCTGTTTCAACAATGCTTTAATGTGGCTAAGAAAGTGCGTACACATACTGCTATTGGTGCCAACCCAGTCTCGGTAGCCTCAACCGCTGTATCACTCGCAAAACAAATCTTCGCCGATCTTGGAGAACAACGCGCGCTCTTTATCGGTGCTGGTGAGACGATTGAATTAGCCGCTCAGCATATGCATGCCAATGGTACTAGAGACATCACTATTGCCAATCGCAGCCTACAAAAAGCACAACAGTTATCAAAACTTTATCAAGGCCAGGCGATTGAGTTAGCAGACATCCATACTGCATTGCCTAATAGTGACATTGTCATTACTGCCACAGCTAGTCAGCTCCCTATCCTAGGCAAGGGTTTGTTAGAGCAGAGTCTAAAACAGAGAAAACATAAACCTATATTAGTATTGGATTTAGCGATACCTCGTGATGTTGAACCAGAAGCAGCTCAACTCCGTGACATCTATCTGTATAGTGTCGATGATCTACAAAAAGTTATTCAACAAAACATGCAGTCTCGTACTGATGCAGCGGCTCGAGCAGAAGGTATCATTCAAGTCGAAGTAGATAATTTTTTCCATTGGTTGCGTGGACAAGATGCAAGTGAAGTCATTCGTCGTTATCGTGAAGAGGCTAATCAGCAGCGAGAACTTGCAACCGAGAAAGCATTACGATCGCTTAAACAAGGGAAATCAGCAGAGGAAGCCCTGCAGCAATTGGGTACCCTGTTAACCAATAAGTTATTACACAAACCCACTGAAGCGATTAAAGCTGCTAGTGCAAAAGGACAGAGAGAGACTATTCGCACTGCCAAAACCATACTCGGCATTGATGACGAATAAAGTCTTCATATGCCCTACCCTGATTATTCAGTAGGCCTAATTTAAGCACCCCGGAATTTATGAAAGAATCGATCTCACTCAAACTTGAAGCCCTACGGGACCGGCATGAAGAAATTGCAGCCTTACTGTCTGACCCAGGGGTCATTGCTGATCAAAATCAATTTCGCCAATACTCGATGGAGTATGCCCAGCTAGAACCAGTTGTTAAGGCCTTCACGCAATATATAGAGGTAGATGATGACATGCTGGCAGCACGAGAGATGATGAATGACAGTGATAGCAGCATGCGTGAAATGGCGCAGATGGAGCTGTCTGAGCTAGAAGAAAAACAAGCACAATTAGAATTAGACCTGCAAAAACTACTACTACCCAAAGACCCATTGGATGGCAGTAATGTCTTTATTGAAATCCGTGCTGGAACCGGTGGCGATGAGGCAGCAATCTTTGCTGGTGATCTATTTCGCATGTATAGCCGTTATGCTGAAAAGAAACGTTGGGAAATGGAAGTCATCAATAGCAATGAAGGCGATCATGGCGGCTATAAAGAGATTGTCACTCGCATCATCGGCCATGGCGCTTATTCTATTTTAAAATTTGAATCGGGTGCGCATCGTGTGCAACGAGTACCAGATACAGAATCCCAAGGTCGCGTACACACGTCAGCTGCAACCGTCGTTATCATGCCCGAAGTCGATGCGGTTGATTCGGTTGATATTAATACTTCAGACCTAAGAATTGATACCTTCCGCGCCTCCGGTGCCGGTGGTCAGCACGTCAACAAAACTGACTCTGCAATTCGCATTACCCACTTACCAACTGGTGTTGTGGTTGAGTGTCAGGATGAACGTTCACAACATAAAAATAAGGCACGTGCCTTATCTCTATTAAGTGCTCGTCTATTAGATGCTGAACGTGCAAAACAATCGTCAGAGCAGGCAGCCACTAGACGCAATCTAGTTGGGAGTGGTGATCGTTCTGAACGTATTCGTACATACAATTTTCCGCAAGGACGTATCACTGATCATCGTATCAATCTGACTCTATACAAACTTGATGAGTTAATGCAGGGCTACTTAGATCAAATAATCGAGCCACTGATCAATGAGCATCAGGCCGACCTACTCGCCTCCATGAGCACTGAAGAATAAATAATGACCGAGGTGCCTAACATCCGGCAAGCGCTGCTTACCGGTAAACATAGGCTAGCCAACCTCGGTGATCAGGCCACTCATGAATGCCTTATCTTGCTACAAAATGTTACACAAAAAACTAAGGTCAAATTACTCGCCTTTGATGAAGAGTTACTAGAAGTAGAACAGTATCAACGCTTTATACAACTATTAGAGCGACGAGCTGCTGGCGAACCCAGTGCATACATTATCGAGGAAAAGGAATTTTGGTCGTTACCCTTAAAAGTGACAGCTGATGTATTAATCCCACGCAGCGACACCGAACTTTTAGTTGAAACGGCACTGGCTGTACTCGCGAATAAACAGCAGGCCAACATCCTCGACCTAGGCACAGGTAGCGGTTGTATCGCTTTAGCACTAGCCTCTGAATTGCCTCAAGCTCAGATCACTGCCTGTGATCGAAGTCCAGCCTGTTTAAACATCGCACAGCAGAATGCAAAAAATCTAGGCTTGGAAAATATTAGCTGGCATGAAAGTGACTGGTTTAGTGCGCTGAGTGTAAAACCCTATGACCTGATAGTGAGCAACCCCCCCTATATCGCAGCCGATGATCCCGACCTAGCCTCTAACGTCGCTGAATACGAGCCGACCTACGCACTTATCGCACAAGATCAAGGTTTAGCTGACCTGAATAAAATAATTCAACAGGCTGGCGACTACCTTTTAGAGGCTGGTCATCTTATCTTAGAACATGGTTGGCAACAGGCGGGCCAGGTGCAAAATGCACTACGACAACAAGGCTTTAGCGCGATAGAAACACGCGCCGATCTACAGGGTCATGAACGGGTCAGCATGGCGCAATATAGTTCGCATGTCAGATAAAATGGGAAATAAATAAGATGAATGTAGAGCGTGATGATAGTGGTTTTTTAGTCGACCCAGATGATTGGGATGAGACCCTTGCTGCCACTTTAGCCAAAGAGGAATCAATAGACTTGCAAGAAGATCACTGGCGTATTATCCATCTTGTACGTGAGCTCTACTTCCAGAGCGGTGTTGTACCGGAGTTACGTCACATTATGAAACGGCTAAAGACAGAACTAGGTGCTGATCAAGCCACACGCAAATACGTCTATCATCTATTTCCTTATGGTTACGGCCAACAAGCCTGTAAGATAGCTGGCATGCGTTTACCTCGTAAACTGTGGCTGGACGTATAAATTATAGCGGTCGATTAACAACCAAGGATAGGTGCCATGAAACGCTTTGTAATCGCTGCATTCAGTATCGTACTCGTTAGCGGCTGTGTCAGCACACCAATACAACCAGCAGCAAAGAGTTTTAGTGCGCAGGGTTGGGGTGCAACCAACTGCCAAGGAATGATGGATGATCTGGCTTCTGCCGACACGAGTTCTATCCAAAGCCTGAACAAACATATGTATGAGGCCTGGCTCAGTGGGTTTATTAGCGGTGTTAATTACGCCGATGCGGCATTGTATGATGTAGCTGGCGATATGGGACCAGAACAAGTATTAACATTATTAAAAGCGTATTGCATCGAACACCCTGAGACTGATGTGCCACTTGCCATGAAGGCGTTATTCCAAGACTGGATAGAGAGTGGTAAGAGCGTTAGAGAATCACCCTAAGTAGTTTAGTTCAAACACGCTACTTATAAGCTCTCAGCGAGACCTTCAAGCTCGAGCAACATTGCCTGACGAGCTGCATCATCTACTGCTGGCACCGCGTAAAACACTTTTTGCAATATCTGATCAACCCCACAAAACGACAAGGTCGCACGCGTGCCACTAGTACAAAGTTGATCTGACTCGATGCCAAAATCGGCCTGATTACCACCAGTAGTAATCACCAACATGACACGCTTAGAGCTTAGCTGACCTTGCAACTGACCATCTTCATAGGCAAATGCAAAGCCATTAGTAAAGACACGATCAAACCAACCCTTGAGTACTGCCGGACGATCAAACCACCATAGCGGGTAGATAAAAATAAGATTATCAGCCCAACTCACCTGCTCTTGCTCCAGCGCAACATCATCAGGTACACGGCCCTGCTGCACTTCAGCTAACTGCTGACTGTCTAAAATAGGGTTAAAATTTGCTTTATATAGATCACGCATACGCACTTCATCACCACGAGCACGCAGACTTTTCTCTACGGTAGCGACCAAGGCATAATTAAAGCTTTTGGGATTGGGGTGAGCAAATACAATCAGGGATTTCATAAACATCTTCAGCGTAAGGCGCAATTACTGCGCAATCTAATCGCGAACTAACTTTGCCTTTAGCAAATCAGTAACTTGTTGCGGATTGGCTTTACCCTTTGTCATCTGCATCAACTTACCCACGAAAAACCCGAACACTTTATCCTTCCCAGAAAGATATTGCTCAACCTGTTTTGGATTGTCCTCTACAACCTGTACAACCAAGGCTTCCAACTCACCCACATCAGAGATCTGTTGCAGACCCTGTTGCTGAATAATGTCATCCGCACTAGTCTGGCTTGCCCACATCGCTTGAAATACATCTTTCGCAGTCTTGCCAGAAATCGTACCGTCCGCAATACGTTGCATCAATTGCGCCATTGCCTCAGCATTAACTGGACTCTGCTCAATCGAGAGCTCATCCTGCTTTAACTTAGCCGCTATATCACCACAGACCCAATTTGCGATCAGTTTGGCAGATTCGGGAACCACGGTTACCACTGCGTCGAAGTAAGCAGCACTCTCTTGGCTCACCGTAAGTTGTTGCGCCTCTTCCAATGCCAGCCCATAGCTATCTTGATAACGCAGGGTACGCACATGTGGTAACTCGGGCATCTGCGCCTTAACTTCCGCCAACAAGGCCTCTTCAATCACAACCGGTAGTAAATCTGGATCAGGGAAGTAACGGTAATCATTGGCTTCCTCTTTACTTCGCATAGGCCGCGTTGAATCATCATCAGCATCATACAAGCGGGTTTCTTGTACGATTCTACCGCCACTTTCAATAACGTCGATCTGACGTTCAACCTCATGATTAATCGCACGCTCAATAAAACGAAATGAATTGAGATTTTTGATCTCTGTACGCGTACCTAATGTTTTCTCGCCTGCTGGGCGTACCGAAACATTGGCATCACATCGAAAGGAACCTTCCTGCATATTGCCATCAGAGATCTGCAGGTAACGTACAATAGAATGAATCTTACGCATGTAGGCAACTGCCTCTTTAGCTGAACTCATCTCAGGCTCGGAGACAATCTCTAACAATGGAGTACCGGCACGATTGAGATCAATACCAGTCATACCAACAAAATCCTCATGCAATGATTTACCTGCATCCTCTTCTAGGTGAGCACGCGTGATACCGATCGTCTTGCTGCCTTCTTCTAAATCAATGGTCAATTCACCCTTACCCACTATAGGCAATTCAAACTGACTAATTTGATAGCCCTTAGGTGAATCTGGATAAAAATAATTTTTACGTGCAAACACTGACTGTGATGCAATTTCCGCATCTACTGCCACACCAAACTGTACCGCCTTGCGTACCGCTGCCTTATTCAGTACTGGCAATACTCCTGGCAGACCTATATCTACCGCGCAAGCTTGTGTATTTGCATCGGCACCATAGGCCGTAGCTGCAGAAGAGAAAATCTTACTCTGCGTATTTAGTTGAACGTGGATCTCTAATCCAATAACGACTTCCCAATTCATATTGTCTTACTCAAATTTGGCCGGTGTTTGTAGGTGCCAGTCGGTATGCTGCTGAAACTGATGCGCAATACGTAGCAGCGTATCTTCAGCAAAATAAGTACTTACCATCTGCATCCCTACAGGTAGTTTCTGACTGAAGCCTACTGGTATTGAGATACCAGGCAGACCCGCTAAATTCACCCCAATTGTATAAATATCAGAAAGATACATAGTAATCGGATCATCTGCCTTCTCATTGGTTTTAAAAGCTGTTGTTGGCGTTGTTGGACTTAATACAACATCGACTTCAGCAAAGGCTTTTTGGTAATCCTCACTAATCAAACGTCTAATCTTTTGTGCGCGCAAATAATATGCATCGTAGTAACCCGCAGATAGTGCATAAGTACCCACCATAATGCGACGTTTCACTTCTGCCCCAAAGGCTTCACTACGCGAACGACTATAGAGATCGGCAAGGTCTACTGGATCTTCACAACGATAGCCAAAACGAACCCCATCAAAACGCGATAGATTGGATGAGCACTCAGCCGGTGCAATAACGTAATAAGCCGCGATAGCTAACTTGGCATTAGGGAGAGAGATCGGCTTAATGACACAGCCGAGTTCACGCAACTGGTCACAGGCTAGATCGATCTTGGCACGGATATCAGCATCCAACCCTTCTTGGAAAAATTCTTCTGGCAAACCAATTCTCAACCCACGAATATCCTTATTAATATTAGTGGTGTACTCCTCTACAGGCTGATCAACACTAGTTGAGTCTTTTGCATCATACCCAGCAATTGCTTGCAATAAATAAGCACAATCTAATGCCGATAGTCCAAATGGACCTGCCTGATCAAGACTAGAGGCATAGGCAATCATGCCGTAGCGCGATACGCGACCATAGGTTGGTTTTAGTCCAGTGATGCCACAAAAGGCTGCTGGTTGACGGATCGAACCACCGGTATCAGTACCCATACTGGCACTGGCTAAGCGTGCAGCAACGGCCGCTGCCGAACCACCTGATGACCCGCCAGGCACACGTGATAAGTCCCATGGATTTTTCACATCACCGTAATAACTAGATTCAGAAGACGAGCCCATCGCGAACTCGTCCATATTTGTCTTACCCAAGCTGACTGCGCCCGCTTGCTGTAGCTTAGCCACTACTGTGGCGTCATAAGGGGCAATAAAATTATCCAGCATCTTAGAAGCACAACTGGTCTTGACTCCCTGTGTACAAAAAATATCTTTCAGCGCCAATGGGACACCATTTAATAAGGGTTTGTCAGTACCGCGTTGATCTGCTTCCTGTGCTTGTTCTAAGGCACGCTCAGGTGTAAAAGTGACGAATACATTCAGGCTATCCTGATGACTCTCAATCCGATTAATGTAGTGTTGTGTAAGCTCGACACTGGAAAATTCCCCAGCGGCCAATGCCTGTAGTTGCTGCGCAAGTGTAAGGTTATGCATATACTTAATTTAAATTAGATCTGTATGAATCGGGTTATTCGGCGTTTGACTGATCAGTCATAGCCTTACTCAATCACTTTTGGTACTAAATAGAGGCCATTTGCAGTGGCTGGGGCAATCGACTGAAAGCGGTCCCGTTGGTCAGATTCCGTGACCACATCCTCGCGCAGAGACTGCGCCATATCTTGTGGGTGAGCCATAGGCTCAACGCCATCCACATTAACCTGCTCCATCTGCTCTACAAAGCCCAATATGGCTGATAAATCTTGCTGATAATCCGCTAGTTCTGATTCTTCTACGTGCAAACGTGCCAGTTTCGCTATGTTTAAGATTTCTGCTGTGGTCAATGCCATCAAATATTCCTTCTGCCAAGCCTTATATTAGGGTAGAAAGGTACCATAGATAACGTCTTGCCCAAACCCATACCCACTGTTAGAGTTGGACGCTAACCACTTAATAAATATAACTGTAGCTAAAAAACCCTATGATCGGACGCATCCTCGGAATCTTCTCCAACGACCTCTCCATTGACCTCGGTACGGCAAATACGCTGATTTATGTCCGAGACAAGGGCATTGTGCTGAATCAACCATCCGTAGTTGCGATTCGTAAAGATCCCAACACCGGTGCACGCAGTATCGAAGCAGTCGGTGCCGCGGCTAAAAACATGCTTGGTCGAACACCAACGAATATTGAGGCTATCCGCCCGATGAAAGATGGTGTGATCGCTGACTTCACGACTACTGAAAAAATGCTGCAGCATTTTATTCGTGCCGTGCATAAGAATATGATCTTTCGCCCCAGCCCTCGCGTACTAGTTTGCGTCCCCTGTGGTGCAACTCAAGTAGAGCGACGTGCAATTAAAGAATCGGCCGATGGTGCTGGCGCACGTAAGACTTACCTGATTGAAGAACCGATTGCGGCAGCTATTGGCGCCGGATTACCTATCGATGAAGCCCTTGGCTCAATGGTACTGGATATCGGTGGTGGCACCTCAGAAGTCGCTGTAATGGCATTAAACGGTATTGTTTACTCCGCCTCTGTACGCATTGGTGGCGATAAATTTGATGAGTCCATCGTAAGTTATGTCCGTAGAAACTATGGCATCTTAATCGGTGAGGCAACTGCAGAGCGTATTAAGAAAGAAGTTGGTACCGCCTATCCTGGGAAAGAAGTCACCGAGCTCGAAATTAAAGGCCGCAACCTGTCAGAGGGTATTCCAAAGAGCTTTACTATTAATAGCAATGAAATCCTCGAGGCCTTACAAGACCCACTACAGGGCATTGTTAGTGCCGTTAAAACGGCCTTAGAACAAACCCCACCCGAGCTAGGTGCTGATGTTGCAGAACACGGTATTGTGCTAACCGGTGGTGGCGCACTATTGCGTGATTTGGATCGTTTAATCATGGAAGAGACTGGCATCCCAGTAATTGTTGCCGAAGACCCATTAACTTCGGTTGCTCGCGGTGGTGGCAAGGTACTGGAAATGATTGAGCAATATGGTGGTGATTTCTTAACCCACAGTTAAGTTAATACCTACGACTCATACTCGTAGACCTCTTTAAACATGCTGGCTAAATTATGTTAATCAGCAAGAATGCTTACTCTGATGCGTGACGGCAGACCTATATGAAGTCCTTGTTCACCCTCAATCCATCAACACCCGCCCGTTTACTAGGCCTAATACTGGTATCCATCGTATTAATGGTCTCTGACCATCGTTACCAACAAACCCATCTTATTCGCAGTACGATCGGCGGCGTACTCTATCCCTTAGAACGCTTAGTCTCGACCCCTGGTGACATTTCAAAGTGGCTCACAGTTTACTTCACCACCCGTGCCAGCTTGCAATCACAAGTAGAGTCCTTAGAACGCTTAAACCTTTTTCAGCAGGCCAGACTACAAGAACTGGCCCAACTAAAGCTTGAGAATAATCGCTTGCGTGAACTACTGGATTCACCGCTACAACGAAATAAAAATAGTGTATTACTGGCTGACATTATCCGCGTCAATCTGCATCCTTTCCGCAAATTGATCGCTATTGATCGCGGACAACAAGATAATGTGTATGAAGGTCAGGCTATCGTTGGTGCACAGGGAATCATCGGTCAAGTAGTCGAAGTCTTCCCGATGCATTCTAATGTGTTACTGATCTCCGATCCTAGCCATGCCTTGCTGGCAGAAAACAATCGCACTGGCTTGCGTGCACTACTGGTAGGTAGTGGTGAGGCTGACCGTGTCTATCTGCAGAATATCTCTTCCTCTGCTGATATTCAGATCGGTGATTTGTTTCAGACATCTGGCTTAGATGGACTCTATCCACGCAACTACCCCGTTGCACGTGTTCTAGAGATTGGGCGTGTAGAAGGAGAAGCTTTTTTAACAGTCACGGCTAAACCCTTAGCTCAACTAGACTCTATTCGTGAGGTTTTATTACTCTGGCCAGAACAAAGAATTAAGCGGAAGTCACAGCCGATTGGGCATAATAAATGAGTAAGCCCAACCCAGTTAATGGCCTTAAAAATAACCAGCGCAGTCAGGCCACGCTTTCTAATTTCTTATTTTCAATACTCATTGCATTGGCACTCACCCTATTACCTTTACCCAGCAATATCGAACAATATCAGCCTGAGTGGCTGCTATTGTTTCTGATTTTTTGGGTAGTACGGAAGCCAGAAACCTATGGGCTTAGCACAGTCTGGATACTGGGGCTGATTCTGGACGTTATCCGTGGCGCATTACTTGGACAGCATGCACTGGGTTTTGTCATTAGCTGTTATCTTTGTCAGCAGTTCCACCAACGTGCACACCTATTCTCAATGCCACAACAATGCATTCTTATTCCACTTGCCTTACTGCCTCACTTTATCCTGTCATATTTGGTCTATGGTCTCCTAGATCAGTCCCCTAGTAGCTGGCACTATTGGTTACCTATAGTCAGTAGCACTATAGTCTGGCCCATTATATCCATTGTGCTAGGCAGCTGGCGTGGTGCAAAAACCTTTTAAATCTGGTTAAAGCCTTGAGTTCACTAACCAGGCCTGCTTTATCTTTATTGATGCCGCATTTTTTCTAACTGCTGCTTAAACTCAACACAGGGATCCAGCGCCCTACTGCCTGGCGTAAAATATATAAAGTCATAACTTGATTCATCTTCAGATAGTTCATAGTCAGTGGCATCAACCAGCTCAGGATCAACCTCTAGAAAAGCAACACTCATGACCGAATATCCTGTCTGTAAAAGGTAAACGGGTACACCAATATCTTTACGCACATGAACCGAACCAGAGATTAGGACAGGGGCAGAACCCGCCTCATATGCCTGCCACAGACTCAAGGCAAAAGAAGCGTCTTTTGCTGCCTGCATTTTAACTAGAGGGGGTAAATGTTTCGGCTGCAACATGCCGCAATGTGACCGGTCAATCAGTGTTTCCAAACGATCGCGTGACTCTGCCTTGAGCACATCACAGAACGCCAAAACCAAACCTTCCCGCTGCAAACTGCACTGCTCATTTCTAGCATAGTCACGCAGTTGCTGATGACTCAAATTAGCCGCCAAGATCGGCAGTTGTTTAATCACTGCTAAATCAGTAATCGGGGTATAGATCGGCCAATCCCATTCCTTTGCATGTTGTTGTAACCTTTCAGATAACACTCTGCGATCACTCCACCGCTCAGGCTGTTGCCAGCGCTCCACAGTGAGCATCTCAAAGACTATGGCGGTCGCTGCTTGTTGCCGTTGCCAACGTGCAAGCAACTTCGCCTGGCCTCTATGGTGATCGACGTTAGAGTGCGTTTCCCCTAAAAGTAGGATATCGGCCTCTTTCATTGCGCTATCAACCATATATTGACTGACAAATTGCTTATGCTTACTGTCGTAAATCTTACCAACCAAAGGATGCGTCAGATATTCAGTCGACTGCCAGGCTGGTGCCGACTCCGCACTGCTAGTAACGGTCAGTAATGAAATAAAAGACACAAAGAAGGACAAAAGCAGTAGGGAAATAACAGCACCACTGGTAAAGTTAACGCCATAGCATTTGTTTCTAAGCTTGTCTCTTAGTCTCATTAAACCGATTTTCATATTTACCCTCATCTGTCAGCATGCATCCAAACGTCATCACTACTACAGAACAATTAAACGCTTTCTGCTCTGATTTAGCAGCAGCGCAATGGATCGCTCTAGATACAGAGTTTATGCGTGAATCCACCTATTACCCAAATCTATGTCTATTGCAGATTGCTAGCGACACCGTGGCCAGCTGTATTGATGTGATTGAATTAACCGATATTGAGGCTCTACTCAACATATTGAGAGACCCAAAAAAGGTCAAGATCGTACATTCAGCAAGACAAGATCTAGAAGTCTTATACGCCAGTTATAACCTTTCTATTGAGCCACTGTTCGACACTCAAATCGCAGCCAGCATCCTTGGTATGGAGGCTCAAGTGAGCTATGGCGCCTTAGTCGAGCAGATCGATGGGACTCGCTTAAGCAAGACTGAGAGTCGTACTGACTGGCAACGTCGCCCACTGACCGCAGCACAAATTGAATACGCCTTAGATGATGTACATTACCTCGGTACACTTTATATACAGTTAAAAAGCCAATTAGAAGAAGTTGGCCGTGAGCAGTGGCTGGCAGAAGAGTGCCAACAACTCACAGCAACAGATACCTTTGTCACTGACCCTAATCAAGCTTGGAAATCCTTAAAAGGAGTCGGCAATGTTGAACGCAGATATTTACCCTGTGTCCAGCAACTAGCTGCCTGGCGTGAAAAACGCGCGCAAAAAAGTAACCGACCTAGACGTTGGTTATTACCTGATCTCAACCTGATTGAGCTCTGCCAGATGGACCCAAATAAGATTACCCAATATTTAGAAGCCGAAGTACCTAGCGCTAAATCAAAAGAAAATGAGATACGAGCGCAATTGCAATTAGTCGATGCGAGCATCGCCAGTCGTCCTGAATTTGAAATCATGCCACCACGGCTCGCACGTGAAGATCAAGATAAGGTGAAAAAATTGATGCAGCATATCAAGGCAACGGCTGAAGAGATTGGCACTTCCAGCACCCTACTCGCTAATCGCAAATCGATTGATCGCTTAGTCATGGGTAAAACAAGTAAAGTCGAGCAAGGCTGGCGCAAAGCGGTGGTAGGTGATGCATTAAAGCTACAGCTTGCAGCTTTAAATTCGGAAACAGAAGAAACTCAAATCAAGTAGGCTGTCGGCCTAGTTACATCTATTCAAAGATAAACAGCCTGCCTATATAATCCAGGCTCGCTTAAAGGACTAACTATTATGAATTGCGAAGATATTAAAAAATTGATCGAAACAGGTATTGCTGACTCTACGGCTACCGTCACCGGTGATGGTGGTAAGTATGAAGCAGTCGTTGTGAGTAATGCTTTTGATGGATTGAGTATGCTGAAAGAACATCAGCTGGTCTATGCGACAGTGAATGCAGAAATTGCCAGTGGCGAATTACATGCATTAACTATCAAGGCGTATACACCTGAGGAATGGGCACAGCTTTAAGCTGTCACCCACCACTCATCAGAGTTTACTGGCTTCAGACTAACTGAAGCCTATCCCTTTAAAACTACTACTTAGGTAGGTTAAGGCTGTAAACGCCTTCCAAGCCGTTATAGTAGGCAGCTAGATCATGCATATCTTGCTTACTTAAGCCTGCTGCAATACCTGACATAATCGCATTCTTACGCGTGCCTAACTTATATTGGCTCAGGGCACTGAAGAGATAATCTTCAAACTGACCGGCTAAGATTGGGAAAGTGGTCATTGCACTAACACCAGCAGCACCATGACAACCCGCGCAAGCCTGAGACTTGGCTTCACCTGCAGCAGCATCACCTGCCGCCATTGCTTGACCGTTAACTAAAACCATCAGGGCAACGGCTAAAAGCATCATTTTACTAAGTTTCATTCTATATCCTTGGTAAAAAAGCTGATTTAAATCAGCCAGTTACTTAGTCATCGCAGCAAAATATGCTGCAATGTCTTCAATTTGTTGATCATCTAAGCCGGCTGCTTGTGCCTGCATAGTAGGGTGGTTACGTTCGCCTGAGCGATAGCCTTTCAATGCTGCTGCGATATAATCAGCATGCTGACCACCAAGACGCGGGACGCGGTAAGTTGGGTATACATTAGTGTAACTAACAATACCGTGACAGCCGAGACATGTTTCACCACTAATGGCACCACGTTGAGCATCACCGGCAGCATGAGCATTAGCGCTGACTAGCAGCATAGAAATCATTAGTAGGTTTCGAAGATTTGCGATCATTGGTTATCGTTCCTATCCAAAATCATGGGTTGAGTGCAATTTTGCGGCGCTTAGTATACCGCGAAATATATTTTTTGATATGCCCGCATTAAGGGGTATTTTGAGCATAAAATCACATTTTCTAATAGATAAATAAACTTATTTACTGCAAGGCTCTATGTTTCACTACTCTCAACTCAAAAATGATGCACTAAAGCCAGTTTTGGCGGCTTATTCGATGCGCATTATAGAGCTCGCTGAAAATCAGGACATTCCTTATAGTTTTTGGGGTGAAACCGAGGCCGGACGCTTAGGTAATACGCTCTATGTACGTATGGATACACCATTACATTCGGTCTTACATGAGCTTTGTCATTACATATGTATGCCCGCTACTGAACGTGCTAAAGATTTAGTCGATGCCGCTGGCTCGGCTGCTGAAGAAAATGCCTGTTGCTTTTTTCAGATCATTCTTAGCGAATTTATTGATGGCTATGATCAATCTCGCCTATTTCAAGATATGGATGCCTGGGGCTATAGCTTCCGTCTCGGCTCAGCAATCCGTTGGTATACCGAGGATGCCGAAGACACACGCGAGTGGTTAATCGAAAAACAGATCCTATTAGCCAATAATCAACCGAGTTGGCAACTGCGTAATTAACTCCCTCAGCCTCTACAG
The DNA here is from genome assembly GCA_905479295.1 of uncultured Gammaproteobacteria bacterium. Lineage (GTDB taxonomy): Bacteria > Pseudomonadota > Gammaproteobacteria > UBA4575 > UBA4575 > UBA4575. Next base: position 147,457 of record CAJQLY010000002.1, on the reverse strand, counting down.
AACCGCTTAAACCGCACTCATCCGTTAGCCTCATCGCGCCAAACACGTTAAGCTCTAGCCCTTAGATCACCCACAGTATTAGTGCTATGAAAATAGAAACAATTGCCATCCATGGTGGCTATTCACCTGAACCGACGACTAAAGCAGTCGCTGTGCCGATTTATCAAACCACTTCTTTTGCGTTTGATGACACTCAGCATGGTGCTGACCTATTTGACTTAAAGGTCGAAGGTAATATCTATACGCGTATCGGAAACCCAACCAGTAGCGCACTCGAGAAGCGAGTAGCAGCCATGGAGGGCGGTATAGGTGCATTGGTACTTGCCTCGGGGATGTCCGCAATTACCTATGCGATCTTTGCTATTGCACAGCAAGGCGATAATATTATTTCAACCGCATCGCTCTATGGTGGTACCTACAATTTATTTGCACATACCCTGCCACGCCTGGGTATAGAGGTACGGTTTGTTGATCATCATGACATCGACGCCATGCGTGCCAATATCGACGGTAAGACCAAAGCAATTTTTGCAGAGTCATTAGGCAATCCAGCTGGCAATATCTTTGATATAACGCCAGTTGCTGATATGGCACATGCGCAAGGTGTCCCCTTAATCATCGATAACACCGTACCCTCACCTTATCTCTGTCAGCCTTTTGAGCATGGCGCAGACATCGTGATCCACGCACTAACAAAATACATGGGGGGTCACGGCACCTCTATTGGTGGCGCTATTGTTGACTCAGGTAAATTTCCTTGGGCTGAGCATGCCGAGCGTTTCCCTATGCTGAATGAGCCTGATCCGTCCTATCATGGTGTGGTTTACACCAGAGAAATGGGGGATGCAGCATTTATTGGGCGTGCACGTGTGGTACCGCTACGCAATATGGGTGCGGCTATCTCACCTTTTAATAGCTTCCAAATCATGCAGGGTATAGAGACTCTAGCGGTACGCATGGATCGTCATTGCGAGAATGCAATGCTGGTGGCCAAGTATCTAGAAACCCACCCTAAAGTCAGCTGGGTGCGTTATGCCGGGCTAGACAGCCACCCAGATAAGCCATTAGTTGATCGCTACATGGGCGGGCGAGCCTCAGCCATATTAAGCTTTGGCATCAAGGGAGGTGCCGTCGCTGGTGGTAAATTTATCGATGCACTAGATCTGATTGTACGTCTGGTCAATATTGGTGATGCTAAATCATTAGCTTGCCATCCTGCCAGCACAACACATCGACAACTATCTCCTGAAGAAATGGAGACAGCCGGTGTCAGTGAAGACCTGATTCGCCTCTCCATCGGTATAGAGCATATCGACGATATCCTTGCTGACCTCGAACAAGCGTTAACTAAAGCGAGCTAATTACAATCACAGTATCAGCCTATCAAGCGCCGCGTTTACTCCGCGGCGGACACCTAAATAGCATCCTAACGTCATCCGCCGTACGTCGCTGGTTTAATACTAAACTTGTTCATACGGTACGTACTAGCAGTGTTTCACGCATCATCACTACTGCTAGCGGCGTACGTTTAACTGCCTTTTATAGCCTGCAAGAGCAACCCAAGCAAGCCGCCACAGTTGTATTACTACATGGCTGGTTAGGTTGCAGTGAGTCGCCATACATTGTGTCTTTAAGTCATGCGCTGATTGGTCAGGGCTTCAATGTCGTACGTATTAATTTCCGTGATCATGGCTACAGTGAACAGCTGAACCCTGAGGTATTTCACTCCTGTCGTTTGCACGAGATGATCGAGGCCTGTGAGCATGTGCAACAAGAGCTACCGGAACAACCATTATCCCTGATTGGTTTTTCCCTGGGGGCCAATTTTGTATTACGAATCAATGCTGATAGCGATCCGAGTCGCCTGCGCTTACATCGTGTGATCTCTTTTTGCCCAGTGCTCTCAGCAGAGAATTCATTAATCGCATTAGAGAATGGACCTGCCCTTTACCGCCATTACTTTATGTATCGCTGGCGTCAGATCTTACGTAGAAAAGAACGCGCTTTCCCACAGCTCTATACAAAAAATAAGCTAGCTCAAATTCAAGATCTACGTAGTGGCACTGACTATCTAGTACAACGCTGTACCGACTTTGCTGATCTCACACAGTATATGGATGGTTATTCTGTCGTCGGCAATCGCCTAGATCACCTTCAGACCCACTGCCATATTGTTTTAGCCAAAGATGATCCCATTATCCCTTGGCAAGATCATAAGCGACTGGCCACGAGTCAGAATCTAGAGGTCTGTCTAAGCGAGCATGGTGGGCATTGTGGCTTTTTGGACACACAACTTGCTAGCCCCTGGCTTGATCAGTATTGCTTAGACCTACTTACCTAAACAATACAGACCACTTTAAAAATGACTTACGACTAACCACCTAGAACTAGGTTATTAACTATGTTTGATTTTATTATCGAGCTTTCAGCCTTACCGGTTTACAGTTATGGTCTGGTGTTGTTCTCATTAATCGCAATAGTACCCGCCATTGTCAGTGGCAATATGGCACAGCATTTAGCAAGTCAGTTAATAAAGGGCAACGCCAACATTCAGCTCGTCAAACACCTTGCATTCAACTTGACCATCTTTATTGCCTGCGTCGGCTGGATACTATTTACGCTGATAACCTACCTGCGTTAAGTCACTTTCTGCAACACACGCAGAACCTGCGCCTTATTAACCTTCTCTTGCTGCAATTTTTCCTCTACTGCTAAAGAGTAATGACTGATCTCATAGTTTTCTTTGATCTGACATGCAGCAAGGGCTGAATAAAGATTTACCTCGCCATAGGTCTCTAAACTTGCCTGCATCTGCCTCACACCACCAGCATGTGTCACTGCGTCTTCACGCAAAATCAGCACGCCCTTATTAGGCAACGCATCCCAGGCACGCTGAACGACCGCCTGATAATCTGCAACCGAAGTATCGGCAAGCACATCGCTGAACATAACCACATCAGCATCAAAGTTATCAATCGCCTGCACCTGCTCCACTGCAACTGTTGCTGAATCAATACCTGTATGAGGTGCAAAGTAATTATTCACACTCTGTAACCAGCTCGCTCTATGCTGACCCAACTGAATACTCTTGGCAGAACTAATAGTGACAAATGGCGATAGCTTGCTGTCATGCCCTGACAACCCATAATCACGACCAATATGCAGTACACGAGTAGCTTTATCCTTTGGACGAAAATCAGCAATGATACCTTCTAAGGATGCACTCAGAGAGTACCCACCCCAAATCAGTTGGCTCATCTCCTGAAATTCGATAGCTAGTTGTTCGCTATTTACATCAGCTCGACTCAAATCAGACAACATCAAGTTACTGCGTTCAGCAAAAAACCATTCAATACTACTAGGCATCTCAGCAGGCCATTTACGTCCCACACGCAGCGACATCACACCATCATTTTCAGCCGTGATATTACTAAAGCCAGTCCAAAGCTGACGACTTAAAAAAATATTTTCTAGAAAACTACGTGACCAAAACCCTTTTTCAGCCGCCTGACCCTCAGGATAAACTGGCAGGATAATAGAGCCACCCGGTTTTACTAGCTTGAGCAATTGCAGCAAGAATGAAGCACCCCAATAATTAGCATAAAGAGAAACACTAATGCCAATATAAATACGATCCAATGAGTTGATCGCTGTCGGGAAGAAAAAGTTTGCCACCTTGTCATCACCTAGCATGAAATCAATTTCACTAGAGCTAGGTGTCATACTGTATATATTGCGATCAGGGCGAACTTGATTGTTTTTGTCACGCTCACCTGAAAAATAATATTCCAGATCTTCTTCGATATTCTCGGGACTGAGATGTAGTACTACCTGATCCATTGTTTACTCACATGCATGATGTCGTTGTCTAAAAAAAGTGGTCAAAATTTGAAGCCTAATGTAGCAAAATAGATCCTTATCGTCACCGCAGCAACGCTAGCTTGAATCGACGATCTAGCAATAGCGAATCGCTGTAATAAAATAGCGCTTTTCACCCTGCGGCAAGTGCACCACGACCTCATCGTCTAATCGCCGCTTAAGTAGCGCCTTAGCCAAGGGTGCGTCCATACTAATATATTCATCTGCATCATCAAATTCATCTGGTCCAACAATCCGGTATTCGTTGATTTCACCAGCTTCATCTTCTAGAGATACCCAGGCGCCAAAAAACACCCGATCTTGCTCTTCTGGAATCGCATCAACCACCGTTATATCAGCTAGGCGCTTGCGTAAATGACGCACTCTATAGTCAATTTCACGTAATTGCTTTTTACCATAGATATATTCAGCATTCTCTGAACGGTCACCCTGTGCTGCCGCCTCTTGCACTGACCGAGTTATCTGTGGGCGCTTCTCTTGCCAGAGATAATCATGCTCTTGCTGTAATTTTTCTTTTCCAACCGGTGTGATGTACTTTGAGCCAGGTGTAACCGGTGGGCGATAACGACCCATGACTAGGCGTCTTTATCCTCTACCCAGCCATCTAACTCTGCTGGTGCTGAATGCTCTATTAACTGATCCCACACCACATAACCAGTATTTTGTACAAAAACAGCTCTAGCTGCATCTTCCGCTGTTGCAAAGGTTAATGTCGGCATCTCATCTACCCATAAGTCCCATAGGCCCAAGGGTTCACTACGGATAACAAACTTAGCTACTTCTGTGTCTAAACGGTATTCAAGCATAGATTTCTCCCAAGCGAGTTGTATACTTTATTAATCATTAGTCTAATTCAAAGAGAAAACCATGAGCACTGCAAAGTTTATTTTTCATGGCATGTACCCCGATGTCACTCAAAAACCGAAAAATACGCATCAGGCATCAGATCTTGGTATTAAATCACCCGCTGCCACCATCATTAAAGTGTTATTTGACGTTGAATTCGAAGACCAATTTCACTCTCATCTAATGGCCGATATCGAACAGATCGAACAAGATGGGCAAGAGTATTTTGAAGTACGCCGGCGCTTACCTTTTGTCTGCGATGACTTTCCTCAAGCAGCCATACAATATTATACCTTTATCACGGGTCCTCAAAATCGAACCGCCAGTCATAGTGGACCTAAAGGCTTAAGCATTGCCAGTAACAATGTAGTCCGCGCTGAATGGTCAATAACACTTAACGCGCAGCCATTGATAAAATAAACCAGTCAGCTGAACTAGGGTTAGCCGCTACTGAGCGAAACGGATCATAAGCTCGAACAATTCGTGACCACTGGCTTGGTATTTTCGCTCAAATGGTGTTATCGGCGTAGTGATTTTTAAAGGCTGTACAAGAAAGCGTTCAGCCCTTAAGTACTCCACTGCCAAGGCAAACTCTTGCGCATAGATCTGCCAGTTTGTGCGCAGTATAAACTCGGGGCTAGTCTTTAATAGACTAGGGAAAATAGGATGACCATGCCAACGACGTTGTAGATGGCTAGGTTTAGGCCAGGGATTGGGGTAAAGCAAATAGTGTTTCTCGATTGGCCACTGACTCCGCTCCAGCAATTGCCAGAAATGAACCAGATCTGCGCGCAAAAATATTACCGCAGCAGAGACCAGTGCATGATTCTTAGACTTATCCAAGCGCTGCGCTGATTTATCTATCGCAATAATCAAATGATCAGGATACTGCAAGGCCAGCTGCCAACTGCTTTCACCAACACCACAGCCACTATCTAGGATGATCGGTCGACCATCTGCCCGCACGGTTTTGTCTAACTCAGCAAAAGCCTCATGCGCATATTGCGGTATAGTATTACGGTAGTCATGTTGAGCGTGACGCGCCACCACTTTCGCTAAGTTTTTATGTGGTGCCAGCTGCGAGCTCTCTATCTTTGGCGACTGCCCTAACAACATCTTTGATACACCATAAAATAATTTAACACAGTAATTTAAATATGAGCCTACCTGCACCCATTGCACACAAGATCGCCGCTTCGATAGAACAACACAAGGAAACTCGCGTCGACGATTATGCCTGGTTACGCGATCCTAACTGGCAAGCCGTAATGAAACAGCCCGATCAGTTACGATCTGATATTAGAGCATATCTTGAGGCTGAAAATTCTTATACCGAAGATTACATGCAAGATACACAGGCTTTGCAGGAAGATTTATTTACCGAACTTAAGGCCCGCATCAAATCAGATGAATCCACTGTGCCAACAAAAGATGGAGATTACTTCTATTACCTTCGCTATGAAGATGCTGCTGAGCACCCTCGCCTTTGCCGCTATCGCGCTAACGACCCAGACCAAACAGAAGAATGCATATTAGATGCCAACGCACTGGCCGCTGACTATGATTATTTTGATATGGGTGGCTGTGAACACAGTCCAGATCATCGCTACCTTGCTTACTCAATAGATACTAAAGGCTCTGAATTCTACCAACTGTATATCCTTGATTTGAGCTCCAACACACTCCTGACTGAGACAATTAATAATGTGCAGGGTGATATTGTTTGGGCGATGGACAATCAAACCCTGTTCTACACCACTTTAGATGACCATCATCGCGCCGATAAAGTGTTCCGACATACGCTGTATTCCGCTACCAGCTATGACACTTTGGTTTATACCGAAGCGGATAAGGGATTCTTTGTTAGTTTAGACCGCACCGAATCAGATAATTTTATCCTTATCTCAGCACATGATCACAACACCTCAGAATCACATTACATCCCTGCTGACCAGCCGACAGTAGCACCTCAGTGTTTTCAGCCTAGAGTAGAAGGCATCGAATACTATCCCAGTGATCAAGCCGGCCACTGGCTGATAATGACCAATGCAAATGGCTGTGAGAATTATAAAATCATGCGCTGTTCATTTGATCAGACACAGGCCGAACATTGGCAAGACTATTATCTACCAGCTAAAGGGAGCCTGCTTAAGAATATGTTTTTGTATGAGCATTATTTAGTTCGTACTGAACGCCGTGAAGGCTTGCCTAAGATTACTATTCAGGCAGTGGTCGATGGTGAATTAACAGCTGATGCCTATGCCATCGATTTCGATGAAGAGGCCTATGAGCTAGGTGTTGATGGTGGCAGTGAGTTTAGCTCTAACTTGCTACGTTTTTCTTACACCTCAATGACCACACCAACCCAGATTTTCGACTTTGACATGCTCAGCCGAAAACGTGAATTGCGTAAAGAACAAGAAGTTCCAAGTGGTCATGATAAAGATGATTTTTGCACACGCCGTATTTTTGCCGACAACAATGGTTGCCAGGTCCCAATCTCTCTGCTCTATCACCACGATACTCCTCTAGATGGCAGCGCCCCCTTACTCTTATATGCCTATGGCTCCTATGGCAGTAGCATGCCAGCAAGCTTTTCCACAACGCGCTTATCCTTGGTCAAGCGTGGCTTTATCTATGCGATTGCGCATATCCGTGGCGGCATGGAATTGGGTTACGACTGGTATCGACAAGGTAAGCTAATGCAGAAAAAGAATACCTTTGCTGATTTTATTAGCGCAAGCAAACACTTAGTAAAGGAATCTTATGCGCATGCTGACAAGATCACTATACATGGTGGATCAGCCGGCGGCATGCTGATCGGTGCAGTACTTAATATCGAGCCAACGCTGTATCATAGTGCGATTGCCGATGTCCCATTTGTCGATGTCTTAAATACAATGTCAGATGATAGCCTACCGCTGACACCACCCGAATGGCCAGAATGGGGTAATCCGATTAAAGATCAAGCAGCCTACGATTACATCAAATCCTATTCGCCTTATGAAAATGTTAGCGCGCAGGCCTATCCACATATTCTAGTTACTGCCGGTCTAACCGATCCACGTGTGACCTATTGGGAGCCGGCAAAATGGGTCGCTAAATTACGTGCATACAGCAGCAGCGACCATACCTTGTTGTTGAAGACACATATGGATGCAGGCCACGCTGGTGCATCTGGTCGTTATGACAGCCTGAAAGAAGTCGCGCTAATGTATGCCTTCGTCTTAAAAATGCATGGACTAACTGACTTAGACTAGGTCACTAGCCATGGCTATTCTAAGGTGACAAACGTGTGATCTGCCATTGACCATCTTCTGCTAGTTGATAACAGAATCGATCGTGCAAGCGACTAGGACGACCCTGCCAAAACTCGAGACTATTTGGTAAAACACGGTAGCCACCCCAGTAGTCTGGACGTTGAATCTCTTCGCCATCCGCATACTGCTGTTCTACCACCTGCACCTGTTGCTCTAATTCTGCATGTGAACTCAGCTTGGTACTTTGGCGTGAAGCAATCGCTCCAATCCGACTACCACGTGGACGACGACTATAATAATGGTCACTCTCAGCCGCACTGACTTTTTCAATCACACCTTCAATGCGTACTTGTCGCTCTAAGTCACCCCACCAAAAACATAGTGCGGCACGACTATGCTCAGCAAGATCATTCGCCTTACGACTTTCATAATTGGTGAAGAAAGAAAAACCACGTTGGTCCAAATCCTTCAACAAAACCATGCGTGAAGAAATAACACCATCAGCAGAAGAGGTTGCCAGGTTCATCGCAGTTGGCTCCAGCACTTTGGCTTTACGCGCAACATCCAGCCACAACTGAAATTGCTGTATTGGGTCAGCTAATAGGTCGGCTCGAGTCAGACTGTCTTTTTGGTAGTCCTTCCGTAAATCCGAGATTGATTCATCACTCATAATATTTTCTATCACTATCTTTATTAATTAGATGTAAATATACGCCAAGCCAGTAAAAACACGAGTACGCTTGCACTGCACAAGAAGCTATACCTGTGCTGTCTGTGAATAGTCGACACCGATCCCAGCCAAGCCACAGTAGCCCGCAGGGTTTTTTGCTAGATATTGCTGGTGATACTCTTCAGCATAGTAAAACTCAGGGGCTGGCATGATCTCAGTCGTGATCGCTACAGTTACACCCGCTTGTTTCAAACAGCTTGCATAAGTCATACGTGCAGCCTCTGCCAGCTGTAAATCTGATTCACTATAGAGATAAAGACCCGAACGATATTGCGTACCCATATCGTTGCCTTGGCGCATGCCTTGGGTTGGATTATGTGATTGCCAAAAGACTGCAAGCAACGTTTCCAATGTGGTTTGCGCTGGATCATAGACCACAAGCACTACTTCGTTATGCCCAGTCATACCAGTGCATACCTCGTCATAGGTTGCATTTGGAGTGAGCCCACCAGCGTAACCAACAGCAGTCACTAAGACGCCCTGCTGCTGCCATAGCTTACGTTCAACCCCCCAGAAACAACCCATGCCTAATAACAGTTTTTTACTGCCTTCAGCAAAGGGGCCTTGCAACGGCGTACCAAGTACGTGATGTGGTGCAGACACAGGCATCGCCTGAGAACGACCAGGTAAGGCTTGTTCTGCCGTCGGCATCATTAGTCTTTCAGATGGATTGAAAATGGCCATGCTTTCTCTTTTTTGTATATTTAATCGTTACCTAGCAATTGCTTATATAAGCTAGATTCTCGTTTATAGAAATTACTCGTGTGTAGGGAATCTGCCAAGTGGTAATGCGTAAGATCTAAATGGTGGCAACACTCATGCGCTAAAGTTCGTAAAAATGTTTTATAGGCAACCAGCTGCTGCCGCTTAGCCGTACGCATCCAAACATAGATACGTGCCTGACGCATACCTCGTTGCTTGACCTCATAAAGACCATGCAGTTCACCACGCCGATCATGCGGTCTACGCTCCATAATATGTACCTTTACTCTAACGCAATTTAAGGCATCACAGAGCTGATCAACTAATTGTTGGCAGGCTTGTTCCAAGGCTTCAACCTCGCCTAAAACAAGTGGTTGTCGCAGTGCCTCAGCACTTGCCTGTAAGGTGGGCTTTTGCCTAAGCAAAACATGAACACCTGCTCTAGGTGCTGATAAAAAAGAGCTGACACGACTTATCAAACTTGCCATCAAATAATCCCTAATAGCTGTCGTGCATTAGCTGAAGTCGCTTCAGCAATAGCTGCTTTAGACTGGCCACGTACTGTCGCCAATGCTTCTAGACAATAGGGTAGATATTCAGGGCTATTCCGCTGTCCTCGATATTGCATCACCGTCATATCAGGAGCATCCGTCTCTAGAACCAAGGCTTCTAATGGTAACTGCTGCGCGAGATGACGTAGTTTAGTCGAATGCGAATAGGTCAGCATGCCACCAAAACCTAGTTTGAAGTTCATTCCAATATAGTGCCCGGCCTGCTGCAGGCTGCCATTAAAAGCATGCACAATACCGGCCACTACCGGTATATCACGCAGGCACTGCAAGACCTCATCATGTGCCTTACGCACATGCAGAATAACTGGTAGTTCATATTCAGCCGCCAACTGTAACTGCGCCCTGAATAGCTTTAATTGCGCCTGACGATCACTCTCAGCAGAGTAAAAATCAAGGCCGATTTCGCCCACTGCGGCCGGCCGCTGTTGCTGTAAGGCATGGTCTAATAACGCGATATGTGACTCTTCATGTTGCGACATAAACATCGGGTGCATCCCTAGCGCTACATGCACAAAATCTTGCCGCTGAAACAATGCTAAAAGCTGCTGCCAGCTACTCTGTTGCACCGCAGGTACAACAAAGTGATCTACCCCCAAGGCCTGCGCACGTGTCATCACTTGCTGACGATCATCAGCAAAGACTTCAAAATCAAGGTGGCAGTGAGTGTCTATCAGCTTCATGCAATCTACTATAAAATCTGAGTACCCCTACAGCCTAGTGAATTCAGCAATCAATGTCGACGAGTAAACGTTTTAGCGGAATTGAAAAACTTTATGGTGCTGTTGCAGCACAAGGTATCTTCTCCAGCCATGTCTGTGTGATTGGCATTGGCGGTGTTGGCTCTTGGGTTGTCGAGTCACTTGCACGTAGTGGTGTCGGTACACTGACACTGATCGACTTAGATCATGTTAGTGAGTCCAATATTAATCGTCAGATCCAAGCCATGAGCAGCACAATAGGTCAGTCTAAAATTGAAGCTATGGCTGAACGTATTCGAGAGATTAATCCAGATTGCGAGCTGCGACTAATTGACGAACATCTCAGCAATGACAATATTGAACAACTGATCGATCGGGAGTTCAGCTATGTTGTTGATTGCATCGATGACTTTCGTACCAAGGCGGCATTAATCAATTACTGCCATCGCAAAAAACAAAAACTACTCACCGTTGGTGGCGCTGGTGGCCGCATCGATCCCAGTCGTATTCAAGTGGTAGACCTCACGCGGTCAGAAGGTGATGCCTTACTCTCACGCACACGCAAATTATTACGTACCGATTTTAATTTTCCAAGAAATATAAAGAGACGTTTTGATATCCCCTGTGTCTTTTCAGCAGAGGCGTTACGCTACCCAACGGCAGACGCTGGCGTAACCTATAAAAAAGAACAGTCAGATACCACAGGTGGCTTGAACTGCGCTACTGGCTTTGGCTCTTTAATGGCTGTGACAGCAGGCTTTGGCATCCATGCCTCAGCTTATGTCTTAACTAAACTCGCTAGTTCTAATTGATAGAATATTAGAGTGCACCATGAAAGTGGCTAATAACCAGCTTTACATTTAAGTCGGCATTAAATGCCTTAACACCAGCTACTCGTTAGCATCACCCTGCCACAACATTTCATAGCCCATTTCATAGGTATCTGTTGCGAACTCAGCTAAGGCATCAAACTTTTCTTTAAAAGTTGCATCGGCATGTGACTTCTCATGCTGCTCATACGACTGCCAATAAGTCACTATAGCCAAATGATCATCGGCTTTCTTACTTGAGCCAACCGAGCCTTGCTCAGAGATGAAACCACCAAATTTATAGACCTGGCCACCAATGAAGCCACCGTTATCATCACCATAAGTGTTTTTAACGACATTGCACATTTCGCCTAGTGCCATTTCAACCGCTTCGAGTGGAACCCCTTCTTTAAGCTTAACCACGTTGTATAACATGACACAGCCAAATGGGATGGATAGTGCATTGAACATAGAACAATTCCTCTGTTAATTTAATGAGTCATTATAGCACTAGTTATAGTATATAATGAATTACTAATATAGGCCTGTCAACAACACCGCTGCATTTAGGAGACACTCGTGAAAAAGAACCTCATAGCAAGCCTTGGCATACTATTTGCGCTAGGCCTATGGCTGCTTTCTGAACACAATAATCTAGGCCATATAACCGCTGAGAGCTCCACTATTACAAGCCCTATCGTGATTTACACCACAGACTGGTGTGACTTTTGTGTCAGCCTGCGAGCAACACTCAAACAATACCAAATCAATTACCACGACTACGATGTAGAACACAGTGAGAAAGGCCGCACGGATTATAAAAAACTAGGATCTAGCGGCGTGCCAATCATTATTATTGGCGACAGTATTCTTCATGGATACGACGGCCAAGAATTGACCGACGCCTTAGTTGATAACGGTTATGAGATACCCACCAGCTGGGATTAACCTGCAGTGATGAGTAGCTCAACAGACTAAGAAAAGTATGCCCCGATTTATACCGGCTTGTAAATTTTCGAGCCATCCTTTTTAAATTCTGCAGACTTCTCTTTCATGCCAGATTCAATCGCAACCTTAATATCGCCAATCCCTTGTTTCTTAGCATACTCACGCACATCTTGAGTGATCTTCATCGAACAAAAGTTCGGCCCACACATAGAACAAAAATGCGCCACTTTGGCTGACTCTTTAGGCAGGGTTTTGTCATGAAATTCACGTGCACGCTCTGGGTCTAGACTGAGATTAAATTGATCTTCCCAGCGAAATTCAAAACGCGCCTTAGACAGTGCATTATCACGAATCTGCGCACCGGGATGCCCCTTCGCCAAATCAGCTGCGTGCGCTGCAATCTTATAAGTGATGATACCGTCTCGTACATCTTCACGGTCTGGCAAGCCCAAATGTTCTTTTGGTGTGACATAACAAAGCATCGCAGTGCCATACCAACCAATTTGTGCCGCACCGATTGCTGAGGTGATGTGATCGTAGGCTGGAGCAATATCAGTGGTCAGTGGGCCTAGGGTATAGAACGGCGCCTCATGACAATCGGCTAATTCCTTATCCATATTTTCTTTGATCATCTGCATCGGCACATGACCCGGCCCTTCGATCATAACTTGCACATCATGCTTCCATGCAATCTGCGTTAATTCACCAAGGGTTTCTAGTTCTGCGAATTGTGCCTCATCATTTGCATCGGCAAGTGAGCCTGGACGTAGGCCATCACCGAGCGAGAAAGACACATCATAGGCCTTCATGATCTCGCAGATTTCTTCAAAGTGGGTGTAGAGGAAACTCTCTTGATGATGTGCCAAACACCACTTCGCCATAATCGAGCCACCACGCGAAACAATACCGGTCAGACGTTTTGCCGTTAGTGGTACATAGGCTAAGCGAACGCCAGCATGGATAGTGAAATAATCAACACCCTGCTCAGCCTGCTCAATCAGCGTATCGCGGAACATTTCCCAGGTCAGGTCTTCAGCCTTACCATTTACCTTTTCTAAGGCTTGATAGATCGGTACTGTACCTAACGGCACCGGACTGTTACGCAAAATCCATTCACGTGTTTCATGGATATTCTTGCCGGTACTCAAATCCATAATCGTGTCACCACCCCAGCGTACGGACCAAGCCATTTTCTCAACCTCTTCTACCACCGAAGAAGTAACTGCTGAATTACCAATATTGGTATTCACTTTCACCAAAAAGTTACGACCAATAATCATTGGCTCAGCTTCTGGATGATTGATATTACTAGGGATAATGGCGCGGCCCCTGGCTACCTCATCACGCACGAACTCAGGCGTGATCTCGCTCGGTAAGTTGGCGCCAAATGACTCGCCCGGATGTTGTAGCAAGAGCTTTTGGTATTGTTCATTGGCGCGTAATTCTTGCAGACGCATTGATTCGCGTATCGCAACATATTCCATTTCAGGTGTAATGACGCCCTGCTTGGCATAGTGCATCTGAGTAACATTTTTATTAGTTAAGGCAACGCGCGGTAATACAGTCTTAGTAAAACGCAGATGTTCAGTTTTCGGATCAACAGCCCGTTCTTGGCCAAACTCAGAGGATAGTGCATTAAGCTGCTGCGTATCACCGCGCTCAGTTATCCATGGTTTACGTATCTTCGGCAAACCTTCAGATAAATCAATACTTTGCTCTGGATCGGTCAGTGGCCCTGAAGTGTCATAAATCGTAATAGGTGGATTCTCTTCCGCACCAATACTAGTCGATGTGTCGGCACAGCTGACTTCACGCATACCGACCTGAATATCTTCTCTTGAGCCTTGAACATAGACCTTTTTGGAATTCGGAAAGGGCTGTGTAACCGCCTCACCTAGCTTTTTAGTTTCCGAAATAATGTCCATCTCATTTGCACCCATAACCAACTTATCCATAGATTGAAATAACGCGCAGAAAAGCGCGTCTTAAGGTGACTATAACCTCTATCTAAGTCTTTTCAATAGTGAAACTTTGTGCAATTACTATGCAGCACTTAATTCGGTATGATATTGCGCAGATAGAGGCCTATCGGCCAAACTGGAGTAGTGTTTTGAGTTTTACTGAAATGTCAGCGTTAGAGCTGCAACAGCACCTAGAAGATTCGGCCAATCAACCCATCCTTTTAGATGTGCGTGAGGCCTGGGAGCTTGAGAAATGTCAGCTACCCCATACTGTACATGTACCTATGCGTGAAATCCCCAGTACCCTCAGTCAGTTTGACCTTGACGCCGAAATCGTAATCATTTGTCATCATGGTATTCGTAGCCGTGCGGTAGCAAACTACATGGCCCAACAAGATTTTTCGCGCGTCATAAATTTATCCGGCGGTATAGATCAATGGGCCAAACAAGTTGACCCCCATATGGCCAGCTATTAGTGATCACTTGATGAGATATGCCATGTATAAGTTCCTTTACATATTTACCCTATGCTTAGCAGCATCACTTAATTCATTACAGGCGGAAGGTTTATCTGAGGTCTTTAACCAGGCCCTAGTACGTGACGCTCAAATTAGAGAGGCGCGTGCTAATTTCGAAGCTAGCGTCCTAGCACGTCCCTTGGCACGCGCTTCATTGTTACCGCAAGTCAGCCTAACGGCAGAAACTTCTGACAACTATATTAAGACTGTTGGTAATACCTTTGGTGTACCTGGCTCATCAGCAGACTACAACTCACATGGTTTTTCCTTACGTCTAGACCAACCGCTATACAATCACGGCCTTTATGTGCAGCTACGACAAGCAAAAAATACGGTGGCAAAGGCACAGGCCGTATTAGATGCTAGTGAACAAACGCTGATACTACGCGTGGCAGAGGCCTACTTTAATGTACTCGGCGCTGAAGATACGCTGACATTTGCTCGCTCTGAAAAAGAGGCAAGTCAGCGACAACATGAACAAGCCAAGATTCGTTTTGAGGTCGGGCTAGCTGCAATCACTGATATGAAAGATGCGCAAGCCGTCTATGACCAAGCAGTCGCCGCAGAGATTGATGCCAAAATTACAGTCGAGCTGGCACTCGATGAGCTCGCCGTCATCATTGGAGATCGCATTCAGCAAGTAACACCATTAGCTAGCAAGATGCCATTAAGTCGACCCAACCCAGATTATATTGAAGACTGGGTAGAGACTGCTTTGCAGCAAAATCTTAGCCTACTAATCAACAATTACGACACAAAAATCGCTAAGCAAGAAATTGCTAAACGACAAGCTGGATACCTGCCGACCCTCGACATTATCGCTACCTATAACGACAGCGATACCGGTGGTATCAGTGGCTCGCGCCATAGCAAAAGTTCACGTATTGGCCTCGAATTATCACTACCAATCTTCCAAGGTGGTCGTACCTATTACACCAGCAAGGAAGGCAGCTATCTCTATCAAGCAGCACAGGAATCAAATGCCCAACTGCGTCGAGAAGTGACTCGTGATACACGCACGGCCTATCACAACGTAGTAGCGGACATTAGTCGCATTGAGGCATTTGCTAGAGCTACTGAATCAGCTCAATTAGCCGCTGAAGCAACCGAATTGGGCTTTGAAGTGGGCACTCGCAATTCAGTCGATGTGCTACTGGCACAACGGCGACTATTTCAAGCTAAGAGGAATCATGCTCGCGCACGTTATGATTACTTAATCGACAGCCTACGTTTAAAGCAGGCTGCCGGTATTTTAAGTAGTACTGATTTGTTTGAGATTGAAGCTTGGCTGCAATAACAAGGCGTTAATACCCTATGCTATAGGTGTTACCCAGTCTTGGTATTTTTCAACTTCGCCATGCACGATCTGAAAGAACATACTTTGCAGCCGCTCTGTAATTGGACCACGTGCGCCACAACCGATGGTACGACCATCTAGCTCTCTAATTGGTGTCACTTCTGCAGCAGTACCGGTAAAGAAGGCTTCATCAGCCACATAAAATTCATCTCGTGTCATCTGTTTTTCAATAACAGGAATACCGAAATCAGCAGCGATTGCGAGAATCGTTTTGCGCGTAATGCCATCCAAAGCAGAGGTTAAAGACGGCGTTACGAGACAGCCATCTTTAATCAAGAATACGTTTTCGCCACTACCTTCAGCAACATAACCCTGTGGGTCGAGTAACAGCGCCTCATCATAACCATCGCGATTGGCTTCTTGCAAAGCCAACATCGAATTAACGTAATGACCATTCACCTTTGCTTTACACATCGTAGTGTTCACATGATGTCGGGTATAAGAAGATGTTCTAACCTTAATGCCTTCTGCTAGTTTTTCCTTACCCATATATGCGCCCCACTCCCAGCCAGCCACCATCACATGAACCTTGAGGTTGTCAGCGCGTAAGCCCATACCCTGTGAGCCATAGAAACACATTGGACGAATATAGCCGAAGCGCACGCCATTCTGTTTAATCACATCAAGATGTGCTTGATTGATCTCATCCTGTGTATATGGAATCTTCATACCGATGATTTTTGCAGAGTTAAACAATCGCTGCGTATGATCTTGTAAACGAAATATAGATGGACCTTGCTTTGCGTCATAAGCACGTACGCCCTCAAATACACCTGTACCATAGTGCAAGGTATGTGTAAGCACATGTGTTTCAGCCGACCGCCAGTCTACTAACTCGCCATCGTTCCAAATTACGCCATCTCGATCAGACATCGACATCTTCTAGCTCCTAAACTCTTTCATCATTAAAGTAACAAAAATCATTGCTAACTTGCTTAGCGGTTATCGCCTTATCTAATCTAGATAAAGCGCAAAACACTTCTTCCAATACGTTTGCACTAGCGCACGCTGTGTTGAAAAATCCGCATCATCAACAGCACCTATTTGCTGTGTCTGCAAAGCCATACGGTGAGAAGCATTACGATATTGGCAATAAATCTCGCTCAAATCCTGCGCCATTTCAGGGGCGATAAACTCGGCCTCGGCAAGCATCGTGAGCTGCCGTACGTTATCTGAATAACGACATAGGGCTGGCTCTCGGTGCGCATTTGCGAGAATCGCGTATTGCACCATAAATTCAATATCAGTGATACCTCCCAGATCGTGTTTCAAATTAAACCGTAGAGGGCCTGTATTGCTTTTATTTAGGATCAATTTTTGCCGCATCGCTAACACTTCCTGCGCTAAGGCCTGCTGTTCTCGTGGCTGACACAATACATCACGTCGTAGTCGCTCAAACGCTTGTACGATGCTTTCATCACCAGCGACACAGCGCGCTCTAACCAAGGCTTGCAATTCCCACAACCAAGCCCTCGAACGATAATATTCACGCATCGCTGGAAGTGTTGCGACTAGAGGCCCAGCATTACCATCTGGTCGTAAACGCAGGTCAACTTCATACATTTGGCCAGATACCGTACGCAAACTCAGCATGCGGCTCAAACCCTGTGCCTTTCGGGTCAGCTTGATCATCGCTGGGTCAGTCTGTGATTGACTGTCTGTCAGATAGACCAAATCCAAGTCCGAACCGTAACTTAGTTCTAAACCACCCAATTTACCAAACGCAATCACGGCCAGATTAGGCAAGGCTGGCTGATCTGTCAGACTTGGCTGTTCACGATGCTGGAGGTACTGCAAACAACCCTGTACCACAACCTCTGCCAACCAACTCAAACGATCACTCACTTGCATCAGTGGCAGCACTCCTTGCACATCAGCACAGGCAATACGTAACTCGGCCGCATGTTTAAACAACCTCACTCGCTCTAGCACTTGTTCGTCATCCAGCCCTTTTTGAGACAGAATACTGAGCTTAAATTGCTGCTGTAGTTCAGCTCTGTGGTGCTTATCACTATCAGCTGTAATCAAATCATCTAGCAGAATAGGATTACTACTGACGTGTTTAGCAATCCAAGGGCTACTCGCCACCACCGCAATTAATTGCCGTAATATACCAACATTTTCTGTCAGCAAGAGTAGGTAAGCTGAGCGTCGCAAAATAGCGAGTAATACAGGTAGCAATCGGGACAATACAACTACTGCATCGTCACGCTTGCTCAGTTGTTGCAATAGAATTGGCATAAAGCCATGCAAACGTGCTCTACCCACTTCGTCTTGTGTCCGATAGATCGGACTACTCAGTAATCCCTTCAGACGCTGTAAGATTTCATCTTGCTGAAAGAACAGCTGTGGTAAATCAAGCTCATCTTCTGACTTAGACTGATCCTCTGATTCAACCAACTCTTGCCAAAAATCTTCCGCTATATCGGTCGGCTGTAGATCCTTTGATGGTGCCGCTGCAATATTGTCAAAAATGACAGACACTTGTTGCTGATAGTCCTGCAAGGCTGAACGGAATGCTAATACATCATCGTAGCCCATAGACTGGGCTAGCACGGTCAGCTGTTCAGCATCACGTGGTAATTCATGCACTTGTCGGTCATCCCACATTTGCAGCCTATTTTCAGCACGTCGCAAAAACTCATAGCTTTGCAACAGTCGGGTTACTTCCAGTGGTGATAAATACGCCATCTGTTCGATAGCTTCCAACGCCTTATACAACGATTGAGTCTGCAGACTCATCATTGGCCCAGCATTGATTAACTGTAATAGTTGGGCGATAAATTCAATCTCGCGAATACCGCCAGGCCCTAATTTGAGATGGTCGACTTGTTGCTTACGACTCACTTGTTGCGCAATTTTATGCTTCATTTCCCGCAAGGTCTGAAGCACTGTGAAATCAATATATTGTCGATAAACAAATGGTTTTAAGATAGCGCTAAGCACTTCTTGTGCCGCTACACTACCATTTAAAGAGCGCGCCTTAACCAAAGCATAACGTTCCCATTCTCTACCATGGACTTGGTAATACTCTTGTAGATGATCAAAACTCACCACTAGTGGACCAGAGTCACCAAAAGGGCGTAGTCGACAATCGACGCGATAAACCAGCTGAGCTCGGTCATTCAGCACACGCACCAAGGCTTGCCCTAATTTAGTGAAAAACTCTTTATTTGATAGCGCCTTAACACCATCACAGTAGCCGTTATGATCAAAACAAAACATGACATCAATATCTGATGAAAAGTTAAGCTCACGGCCACCCAGCTTACCTAGGGCGACAACAATAAACTCCGCCTGTTTTGCTTCTACAACATTATCTGCTGGTGTTGCGACCACTCTCGGGACACCATGTTGTTGGCTCAAGCTTTGCTGCAAACAGTGACAAGCGATCTGCACACAGACATCAGCCAGCTCGGATAGTGCTAGCAACACCGACTGCACATCACATTGCAAGATCAAATCATGCCAACAAATAGCCAGCATCTGACGATTGCGAAAGCGTGCTAAGCCATGACGTAACTGTGCCTCGTCACCAGCCCCCTGTAACTCTTGCTCTAATAGAGTACGGTAGGTCGTCGGCTGTAATCCCTCTTGCTGAATGATCGCCTGCAAGCATTCAGGCTGCTGTCGAATCACCTGTTCGCAAAATCGACTCTGACTCAACAGGCATTCAATCTGGGCTTCAGCTGCCAGCACTGCTGGAGGAAACGCATAGCCTGTTTTAAGAGACTGCCAGCGAGCACGGACCGAGTCGTTAATAACGACCTTATTCGTCATCCGAACTCACATCTAAAAGAACTTGGCTATGGTGAATTTCACGAGTCCAGTGCCAATAATTTGTATCATTCATTTTCAGGCTTAAAATACGAATGCATATCATTTGTGCTACCATTATTTGACGTCACCCTTGTGATTTTATTGCTTAGGACAAACCATGAAATGTAATTTTAAATCAATACTTTACATCAGTATCACACTAATTTGCTCGCAATTTGCACACGCTACTGATGAAATCAATGTCTATAGCGCGCGTAAAGAGGCTTATATCAAGCCATTGTTAGACCAATTTGGCCAGACCCACAATGTCCAGGTCAATTTAATCACGGCCAAAGCAGATGCATTGATTCAGCGTTTACTTAATGAGGGTAAGAACACTCCGGCCGATGTCTTTATCACGGTCGATGCCGGTCGCTTACATCGCGCCAAGCAGGCAGGTCTCTTACAAGCGATCAAAGACCCAGCAATCCTCAGCCAGGTACCGCATCAGTACCAAGATGCTGACGCCCAGTGGGTCGGCCTTTCAGTACGCGCTCGAACGCTGGCTTATCGCCATAAAAACGTTAAAGAAGAAGAGCTTAGCAACTATGAAGCGCTAACAAATGCAAGCTGGAAAAACCGTATCTGCATCCGCTCCTCAAACAATATTTATAACCAATCATTAGTTGCCGCGATGCTTGCTCATCATGGTGAGCAAGCAACCCAAGCATGGGCCGATGGCCTGGTCGCTAATTTTGCTCGTAAACCACAGGGCGGTGACCGCGATCAAATCAAGGCCCTAGCTGCGGGTCAATGTGATTTGGCGGTAATCAACACTTACTACTTAGGTAAGATGATGACTGCTGATGCTGCGCAACAAGCCGCTGCCAGTGAAGCTACTTTATTCTGGGCCAATCAAGATGATCGTGGTGTGCACGTCAATGTGAGTGGTGTTGGCATCACCGCCCACAGCAAGCAGCCAGAGCTAGCTAGCAAACTCGTTGCCTTTTTACTCACCGATGCATCACAAGCCTGGTATGGTGAGGTTAATTTAGAATACCCTGTTCGCGATGGCATTGAGATTAATAACATCTTGCAGCAATGGGGGCCATTCAAAGCTGACACGCTCAACCTCACTCGCCTTGGCGAATTGAACGCCGAGGCCGTGCGCATCATGGATCGTGCAGGTTGGCGTTAGATCTTGCCATAGACTTAAGATTAACCAAAGGAATTGGGAACTGAAATGCTAGATCGTCTTAAGCCTTTGCGTGCGTTAAGCCTTGCGCGCTTAGGTTCTGATCAAGGCTGGTTCCTAAGTGTCTTTATCATTGCCGCACTGATTATCCTACCGCTCTTAATCGTGCTGCAGTTTAATCTCCATGCGCGTAGTGATACTTGGCAACATTTAATAGATTATCTACTCTGGGATTATGTCAAAAACTCCATCCTTCTAGGTCTTGGAGTCGCCTTTGGCACCTTTATTATCGGTGTGCCTGCAGCTTGTATCTGTGCGCTCTATCGCTTTCCAGGCAAAGGTTTAATCGAGTTATTATTGCTACTACCCTTATCTATGCCAGCCTATATTATTGCCTATACCTATACTGGCATGTTGGAAGTGGGTGGCCCCGTACAGCAACTGTTACGCGATAGCTTTGATCTTAGTTATGGTGAATATTGGTTCCCCGAGATCCGTTCATTAGAGGGTGCTATTGTCATGTTCTCTTTTGTCCTCTACCCCTATGTCTTCCTGCTGACACGCTCATCCCTGCTAAATCAGTCAGCAAATATTGTCGATGCTGCACGCCTATTAGGTGCTAGCCGTTGGCAATGCTATTCCTCGGTGATCCTGCCATTAGCACGACCATCGATTGCAGCTGGTGTCATCCTAGTCTTAATGGAGACCTTGGCAGATTACGGCACGGTGCAATACTTTGGCATCAGCACCTTTACTACTGGCATTTTCCGCACCTGGTTTGGCTATGGCGAAGCAGTCACAGCGGCACAATTATCCAGCCTGTTGATGGCAGCTGTTTTCATGCTTTTCTTAGTTGAAAAATACCTGCGTGGGCGCATCCGCTTTAATGGCAACACCAGTGCTGAACGATCGCGTGAGGTACTCACACTTCACGGTAAGGCAGCTGCTGCAGCTATAAGCCTTTGCCTTATCCCAGCGATCTTCGGCTTTATTATTCCATTACTGCAATTAATCAGCTGGGCAATCGAAACTGCCGATGAAATGTTGGATGCACACTTCTGGCAGCTAACATGGAACAGCCTCCTGTTGGCCATCTCTGCTGCTGCACTAACCTTGGTCATTGCAACCATCCTGGCTTACGCAAGACGTATCAGCAAAAGCACGTTACTAAAATCGATGATTAATCTATGCGCCATGGGCTATGCTGTTCCCGGTACGGTGATCGCAGTAGGTGCAATTATTTTATTAAGTAGTGTAGATAATTGGTTGATCGATACACTACGCGAACAATTTTCTATTGAATCAGGCTTGCTCTTAACCGGTACTATCTTTGCTCTAGTCTTTGCGCATACTGTGCGTTTCTTATCATTGGCCTTACAAACAGTAGATGCCAGCCTTAGTAAGATTTCACATTCAATCGATGAAGCTTCACGTTTATTAGGTAACTCGATTGGCCAGACCCTACGCCGCATCCACGTACCGCTGATTGGTGGTGGTCTGCTCAGCGCTGCTTTGCTCGTCTTTGTCGAGGTCATGAAGGAACTACCAGCAACTTTAATTATGCGCCCCTTCAACTTCAACACCCTCGCCGTGCGCGCCTATGAACTAGCATCTGACGAGCGTCTAGCAGACGCTTCAACCGCCGCATTAGCTATCGTAATGACAGGTATAATACCGGTCATTCTATTAAACATTTCGATCCGAAAGAAATAATTGCCATGGCCATTCAATCACCTCCCTTACTAGAAGTAGCGCAGCTTTCAACCTCGCATCACAAGCAGAAAATCCTGCAAGAGGTCGAGCTGAAAATCCAAGCGCAAGATATTGTCTGCTTACTCGGGCCCAGTGGCTGCGGTAAGACTACTCTGCTCCGTTCTATTGCCGGCCTACACCCTATCGACCATGGCACGATCCAGCTCAATCAACGGCTTATTAGCTCACAACAATCACAAGCACCACTGCAGTCACGTGGTGTTGGCATGATGTTTCAAGACCTCGCCCTGTTCCCGCATATGACCATCTTTGACAATGTGGCTTATGGCATTCGCAAGATGGAACAGCGCTATATTCAAAAACAGGTCCGACATGTCTTAGATTTAGTAGAAATCCCTGTCACTAGTGATCAAAAATATCCGCACGAATTATCTGGTGGGCAACAGCAGCGCGTGGCCTTAGCTAGAGCATTAGCACCGAAACCATCACTACTCTTATTAGACGAACCTTTTTCTAGCCTAGACCCGGAACTGCGTCATCAGTTAGTGCTAGAGGTACGCAACATTCTCAAGTTAGAAAAAATCACCGCACTATTAGTCACTCATGATCAGGATGAGGCTTTTTCAATCGCTGACTCCATTGGCGTCATGCAGCAGGGTGCTATTGTGCAGTTTGATTCACCTTACAATATCTATCACGAACCCAATTCTAGATTTGTTGCTGACTTTGTTGGACTCGGTACATTTATTCCAGTCGAGATCAATGCCGCAGGAGATGTTGAAACAGTCTTTGGTACCCTGCCTAATAACAGCGAAAAACGCTTCACCCCAGGCAGTCAAATCGACCTGCTAGTAAGGCCTGATGACATCCCACACGATGACAATAGTCAGGTTAGCGCCATCGTTGAGGAAAAGCGTTTCTTAGGGGCCCAGTTTCTCTACACATTGCGTCTACCAAATGATTATCGTGTGCTTTGTTATGCCCCAAGCCATCATGATCACAGCATTGGCAAACCACTAGGTATCCGTCTGGACTTAGAGCACTTGATGTTGTTTGAGCGAGAATAAACACCGTACTAATAAGGCTTGACCCAATTCGCTTAAAAGCGAACAATCAGGCTACACCTTATCTCCGAGAGCAACTACTTGAGCCCTTCAAGAACATTGTTTCGATCTCTATTAATAGTCCTATTTGGACTGTTCATCAGTCTGTCGCTAAAGGCAGAGATGTTCACTACAGAACAAATAGTTGCTGCAGTCACTAGCCAGGAAAATATCGAACGCATTGACCTTCTGCTAAAGCGCGAAGATGTTAAAGGTATGCTACTCAAGCATAAAATTACAGCTGCTGATATCCGTCAACGCCTACCCAAGCTGGCCCCTAGTGAATTACAAAATCTAGCTGATCAGATTGCAGACATGCCAGAGACAGACAGCTCAAATCTAGTCGCATTAGCACCCAGCCCTTTGATCTTATTACTAGAGCTGACCGGCTACACTGATATCTCGACCTCATTCTAACGTCGACATCATGCCACTCAACTGCCACTTAATAGCCCTATTATTTATACTCAGTAGCCCCCTTATGAATGGCTGCACAACAGTGGCCGACCATCTCTTACCAAAGGAACCGCAAGACCAAGCCTCAGACATCGTTTTACAAGTGCCATTCTTTGATCAAGCTGCTTTTTATTCCGGCCCCGCCGCGCTATCGATGGTCGCTAACTTTTATATCCTGCCAATACGCCCAGGCAAATTACATCGCTTCAAAAGCAGCCCCAACAAAACCGGTGGCTTACAATTAGAGATGCTAGCTACTGCCCGTGAGATTGGCCTACAGAGTTACCATCAAGCAAATGACATGGACAGCCTGTTTAACGCGATTGATCAACAACGCCCTGTCATTGTCTTACAAAACTTAGCGATTGATGCCTACCCAGTCTGGCACTATGCCGTCGTCGTCGGTTATTCGGCAGATAGGAATTTTGTGTTACTTCACAGTGGTCGCCATGAATACTATCGAGCCGCACGTAAAACCTTTGAGAACACCTGGTCACGTGCCTCACACTGGTCATTAGTGCTATCCCCTATGACCGACATCCCAGAGGATGCCGATATCGATAGGGTCATGGCTGCTGCCATTGATCTTGAGCATCTAGGACATACACGTGCAGCACAAATTACCTATAGCACCGCACTACGCCGTTGGCCTGATCATTTTCCTGCGCATTTAGGTTTGGCCAATAGTCACATGCAATTGAATGAGCCCTTAGCGGCTAATCGTGCTTATCGTAAGGCTTTAAGTCTTAATCCACATTCAGCTCAGGCGCTAAATAACTTTGCTTATAGTGCTGCTGCCTTGGGTTGCCATCGCAGCGCTATAGATGCCGCTAGATGCGCTATCGAGATGAGTCAGGCAAAAAGTAATACCATCCAAAACACTTTGAATGAACTCACCGCAAAGTACCCAAATGCACAGAACACTGGTAGATGCCCAAAAATCCAATGCAAACATCACCCTTAATATAATCAGGTCGATCTACGTTAACGGCTCCCGCACAGAAAATAATCTGTTACCGTAAGGCTTATCATTTTTTGATTTTTTATAGGTCTAGTATGAAAAAAGAACTGTATCCCAGCGTCGCTTTATTCCTTGGCAGCGCATTATTAGTAGCCGTCACCCTAGGTGGTAAAACCGATCCTCAAGGGCTCAGCACTTTACCGTTGCTGACTTTGCTACTGATGTCTGAGTTTGGATTCTTCGTTACCGCCATTGGCGCTTATGCCGGGGCACGACAATGTCTTCAAAAAATCACCTTTCGTAACCTTGTCAGTGCGGTAAGCAATCTGGTCTTAGCAGTACTTTTTGCACAATTAGGACTAAGACTTTGGGCTACTGTCATATAAACCATTGGCCAAAGCATAACGTTATGTTAAAAAACCGTAGTCCTATACAGACTGAATGCGGTAGCATTACGAACTAAATAGTACACAATTAAATTGGCTGCTTGCTTGATCAGTATCACCACCCAGCAGTCACGATATATAAGAGGAGTAACACGCTTTGTCATCAACATTTAATCGCTGGCGCCCACACCCTTGGCACGGTATCGAAGTAGGCCCAGATGCGCCTAGCGTAGTACATGCCTACATTGAGAGCACGCCATTTGATCACGTCAAATATGAAGTCGATAAACAGACCGGTTACCTGCGTGTAGATCGTCCACATCGCACCTCTTCACTACCACCGACTCTCTATGGCTTTATTCCTCGCACTTATTGTGGTGCATGCGTTGGTGCATTGATGGGTGATGACCTACAAGGTGATGAGGATCCATTAGACATCTGTGTAATCAGTGACCGTCCTGTCGACCGTGCCGAGTTAATTTTAAATGCCCGCGTTGTCGGTGGTTTACCGATGATCGACGGCGGTGAAGCCGACGATAAAATCCTCGCCGTACTCGAAGGTGATCACATTTGGTCACACGTTGAGGACATTGCAGAATTACCTAGCTCGATTGTTGAGCGATTACGTCACTACTTCAGCACTTATAAGTGCTTACCAGGTGAAGACTCTAAGGTTCAGGTAGGCCCAGGCTATGGTCGTGATCACGCGATAAAAGTGATCGAACAATCAATGGCTGACTACGTCGAACTATCAGCT
Organism: uncultured Gammaproteobacteria bacterium; assembly: GCA_905479295.1. Taxonomy (GTDB): domain Bacteria; phylum Pseudomonadota; class Gammaproteobacteria; order UBA4575; family UBA4575; genus UBA4575. The sequence goes on along the minus strand of CAJQLY010000002.1, from coordinate 120,847 downwards.
AGCTTCGTAGAAGAAAGCTAAACCACCTTACGTAGTACCTATTATTCTGTGGGGTATAGATCAAATGGTCACCCCACAAACCTAAAACAGACTGAATATCTCTAGCGAAGGCTCGTTCCAATTCGCCGCATTCGGTATAGTGCAGTCTCTTAAGCCCAATAACCCGCTATAAACTTATGAGCAAAAAACTTCGCACCCATTCTTCAATAGTTGTCGATGGCACCGAGCGTGCACCTAGTCGTGCCATGCTACGCGCCGTTGGCTTTAAAGATGGCGACTTTCAAAAGCCACAGATCGGTATTGCCTCCACCTGGAGCATGGTAACGCCATGTAATATGCACATTAACACTCTGGCCGAAAAAGCAGCCGCAGGGGCTAATAGCGCGGGTGGCAAGGGTGTAATTTTTAACACCATCACCATCTCAGACGGTATCTCGATGGGTTCAGAGGGTATGAAGTACTCACTAGTTTCACGTGAAGTGATTGCTGATTCGATTGAAACCGTAACTGGCTGTGAAGGTTTTGATGGCGTTGTTGCGATTGGTGGTTGTGATAAAAACATGCCGGGCTGCATGATGGCCCTAGCGCGCTTAAATCGACCTGCTGTATTCGTCTATGGTGGCACCATCATGCCGGGCGTACATAAAGGTATTAAGATCGATGTTGTCTCTGTATTTGAAGCTGTTGGTCAACATGCCAAGCAAGAGATAGGTGACAAAGAATTAAAACAAATTGAATCAAAAGCCATTCCAGGCGCCGGCTCCTGTGGTGGTATGTATACCGCCAACACCATGGCATCAGCGATTGAAGCCTTAGGCATGAGCCTACCAGGCAGTTCAGCTCAAGCCGCCATCTCAAAATCAAAAGAAGATGATTGCCGTAATGCTGGCAAGGCTGTTTTAAACCTATTAGAAAAAGACATGCGTCCTAGCGACATCATGACGCGTAAGGCCTTTTTGAATGCCATTACGATCATTACTGCCCTAGGCGGCTCCACTAATGCAGTGCTACACATGCTCGCCATGGCCTACTCCATGGGTGTAAAACTATCTATCGATGACTTTACCCGTATCGGTAAGAAAGTACCGGTAATGGCCGACTTGCGCCCTAGTGGCAAATACATGATGTCAGAACTTATTGAGATTGGTGGAATTCAGCCATTAATGAAGATGCTACTGAAAAAAGGTCTACTCTATGGCGATTGTCTAACCGTGACCGGTAAGACCATGGCGCAAAACCTAGCCAAGGTGAAAGCCTATCCAAAAGGACAGGACATCATCCGCCCATTCAGCAACCCAATTAAGAAAGATGGCCACTTGGTCATCCTATATGGCAATCTAGCACCAGAAGGTGCCGTCGCTAAAATTTCAGGTAAAGAAGGGCTTTCTTTCACCGGCAAGGCCAAAGTCTTCGCCTCGGAAGAAACAGCTCTGAAGAAGATTCTCGATGGTGGCATTAAGAAAGGTGATGTCATCGTTATTCGCTATGAAGGCCCAGTTGGTGGCCCCGGCATGCGTGAAATGCTCTCACCAACCTCGGCTGTAATGGGTAAAGGTCTCGGAAAAGATGTCGCATTAATCACTGATGGTCGTTTTTCTGGTGGTAGTCATGGCTTTGTTGTTGGCCATATCACCCCAGAAGCAGCTGTTGGCGGTCCGCTCGCCCTAGTCAAAAATGGTGACAAAATTACCATTGATGCTGAGCGTGGTGAAATGAATCTACACGTTAGCGCAAGCGAATTGAAGAAACGTAAAACGGCGTGGAAAGCGCCTAAAGCCCGCTACACTCGCGGGGTACTGGCTAAATATGCAAAACAAGTTAGCTCGGCCTCAAGCGGTGCAGTAACCGACTAAAACGTAGTTGAAAAACGGCTGATGTTAACGGCTCAATAGGGTAAAAAATGATTTTTTGCCCTAATTGATTGAAAACGTTGGCAGCTAGCCGCGAATAGTTTACGATTTAGCCCCTTTTTATAGCCCTACTAGTCACTACCTACCAACAGGAGCAGTTGATGTCACTGACACCAGAAGAATTAGAAGCGATCATGGAACGCAAGAACAAGATGCGTCGTGAAGCATATGATCGTCGTAACGCCCAAGACAACAAAGACGAAGTCAGCGCGAAAGCGGTTGCTCGTTTTCTTGAGCTACCAGAATATAAGAACGCTCACACTATCATGTGGTACATCGATTGCCGTTCTGAGCTACGTACTAAGCCAGAGTTACTTGCTGAAGTAGCTAAGGGCGAAAAGAAAATTATCGTTCCTTACTGCACCGAAGACGAAAATGGCGACAACAAGCTTGGCCTATGGTGGATGGAAAGCTTGGAAGAGATGGTTGTTGGTAAGTGGGACATCCTTGAGCCACCAAAAGATATGTGGGGTAACCCAACAAAAGAAGTTGAAGCAGGCGATCTAGATCTAGTTATGGTTCCAGGTGTTGGCTTTGACCGTAACGGTGGTCGTATGGGTAATGGTCAAGGTTACTATGATCGTCTACTTGAAAAAGTACGTGCCGATGCACCATTAATCGCAATGGGCTATGAGTCACAGTTGTTTGACAACGTTCTTGTTGCTCCACACGACGTCTACATGGACAAAGTAGTCACTGAAGATGCTGTTTACGAAGGCCAAGGAAGAGACTAAATGAGTGCGTTAATTGATGATACTTATGCAGAAGCGTTTAAGAGCTTATATGTTGAGTTCTTAATCACTGCCAAGAACCGTAAGTGGGTTGACCACGCGGTAAACGCGGCAGTAGGTAACGGTTCTAGCTCTATTTTATGTGACTGTGAAGCAGGCATGGACCGCTATGTAGGCCCAGGTGGTGACGAGACTTTCGAAACTCCTGATGGTCGCCCAGGCGCTATTGTTCAAATGCATGTGCCACGTTTCTGGAAAGATCGTAATGATCGCCTAGAAAAGTCTGCTCTAGTCCGTATTAGTCAAAATGTCATGACCTGCCCTACGGCATCATGCTTTAACTTGATTGATTCAGAAGAGTACTTCCACATGGGTCGTAAAGTCGCTTACTTCGGTAACGGCTACCAAAAACGTATTGAGCGTTTTGGCCGCAAAATGTGGTGGGTGCCAATCCTTGGTGGTGAATACATCATGGATCGTCGTTTAGGTCGTTCTGATGGCCTAATGGGTGGCAATCTATGGTTCTTCGGCAAAGACACTGACTCTGCATTAGAAGCGGCAGAGAAGGGTTGCGAAGCAATCGCACCAGTTGATGGCGTAATCACAACCTTCCCCGGCGGTGTCGCGGGTAGTGGCTCAAAAGCCGGTAGTGACTATGACTTCACCATTGCGAGTACCTTTGAGAAGTTCTGTCCTTTGCTACAAGATGATCCAACAGTAGAGCATGGCTTACCTGAAGGTGTGAACTCTGTCATGGAAATCATCATGAATGGCCGCGACATGGATTGCATCATCAAGGCAACCCAAGCAGCTATTAATGCGTCGAAAGACACCGAAGGTCTGCTAATGATCTCTGCCGGTAACTACGGTGGTCGTCTAGGTAAGAGTTTCATCTACCTGCATCCTGATAAGCAGCCTGCAGCGTAGTTAGTAAAGTAGCATCTCCTGCGACTAATGATTGAAAATTAGTCGCAGGAACATTAATCTTGCTCAATTGAGCATTCAATAACTTCTCCACACGAGCCTACGCCATTGATCATTGACGGCAAAAAAGTTGCTATCCAACTACGCAATCAGATCAAAACCCAGTTAGCTCAATTTAGCGATATTCAAATTACTCTAGCCACCGTTTTAGTTGGCGAAGACCCTGCAAGCAAACTGTATGTCGGCATGAAGCACCGTGAGGCGCACGCCGCAGGTATCCATTCAAAACATGTTAGCCTGCAAAAAGACATCGATCAGCAAAGCCTAGAAGCTGAAATTGAAAAATTAGCCAGTGACGACAACGTCAATGGCATCCTGGTTCAACTACCCCTACCCAAACATATTAATAAAGACCGTGTGTTAGCCAAGATTCCGGCCGAAAAAGATGTCGATGGTCTAACCGAAGTCAATATGGGACGCCTAATCCAAGGCCAAAACCAATTAGTTCCCTGTACGCCACTTGGTGTTATGCGTCTGATTGAAGCCTATAACATCCCGACTTGCGGCAAAACAGCAGTGGTCGTCGGTCGCTCCTCCTTAGTTGGCCTACCGCAGATGCTTTTACTCTCAGCACGCGGCGCAGATGCTACCGTCACCCTAGCCCACTCTCGCAGTGAAAACTTAGTCGAGATCTGTCAACGCGCCGACATCTTAGTCTCCGCAGTAGGCTCGGCCGGTATGATTACAGCAGCCCATGTGAAGCCTGGTGCGATGGTCTTTGATGTAGGTGTGACGCGTACAGCTGACGGCATCCTCGGTGATGTCGATTTTACCTCGGTAGAAAAAATCGCCGGTGGCGTGACACCAATGCCTGCTGGCACCGGCCCAATGACCGTCGCCTGCCTGCTAGAAAACACAGTTAAGGCTGCCAGTCTGCAAGGCATACTCCCAATTTAGTCAGAAACTACCCTGTAGTAGGGCTATTCCAAAAAAAAACACCCTTGAGAGGGCCTAACCTCTGTGGCATTATGATGAACTTTTCGGGTGTTGTTGAAAAAATCGCCAGCACTCATTTGAGATGGCTTGGAAGATCTGCTGCGATCATTTATTCGTATGTGCTAGCTATATAATATTTATTTCGGCTGGCAGTAAGATTCAACACATCATTTAAACTCAGTTTCTAAACACTATATAAGGGTCCTTTTATGCCTGGTAAAAAGCTTGCCTTCCCTGGACGCAATTATTTATTTGCTCCTGGTCCTACACATATTCCTAATGAAGTAATGAATGCAATGGTCGTTCCACAGGAAGACCATCGTGCACCAGACCTTCCTGAATTGGTTCTGCCACTACTGAAAGATCTGAACAAGATCTTCCAAACCAAGAAAGGTCAAAGCTTCATTTTCCCTGCAACTGGCACAGCCGGTTGGGAAATTGCAATTACCAACACACTAAACCCAGGCGACACGATCCTAACTTCACGTTTCGGTCAATTCAGTCACCTATGGTATGACATGGCTGTTCGTTTAGGCCTAAATGTAGAGCTAGTTGATGTAATTTGGGGCCAAGGCGTTCCAGTTGCTGAATTCAAGAAGCGTCTACGTGCTGACAAAAAGCATAATATTAAAGCGGTTATCGCTTGTCATAACGAAACTGCTACTGGTGTTACTAGTGACATCGGCGCACTTGGTAAAGCAATTAAAGATATCGGTCACCCAGCAATCTACATGGTTGACGGCGTAAGCTCAGTTGCCAGTATTGATTTCCGCATGGACGAGTGGAACATTGACGTAGCCGTCAGTGGTTCGCAGAAAGGTTTCATGTTGCCAGCAGGTATGGCTTTGATCGCATTCAGCCAGAAAGCACTTCGCGCTAGCAAAACTGCGACTTGCCCACGTTGTTTCTTGGACATCAAAGATCACATCACAACTAACAAAGACGGTTTCTTCCCTTACACACCTTCAGTTCCAATGTTGCGCGGTTTACGTGCCTCTATGGACCTACTGTTGGACGAAGGCCTTGATAACGTATTTGCTCGTCACCACCGCCTAGCGGAAGGTGTTCGTAAAGCCGTTAAAGCATGGGGTCTATCTCCTTGTGCAGCGTCTCCAAAGCTATGTTCTGACACAGTTACAGCGATTCTTTCTCCTAAGAACGTTAATGCAGCTGAAGTTATTCATATTGCATACCACCGTTACAACATCTCACTAGGTGCTGGCTTAACACAGGTAGCTGGTAAGGTTTTCCGTATCGGTCACTTAGGCGACAACAGCGATGTTCGCATGATGTCTGCCCTTGGTGGTGTTGAGATGGCTATGCGTGATGCTGGTATTAAGATCAAGCCAGGAAGTGGTGTTGGTGCAGCGGTTGAGTATTACCGTTCAACAGCTAAAGATATCCCAGCCTTCGGTGGTGCTAAGAAAGCAGCCCCTAAGAAGCGTGCTCCTGCCAAGCGCAAGACTGCTGCTAAAAAATAGAGGTTTATTTTTATGAGTTTCACTCAATATAAACCTGCAAAGCTCCGAGTACAGCGCTGTGAACTCGCTGTACCTGGTTCTAACCCAAAGATGATCGAGAAGGCTGCAGATTCTGCAGCCGACTACGTATTTTTAGACCTTGAAGACGCAGTTGCACCGGATGATAAATTCCAGGCGCGCAAAAACGTCATTGAAGCGCTAAATGACATCGATTGGGCAGGTAAAGGTAAGACTGTATCGATCCGAATCAACGGTTTAGACACACATTACATGTATCGTGATGTGGTAGACGTTGTTGAACAGGCTGGTGACAAGTTAGACACCATCTTGATTCCTAAAGTAGGTAACCCTGCTGACGTTTACATGGTCGATGCAATGGTCACTCAAATTGAAGAAGCCAAAGGCTTTAGCAATAGAATTGGCCTCGAGGCTTTAATCGAGACTGCACTTGGCATGGCTAATGTTGAAGCAATCGCGACTTCTAGCCCTCGCATGGAAGCGATGCACTTTGGTGTTGCAGACTATGCAGCTAGTAACCGTGCACGTACTGTCAACATTGGTGGCTTGAATCCAGATTATCCTGGTGATCAATGGCACCATGCCATTTCAAGAATGACAGTTGCTTGTCGCGCTTATGGTTTGCGTCCTATTGACGGCCCTTTTGGTGATTTCAACGATCCTGATGGCTTCATGCTAGCGGCTCGCCGTGGTGCAGCACTTGGCATCGAGGGTAAGTGGGCAATCCACCCATCTCAAATTGAACTCGCTAATGAAGTTTTCTCTCCACCAGAAGCTGAGGTCACTAAGGCCCATCGTATCCTTGAGGAGCTTGCAAAAGCTGCTGCTGAAGGTCGTGGCGCTGCCTCTCTAGACGGTAAGATGATTGATGCTGCTTCAGCACGTATGGCAGAGAATGTTGTCCGCGCTGCAGAGGCAATCGCTGAGAAAAACAGCGCTTCCTAGCATACTTTTATGCGATTTGGCACCTTGCGTTCACCTGCAAGGTGCCCATAAAATGTCACAACGCTGTATATGAGCCGTAGAGTTCATACGCCATAACACCCCAAGCGTTGTTTAGTTAGTACATTTTGTAAGTAACTAGCGTTACCAGATTTTGCGGGTGGCCTCGGGCCGCCCGCATATTTTTTATTGTAAATCACTTTATATGGGAGGAGATGCCGTGGACATTCACGAGTATCAAGCAAAAGAGCTGCTCTCCAAGTTCGGAGTTAGTATTTCGCAAGGCGGACTAGCTTACAGTCCTGAGCAAGCGGTATATCGCGCCAAAGAAATTGGTGGCGACAAATGGGTCGTAAAGGCACAAATTCATTCAGGTGCCCGCGGCAAAGCTGGTGGCATCAAGTTCTGCACATCTGAAGAAGAAGTGCTGGCTGCAGCGACTGAATTACTAGGTAAGACCCTAGTAACTCACCAAACTGGCCCACAGGGCAAGGTTATCTATCGCCTCTACATTGAAGAAGCGACTGATATTCAGCGCGAGCTCTACGTTGGTCTAGTACTAGATCGTGTAAAGCAACGCATCGCCATTATCTCTTCTACTGAAGGTGGTATGGAGATTGAAGAGGTTGCTGACAAGAACCCAGACGCTATTATGCGTACTGAAATCGAGCCGACTGTTGGTCTCACCGATTTTCAAGCACGTGAAATTGCGTTCAATTTAGGCTTAGAGCCAAAAATGATCAGCCAAGCGGTACAAACACTGAAAGGTGCTTACCGTTCTTTCCGTGAGTTAGATGCAACTATGGTTGAAATCAACCCATTAGTTGTGACTGGTGACGGTCACATCCGCGCATTAGACGCTAAGATGGCTTTCGACACTAATGCCTTATTCCGTCGCCCTCAGATCGCTGAACTTCGTGATAAATCTCAAGAAGATCCACGTGAGTCTGCAGCATCGGATTATGGCCTAAGCTACGTTGGCCTCGATGGCGACATCGGCTGCATGATTAATGGTGCTGGCCTAGCAATGGCTTCACTCGACATGCTTAAGCACAAGGGTGGCAACCCAGCCAACTTCCTAGACATCGGTGGTGGTGCATCACCTGAGCGTGTAGCACGTGCCTTTGAATTAGTATTGGCCGATGAAGGCGTTAAAGCTTTCCTAGTCAATATCTTCGCTGGCATTAACCGTTGTGATTGGATTGCTGAAGGTGTGGTTCAAGCCTACAAGCAAGTGGACGTCAAAGTGCCATTAATTTGTCGCTTATCCGGTACCAACGAAGAGCTAGGCCAAAAGATCATAGCCGAAAGTGGCTTACCGATTATCACTGCAAATACTTTAGCGGAAGCTGCTGAAAAAGCAGTAGAAGCCCGTAACAAAGCGGTCGGCGCTTAAGTAGGGAGAGACAAATGACTGTATTACTAAATGAAAAAACCCGCGTCATCGTACAGGGTTTCACCGGCAAGATTGGTACCTTCCACGCTGAAGAGATGATGGAATACGGCACTAACCTTGTAGGTGGTGTTACGCCAGGTAAAGGCGGACAAGAACACATGGGCAAGCCGGTTTTCAACACGGTTAAAGAAGCAGTAGATGAAGCTGGTGCAGAAGCTAGTATTATCTTTGTACCTTCAGCCTTTGCTGCAGATTCGATCATGGAAGCAGCCGATGCTGGTATTAAGTACTGTGTTGCGATTACCGATGGTATCCCAGCACAAGACATGATGACGGTTAAGCGCTACATGTACCGTTACAAGAAAGAAGATCGCATGGTCCTAACCGGTCCTAACTGTGCAGGCACCATCAGCCCAGGAAAAGCCATGCTAGGTATTATGCCAGGTCACATTTACATGCAAGGAGAGGTCGGCATTGTCGGTCGTTCTGGCACCCTCGGTTACGAGGCAGCTGCACAAATGAAGGCACTGGGTATTGGTATTACGACTTCAGTTGGTATCGGTGGTGACCCAATCAATGGTAGTTCGCATCGCGATATCCTTGAGCACTTCGAAAATGATCCAGATACTAAAGCAGTGATGATGATTGGTGAGATCGGCGGTCCACAAGAAGCGGAAGCAGCTGAATACTTCAAAAATCACATGACTAAGCCATTGGTTGCCTACATCGCCGGCTTAACTGCACCTAAGGGTCGTACTATGGGCCATGCTGGAGCAATTGTTTCAGGTGTTGGTGAAAGTGCTGCTGAAAAAGTGAAACTACTTGAAGAAGCAGGTGTTGTTGTTGCTCCAACTCCATCGGATCTAGGTGTCACCATGGAACGAGTACTAAAAGACTTATAGGAATAAATTGATGAGTAAGCCTAAAGTAATCATATCGCGCAAATGGCCTGAGCAAGTTGAAGCTCAGCTAAAAGAACTATATGACGTTCAATTGAACGAAAGCGACGAAGCGATGACCGTTGAGCAGATGCAAGATGCACTGCGTAACTGTGATGCGTTTTGCCCAACAGTAACTGACCCAGTCAATGCTGCAGTACTCGGTGCCGATGGCATCACTGCTAAAATGATTGGTAGTTACGGTGTTGGTTATAACCATATCGACTTAAAAGCAGCAGAAACTGCTGGTTTGACCGTAAGTAACACACCAGAAGTACTGACTGACTGTACTGCTGACATCGCGATGGGCTTGCTGTTATCAGCGGCACGTCGTATCGGTGAAGGCGAGCGTCATCTACGTAATGGTGAGTGGACCGGTTGGCGTCCAACGCACATGATCGCGACTAAAGTAACCGGTAAGACCTTAGGTTGCATCGGCTTTGGCCGTATCGCACAAGCGATGGCACAACGTGCTCACTTCGGTTTTGGCATGAAGATCATCTTTAGCGATCCTTACCCACCTTCACAGGAAGTAATGAATCGTTTTGGTGCTGTTCACATGTCAGCAGAAGAAGTCCTAGCACAAGCTGACTTCGTTTCTTTGCATTGCCCAGGTGGTGAGTCTACTTACCATTTGATCAACGAAGAGCGCATCAAGATGATGAAGCCTACCGCTATTCTAGTGAATTCAGCGCGTGGCGACGTAGTCGACAACCAAGCCCTGATTAGCGCACTTAAGAACGGCACCATCGCTGGTGCAGGTCTGGATGTGTTTGAAGGTGAGCCTAAGCTAGATCCGGGTTTCCTAGACTGTGAAAATGCAGTCCTACTACCTCACCTAGGTAGTGCGTCATTGGAAACACGTATTGCTATGGGTGAGCGTGTGTTAGAAAACCTTGCGGCATTTTTTGCCGGAAAGGCACCACGCGACAAGCTGGTATAAATCAGCACTGAAAACGGCCCCTAAACCTCGCTTAAGCCTTGGTTTAGGGACAATTTCTTACTCGCTGCTATATAAAAGGAGGCTTCGCGCCTCCTTTTATATGTTAGGGAAAGCCAAATTGAATTAACAGAGTTAGAGCGCAATCTATGTCAAAGCAAAGCAATTCAGTCGGATGGACTGGTTTTTTCAAGGTATCTAATAGTTCAGATATCGCCTCACACACCTCACAGTATCGTGAGGAAGTTGCGCAGTTACTGTTCAACTGCCTACTCGAGGTCGTGCAAAAACGTTGTCCAGACATCGAAAATACCTTGCTCGGCAAGCAGGAGCTACGTGAATCCAACCAGGATGTCATGACTTATGCGCTGCAGGCCTATGGTATTTGGTTCCAGCTGTTATCTATCGTCGAACAGAATTCTAATGTACGTCATCTACGCTCAATCGAATCTGAGATTGGTCACACTGAAGTCCCAGGGACGTTTGCCCAAGTAATTTCACAGGCAGCACGCCAAGGTATCGCTGCAGATGAGTTACAAGGTGTACTAGATAACGCCTCGATCAGCCCAGTTATTACTGCGCACCCGACTGAAGCCAAGCGTGTCACCGTGCTTGAGATTCACCGTCGTATCTACCTCTTACTGAAGAAGCTAGAGCAAGACCGTTGGACGCCACATGAGCGCACGGTTATTAAGCAAACCATCACCAATGAAATCGACCTACTTTGGTTAACTGGTGAGATTCGCTTAGAAAAGCCTTCTGTACAAAATGAAGTTGAGTGGGGCATCCACTTCTTTAAAGAATCACTCTATCAAGGTGTGAATGAACTCTATGGCGAGCTAGAACAGGCCTTGAATGATCATTACCCTGAGCATAGCTTCAACGTCCCAGCCTTCTTTAGCTTTGGCTCTTGGATTGGTGGTGACCGTGATGGTAATCCGTTCGTTACTAACGAGGTTACTGAGCACGCCGTCAAAACAACGGCCAAAGCGACCATGGAATACTATGTTGAAAAGGTCAATGCGATGGGCTCTTACCTCAGTATTTCAAAGAACTTCACTGATCTACCAAAGAGCTTCAATGAAAAACTAGAGGCTATCCTCAAGCACAGTAACGAAGCAGAAACCATGAAGTCGCGTAACCCAGGCGAAGTCTTCCGCCAGTTATGCTATTGCATCGGCAAACGACTCAATGCAAATCTGCTACAGCTTGCCGGCGATAGTACAGACGTACAGGCCTACCCATCTGCTGATGAGTTTGCGAATGACCTACGAGTAATCGAAGAAGGCCTAGAAGCAGCGCAGTGCCAATCACTATGCCGTCAGTATGTCAGCCCTTTCCGTCACACTGTTGAAGCCTTTGGTTTTCACACAGTGAGCCTAGACCTACGTCAGAACTCAACCATCACCACTCTCGCCTTGGAAGAGATTTGGACTGCGCAACACAGTGATGGCGATAAGATGCCAGAGAAAGATTCTGCAGAATGGCATCAATGGTTACTCGATGCGCTGAAAGAGCCATTAGAAGAATTACCAAGCTTCACCAACTTAAGCGAAAGCAGCGTAGCTACTATGGATCTACTGCGCTTGATCGATACCATTCAAAACACAATCGATCGCGATGCCTTTGGCGTCTTTATCTTAAGTATGACCCAGTCTAGCGATGACATCCTTGGTGTTTACCTACTAGCAAAATACGCTGGTTTGTTCACAGATAGTCAAGCGATTGAGTCTTGCCGTATTCAAGTTGTACCATTACTAGAAACTATTGAGGATTTACGTAACGGCCCTGAAATTCTAGAAAACCTATTAGATGTTCCACTAGTACAGCGCACCATCAATCAACTCGGTGGCCATCAAGAAATCATGGTTGGCTACTCCGACTCAAACAAGGATGGCGGTTACCTCTGCTCCACTTGGGAAGTCAGTAAGGCACAGACCAAGATCTATCAAACAGGTCAAAATCATGGTGTGCAGATTTCATTCTTCCATGGTCGTGGTGGTTCAGTTTCTCGCGGTGGTGCACCAGCTGGTCGTGCTATTGCTGCCCAGCCTGCCTCTACTGTTAATGGTCGTATGCGTGTTACCGAGCAGGGTGAAGTGGTCTCTGGTAAATATGCTAACCGTGGTGTTGCTGAGCAGCAGATTGAATTGCTCGCTGCCAGTGTCTTATCTCATACCCTATTCTCTGCTGGTGAAGACGATGCACAAAATCGTCCAGCCTATGATGAAGTCTTAGAAGCCCTCGCTGGCACCTCTATGGTTGCCTACCGTGGCCTAGTGGATCATCCCGGACTAGTCGACTTCTACTCTTCAGCAAGCCCAGTAGAAGAACTAACACTAATGAAGATCGGCTCACGCCCAGCACGGCGCTTTGGCGCTGCCAGCTTAGATGATCTACGTGCCATTCCATGGGTATTTGCATGGACTCAAAACCGTCTCATGATCACTGGCTGGTATGGCTTTGGTTCTGCCATCAATCAGATCATCAGTGTCCGTGGCGAGCAAGGCGAAGCGATCCTGGCCGAGATGTTTGAAAAGAGTCAGATCTTCCGTCTGATGATCGACAATATTGAAAAAACCATGTTCTTAGTCGACCTTGAGATTGCCTCTGAATACGGCACTTTAGTGGATGATCAAACCGCTGGTAACGAAATCCTCGACATGATCACAAAAGAGCGTGACCTAGCCGAGAAGATGTTATTGGCCATCACCAAGGAAGAAAGTCTCTGTGAGCGCTTCCCGATCTTCCGTAAGAACATGGATGCACGTCTTCACGGCATCAAGCAGGTTGGCTTAGAGCAAGTGAAGCTAGTGAAACAATTCCGCGCTGGCCAAGCTGATGGCAAGAAAGGTGATCAAAATACCTTGGTCTCACTACTACTCTCGATCAACTGCGTAGCAGCTGGCTTGGGTTGGACCGGTTAAATCAGCCCGATAGACGAGTATAAAAAACCATGAAAAAATTATTATTCCATTTTGATACTGACCCAATTGCCAGTGTCTTTGACACCGTAGTTGCCTATGATGGTGGTGCTGATCAGCTGACTCAGTTAGCCGGTGTCACCCCTGAAAACTGTCATCCCCTAGTTGAAGGCGCGATCTACACTCGTGCACCAAAAGATAAGAAGAATACTGCCCTCTTCATTGGTGGTAGTGACCTAGCCGCTGGGCAAGAACTATTGGCTGCTGTGCAAAAGATCTTTTTCCAGAAATTCCGTGTCTCAGTGATGCTCGATAGCAATGGTTGCAACACCACCGCTGCTGCCGGTGTCGCACTGATTACGCGTAACGTTGATGTTGCTGGCAAGACTGCCGTCGTCCTCGCTGGTACCGGTCCAGTCGGTCAACGTGCCGCTGTCATGCTCGCCATGATGGGCGCTAATGTCCGCCTGACATCGCGTCAGCTTGATCGTTCTAAGCAGTCATGTCAGTTGATGAAAGAAAAGTTTGATGTCGACCTGGAGCCAATGGTGGCCTCTGACGACGATTCTATCGCCGCTGCCCTAGATGGCGCACACATTGTCTTTGGTGCCGGCAAAACTGGTATCCAATTACTCCGTGCCGACCACTGGCAACAGCACCCAACGCTAGAAGTGCTAGCCGACGTCAATACTGCCCCACCACTGGGCTTTGAAGGCATCGACATGATGGATAACAACACCGATCGCTTCGGTAAGAAGATTTTTGGTGGTATCGGTATCGGCGCACTCAAACTACGCCTACACCGCGCCTGCATCGGCCAGCTATTCAAAAGCAACGACCAAGTGCTAGATGCCAAACAAGTGTTTGAAATTGCGCAGGGCTTAGATTAAATCACTTGGGTCAGATTGATTTAATCTGACCCAATATTTTCATCTGTTAGTTTAAACTTTTAAATTAAAGCTAATCTTTCGCTTTAACCTTTGGCTTAGCCTTAGGTTTGGCCTTCGGTTTCACTTCAGTCACCACCTCATCGCTAACTTCAGCCATAGGCTCAGTTTTAATCTCAGACTGAGGCTTTGGACTACGTGGATTAAACTGATTCTTAATCACCAGCTCTTCTAATGGTAACTGACCCGGACGTGGCCAAGGCTTTTTAGTCGCCTTACCCACGGTAATAAACATACTGATGATGTGATCCTGCGGTAAACGAATCAACTGCGCCACTCGATTAAAATCAAAGCCATCCATTGGGCAGGAGTCATAACCCATTGCCTTTGCTGCCAACATAATCGTCTGTGCCGCGATACCACAAGAACGCATCGCCTCATCACGCTGCACTCGAGTCTTAGTCGAGTAGTAGGCCTTAATCGCCGGCAACATAAACTCGCTAACCTCTTTATCCGCTTTTGCCCAGTAACGCTCTGGTTGCTTCTCCCATGCCTTTAGATCGGCACATAAGACCAATAACAAAGATGCATCTGTTACCTGTGCTTGATCCCAAGAATGGGCACGGATCGCTTTACGTAGCTCAGGATCATCAACCACCACAAAACGCCAATGTTGAACATTAAATGCCGTCGGTGACAACGCTGCTAAGGAAAGGAGTTCATCGATCTCTTCAGCCGTCATCTGATGGTCGGCATCAAAGTACTTGATCGAACGTCGGTCTTTAATCGCTTTTTGCGTTTTCATACTAAATTCTTCGGATAAATGGAGGAAAGGATTGGAACAGTTAGTGTGAGGATGTGCAAGGAAGATCTGCGAGGAAAACTAAGCAGTTATTCTTAAATAGGCTTCTCAGTGGTTTCAATAGTTGCCAGTTAGCATAAAGATTTAGCCTTAAGATTTGTTAATTACATCTATCTATTGATTGGCTTGAGTAGGGAACTTAACAAACCAGAAAAAAATTAATGTTTTGCATCCAGTTAAATCAATCCGCTATACTAAAGGTTAGATTAATGATCCGCCTAATTTCATTCACTGGATATCGATAACAAACACCAACAACAAATATCTCGTCATCTGCCATCCCATAAGTATCACGCCTGTATCTTACATGGCCACTGTCACTAAGAAGCAACGGTAAAAGTTTACAGGATGCAAATCTTTATTCAGTGATGACTTGCTTTTAGCATCCCTATTAACATGAATACCTATCTTTTATGTACTGCGAGTAATAACTTCCTTTCGAGGTCGAGGTCAGAAAATCGCGGTAGATTTTTTCAGGAACATTGCAATAGGTATTAGGCATATCTCCGCGTTTAAAACGGATATACATGCGATTGGCAGAGGGTTCATAACCGATTTGTTTGATTGTAGTCGAACTAACACTAGTCCATAAGATCATAGGATCCCCCAAGGGAATAAGATTCGTAATTTTTCTATAGACGCCAAACATTTTAAAAACCACAGCTTATCCTAACGATAAGTAGTTATAACTGTAAATAGTCAAATATGACTATAAATTACTTAGTGCTTAACTGGCCGTTTACTGAGTTTTCTTTGTAGCGTTCTGCGATGCATATTGAGCGCACGGGCAGCAGCAGAAATATTACCATCATGCTCCAGTAATACTTTTTGTAGATGTTCCCATTCTAAGCGTCGAACAGAAAGTGGAGATTCTTCTACTGCAACTTCCTCGCTACCTGTGTTTTCAAGCTTATCTATAATCTCTTCGACACTAGCCGGTTTATTTAAGTAATTAATCGCACCCTTCTTCACTGCCTCGACCGCGGTTGCAATGCTCGAGTAGGCGGTCAACATAACGATACTCATATCGGCATTAGCAGCCATTAAATAGTCAATGACATTTAATCCTGACTCCGTACCGAGTCGCAGATCAACCACGGCATAGGGGTATTCGGCTAAATTCTCGATAGCTTCTACGTCTTTTATTTGATGTGCACGGCTGACATCATAATCTCGCTTTGATAGGGCCAACGCCAAGACCTCGCAGAAGGTTTCATCGTCATCAACGATCAGTATTTTTTTAGTCATTACTCAGCTGACTCCACCATCACCGTCTGATTTGATGTTTTTTTAGCAGGGGTAGTCTTATAGTTGTCTCCAGGCCACCCTGTTCACCTTTGGCTAGTACGATTTCACCATCTAAACGACGCACAATCTCATGTGCCAAAAAGGCACCAATACCGATGCCATCAAGCTTATTACTGAAGGGTTTACTACCAATCTTGCTCAGGGCTTCATTACTCAGCTTGCCACCTTCATTAATAATCATCAGCTGTAGCTTATGCTCATCCCATTGCGCCGTAACACGCACTGCATCTGGTGAAGCATCAGCAGCGTTATCTAAGAGATTGACTAAAGCCTTACTCAAGGCATTCTCAGCAATCACTGCTGTAGTCACAGGGCCAGTCAATTGACTACTAACTTTCACATTAGGTCGCTGACTTTGCCAATCATGCATCAACCCTTCTAAATACTCATGCACTTCAATCAGTGCGCCTTTTTTGATTTCTTCACTGCCAGCCAAGTTCGACATCTCAAATAAGGCTTTTTTACAGCGTGCAACTTGACTCAATAATAAGTCTATCTGTTGACTGCTGATGTCATTTTCATTCAGGTCATCCAGTAACAATTGTATCGTGGCTAATGGTGTACCTAGCTCATGCGCCGTACTAGCAGCTAGCGCACCAAGTGAGATCAGCTTTTCATCACGTATGGTCTGCTCTCTAGCAATAGCTAGTTGCTCTTCTTTCTCACGTAGGGCATTACGCATTTGTAAAACAAAATAGGCGATCACAATGGCACTGATAAGAAAGCTCAACCACATACCCATAACATGTTGGTTGAAAGACTGCCCCATATGCTGCATGTGCTCTGAGGGGAACATCCACATCAATAGCGAATAAACAACAACACCGATCAAGGTTAAAAACCAGACCCATTGTTGAGCTAGTAGAACTGCACCCATCGCTAGTGGCAATAAGTACATTGAAACAAATGGATTAGTTGCGCCACCCGAGAAATAGAAGATAGCAGTTAATGCAGCGAGATCAATCAGTAACTGAGCGAAGATAACTAAAGAAGAGGCCTCTGCTACCGTCTTTGCCACTTGCCAAGTATAGAGATTAATCATGCTCATACTCAGTAACACACTAACGATACCGACTATATTCAGGGGAAAGTTAAACACCAGCTGAGCCAAGCTAACGGCGACTATCTGCCCGAGGATGGCGACTGAACGAAAGGTCACCAATATTTGCAGGGGGTTACGTATCTTTGTGCTGAACCAAATAGAGAACATTTTCTTCTGCTTAGTTGTCGATTACTTAGACTTTCAGTTTACTGCAAGCGGGCGTCTAAAACACTGTGTCAGAATGTCACAGTGAACTGCTCATAAGGGATTGTAATGGAATGGCCCAAAGAACTAGACCAGGAAATAGATTAGATAAAGCATGGTCGCCTAGCAAAGCCTGCTAAGCGACCATTATGGCTTTAACCTTTGCGGCTAACTAGCTCTTGATTTAAGGCTTCGATAACCTTTTCTAGGTCTTCAACATTATGTACTGCATCCATCTCTTTACGTGCTTGTTCGACTTGAGCAAATGAATGGTCAAGTACCTTACGGTACTCACCGATAGGTGAGGTCTCTGAATCCATATCCGCTCTGAGCATTTTGTAGAACTCAGGGTGTTCTTGAAAGGCAAACAACAACGACATGTAGACCGCTGTAAAGCGAAAGTCATACGCGGGGTAATCTTGCAGATTATGCACATTGTTACGTTCTGCCAACAAATCAACCATAAAGGTTGATCGATAGCCCATCAGCTTTTTCGCAAACTCACCTTCAACGCCATAGTTATCAACCATCTCCTTGATAACATCACCAATCTTAAGACGAACAAGATCATGTCGCATCAATTCAGCAAACATCTTCTGTTCTGCTTTAGCAGGTGCTTCTGTATCTGCTCGCAAGGCGCTAAGACTGGCTTTACCACGCTCTAGCAATTGCTCTAGTTCTTGCTGTGAAAGGTCACCAATATTCTCTGGGACTTCATACACAACAGCGTGAGTAATGCCTGGGATATCGCGCTTTTTGCCGTCAGCAAAGGCGCTGCCAGAGATAATAACTAAGCCCAAAACTGAGGCCAAAATGGCCGCTTTCAAGCTGTTTGAAATTGCAGTATGACTAAAATTCATAGACGGGACCTAGCTCCATAATATTATTCGTATCGCTGGCTGCATCCAATCCAGATACTACCAGGCTGGTGCGCGCAAACTATCGATCTATCTTACCATAGGCCTGATCTGATACTATCCACAGAATTCGGATATAAACTAAAAATTAAAGATAATAGTGAAGGTACTAGGCACTTCCCCTACTCATACTTATATAGACAGTCATGGATCCATTTAATATCGACACTTTCCGCAGTGCGGCGCCCTATATCTATGCCCATCAAGGCAGGGTCTTTGTCGTCACCATCTCGCGTGCAACCGCAGAGTCTGGAAAACTGTCTGAATTGGTTCAAGATTTAGCCTTATTACATACCCTCGGCATCAAACTTGTCCTAGTCTATGCCGCTGGTATCGAACTAGCTGAGGGCCCTAACTGTGTTGATGCTGCACGCATGCAGTCACTGCAAAGCGAGATCGCGGCACAACGTACCCAATTAGAATCTTTATTCTCTGCTGGCTTAATTAATACGCCAATGGCTGGAATGAAGCTGCGCGTGGTTTCAGGCAACTTCATCCATGCCAAACCAGCCGGTATTATTGATGGTGTGGATAGCCAACATTATGGCGAGGTGCGCCGCGTCGACAGTGATGCAATTCAAGCACAGTTGTCAGCCAATAATATTGTCTTACTCTCACCAACTGCATATTCGCCCAGTGGCGAGTACTTTTATATCGATGCACTGAATGTTGCGGTGGCAGTAGCCACCAGCATGCCTGCCGATAAGCTCATTTTCATGATGGATGAGAAAACTCTACAAGCGAGCCGAGGACAACGTTTAAAACATTTGAACCTGAATCAGGCACAGAATTTATTACAACGCCGTAAATCTATCAGCAGCATAGTACGCCGTTATATTAATCTGGCGATTGACACCTGCCTGAGCCACGTGCCTCGTGTACACCTGCTAAGCACCACAGTACGCGGTGCGCTATTACATGAGCTATTTAGCCATGCTGGTTGTGGCACACTAATCAGTGCTGATGACTACGATGATATCCGTCCAGCAACGATTGAAGATGTCGGTGGCATTATGTCTCTGATTAAGCCCTCACAAGAATCTGGTAGTTTGGTTAGCCGTAGTGAAGAACAGATTGAACGTGACATCCATAGCTATGATGTGATTGAGCGTGATGGTTTTGTGATTGCCTGTGCCACCTTGCAGCAGATTAACGATTCCGTCTATGCCGAGGTCGCCTGCTTTGCAGTCCACCCTGATTTTCAAAAAGAAGGTCATGGTAGTCGCCTTATTAAGCACGTAGAACAAAAGGCACAGGCTCAGGGCCTACAACATATCTTGGTCTTAACCACCAAGGCCTTACATTGGTTCCATGAGCAGGGTTATCAAACACAGGCGATTAAAAAGCTGCCCATAGCTAAGCAGAAGGCTTATAACTATCAGCGTAATTCGCGCATATTAATCAAGAGTATTGTTTAGTCTTGGCTGCCACCGACATCCATGGTGATCCCCGTTTAGAGCAATTACATGCCTGGTTAGTCAGCCAACTTAAGACCGAGTTCAGCTTAGACACTGTTTCTGCAGACGCCAGTTTTCGCCGCTATTACCGCGTCATACTTACTGACAAGACCATCATTGCGGTTGACTCACCACCCAGCCATGAAAACAACGATGCCTTTGTGCATTGCACTCAATTATTAAGCCAATATAAGCAATGCGTACCAGAAATTATCGCTATTGATGAGACACAGGGTTTTATGCTGCTCAGCGATTTTGGCGACCGTCTACTACTGAGTGAATTAGATGCAAGTAATGTAAACCATCATTACCTAACAGCTATTAATAGCCTGCATGATTTACATCAAGTGCCTGCTGATAGCTTGCCACACTATGATCGTGAACGCCTACTGACTGAGATGCAGTTATTCCCCGACTGGTTATTGCAACGCCATCTAAACATCACATTGAATGTCAATCAGCAGGCACAACTGAAGTGCATCTTCACACTACTTGCAGACAGCGCCTTAGAACAACCTCAGGTCTTTGTGCACCGAGACTTCCATTCACGTAATCTCATGTTATTGGACACACCTGAGGGTAAAGACCAGATCGGTCTAATCGATTATCAAGATGCTGTCTGTGGTGCCATTAGCTATGACTTGGTCTCACTCTTACGTGATTGCTATATCTGTTGGCCGCAGTCACAGATTGAGGCCTGGCTAGATGCTTTTTATCAGCCGATCGCCAAGCAACTAGGAGTTGACCGTCAACACTTTCAACGCTGGTTTGATTGGATGGGGATACAACGTCACCTAAAAGCCAGTGGTATCTTTTGTCGCCTGAATTATCGCGATCATAAATCTGCTTATCTGAATGATATCCCACGCACTCTCACTTATATCGAACAGGTTGCACAGGGCTATGAGGAGTTACAACCGCTGCTGCAGATCGTGCAACTAGCAAAAAATAAAATGGATGCCGCACTATGAAAGCCATGATACTCGCTGCTGGTCGCGGTAGCCGCTTGCGCCCACTAACCGATCATATTGCAAAGCCTTTAGTTCGACTTGGTGGTAAATGCTTGATTGAATACCATCTTGAACGCTTAGCGAATGCTGGCTTTAAGACTGTCATTATCAATTTAGCTTACAAGGGACAGCAGTTACGTGACCAGCTAGGCAATGGCAATCACTATGGTTTGGATATCCAATATTCCGATGAAGGTGATGAGGTATTAGAAACTGGTGGTGGTATAGCCAATGCCCTGCCCTTAATCGGTGAAGACCCTTTCTTAGTGATCAGTGCCGATATCTTTAGTGATATTCCATTTGATCCACACTTTGTTCTGGCAGAACAAGATGCCCATTTATTTGTAGTAGAGAATCCAGCCCATCATTTAAATGGTGATTTCACTGCCAACGAACTGGCACTAAGTGGTGATCAACGCTACACCTATGCTGGGATTGGTTATTATCGGCCTAACATCTTTAAACAACGCGAGCGCGTGTTTGCTATGAGCGTGTGCCTACGTGAAGCAATTACACAACAGCGCATAAATGCCACCTTACATTCGGGTGCTTGGTTTGATATCGGTACTGCAACACGCTTGCATGAAGCACAGCATGCTATTTTGGAACGCGGCTTTTAGTAAGTCACTTTCAGCTGGTTTTATATCGCCATAAGGACCACTGGACAGACTGTCACCGCAGCACAGACTTCATCTAACTGCAGCCGAGTACGTGCCCGTATAACCACGGTATAACTTAGATAGTTACCATTACTACTGATATTTTGCTTGCTACTAATCCAGTCGGGCTTAGGAACATACTTCAAGATAACCCCATCGACCGCAGGTATAAAAGCTGGATCGTTTTTACCAAACATCTTTAATGGAAACTCACAGGGATAGGTTAAGCCTTTAATATCTTCTTCTGAAATTGCTCCGTCGCCATTATTTTTTGCCACGCATTACTCCCTATTTCTGCAGTTGGAAGGCATCATAAACCTGACGCCATAGCGGCCCAGGCCGACCATCAGCAACCGGCTGACCATCAACTTCAGTAACCGCTAAACATTCTTTTGTTGAGCTGGTTAACCAAACCTCATCCGCCTGCTGTAACTGTTGCAGACTGGCCGCCTGCTCGATGAAAGGTAATCCTAAGGCTTGAATTAATTCGACCACAACATCTCGTGTAATACCAGGCAAGATCAAATGATCTTTAGGCGCAGTCAGGATCGCACCTTGATACACAATAAAAGTATTTGTTGCTGAACCTTCTAGGACTTTTCCTTCACGAATCATGATCGCTTCATGTGCATCACTCTCCAAGGCCTTTTGCTTCATCAACACATTGGCTAATAAGCTAGTACTCTTAACATCACAACGGTTCCAGCGAATATCATCTGCTGTGACTACTGACAGACCTTTATCTAAAGCACCCTCAATTGCTGCCGGCCACGCAGCCAGCATTACAAAGACGGTAGCTGAAGTATCTGTAGGGAATGCATGATCACGTCGTGCAACACCACGTGTAACTTGAATATAAACAGAACCATTAGCCTCATCTTGCTGTGCAATTAGCCGCTCAACAATAGTCTGCCATTGCTCATCTGTATGTGGATTATTGATTCCAATCTCAGCAAGGCTACGCTTCAGTCGCTTAAGATGGGCCTCTAGGCGAAAGGCATTTTGCACATAAAATGGGATCAGCTCATAAACCGCATCACCGAAGATGAAGCCACGATCTAATACTGAAACCTGGCAATCATCTAGCGGTTTATAATCACCGTTTAGATAAGCTGTACTCACTCAGTCATCCCAGAGAAACGATCCATCAATTTCTGCCACCAACTACCTTCAGCAATATCCTGCAAGGCAACCAACGGATGCTCTGCTAAGGTTTCATCACCCAATTGAATACGCACAGTACCAAGCACCTGACCTTTACTGATAGGGGCTATAATTTCGCTGGCTAACTCTATGCTGGGCTTAATATTTTTATAATGACTACGCGCAGTGGTTACTAGAATATCTTCAGCAACACCCAAAGACAGTTGCTTCTCAACACCAAAGCGAACACGTTTTTCGATCAGCTGCTGGCCTGCAGTGTAGAGCGTATTTGTCTTATAAAAACGGAAGCCATAGTTCAATAGAGATTGTGATTGAGTTGCCCTAGCTTCTTTAGTTGGTGCACCCAAAACAACTGAGATCAAACGCATATCTTCACGCAAAGCAGAAGAGGCTAAACAAAATTTAGCTGCTTCTGTATGTCCAGTTTTTAGACCATCTACTGTTGCATCACGCCACAGAAGTTTATTGCGGTTATACTGCTTAATACCGTTATACGTAAATTGCTTTTGCTTATAACGTTTATATTCTTCTGGAAAATCACGAATGATGGCACTACTCAGCAATGCAATATCACGCGCTGTCGTATAGTGCCCTGGATCAGTCAAACCTGTTGCATTAACAAAGTGTGTATTTTTCAGACCTAATTGCTGCGCCGTATGGTTCATTAAATCGGCAAAGCTCGCCTCGTCTCCAGCGATATGTTCAGCCAAAGCAATGCTGGCATCATTGCCTGATTGTACAATGAGTCCTTGTAGCAGCAGATCCAAATTAACGCGTTTATTCACTTCTATAAACATACGCGAACCAATGGCACGCCACGCCTTCTCACTAATGAGAACATCATCGTTGAGACTAATATCACCACGCTCAAGTGCAGCATAGATGGCATAGGCGGTCATCAGCTTAGTGATACTCGCTGGGTCTTTAGTCTCATCCGCATTTTTTTCAGCCACCACCTTACCGGTGTTGTGGTCCATCAAAATATAAGCGCTGGCGTTAATATCTGGTGCTTCAGGCACAGGTATATTAACCGCTGAGGCGATACTGTTTAGCACCATCAGCAGGGCTGATATAGAAAAAATACGCTTCATCATTATGATTCAATCTCTGTTTGATTATTTCGCCAAGGAACCCCTGGGCTGAATATTAATTTCAACTTCTAACCTAGGTGCCATGATAGCTCTTTGCCATTAATAACCTAGCTTACTTAATAATTATCTTATATTCATACTGCCCTAACTCACTCAATTGCTGCACTACCAAGTCGGTTTCTTGCGCTGAGTCCAGCGGACCGATCTGTACTTTATGTATAACTTTATCTGCTGCCACTGACTCATAAACCGCAATATTATCGATACCATTATCGGCAAAACTCTTGCGTAGGGACTCAGCATTAACAGCCGAAGAAAAAGCACCAATCTGCACATAGGTTTTAGGCACAACTAACTGCTCATCTTGCTCTAGAGCTTGTATCTCAATATCAGCCTCACTCGGCTGCGCTTGTGCCTGTCTTACATAATTTCTTGGATCCAGGGCTACAACTTCAACTCGGCCAGTCCCAGTCTTCACTGTACCAAGACGAATAGCCGCACTGTAAGAGAGATCGATAATACGGTCTTGATGGAATGGACCGCGGTCATTAATTTTAACGATTACTGAGCGCCCATTATCCAGATTAGTCACTCGGGCATAGGTCGGTAGAGGCAGGGTCTTATGTGCTGCTGTCATCGCGTACATATCATAGGCTTCACCACTTGATGTACGACGACCATGAAATTTCGTCCCATACCAAGATGCGATACCCTCCTCGACATAACCTTTGGCGCTATCTTTCACATAGTAACGCTTACCAAATACGACATAAGATTTTGGGTTGCCATATTTACTCTTACGCTCAACCTTCGGTACAGCTTCTTTTGCATTATCTATACGGGCTTGCGATGGCTTTCTTGGCGCTGCATCTCTTGATGCCTTCTTGCTCAATGGTGAGGAGCAGGAGGTAGTTAACAACAAGCATAGGAAGGCAGCTGATATCTGAGCTTTATTCATTACTGATGGCACACTTATTTAGCGTTAAGATCGATTCGTTTTTTTAATTCTTGGCTTAACTGGTAAACAGCCATGGCATACATAGCGCTGTGATTATAGCGAGTGATGACATAAAAGTTATGATGTCCTAACCAATACTCTCTAGCCTTTTTATTTTGCAAGGAGACTAATGAATAAGGGCCCGCCTGACTTGCTTCAACACTAAACCCTTGGGCCATCATTTCATCCATACTAAATTTAGGCTTAAGCTTGTTACCATGCTCGATACTATCCTCTGCGGCAGTAGTCTTCATTTCTTGTGTAATGGGATGCCCTGTACGCCAGCCATGTTTAGCAAAGTAATTCGCGATACTCGCAATTGCATCATCATGGCTATTCCATAGATCACGGCGGCCATCACCATCTTTATCAACCGCATAATGCCGATAACTACTAGAAATAAATTGCCCCTTACCCATGGCGCCAGCATAAGACCCTTTAAGTTTCTTTAGTGGCAGGCCCTCTTCACGACAAAGCAAAAGAAAATGTTTCAACTCACTACGAAAAAACTTACCACGCTTAGAATAATCAAAGCCTAAGGTAACTAAGCTATCGAGCACTGGGTGCCTTCCTGTACGACGACCGTAGTAGGTTTCAACACCCATGACCGCAAGAATAATTTCAGCTGGCACTCCGTACTCAGCTTCAGCAGCTTTAAACTTTTCAGAGTGTATATCCCAATAATCAATGCCTTCAGAAATCCGTCTTTCAGTAACAAAGATTGCGCGGTATTGATGCCATTG
The DNA here is from genome assembly GCA_905479295.1 of uncultured Gammaproteobacteria bacterium. Taxonomy (GTDB): domain Bacteria; phylum Pseudomonadota; class Gammaproteobacteria; order UBA4575; family UBA4575; genus UBA4575. Next base: position 95,306 of record CAJQLY010000002.1, on the reverse strand, counting down.
CTTTTTCTTTTCAGCTGGCGCCTTGATCGATTTCAACACTTTAGGCTGCACTTCAATAGCAGCAAAGATCGGCTCTAATTCAGCACGTGTAAATTGATGATCAGTCACCATACGGTCTATAAATTGTTGCACGTCATCGCGCTCAATATAGGTTTCCGCAGCGGCCACATTTGTAAGGCTTATTACGAGATATAGAAGGTAGCTAATTTTTTTCAATTTCCTAACAACTTTTTGTGAGAATGAATCGACATTAAGATACCGAACATAGTTAATAACGTTACCATAGAGGTACCTCCGTAGCTAATTAATGGCAGCGGCACACCGACCACTGGCAACAGCCCAGTAACCATCCCTATATTAACAAATACATAGGAGAAAAATGACAGGCTAATAGCGCCTCCCAGCAATTTTGCATAGTTACTTTGGGCGTTTGCTGCAATGACTAAACCGCGCATTACAATAAAGAGATAGGCAAGAATAAGCACCACAGCACCCAAGAAGCCAAACTCTTCTGTAAACACTGAAAAAATGAAATCTGTTGATCGCTCGGGAATGAAATCTAGACGTGACTGTGTACCGTTAAGCCAACCTTTCCCATAAATACCTCCTGAGCCAATCGCTATCTTCGATTGGATAATGTGATAGCCCGCATTTAGCGGATCACTCTCTGGATTAAGCAGGGTCAAAATACGCGTACGCTGGTAATCATGCAGCTTGAACCAAATGATTGGAGCCGCGGCTATACCGATAGCAATCAAACTCATAATTACACGCGTACGCAAACCTGCAAGAAAGATGACAAATAGACCTGAGCTGGTCACTAAAATTGCAGTCCCCAAATCAGGTTGTTTTAAAATCAATACTGCTGGTGTTGCTAACAGCACAAAACCAATTACTACATCTTTTAGTTTGGGCGGTATAAGCCTTGTAGAAAAATAAAAAGCCATCATCATCGGCACCCAAATCTTCATCACCTCAGATGGTTGGAACCGAATCACTCCGAAGCTCAGCCAACGCTGTGCGCCTTTGGCAGAGTCACCAGCAACTAATACTAAAAACAATAAAACCAGTCCAACCACATAAAGCACTATTGACCAAGCACGGAGCTTATCAATAGGGATTTGTGCCATCACTAAGAGACCGATAAAGCCGACTGCCAACCGCAGAGCTTGACGTTGAACCAAGGCTATATCACCACCACTCGCACTATATAAAACCATCAGCCCAGATAGGCTCAATAGTACTAGCGCGGTGAATAACAACCCGTCTAACTTAAAGAATTGGTAGATTAACCATATTGGTCGCGCTGTGAGGCTGTTTACATTATGGGCCATCAGTCATCCCCTTCAATAGATAAGCATCCATCACTTTGCGCGCTATCGGGGCTGCTACACGGCTACCACTACCCCCATTCTCAACAATGACTGCAACTGCAATTTTAGGTTGGTCAACCGGGGCATAGGCAATAAACAGGGCATGGTCACGTAAGTGTTGCGCAATATCTGCCTCTTCATATTCAGCATTTTGTGCAATACCAATAACTTGGGCAGTCCCTGATTTCCCAGCTATATCATAACGGGCACCCCTTGAAATATTACGTGCGGTACCCGTTCTACCATTGACCACAGCACGCATACCGCTGAGTACCTGCTGCCAATGTTCCTGCTGTTTAAGATCAATCGACGGCAAGACTGTCGGCTCCAACGGGACAAAGCCGTCTTCTTTAGTTTTACGTTGAGCAATAACAAATCGTGGTTTATAGCCCAAGCCATTCATCGCAAGACGTGCCGTCATCTGTGCCAATTGTAAAGGCGTCGCCAGTAAATAGCCTTGGCCAATACTAGTAATAACAGATTCACCTGGATACCAAGCCTCATCATGAATGCGCTTCTTCCATGCAGCGCTGGGCACCAGTCCACGGGCCTCACCCATGGTATCCAATCCCAGTTTATCCCCTAGGTTAAAGCGTGTGAGCATGTCATGCATGGGCTTGATACCCATGGCGAACCCCAGCTTGTAGAAATAAACATCACAGGATTGTGCTAGCGCCAACTTTAGGTCAACTCTGCCATGACCACCTTTTTTCCAATCGCGGTATCGACGTGACTGTTTTGGAATCTGAAAATAAGGACCCGCAAAGATCGTATTTTCAGCATTGATCTGATTACTTTCTAATGCCGCTAAGGCGATCACTGGCTTAACTGTAGAACCGGGAGGATATTGTCCGATCAATGCACGATTAAACAACGGCTGATCAGAGTTTAAGCGAAGTTCAGAATAAGCCTTTTGACTAATACCATTGACGAACAGGTTAGGATCAAAACTCGGCATACTAACGAAGGCTAATACATCACCATTATTAGGATCTATAGCAACAATAGCGCCACGTCGTGAGCCAAGCGCATTAGTCGCTACTTTTTGCACTTCTGTAACTAAAGAGAGTTTTAGATCAACCCCTGACTTTGCCTGCTCTGTTCTAAGCACTCGCTGGCGTCGCCCCTGTGCATTGATCTCGTCATGCTGGTAACCAACCTCTCCATGCAGGATATCTTCATAGTACTTTTCTAGACCCAACTTACCAATATGCGTTGTTGCGCGGTAATTTTTTGCATCCATGCGCTGTTGATCTGCCCGGTTCATCCGCCCGACATAGCCCAAGGTATGCGTAAAGTATTCGTGTTGCGGATAGTAGCGTGTGGAAGTAGCTAACACTTCAACGCCTGGAAACTGATGCTGTTTAACTGCAAATAGCGCTAACTCTTGATTACTAAGATTAAATTTAAGCGGTGTCTGTTGGAATGATTGCCGTCCTAAGATAACCCTATTGAAGCGCCTTAGCTCACGGTCATCAAACTCAATAAACTCACTGAGCCGCCCTAATAAGGCATCGATATTACCAGCGCGTGAAGGAGTGACCACCAAACGATAACTCGGCTGATTATCAGCCAATAAAACGCCATCACGATCTAGAATCAAACCACGCATAGGTGCTACTGATTGTAATTGCATATGATTATCATCAGAGCGGGTTTGATAATGTGCGTACTGCGTGACTTGCAAGCCATAAAGTTGAAACAACAGTATGCTACAGGCTATAAAAACCAAAATAACGGCGGCTACTGCGCGCCGATTAAACACCTCAGATTCAAGGCGTTGGTCTCCTATTGCAATCCTTCGAGCCACCTTATGTTATTTTCCTTTGTCTATTTATGAACTTTCGTTTTACCAAATAACAAAGCACTTTATTACTTTTAATCAAGTATAGACCAGCTCTCACTAAGCTCAACTAAATCCTACTTAAACTCTGCTATATCACTGCACCTTAAAACAAAGGCAGGGTATACGGCCTTCCTTCAGCTTCTGATCTATTATGTTCATCAGCAGACTGATTACCGCTTGACTCAGTCAAACTGTTTTCACAAATAAGCTGGATCTGCTTTTCTGCACTAGGTTGCATCAGATGATCAATCGCATGCTGATCCTCACTAAATAACCACTCCTGTGCCTGCTCGGGCTCAATCATCACTGGCATACGATGATGTATCTGCTGCATGCTGTCATTTGGTTCTGTGGTACAGACAGACAAGCAAAACTCACCTACATGATTGATCTCATAGATTGCACCTAACGACATCACTTCACGCTGGCCAGGCTCAATTCGATAACGTGGTCGTTTGCCACGAGGGAAGTTTTGATCCCACTCATAAAAACAATCAATCGGTAACAGACAGCGCCGTTGACGAATTGCCTCACCCCATACTTTACTCTGCCAAATACTTTGACCCTTAGCGCTACATTTACGTGCATTAAATAAGCGCTTAGATTCATCCCAAGGACGTTGCCAGCCCCAGTTCATTAAGGCCAAATCCATACTGCTTTGACTATCAACAAACAATGCTGCTAATGGCTTGTAATAAGGGAAAAGTTGCTCGCCCTTGTTGATCTCAAACAAGTGCTCAGCAAGGCTCTCGGTCGAGAATCCCATATCGGCTAACAAACTTTTTATCGCAGCAGTTTTGGAGACTTTAACGCGTGCGCACATGTCGTCTATTCTAGACTGACTTATGCTGCTTCTGTATGCAGTCTAGCCAATTTCGAAATATCTGTAATGCCGGTTGACGCCAAGGGTGAGTCACGCTGGGGCTCAACGCCTGATCAGGGAAGGATTCAATCAGACTATTACTGCGTGGCTGCGCTAAGACAGCCTCTTTATATTCCTGTAAGAGTTGCTGACTCTGTAGGTCAAAATAAGCAGCGGGCAGTGGCGGATACTCATCACGCTGCTGATTGAGATAGGCAAATATCTCGCGCTTATATTCCTTCAGTAGACTAATGTCATCGTATTCTGGGTGTCCTTGAAAAAAGACCATACGCATATCCGCATCACTCGCAAGCTGCACACCAACATCCATGCTTTGCACCAAAACCTCAACCTCAACCTGTGCAAATTGCTGCTGTGAGATATCGTTAAAGCGGGAATGACACATATCAAATCGAGCTGCGACACCAGCCACCAATGGATGCTCAGGAGACACCACTTGATGCTCAAAAACACCCCAGCACTTAGTACCTAGATGATGCCGATCCAACTGGTAGAAAACCTTAGCGGCCGCATGCGTAGCAAGACAAGAACACAGTGTAGAATTCACATTCTGTTGCGCCCACAATAAAACCTCTTCTAAAGGTTGCCAAAACGATTCATGCGCTAACACTGCCTGTGTCACATTAGCACCAGTGATAATCAAGGCATCTAAATTACCCTGCTGAATTTGTTCAAAACTTTGGTAGTAAGTTTGCACATGCTGCAAGGCTTCATCTTCACGTTCAATGCCTGCAATAGTAAATGGTAAGAAGTAGCAATTTAGTTGGTCGTGACTTGCCAGCAAGCGTAAGAACTGACGCTCAGTCGCTAGTAACGCTTTATCTGGCATCATATTTAAAAAGCCAATACGCAAACTCGGCAGATCCGTCTGACATTGATCAGGACTGCAGACTGCACCCCCTTCTTGGGCGATACGATCAATACTGGGTAAAGAATTATGCTGGACTAAGGGCATGAGCTATAACCACTAAATACACTAAATAAAATTATGAATTACTTGCGATTAATCGCATCACAGACAAGATCCATGAAGTCTTTTTCATCGCGTACCTGAGCAATCTCATGCAGCTCTACGGTATAACCGTATTTCTGCGCAATAGATTCATACAGTGGCTTACGATGCTCTAGTAATTTTGGAAAGATCCAGCTGCTAAATTCGTCAGGCACTATTTCACCTGCCTGCTTCAGATTATTCTCTTCAAGATACTGAGCAAGATGCTTATCTAAAAACTGTTCTTGAAAATACAGCGGCTTAGGATGACTGATCGCACGCTGACATAATGTCTCTTCATGCTCTTCATCCGCACGAATATAGAGAATCAAACTGTTTTCTGAGAGGGTTTCAAACACCTCCTCATCATTCAGCTCACAGAGACTACCGCCAGCATCATTTAAGAAATTTGGATAACCATAAATATTCACAGCCTTATCCATAAAGGCAGGTACATCCAACATCGCAAAGATCTCGGCTTGGCAATGTAGCTGCTGGCGATATTTAAACTCATCCAAACTCAATCCATCCAGCTGCTCATCTCCCAACTTACCTAGAAAAGTCGACACCGGCTCTAAGTTATTCACTGTAATATTGTTACAGATATAGATCGAGTCTGAACGCAGCAGATCGGCCAAAAAGTCGATACGCATGGCCTTGGCTTTGATATTGTCGAGGATCGGCTCTTCGAGATACTTTGTTCCAATACGATAGTCACCAGAATAATGGAACCACCGTGAACGATCTAATTTGTTTGAAAGCGTGGTCTTACCCACACCTGACATGCCAAGCAAGGTGATCGCCTTGTGCTGCTGATTTAGAAATTCTTCTGCAGTGAGTTTCATTTTGGTACGCCACTAGCCTAATAAAGTCGCCAATATAACAGTTACATGGCGTTTTTTCAGATTTCTGGCTTGTCTTGCTCAAACCCGGTTGCAAGCGCCCTTAGGCGTTGTAAAAAGTTTCTAAAATCATCTGCCACCATGTAAAAACAAGGCACTACTAGCAAGATTAATACGGTCGCAAAAATCAGGCCAAAGCCCAAGCTAATCGCCATCGGTGATAAGAATGCAGTTTGCCCACTAGCAAAGAAGATTAGTGGTGAGATACCAAGGAAGGTAGTCACTGTGGTGAGTAAGATTGGACGAATACGTGTACGCCCAGCGTCGATCAAGGCCTCCACACAGGCTATGCCTTGTGCCCGGCGTTTCTTTGCAAAGTCGACCAGAATCAGTGAATCATTTACTACGATACCAGTTAGCGCAAGGAAGCCAATCATCGATAAGAATTGCAGATTATAGTTAAACAACATATGACCGATAATCACACCAACAATACCAAACGGGATCGCCAACATGATAACGAAAGGATCGAGTATTGATTTAAATAAGGTAGCCAGGATAAAGAAGATTATCGCTAACGAAATAATTAAAACACTAAAGACATCTTTGAACGAATCATTGGCCTCTTTTTTCTCACCTAAGAATAGCAGCTCATAATTAGGGTCATTTTTAAACCGATCACTAAATTGACGCTCAACCAGGGCATTCACTTCCATTGGTGTTGTCACTGCAGTATCAACCTCGGCCGTAACCAACGCCAAGCGTTCAGCATCTCGGCGCAGGATGGTGCCCAGTCCGCGAGACAGAGTAATATCCGCCACCTCACCTAAATAAACCGTCTCACCCAAAGGTAAGGTGATCGGCAAATTAATCAAGGTGCTACCATCTTTGCGTAGTTGATCCGGATAGATCAGGCGCACTGGATAACGCTCGTTATCCCAACTCACATGTTCCAGCTCTAATCCAACATAACCGGTTCGTACGGCATTTGATATTTGTTGTTGCGTTAGGCCTAACTCACGGCCCCGCTCATTCAAGCTATATTGATACTCTAATTTACCCGGCTCTAAATCTTGCTGTACATCCTGAACCCCAGGTAACTGACGTAGGAATTGTTTCACCTCACTAGAAAGCGCGATCAGACGATCAATGTTATCGCCACTCACACCAACCTCAATATCAGACCCCGCTGGCCCACCCTGTGGACGCAGGATAGAAAAGCGTTGAACACCGGCAATATCCTGTAACTGCATACGGATCTGATTAATCACCTCTTCCGTGCTACGACTACGCGTACCCTCAGTACTGAATTTTAGATTCACCACCGGTGAGACATAGTTTTCAATGAAGCCTTTAGGTGCGGCTTTTTCTAGATCAATAATAATTTGAATGTAGTGGCTACCCATCTTCAGACGATTGAAGTCAATCAAGGTAACACCCACATTCGTTAACATCGACTTAAGCTCTTGCTGTTCATCCATGGATGACAGAATGCGTTCTTCGATTGTTTCAGCTAATAGTGCTGAGTCATCCAAACTGTAGGTATTAGGCGCCTCAATGTTAACCATGAATTGGCCTGTCTCAACGCTACCAAATTGATTGTAGGGTAACCGAGTAGCAGCATAGGTGAGGAAGATAGCGAGGATAGCCAAGGTGCCTATAGAGACAATATAGCGATTAAGCAACGACCAACGAAGTACCGATAAATAACGCTGTAAGCCCTGAGACCAAAACCTACTCTTTTTCTTTTCCTTCTTTAGCCGCAGGTAATCGGCAGCATGGGCTGGCAAGATCACAAAGGCCTCAATCAGAGAACCAATCAATGTGACCGTCACCACGACAGGGATCACTTCAATAAACTTACCCATGGTTCCGGTAATGCCAAACATCGGCATGAATGCAGCAATTGTCGTGGTAGTCGATGCCACGATTGGCCAAAACACCTCTGCCGAACCAATTCTCGCCGCCTGTCTAGGAGCGACACCATTTTCGATGTGCCGATAGACATTCTCAGTCACAATAATCGCATCGTCGACAATCATGCCTAGGGCAATCAAGAAGGCAAATAAAGAGATCATATTGATGGTGTAGCCCAGGTAATACATCAAGATCACACCAATCAAGAATGATACGGGAATACCCAAAGCAGTAATAAAGGCGACACGGAAATTTAAGAACCAGTAGAGCGAAGCTAAGACCAAGATCAAGCCAATCAGGCCAGAGGACTTAACCGTATCTAAACGTGTTTTAACGTACACCGAAAGATCACTAAATAACCCAACCTCAATCCCTAGCGGCAAGCTTGCTCTGATTTCATCTGTATAGGTTCGGACAGCAGCAGCGATATCAATGGTCGAAGCCTTAGCTGTTTTGGTAATGGTTAAGTTAATTGAGGGAGCACCATTAAAGCGTCCCAATGTTTGTTCTTCTTGTAGCCGTAACTGAACTTCAGCAACCTCTCCCAGCATCAACTGGCCGCCACCAATCTCACTTTGTATGACTAAGCGTTCGACTGCCTCAACACTATTGGCTACACCCATACCCCGTAGCAAAATATCGCCTTCAGAAGATTGCACCGAACCACCAGGCAAATCTCTTAAATTAGCTCGTATCGACTGTTGCACCTGCTCTAGAGTAATTGCCCGTGCAGCTAGGTGTTGTGGATCAACCACAATCCATAACTCCCAATCTCTATCCCCTGCAATACCGACACTACCAACACCAGGTAATGCCAGAATATCGCGCCTGACATCCTCTGCAGTAGCGTATAAAAGTCCAGGTGGAATATCGCCATAGAGAGCCAAACTAATCACTGGGAAACGTGTTTTCAGACGGCTTACTGTTGCTGTTTCAGCTTCTTCTGGCAGGTCGTTGATGGCATCAACCAAGGCTCGAACTTCAATCAGAAAATCATCGACATCGGTATCTGGCTTGAGCTGAATCTCAATTTTAGACAGCCCTTCAGAGCTTTCAGAAGTGACTAGATCAATATCTGGCAGACTTTCTAGCTCTTCTTCAATAACTAGTGTGATCTGCTTTTCGACCTCAGCAGGAGGTGCACCTTCAAATTCTGTTGTGACACGAACACGGTCAAGATCGACCACCGGAAACATTTCCTGAGGTAGATTAGTCCAGGCTAAGGCACCAGCAATAACAACAATAAGGAGGAAGAGATTAACAACCAGCGAATTACGAATGGAAAACTGAATAATACCCATAGCTATGCCTTACTCAAAGACAACCGCTTGTCCATCACGCAGTGAGACAATATCTCTAGCGACTACTGCTTGCCCCGCCTGCAAACCTTCAAGCACCAGCACTTGTTGCCCTACACGCTTACCTAGCTGAACTAAATTGCGATGAACTAACCCTTCGTTGTAAACAAAAACATAGCTCTCACCACGTAGGCTCAAGACAGCGGCACTAGGAATAGTAAGCACTTGGTTTAATCGCTGATGTGGCAGATTGGCTGCCGCTAGCATACCTGAGCGCAAACCCTCACCCTGCAAACGTAACCGTAGTTCGTGTGTATTAGTGTCCAAGTCTGGATCTGGCTGTAATGCAATCACTGTAGCGTCATATTGATAACCAGCAACATCTACCGTGACCTCTTGTGCCAAAGATAGGCCACTCAATAATTCGCCTCGCAATTGCAACTGTAGGTCATAAGCACTGGTATCGACTACTGTAAGAGCGAGCGCATTAAGACTGACCCGGTCACCCTGCTCTAACATCACCTCATTAACATAGCCGTCAAATGGAGCACGTAAAGTAGTCCGTGCCAAATTACGTTGCGCTTGAGACAGCTTACTTTGCTGCATTGCAATTCGACTATTGGCGGTCATGGTGGAAAACTCTAACTTCTGTACTTCACCACGCAGTGCAATCACCTGTTGATGCGCATCATCAAGTTGATTCTTCGCCACCATGTTCTTACTGCTTAGTTGCTCTAGACGACGCTGCTTATTCTCTTGTAGTTGTAGATTGGCCTGCGCTAATTGCAATAGCACACGATCTCGCTCAGCACCCTGTTTTTCAATATTGAATTCAGACTGTGCTTGCTTTAACCGGTCTGCATAATCAGATCGATCCAATTGTAATAGAGGTTGGCCTTGGCTCACTGCGGCACCGGGCTCAACCAAACGTCCTGCCAAGCGTCCAGCAACCTCGAAATGAAGCGCACTAGAGCGCAGCGGATAAAGTCTGCCAGTAAGCTTTTCATATGGCTGTAGCGACTGTCTTTGTACTGTTGTCAGGGTCACTTTAAGCGCAGGAGTTGCTTGCAAGACCATGACTGGCTCAGACTTTGTCACCACCAAACCCCAAATTATGCTAATACTGAGTGCGACTATCGCTATGATAACTAGCAAAGTCTTTCTAACCGCACCTTTTTGTCTGTAATGCTCTATACTATTCATGCTTTCAATCTAATTTTAGGCGAAAATAAACAACAATCCTGTTGCGCCCATCGAAACAGGCTACCCATCCAAATTTTCTTGCTCTATTGGAACTAATTACAATCCTATTATGCGTTTTAGCCTAATCCTTATTTTAAGCCTTTTTTTCAGCTCGACAGCCGTCGCAGAAGACCTATTTCGCTTCAAACAATGTGGCCCTCAGGGGCAACCTCGTGAGAGCTTGGGTCTACCATCTCTGGATGATAATACCCCTAATCGTGTGCACATGTTTCGTAACAATGAGCACCTACACGCTGACCATGTACAGTATTCTGACAAAGAGAATAAAGCGATAGCGACTGGTAATGTTGTCATCTATGACGACGAATACACCATGCAAGCGCCTATTTCTGGTGAATACCGCACTGATGATAAAACCGCAGTAGGTAACGATGTTACTTATTGGTATGCGCCATCCCATGGTAGTGGTACGGCTGATCAAGCCCGTAAGGTGTCAGAAGAGATCATTGAACTAGATAACGGTACTTACTCCACCTGTACATTTACCGCTCGCTCTTGGGAGCTACGTGGAAAAGATGTCAGCATCAACCGCAAGACCGGTATCGCTACTGGCCGCAATGTCACCACACGCTTTAAAGGTGTCCCTATTTTCTATTCTCCCTATATGAGTTTCTCACTCACAGGCGAGCGTAAGACTGGCTTCGTTACCCCAACTTGGTCCCGTAGTAGCTCATCTGGCTTCTCAATAGAAACACCTTGGTACTGGAATATCGCGCCTAATCGTGACGCTTTAATCACACCTCGTTATTTCACCAAACGTGGTACCGAGCTAGGCTTACAGACCCGTTACCTCGATGAACACTATGCTGGACAAATAAATCTGCGAGCGATTGATGATAGCGAGTATAACGATGGTCGTTATTACCTCAGTCTCTCGCATAAACAACGCTTCACACAGGCTTGGAGCACTGACCTACTATTCAACAAGGCCTCTGATGACACCTACTTTGAAGATTTAGGTGATACCTTAGGTGCCAGTAGCTTACAGCGTTTAGAACGTCGTGGTGATTTAAACTATAGCGCGCAACACTTCGGTGGCAGCTGGAATGGTCGCCTACGCTACCAAGATTTCCAAATCGTGGATGAAAACCATGATTCAATCGATGACCCTTACACTATCCGGCCACAACTCCAAATTAATAATCGCTTTGGTTTACCCGGCAGCTTTGAATTCACATCCCGTGGCGAATGGACCTCTTTTGATCACGATTCCAAAGTTGATGGTGAACGTAGTCACTTTCAGATGGAGCTGAGTCGCACTTGGGCCAATGCAGCCTATTCCATCAAACCAGCCATGCGTTTAATGCATACCCGTTATGACTTAAACAATAACTCAGGTGATGATACACCCGATCGTAGTCTGCCTAGCTTTTCTTTGGATGCTAAAGCCTTATTTGAACGCCCACTTGGTGGCCTAGCTTATCGACAAACCTTAGAGCCACGCCTGTTTTATCTACATACACCGAAGCGTTCACAAAATGATATCCCTGTCTTTGATACCGGTGAAAATGAATTCACCTTTGCCCAGATATTTCGTACTAATCGATTCTCTAATGTCGACCGGATAGCCGACGCCAATCAACTAACCGCAGCTCTAACTAGTCGCTTATTTTCGCAAGATAGTGGCCGCGAATTACTACGTGCCAGTGTTGGCCAGATCTTCTACTTCAGAAACCTAGAAGTGACAGAAACCGACAGCACTGCTGAAGTTGATGAAAACTCATCGAATATAGCTGCAGAGTTATCGATAACACCAAACAAAGCTATACGTGCCGTGGCTAGCGCAACCTATGATACCTATGAGGATCAGTTTGACCGTTCCAATGTCAGTCTAAATTACACATCAGAACGTAACATCGTTCTAAATCTAGCACACCGTTACCGTCGTCTAGACTACTCGCAGTCTGACCTTTCCGTTATCGTGCCCATCTCAAGTGAATGGCGTGCTGTAGGTCGTTGGAACTATGATTTAAAAGAAGAACAAGACATCGATTTACTAGCAGGCCTTGAATACGATACCTGCTGCTGGAAGATCCGTGTTGTTGGTCGCCGCTACACCAATGATAGTGAAGGTGACTACAATAAAAGTATAGAAGTACAATTCACCCTGAAAGGCTTAACTACATTAGGCTCTGCACTTAGTGAACAACTACAAGGTAGCATTCGAGGTTATGAAGATCGTAACACCTACACTGACTAAGTTAGCGCAAGCGCTACTACTCTCACTTGCGCTCAATGGCGCAGCCTATGCTGAAATCTTAATCGACACGATCGCCGCAGTCGTTGAAGACTCGGTTATTACTGAGAATGAGCTACTCCAGCGCATGGCAGTTATCCGTGCGCAGGCCGGTGATCAAGCTCAATTCCCTAGTGATGACATCTTCACCGAGCAAGTGCTCAATCGTATGATCTCAGAGCGCCTACAAATGACTTGGGGTGAACGCCGTGGTATTGAGATCGATCAACCAGCACTTGATCGAGCGATGCAGGGTCTGGCAGAACGTAACCGCATGACCCTAGAAGAGTTTCGTCAAACCCTTCTAAAACAGCGCATCAATTACATCGCCTTTCGTGAACAGGTTCGCACTGAGATGTTTATCGGCCAAGTACGCCGCCGTGCAGTTGAGAGCAAGATCCAAGTCTCCGATCAGGAAATAAATACATTATTAGAACAACAACAAAAAAATCCTAGCATCGATTTGGAATACCGCATTGCTCATATCCTGATACAGCTACCGATAGACCCAACACCTGAACAGTTACAACAAGCACGGACCAAAATAAATGAAGTGGAGCAACTGGCACAGAAAGGCGACAGCTTCACACAGCTCGCTATTAGTTACTCACAGTCACAGGATGCACTTGAAGGTGGTGACCTAGGCTGGCGTAACCGCGATCAACTGCCCGCTATTTTTTCTGATCAGTTAGGCAATATGGCAGCTGGTGATTTAAGCAAGATTGTTCGTAGCCCTAACGGCTTACACCTATTTAAAATTATTGATACACGCGGTAATGAAACTGTTCTGATTGCACAAATGCGTAGCCGTCATATCTTATTACGTACCAATGCCGTACGCAGTGATGCCGATGCCTTACGTGATCTAACCTCGTTGCGTACCCGTATCATTAATGGTGCCGATTTCTCAGAACTAGCACGTGCAAATTCTGATGACCCAGGGACTGCAGTCAATGGTGGTGCCTTAGACTGGGTAGCTCCTGATGCCTTAGCCCCTGCATTCCGTGACACTGCCGCTAAATTATCTATCGGCCAGGTCAGTGAACCATTCAAGAGTCGCTTTGGTTGGCATATTCTAGAAGTATTAGAGCGTCGCCAACATGACAACTCAAAAGATGCTCAACGTGAGGCAGCCCGTAATACAATTCGCCAGCGAAAAGTAGAAGAAGAAACAGATCTCTGGATACGTCAGTTAGTCGATGAAAGTTATGTCGATAACCGTTTATTGACTGACGCCTCTAGTAAGGCGCCATAAACGACAGTGCAGACCTGCGCACCATTAGCGATTACTGCCGGAGAACCTGCTGGTATTGGGCTAGATATTATCTTGCAATCAATACCTCGGCTTAAAGACTGCATTGTTATTAGTGATGAAAGCGCACTAAGGCAACGCGCAGAACAGCTAGGCATCCATCTCGAGCTAACTGAAGAAACAACTGTTAGTGATCATCAGCTACGCTTTAAATCGATCCCAACCAGCAGCACCGTTGTTCCAGGAACACTTGACCCAGCCAATGCTCAGCATGTACTTGCCTGCCTTGATGAAGCTCTACGTGGCACCGTCGCCGGTGATTACAGTGCGATAGTAACCGCACCTTTACACAAGGGAGTAATCAACGACGCTGGTGTCGCCTTCACCGGCCATACTGAATACTTTGCCGAACACACCAATAGTGAAGTCGTCATGTTACTGGTTGCCGGTAATGTGCGCGTCGCCTTAGCCACAACACATCTACCATTAGCTGCTGTAGCGCAAGCGATCACACGTGATCTAATTATTCATAAAGTATCCATACTCGAGCATGACCTACGCACTAAATTTGCATTGGAAAATCCACACATTGCAGTCTGTGGTTTGAACCCACATGCCGGTGAACAGGGGCATTTAGGACGTGAAGAAATTGAGATTATCGAACCAGCTCTAAAACAGCTGCGTGAACAAGGCATCAATGTCAGTGGACCACATCCAGCGGATACTATTTTCTGCCAACATCACTTGCAGCATACCGATGCGGTCTTTGCGATGTACCATGATCAAGGCTTACCAGTGCTAAAACATATCGGTTTTGGTGATGCCGTAAATACCACACTAGGCCTGCCAATCATCCGTACCTCGGTTGATCACGGCACTGCCCTCGATCTAGCCGGCAGTGGCAAGGCCAATGCAGGTAGTTTACTAGCAGCAGTAGAACTCGCGCGGCATCAAGTGCAGGCGCGGTTATAAATTATTATGAACAGTGCGGAGAAACCTATGCGTTCATTACTTCAGATATCACTCTTAGCCAGCACCATCCTACTAGCCACAACTGGCATAGCGAGCCCAGATGCTCAGCAACAGTTTGTTGCTGACAGCAAAAAAATGATCAAGGCTCTAGCCACTGACCTCAAACACACAATGAGGACTGCAGTTAGGTCAGGCGGTTTTGAACAGGCGGTTTCTGCCTGCCAAATTCAAGCACCGCTGATTAAGCAAAGTCACAATCAAGAATCAGATCTAGAGATCAAACGTACCAGTCTAAAGTGGCGTAACCCAAACAACAGTCCAGATGATTGGGAACGTCAGGTCTTACTTGCGTTTGAACAGAAAAAACAAGCAGGCGTTAGCATCAAGCAATTGCATCATAGTGAAGTGATCAAGACTGATACAGGCTTAGAATATCGCTTCATGAAAGCGATACCAATCAAATCAGTTTGTCTCAAATGCCATGGTGATGAAAGTCAAATAGCAGCGCCAGTTGCTACTGCATTAAAGCAACAATACCCATTGGACAATGCCACACAGTTTAAGCTGGGTGATATTCGTGGTGCCTTTTCAGTTCGCAAAACAGTAGGGCGATAATAATGCCTCATGCCTTACCACAAAGGTTTATCGATGCTTGGGAAAATCGCCAAGCCCTAATGACCCTAAGCACGGTAGATAAAGAAGCTCGTCCAAATAGCATCTGGGTTCTCTGTGCAAAATTGATCGATGACAGTCGTATCAGTATCGCAAATAATGCGATGGCAAAAACTTTAGACAATATTACGCAAGGCAGCCATGGTTCATTACTGATAATTGCCCCAGAACGTGAGGCCTACCAAATCAAAGGACGTCTCGAGCATTTTTCAGACGGCCCCTATTACGATGAAATGAAGGCTTGGCTTGACCCTAAATTCCCTGGCAAAGGTGCCGTTAATCTCCACATTGAAGAAATTTATTATGGCGCAGAAAAGGTTTTTTAAACGACAGCAAAGAGTCGTAGGCATCAGCCTATTACTTCAGAGCCTTATGCTCTTACTCCTGTTTGCAATCAGTAGCGTATCGCTGGCAGACGATGGTGTTTCTATCATACTCAAATCAGACAAAGACTTTACCTTCAGTGGGCAGGATTCAGCAGTTTTACTGCTACGACCACTAGATGATAACCTGCGCCAATTAGAAGGCTTAGCGCAGACTCAAGCGCTAGGTGTTGTTAACCTCGGACAGGTCGAACTATTAGGCAGCGGCTCAACGGTCACCGTGCTACGCAACCTAGCAGCACAGATTGCACAGACCTTACAGATCAATTTCAATTTAATCGGTGATAGTGAAAGCGATCAAGCGCTAGGCCCACATCGCTTATTATTACTCTATAATGAACATACCAACATCACCTTAGTATTAACTAAACAAGCAGATAGTGAACACTATCAATTAATTGCTAGCTATGCTGTTAGCAAAGCTAGCAAACAGCCAACCAAAACCAACTAAGGCCTGATTTATTATGGCTTCGCATCGCGCCAAAAAACGGTTTGGGCAAAACTTCTTAGTAGACGATAGTGTCATCCATAGCTTAGTCAATGCCATAGGCCCCCAGCATGATGATCGCATCCTTGAGATTGGGCCCGGCCTGGGTGCCATAACCTTGCCATTGCTGGCACGTGTTACACAGCTAGAAGTGATCGAGATTGATCGTGACCTGATTGCACGTTGGCATGCGCGCAATTTAGAACAGCTAACCGTCCATGAATGTGATGCCTTAAAATTTGATTTTTGTGCCGGTGTCAGCGTTGATGCAGATGCCAGACCACGTCGCCTAGTTGGCAACCTGCCCTACAATATCTCAACCCCTTTAATCTTTCATGTGTTAGAACAGGCCGATGCCGTTCAAGACATGCATTTCATGTTGCAAAAGGAAGTGGTTGATCGACTCTGTGCAAGCTGTGGTGAGCGTCAATATGGCCGTCTAGCAGTGATGGTACAAAGTCGTTGTCAGACACAAAAACTATTAGAGATACCTGCAGAGAGCTTTTCTCCAGCCCCTAAAGTCACCTCAGCGTTCGTTCGTTTAGAACCGTTGTCTGAACCTAAGGTGCCAGCTACAATACAAGGCCTATTTGCGCGCTTAGTGCAGCAAGCCTTTGCCCAACCAAGAAAAACTATTGCAAACAATCTGCGTGAGCAATTGTCCGCCGACGCATTAACTAAGTTAGAGATTGACCCTAGCTTGCGGCCACAATCAATTTCAATTGAACAGTTAATTCGCATTACACAGCAGTTATCAAATACAGCCCCAGATTAAAATGAGATATAAAGCATGAGTGAACAACATAATATTGTAGTCAATGTAACAACGGCTCATATCGAAGAACAGTCTGATGCCAAGGCTGAACGTTACGTCTTCACCTACACTATTACTATTCGTAATAAAGGGTCGATGCCTGCACAGCTATTAACCAGACATTGGATTATCACCAATGCCGATGGTAAGACACAAGAAGTGCGTGGCGATGGTGTCGTCGGTGAACAGCCAAATATAAAGCCAGGTGATACCTTCCAGTACACCAGCGGTACGACGCTAGAAACACCGGTCGGTAGTATGTATGGCAGTTATCAAATGCAGGCCGATGATGGCACTACCTTTGATGCTGAAATTAAGCCTTTCACCCTATCCGTGCCTAATGCACTGCACTAAGGCCATTAGGCTCGACTGATAACTTATGGCCGTCTATGTCATCGGTGATATTCAGGGCTGTCTAGCCTCACTGCAGTTACTACTTGAAACAATAGAGTTCAAGGCTCAGCAGGATCAAGTCTGGTTTGTCGGCGACCTGGTCAACCGTGGCCCCGACTCTTTAGGCACGCTACGTTTTATTCACTCACTAGGTGACAGTGCCCGCTGTGTCCTAGGCAATCATGATATTCATTTAATTGCCTGCCATGCTGGCATCAAAAGTTGCAAACCAGAAAGCTCACTTAACGCGGTATTAAAAGATGCCGAGGCCGACCAGTGGATCCATTGGTTGCGACAACAACCGTTACTCCATCACGACCCTCAGCTCGATTGGTTAATGGTGCATGCAGGTCTATTAGCAGAATGGGACCTAGCTACCGCCAAGCGCTGTGCGCATGAACTGGAGGCCCAACTACGTTCTGATAACTACGTTGAATTTATCGCTAATATCTATGGTGATAAACCAACACAGTGGTCAGAAGACTTAGAACGCAGTGAGCGCTGGCGTCTAAGTATGAATGCCTTCACCCGAATGAGAATGTGCGACCAATATGGCGCATTGGATTTTTCTTACAAAGGTGCGCCAGCAAACAATACCACTGGTTTAACACCCTGGTTTGAACTAAAACGGGCGAGTGAAAAACAGCGCATCGCGTTTGGTCATTGGTCAACCTTAGGCTTAGTCGCACGCGATAACCTGTTAGCCATAGACACTGGTTGCCTGTGGGGGAACAAACTAACTGCCGCTCGGATTGATTGCGACACACCTGTTATTACATCGATTGACTGCCCTAGCTATCGTTAAGACTACTTTGAACAGCCATCAGACTAAATGACTGCCAACTGATTTAGACGCTACGCTGGTAGTATTGAAAGCGCATCGCATGTGGATTTTTTTCATCCGCCTGAAAATCTCTTTCAGATCGTAATTGCCAATCCTGTGCAGAAATCTCTGGGAAATAGCGATCACCGGCAACAGTCACATCGACCTGAGTCACATACAGCTCTTGTGCCTTTGGCAGCATTTGCTTGTAGAGCTCGGCACCACCAATAATAAATATCTTATCGACAGCAGCCAGCTGCTCTATCGCAGCCTCAATCGAACTAAACACATCACAGCCAGCGGCTTGATACTCAGGGTTACGACTGATAATGATATTTCTACGCCCTGGCAGTGGTTGGATCTTCAATGATTCATAGGTCTTACGCCCCATCACCACCGGCGCACCCATCGTGGTCCGTTTAAAATGCTGGAGATCAGCAGGGCAATACCACGGGATATCATTATCTGCACCAATCACACCACCCTTGGCGACAGCAACAATCATAGCGATCATAGTCATACCGCCACCACTGCCTTGATGTGTGGATCAGCCTCATAATTCTCTAGGCTAAAATGCTCAAACTCAAAATCAAAGATCGATTTCACCGTCGGATCAATCCGCATTGTTGGCAATGGTTTAGGGCTTCGCTCAAGTTGTAAGCGCGCCTGCTCTAGATGATTTTTATATAGATGCAGATCACCAAAGCTATGCACAAACTCACCCACTGCCAAACCGGTAACCTGCGCAACCATCATCAACAACAAGGCATACGACGCGATATTAAAAGGTACACCCAAAAAGGCATCGGCACTGCGCTGATAAAGCTGACATGAGAGCTTGCCATCACTCACATAGAATTGGAAAAACGCATGACATGGCGGTAGTGCCATGTTCTCTACATCCGCCACATTCCACGCACTGACGATTAAGCGACGTGAACTAGGGTTAGTTTTAATCTGCTCGATAAGCTGGCTAATCTGATCAATCGTACTACCATCTGCGCGTGGCCAAGCACGCCATTGTGAGCCATACACCGGGCCTAACTCACCCTGTTCATCGGCCCATTCATCCCAAATAGTGACGTCGGCATCCTGCAGATATTGAATATTAGTCTCACCACGCAAAAACCATAGCAGCTCATAAATAATCGATTTGGTATGGAGCTTCTTGGTGGTTAATAACGGGAAACCCTGCGCCAAATCAAAACGCATTTGATAACCAAATACGGATAGCGTGCCGGTACCCGTGCGGTCATCACGCGAGGCGCCATGATCGAGGATATGTTGAAGTAATGCGTGATACTGTTTCATCAATCGGTTTCTTTTATAAGCTTAACGACTGCTTTGGCGACTGTAGCCAAAACCTATCAGTAATAACCCTAAGGCTATCATAGGTAAGGACAGTAGCTGCCCCATACTCATCCAATCAAACGCGATAAAACCAATATGCCGGTCGGGCTCGCGTACAAACTCCGTAATAAATCTAAATAGGCCATAAAAGACCAAAAACAGACCACTGATAACACCAGTTGGGCGCTCTTTCTTAGAGGCTAGCCATAGAATAGCAAAAAGTAACGGGCCTTCTAATAGGCACTGATACAACTGTGAAGGATGACGCGCTAACTGATCCACCTGCGGAAAGACCATCGCCCACGGCACATCACTAACCCGACCCCAGAGTTCGCCATTAATGAAGTTACCAATCCGGCCAGCACCCAAACCCAATGGCACTAACGGCGCAATAAAGTCCGTTGTTCGGAAAAAACCCCAGGCCTGTTTACGCTGATACAGATAAACCGCAAGTAAGACACCAAGCAAGCCACCATGAAAACTCATGCCTCCTTCCCAAATCCTTAAGAGATAAAGTGGGTCTCGTAAGAAATAATCGAAGTTATAAAACAGCACCGAGCCCATGCGGCCACCAAGCACAACTCCAAGCACCGCATAGAATAGGAGATCAGACACTTGATCAGCCTGTATAAATCCATTGCTACGCTTGGCACGGTATTGCCCTAGCAATAGAAATAAGACAAAACCAAGTAGATACATCAAGCCATACCAACGTACAGCTATTGGGCCTAACTGGAATAGAATCGGATCAATTTGCGGGTGAACAAGCATGCTTAAGATAGTACCATGGGGAACACAGATGTTCGTCATTAGGCAGCCGCTTATACGCGCTACCTTCAAGTCATTTTATAACCCAGAGTATGCCTTAACCCCATGTCTAGCAATCAACTAAAAAACGAAACCAGCCCCTACTTATTGCAACACGCCGATAACCCGGTTAACTGGTATCCCTGGGGTGAAGAAGCGCTACGTTTAGCACGCGAACAAAACAAACCCATCTTACTTTCGATTGGCTATTCGGCCTGTCACTGGTGCCATGTAATGGCACATGAATCGTTTGAAGACACAGCCACCGCCGATGTAATGAATGAGTTGTTCATTAATATTAAAGTCGACCGTGAAGAACGCCCAGATATCGATAAGATTTATCAGACCGCACAATACCTGCTGACCCAACGCACTGGCGGCTGGCCATTAACCATGTTCCTAACACCCAATGACCAGATGCCCTTTTTTGGTGGCACTTACTTCCCTGATAAACCACGTCATAACTTACCGGGTTTTAAAGATTTACTACGCCATGTATCAAAGGCACATGATGAGAAACATGAGCAAATCAGCACACAGAATGATTCCTTGCGTGGTGTCTTAGCCAACGTCTATGGCTCTACCGAAGTACCACTAGATTTAGATAGCAGCATGTTAGAGTATGCTGCTAAACAACTACTAGAGCAGTTCGATAAGCGTCATGGTGGTTTTGGTCCAGCACCTAAATTCCCTCACCCCGCTAACCTCCAACGACTGATGCGTGAGTGGTATCACTCCGAGCGTGGTAAGGATGAGGAACGTGACCTACTGCATCCAGCACTCTATACCCTAGAGCGGATGGCAGCCGGTGGCTTATTTGATCATGTTGGTGGTGGTTTTTGCCGTTACTCGGTAGATGAGTATTGGATGATCCCACACTTTGAAAAGATGCTTTATGACAATGGACCATTACTCAGTTTATGTGCAGAGGCCTATCAACTAGAGGCGCGCGCAGACTTTAAACAAAGCGCCTTAGATACCGCTGACTGGGTAATGTCTGATATGCAATCTGAAACAGGCGGTTACTACTCTTCTCGCGATGCCGACTCTGAAGGTGAAGAGGGCAAGTTCTATGTCTGGGAGACCGAAGAACTACAACAGCTGCTAACTGAAGATGAATATGCCGTTGCTGCACAGCGCTTTGACTTCTCACGTGGCCCCAACTTTGAAGGCAGCTATCACCTGCATGAGTTCAACCCTTTCAATGAGGTTGCAGAGACTTTAGGCATTGAAGAAGAAGTTGCACGTCAACGCTGGCAGCGAGCGAAAGAAAAGTTATTTAAACAGCGCGAATTGCGTATCGCCCCAGGCCGTGATGATAAAATTCTGACCAGCTGGAATGCCTTAATGATCCGCGGCATGGTGATCGCTGCCCGTGTCTTTGAAAAACCTGAGCTACATCAATCCGCCTTACGCGCGATTGATTTCATTCAAACCACCCTGCTGGTCGATGGTCGGTTACTTGCTACCTATAAAGATGGCAAGGCGCATTTGAATGCCTACCTAGATGATTACGCCTACTTACTCGATGCCCTATTAGAGACCATCCAATCACAGTGGAACTCGGACTATCTGAACTTTGCCATTCAACTCGCAGAGGTATTACTAGAACAATTTGAAGACAAGACCAATGGTGGCTTTTATTTCACTGCTAACGATCACGAAAAATTAATTGAGCGACCGAAAGTCAGTAGTGATGAATCGACACCAGCGGGCAATGGCATCGCCGCCAGCACGCTATTACGCCTAGGCTACCTACTCGCCGAGCCACGTTATATAGAGGCAGCAGAGCGCACCCTAGGCTATGCCAGCCAACAAATCAGCAACTCACCCATGGCCCATGGCAGCGTATTACATTGTCTAGAAGAGATTGAAAAGCCGAGCAAGATCGTTGTCTTACGTGGCCCAGCGGCAGACATTGCCGTATGGCAACAGCGCCTACAGAGCACCTTCCGCCCTGACTTAGTATCGCTGGCGATTGCTGAAGATGAACAAGACTTACACCCAGCGCTAGCGAACAAAGAAGCCTCTGAGCAAGTCCGCGCTTATCTCTGTATCGGCACCCAGTGTCTACCGGCCATCGATAATTTAGATCAATTAATCAAACAGCTGGCACCAACCCCATAAGCCGAGCTAGCGACTACATCCAGGCCCATCCTAGTCGAGCACTCAATGCTCGGCTGGGGTCTTGATGAGAGCTTAAGAAAACCCTCATCAAACTGTAAAAATACCCCTATTTAGCACTGATTCAGCATCCAAAATGCTGCATTGCTAGTGTTATAATGTGCAAAATCACTTACTCAGATAACTATTATGCGTCTAGCCCTCAGTGCACTCCTATTAGCGGTCATGCTAACTGCCTGTGATAAACAAGCAGAAGGCTTCTTTATTGAAAATGCCTGGATACGTGAGGCACCACCTAATGCTAGGGCCTTAGCTGGCTATATGCTGTTAGACAATAACACCGCAGCAGATATCACCTTAGTTAGTGCTGAGAGTGATGATTTTGGTGTTGTCCAATTTCACCGCAGCATAGAACAAGATGGTGTTTATCGGATGCAACATTACCCCAAGCTGACGGTTGCCGCTGGTGAACAACTTGAATTCAAACCTGGTGATTTTCATCTTATGCTGATGTCACCAAAACGTGCGCTGAAGTCAGGTGATAGCGTTGAAGTGCAGCTAACACTTAGTGATCAGCAGCAAATAAAACTAACTCTTCCGGTGCAAAAGAAAGCACCTTGAGCTCACTAGTTCAAACCTGCTCTAGTCAACTGCACAGCAGCGTTTAAACGCGTAGTCGACTAGATGCAGGAATCGACTTCCATACTAGCGCAAGCCTGGCATCTGATCGCCAGTCTAGACCCTACTCTGCTCGAGATCGTTAGCCTATCGCTGCGTGTCAGCCTCAGTGCAGTATTGATCGCCAGCCTGATTGCGATCCCACTGGGGGCCATCTTGGCCTGCTACCGTTTTATCGGACATAGCGCCATCACTAGTGTACTGACCGCCTTAATGGGCTTACCACCCGTCGTCGTAGGCCTTGGCCTCTACATGCTGTTATCTCGCTCAGGGCCACTCGGTGACCTCAACCTTTTATTCTCATCTAGCGCAATGGTGCTGGCACAGTCGATACTAATATTACCGATTATTGCGAGCCTAATGCAGCAGGCCATTGGCGAGCATTACCAACGCCAACTAGAACAATTCAAGGCACTAGGCGCACGCCAATCGCAAGTCATCCTACCGTTACTATGGGATGCCCGACGCGCCCTTATTACCTCTGTGCTAACCGGCTTTGGTCGTGCATCGGCAGAAGTCGGTGCGGTCTTAATCGTTGGTGGCAACATCAACCATGTCTCACGCGTGATGACCACGACTATTGCACTAGAAACCAGCAAAGGTAATCTTGAGCTAGCAATGGCCCTAGGCCTGATCTTATTATTGATCTCCTTCAGCATCACCAGCCTAATGATTATTATTCGTGATGATCATCGTCTAAAGAACCGTAGCTAACACTAATCAGATGACGCAGCCAAACCAACACCTGCCGCTATGCCTAGACAAGGTCAACTACACGATCGACAACAAGGCCTTGATTGAAGATTTCTCAGTCGAAATCCAATCCCCCGGCATCAGCATGATTCTTGGCCATAATGGTGCAGGTAAAAGCCTATTACTCAAATTACTACACGGTGTAATAGAACCTTCCTCTGGCACTATCTATTGGCAGCAACAGATACCCAACAGCCAACAATACTGGCGCACACTAGTTTTACAAAAACCCAGCTTCTTTGATCGCTCGGTACGCTTTCACTTAGAATTTGTACTCTCGCTTAGTCACACAGAGAAAGCACAACAACAAGAACGCATCGAGCATGCCTTAGATGTCTGTGGTCTCAGTGAATTACAGCAGCGCAAAGTCAGTAGTTTATCCGGCGGCGAAATACAGCGCCTATCACTCGCCCGTGCTTGGGTACTACGACCTAAAGTATTGCTGCTAGACGAACCAACCGTTGCCCTAGACCCACCAGCGGCCTATCAATTTGAAACCCTAGTCAAACAATTTCGTGACAGCGGCAGCAAGATCATCATGACCACGCATGACATTCCGCAGGCACAGCGACTAGCGGATGAAGTGATTTTTATCTATCAGGGGAAGTTGGCAGAACAGGCTGATGCCAATAGCTTTTTTAAAGCACCGACCTCGAGTATTGCGCAGCATTACTTGGAGGGGCAGTTGGTGGTTGAGGGTTAGTCCCTAAGGTATTAATTTCCTTCTTTTGATATATCGATATATATTTCAGCGTCGAAGATTGTGAATGTATAGTCAATCCCATTAATTACCTGCATAAAAAGACCTTTAAAGTTAATAGGATTACTGATGCTTAGACTGACAAGCCTGTCGGATGCGTGTTACAGGTATAGTTAATTGTTCGATCAAGTATTGAATGAAGTCTGTTGGATAGTCGAGAGATTCTAAGGCTTGTTGCATACAGCCTAACCATTGCTAATGTTACTTCTTCTAGACTTCATCAAGTTGAGACTTAATTGTTTCATTAATTCCCATCGCTTCATCTCTATACTTAAGTTCTTTATTACGAAGGTTCTTAATTAAATCCCATTTTTCTGCTTTTTTTTTGTAAATCCGAAATGGTTTCAACCTCAACAACTAACTGAGTTATTTTTAAATCTATTCGATCTGCTCCAGATAATAAAAACTGCAGACAAGCTGTATAGGCACCCACACGATTTGACTCTTGCTGTTGTTTGATTTGCTCTGTCAACGCTACTGCTTGTTCAGTTTGCGCAGCAGTTGAAGCCTTTAATTCTAGGCCTTGCATTAATACTGCAATTAGTCCCAAGATTAATGCAAAGGAAGAAAAAAACTGTCTAGGATAGAAGCTGAGTCACCTAAAGATGCTATTGATTGTGGTGATTTAAAACTATTTATTTTTTCTGGGATAAACTCAATAGGAATATAACCAAGCAAAAATGCATTAAATACTGCCCAAATAGTGAAAAACAGCACTGAAATAATTATCACTAACTTCATAAGCCCCTCATATACCTAACGCCTTATATCACCAATAGCAAAAGCAGGACATTGTTGATAATGACTCTCTACCAGCCTCTAGCAATCAAAGGACAGGCTGCCTAAGGAGGGGTAATTTACTAATTTTTAAAATCAACTATTGTAGTTGTATACTTAATAAAAAATTAAATCAAGGACATTCACTAGCTTTTTATAAAGAAATTGGCAGAGCTGTCGATGTCGTTAGCTTTTTGTAAGCGCCGACATCGACAGTTGCCGAGCATCGCTTGAGGGGTCAGCACCTAGCCGACGACTAAGTACTGATAGTGATGCTGATGATTGGTACTTAGTCACTGCGGTTGGTCACTTCTAATAAGTGGTAACCAAACTGAGTCTTAACCGGACCCTGCACTTCGTTGAGTGGTGCACTGAAAACGACTTCGTCAAATTCACGTACCATCATGCCAGGACTGAACTCACCTAGATCACCACCTTGAGCACCTGATGGGCAGCTTGAATGTTCTTGTGCTACCGCCGCAAAATCTGCGCCTTCTGCAATTTTTGTTTTTAGATCGTTACAGCCCTGTTCGTCTGCAACTAGGATATGTCGTGCGCTTGCCTTAGCCATAAAAATTCCTTTTTTCTAGATTGAAATGATTAAACATCACTAGCATGCTGGTGGGCAGTTAGGACTCCACCGACATACTAGTGATGGGGTGTAAACTTACTCGGCTGCTGCGTCTTCCGCAGGAGCGTCTTCCGCAGGAGCGTCTTCTGCTGCCGCTTCCTCAGCTGGCGCTTCTTCGGCCGGTGCTACCGCTTTCGGCTCACTCAGCTTAATCAGACCTGCTTCTAATAAGATCTTTTGCTTTTCTTCAGCGCTGACAATCTTACGCTCTGCATTTTTTACTGCGTAACGACCTGATTTTTTTTCAAAGATGGTGAATTCACCGGTTTTTTTAAGTTCTTTCATCGCATTCTCTCTTACTGTAGTGGTGCCAATCGTAGGGGCAAAATAAATCAGCGCAGATAATAGCCTATCCAGCGGTCGCTGGTAAGCACGCATCTGCCGTAATCATCGCCTTATAACGGCACACCGAGGGCACGGCGCATAAACGCCATTTTTATTGGCTTGCAGCGATTGCTCGCAGAGAAACCTAAGGAGCGCAGACTGCGAAACCAAGGTTGTGGCTGACGAAAAAGCTTATCGATCGCTTCTAAGGCTTGTTGCATCGAGCTATTTTCAGTTTTTCTAGCACGTTGATAACACTGTAATACGCGCTCACTGCCTAACTCTCGATCACTCGCCTGGATTAATTGTTGTAAACACACTAGATCTTCTAAACCGAGATTAAGACCCAGACCTGCTAATGGATGGATGGCGTGCGCAGCATCACCTAAGAGGACCACTCTACGACCAACGTATTCATTCGCCTGGCTACCGGCAAGTGGGAATGAAACTCGCTTAGACGCAATCTGTAGGCCTCCTAAGCGATATTCACTGGCCATACTCAGCCTAGCGTTAAACTCTTCATCCGATAAGGCCAGCATCTGTTCTGCTTGCGCAGTCGGTAGACTCCAGACTATCGAACAGTGTTTGCCTGCTAACGGCAGTAAGGCCAAAGGGCCTTGCTCAGTAAAACATTGCCAGGCGGTATCTTGATGTGCTTTTTCAGCGATCACGGTGCAGACCACACCAGCCTGTTGATAGTCTTGCCGTGCCGCCGAGATGCCAGCACAACTGCGCACCTTAGAGTGAACGCCATCGGCGCCAATCAATAGGCGGCTGGTTAAACGATGACTTTGTCCCTGCTGGTCTTCTAACTCGATCAAGATACTGTTATCGGATAATTCTGAAAAATTCTGCATGCTACTAGGTTCATACCGGCTTACATTGGCCAGGGTTTGCACCCGTTGGCTCAGCGCCTGCAATAAAACAGTATTCTCAACAATCGTACCTAGCGAATGATGGCGTGTCATATTGGCAGAAAAATGCACTTCCGCATCGGCCAGGCCTTGCCACACCACCATGTCGTGATAAGGCGTGCAACGCATCTGTTGAATCTCATCCCAGATACCAATCTCTGTCAGTAATTTTTGGCTGGCCAGATTAATCGCACTGACACGCAAACTATAATCACTTTCAGCCGACCATTCAGGGGCTGGTATTTTATTGACCAAGGCAATGCGCCCAACTATTGGTGCGAGTACACAAGCGGCACTGAGGCCAACGATGCCACCACCCACAATCACTACATCAAAATCTTCTATTGCCTGCGCCATGCTCTAATTATATGCCTACTGATCGAACCAATGATTGAGGTAACGCATGCCACTGTTTCGATTCAGTAACACACGCTGTAATGGTGCTAGTGCTCCGAGCACGCGTAAACCGACACCGCGTAATGCACGTGCCGCTGGAAACTGTGCTGCAAACATCCGTGTTAAACCATCGGTCAGTTTAATCACATGTTCTCGATCGGTGACGCGGCTATCTGCATAGATCTTGAGTAACTGATCCAGCCGATCTAATTGATAATCTTGCTGCTGCAGTAGGCCGACTAAACTCTGCACGTCCCGTAGACCTAGGTTAAAACCCTGCGCAGCTACCGGGTGCACCGACTGTGCAGCATTACCGATGAGTACTGCAGCCGGTTTATACAGTTCGTTGGCTGTGGTCATCGACAATGGATAGGAGACACGCTTGCCAACCGCCTCTAAGCGCCCCAAGCGATGGCCAAAGGCTTGCTGCAAGGCTGCCAAAAAAGCAGCATCATCTAACGCCATATGTGCCGCAGCCTGTTCACTGGCATGCGTCCAGATCAACGCACAGTGTTGATCTTGAATCGGTAATATTGCTAGTGGTCCGTGCTCGGTAAAACGCTCATAGGCGCAGTTATTGTGTAACTTTTCTGGCCGTACGTTACTAATAATCGCAGTTTGCCCATAATCTTTATGGCTGGCATCGATATCTAATAAAGAGCGTAACTTAGAGCGCGCACCATCGGCACCAACCAGCAGCCTCGCCTGTACCTGCAGCTCGGCCTCAGCACTAGTGCATTGCAGCAAATAGCCCTGTGCATTCTTTTCTAGCGCCACTAAGCTTGCAGGCGTCTGTATGCTGACATTCTCCAGCCCTTGCACGTACTCACTGAGGATTTTGATTAAGTCGAGATTAGGCGCCATGTAACCGACAGGGGACATCTCAAATTCACGCGCATCGATGCGTGCGCTGCCGTAACCACCCTGCTCTGAAATATCGAGTTTTTCGATAGCCGTCACTATCGGCTCGATCTTTTCCCATAGGCCGACCTGTTGAAAGATGGCAGCTGAGCTTCGAGACAGACCAGTGGTACGTAAATCAAGAATATTGGCGGCGACTGCAGCCACTGTATTTTGTTCTAAGAGTAATATCGATAGTGGCGACTTAGCCAAGGCAGTAGCCAGCGCCATGCCGATGAGACCACCACCGACGATGACCACATCATATTGTTTAATATCATCTTGCATAGGCATGGGAACTAATTTGCGCGCCTAGCTAGGCAACACTAGTGGCCATGAGGGCCTCAATGTCTTCTGATGATTTAACCAAGGCTTGGGTTAACACTTCGTTACCGTCTTTAGTCACGCGAACATCATCCTCGATCCGAATACCGGTATTCCAATAACATTTCGGCACGCCTCGGCTACCCTCTGGGATGTAAATACCTGGCTCAACGGTTAACACCATGCCTGGCTCAAAAATACGCCATTGATCATCAATCTTATAATCACCAACATCATGTACATCCAAACCCAGCCAATGACCGGTACGATGCATATAATACTTTCGGTAAGCACCTTCTTTAATTAGCTGTGCAGGTCGACCTTTAAGAATGCCTAGTTTGACCATGCCCTTAGTCAACACCTTGACTGCCTCTATATGCGGCTGATCCCAATGATTACCTGGCTGCACCGCATCGATAGCCGCCAGTTGTGCCTCTAGCACTAAATCATAAAGCGCACGTTGTGCATCAGAAAAGGTTCCGTTAACTGGAAAGGTACGGGTGATATCACTGGCGTAACCTTGATATTCAGCACCAGCATCAATCAGTAATAGATCACCATCCTGTAAGGCTTCATTGTTTTCAGTGTAATGTAAGATACAGCCATTAGCACCGCCGCCGACAATAGATGGGTAAGCAGTTGCACAGCCCGCCTGCTTAAATTCATACAGTAATTCAGCCTCGACCTGATATTCATACAGGCCTGGCTTACAGCTTTGAAGCGCACGCTGGTGTGCATTGACCGAGGCCTTGGCCGCAGTCTTCATTAATTTGATTTCTTTGGGTGATTTAAACAGACGCATCTCATGTAGGAAGTAATCCAGAGAAATCAATTCATGCGGTGCCTGCGTACCACTACGACTATTGTCACGCAGCTGCTTGAGCCAAGCCAATACGCGTTGGTCAAACTCATCGCTGATACCCATGGTGTAAAACACACGCTGACGCTGTTCTAACAGACCGGGGAGAATTTCATCAATGTCACTAATTGGAAACGCATCATCGGCGTCATAGCGCTCTAGTGCACCTTGCTGTCCGGCACGACGTCCATGCCAGGTCTCCATTTCTTCATTGCGTTCACGAGAAAAAAGAATGTATTGGCCATGACCACGACCAGGTATCAGTACCGCAACCGCTTCTGGCTCTTCAAAGCCAGTGACATAGAGGAAGTCACTATCTTGTCGGTAATCATGCTCTACATCGCGGTTTCGTGTTTTCACAGTGGCCGCTGGTAAGATCGCGATCGCATCTTCACCCATCATTCGCATTAGATTTTTACGACGCTTTATAAATTCTTTATTCATAACCTAATCTATCTCATACTCAACTTAAGATTTCGCATCCGGCCTGAAGAAAAATGCCTTTCATCATTGATCAACATAATAGGCTTTTAGCTGGTATTGAATAATAACGCGTTTCGATCAAGCAGAAGGCCATCAACAGGCCTGTACGAGGTTTAATGTACTGTTCTTGACGACTTCATCGGCTGAACTTCTTCGGCCAGTAACAAAACAGCCACACGCACAAACTCGACCAACTCGATAAAAGAGACTTCTTCTTCCTCATTAGCTAGTTCTACGCCATCTACCTGCGCTATCGCACCAACATCTTGTAATATTTCTTGCACATCGGCACTAAGTGTACCTTTTGTTTGAATACCGGCATTGGCGAGGCCATAGAGAAAGCCCGCACACCATTCTGCCAAGGCATTCACCTGTTCACCAAGACCAACATCTTCACCTTCAGGCAAACATAGTTGGAATTGCAGATTAGAGTCGGTTAGCTGTGCGAGTACAGTGCTGTAAACCTCATCAAATTGCCCGCTTAAATCGTTGCCCATAGCGACTTCTGCGGTATTTGAGAGCATTGTTTGAATAGATGTTACTAGCGGATAAGCAATATCCACTGCTATCGCACCACAAAGGAAACCATGCCACTCAGAGGCACGCTTTTCTAAAGCAACATTTTCTAGGAGGGCTTCAACTTGATTATAGCTAGGTAAATACATAGAAAGAGTTTAACACCTAAAGCTTTCTGCTTTTAAGCCCTAATAAAATAAATTTGATCTGCTCAAGAAGATTGACCGGCGACAATACAAAAACTACTATCATGAAGATATTCCATTTAGGACAGCGTAGTGCAAGACGAAGACCTTAAAAGATTAGAGATGCGTATCGATGAATTGATAGCGATATGCGCACAATTAAAAGACGAAAATCGACAATTGCGCGAGCAGAAAGTTGAATTCAGCACTGAACGTGAAAACCTCTTGGAAAAACAAGACCAAGCGCGGATTCGAGTAGAAAAGATCCTCGATCGACTAAAATCGTTAGAGCAGAGTGAATGAGTAGTAAAAGCAGTCCAATCGCCGTCAAGGTGCTTGAAAAAGAATATCGTATCGCCTGTGCAACAGGCCAAGAGTCAGCGCTACGCGCCTCGGTCGACCTGCTCAATCAGCGCATTGTAGAAGTCCGTGAAGGTGGTAATGCTATTGGTTCAGATCGCGTCACGATTATGGCTGCATTGAATATGGCCAATGATTACCTAGAGACTAAAGAGACGAATGAGTCCAAGTCTGAGCATATAACTAACAAATTACGTAGTCTAAATGACCGCCTAGAAGAAGCTATTCGTACTAGCCAACAGTTGGAGTTATAAAGCTACGCGGCGTAAACTAAGGATGTGCCTCTGAAGTATTTGTGAGTCAGCCGTTAATCCCCTTGAGCCTATTAACACACCTCGGGGTTGTTCGGTTTGATAGTAGTGTGCATATCCGTTCTGCGGAGAGCCTAACACTGTCAACCACAGTCCCACTTGAACCTTTGGTTCAAGGTACGCGGAAAACCACGGTACTTTGGAGAGCGCACTCTTAAACCGTATCAATCCCCAATCCCAAACACATCACCTATCGCTAACTGTTTAGTGATCCAGGTAAGTCATCAGCGAGAATCACTATGCAATATTGGTTAATGAAGTCAGAGCCCAGCGAATACAGCATCGATCATTTAAAGCGAGATAAAGTTGAGCATTGGGATGGTGTACGCAACTATCAAGCGCGCAACATGATGCGTGATCAAATGAAAAAAGGTGATTTAGCATTTCTCTATCACTCAAATTGCGATGAAATTGGTATTGTTGGCGTGATGACTGTGCACAAAGAAAGTTATCCAGACCACACAGCATTTGATCCAAAAGATAAACATTACGATCCCAAAAGCGACCCAGATAAACCCCGTTGGTTTATGGTTGATGTTAAGTATAAGCGCAAGATGAAACGCGTTATTAGCCTACAAGAACTGCGTGAAACAAAGGGTTTAGAGGAGATGGCTTTAGTCCGCAAAGGTAATCGCTTATCTGTTATGCCGGTGAGTGAAGATGAATGGAATCTAATATTAACAATGGAATAATTTTTTCAAAAAAATATTCCTTGTAACAAATTTTTCAACGCTTACACCGCATTAAATTTTATCTTCATTCTAAAATTATAAAAAAATAATTACTCATAACATTTAAATTGAAAGTAAAATAAAGTAGCTTTTTTACTTTTGTTGTTTATACTCAATTTCGTTCTTATATTAACATTCGAGTTCGGAGGAATATTTGATGGCCATCAAACGCAAGACTGCAACTGCGAAGAAAAAAGCGGCTCCTAAGAAAAAGGTAGCAGCGAAGAAAAAAGCAGCTCCTAAGAAAAAGGTAGCAGCAAAGAAAAAAGCAGCTCCTAAGAAAAAGGTAGCAGCGAAGAAAAAAGCGGCTCCTAAGAAAAAGGTAGCAGCGAAGAAAAAAGCAGCTCCTAAGAAAAAGGTAGCAGCGAAGAAAAAAGCAGCTCCTAAGAAAAAGGTAGCAGCAAAGAAAAAAGCTCCAGCTAAACGAAAATAAGCTGGGTAAGACCTAAAAAGGGCCCTACAGGGCCCTTTTTTTATGCTATCTCAAAAATAGAGGATAGACGGGGTTATCTGACTCTTGATGATATCTATAGCCCAAATCATCTAAAAAGGCTCGGAATGCATCACGTTCTTGTTCTGCCACCTGTGCACCAACCAGCACACGACCATAGGCAGAGCCATGATTGCGATAATGAAAGAGACTGATATTCCATCGCGAACCCATGCCTTCTAAAAACTGCAGCAAAGCCCCAGGCCTCTCTGGAAACTCAAAGCGAACTAAAAATTCATCTTCCAACTCAGGCGAGTGACCACCAACCAGGTGCCTCAAATGTAACTTTGCCATCTCATTATCTGAAATATCTACAACCGCATAGCCGTTGTCCGTCAGCCTTTCGATCATCGCCATTTTTTCTGGTTGTGCATGCTCAAACTTCACGCCTAAGAAAATATGCGCCTCAGAAGCCTTTGAGTACCGATAA
The DNA here is from genome assembly GCA_905479295.1 of uncultured Gammaproteobacteria bacterium. Classification (GTDB taxonomy): domain Bacteria; phylum Pseudomonadota; class Gammaproteobacteria; order UBA4575; family UBA4575; genus UBA4575. The sequence continues at coordinate 61,758 of CAJQLY010000002.1, read as the reverse complement.
TTGAATTCACTGATACTGCATCTTCCAATAATTGAGCAGAATCGTAAAAAGCTACCCTTCTCTTCTGGAATCGTTACCGCAAATAAACCTTCACGTCCCTCACCAACCTCGGAGCGCTCGACCACATGCCGTAAGCGATCAAAATTAACATTGGCACCAGAATTAACAGCCACTAGATTTTGATCTTTACAGTTTTCTCTGCTGATATATTTTTTCATACCAGCAACAGCCAGCGCACCAGCAGGCTCAGATAACACGCGTGTGTCATCAAAAATATCATGTATCGCGGCACACATCTCATCGATAGAAACGAGAATCACTTCATCCACAGTTTCGCGCGCCACATCAAACGTATTTTCGCCAATCTGCTTTACTGCAACACCATCGGCAAAGATACCGACCTGATCTAAGATAACGCGCTCTTGTGCTGCCATAGCGGCATGTAAGGTTGGCGCATCTACCGGCTCAACACCAATAATTTTAGTCTTCGGTGCGTGCGTACGTAACCATGCTGACATGCCAGCAATCAAGCCACCACCACCTACCGGAATAAACACTGCGTCTATATCTGATTCAAATTGCTCTAAAATCTCTTTTGCGACTGTGCCTTGCCCGGCCATGACAGCCATATCATCATAAGGGTGAATAAAAGTTTGTGCCGATGTAGCAACAAGTTCTAAGGCATGTCCGCAGGCCTCATCATAGTTATCACCATACAACACTACCTCAGCACCCATTGCCCGTACTGACTCGACCTTAATTTGTGGTGTGGTGGTTGGCATGACGATTTGCGCATTAATCTTCAATCGCTGTGCAGCTAAGGCAACACCTTGTGCATGATTACCCGCAGAAGCTGCAATCACACCCGCTTGTAATTGCTCCTTAGAAAGATTGGATATTTTGTTATAGGCACCGCGCAACTTAAATGAAAAAACACTCTGTTGATCTTCACGCTTCAACCATACTTGGTTGCTATAACGATCACTCAAACGCTTGGCAAAGGTCAACGCCGAGACATCTGCCACGTCGTAGACATTGGTCGCCGGAATCATTTCTGCGAGCTGTTTTATTTTAGTCTTACTGATTTCCATCTGTGTCTTTGAAATTGTCACAATATGCTTTAGCCTTCACGGTAATCTTTATATCCTTCATCAGTCAGTCTTAGTGAGAAAAACAATGAATGCCGACGACAAAAAACGTTTAGCTGCCGAAGCAGCACTCGATTATATACAAAACGACGATGTAATCGGTGTTGGTACAGGATCTACCGCCAATTATTTTATTGATGCCCTTGCCAAGGTTCGCGGCAAAATCGATGGCGCGGTGGCAAGCTCTGAAGCATCAGCAGAACGTTTACGTAGTCACAATATCCCAGTACTCGACCTAAATGCTACTGGTGATCTGCCTTTATATGTCGATGGTGCAGATGAAGCGACTGAACTACGTGCCTTAATCAAAGGTGGTGGTGGTGCACTAACTCGCGAAAAGATCGTTGCTAACGCCAGTAAGAAATTTATTTGTATTGCAGATGACTCTAAATTAGTGAACCGCCTAGGCAGCTTCCCATTACCCATCGAAGTAGTGCCGATGGCACGCAGTGCGGTAGCACGCCGTATGGTGCAGCTCGGTGGCGCACCAGAATTACGTCAAGGGTTTACTACCGATAACGGTAACATCATTATCGATGTACACAACCTAAGCATCACTCAACCGATAGAAATGGAGACCCAAATCGCTACTTTGGCGGGTGTGGTGACTGTCGGTATCTTTGCCATTCGCCCTGCCGATGTTTTGTTATTGGGTAGCGATAGTGGCTTAAAGGTCATCTAAAAGGATAACGACTATGACGTTACGACAACGACTACTCAACAATGAAGTGCTGTATGGCACCTTAATGTCGATGGCAAGTGTTGAGGCGGTCGAGATGACGGTGCAGCTTGGCTATGATTGGCTGTTTATCGATGCCGAACATGGTGCACTTGGGCCAAATGAGGTCTTTTGCCTGATTCAGGCTGCTGGCGACTGCCCCTGTTTAGTCCGCGTACCCGGATTTGATGAAGGCTTCATTAAAAAAACCTTGGACGCCGGTGCTGCTGGCATTATCGTGCCGCAGGTAGAAAGCTTAGCCGAAGCGCAGGACATCGTCCGTGTGAGTAAATACCCACCACAAGGACAACGTGGAGTGGGCTTAGGTCGAGCACATGATTACGGCTTAAATTTTCAAGACTATCTAGCACGAGCCAATGACGAGACTATTGTCGTTATTCAGGCCGAAAGTCGTGATGCAATCGGTAATATCGATGCAATGGCCAGTTGTGCTGGGGTTGATGCGGTGCTTATTGGGCCTTATGACCTATCTGCCAGCCTCGGCGAGGTCGGTGACTTTGAAAATCCTGAATTTATTGACGCCATCGAGCAGATTAGTGAAGCCTGCATGGATCACGGCAAGGCATTAGGTATTTTTGGTGTCAGCGCAGAGGCCGTTGCACCGTATAAAGAACAAGGCTTTAGCCTACTAACAGTCGGTGTTGATAGTTTATTCTTACAACAGGCATCTGCTGCCGCATTAGAAACACTGAAGAATTCTTAATCGTAAGATAAATAGATAGCGAAACGTATCGACTAATAAGCCAATAAACGACTGCTTTTAGGGAATAACGAGAGGAAATACAAAAGTGCTCCGGACCGCTGGTCCGAAGCACCATAAAGATTAACGCTTGGAGTACTGCTCTTTCTTACGCGCTTTGCGTAGGCCAACTTTCTTACGCTCAACTTCACGTGCGTCACGGGTTAAGAAACCACCCTTACGCAGTTCACCACGAAGTTCTTCGTTGTAAACTAACAATGCACGAGCGATACCGAGCTGAATTGCGCCGGCTTGACCGTTTGAACCACCGCCGCTAACGCTAACGCTGATATCAAACTGAGATAATGTGTCGGTTGCTTCTAACGGTTGACGAATAATACGGCGTGAAGTTTCACGACCGAAATACACGTTGTCTTCACGTGAGTTAACAACAATCTGGCCTTTGCCAGGCTTAAGGTAGACGCGTGCAGAAGAACTCTTGCGACGTCCAGTACCGTAATATTGTGTAGTAGCCATATTGTTTAAATATCCAGAGTTTCTGGTTGCTGCGATTGATGCTTATGTTCTGGTCCAGCATAAACTTTAAGCTTGGAGAACATAGCACGACCTAATGGATTCTTTGGCAACATACCCTTAACCGCTGTCTCGATGACGCGTTCTGGGTGATCTTCCAATAAATCAGAAAGATTAGTCTTCTTCATGTTGCCGATGTAACCAGTGTGGTGGTAGTACATCTTGTCGTTCAATTTATTGCCGGTAACATGAATTTTTTCCGCGTTAACTACAATAATGTAATCGCCCGTATCCACGTGTGGTGTGTACTCTGGCTTATGCTTACCGCGTAGGCGACGAGCAATCTCAGTCGATAGACGACCTAATGTTTTATCGGTGGCATCGACCAAAAACCATTGGCGAATGACATCAGCAGGTTTTGTGCTTAGTGTTTTCATACGGGTAATAGAATTCTGTAAAGGCGCGCAATACTACTAGAGTAGTTGAGGCTAAACAAGCCAATTAAACGCTTTGCGGTTACTTTTTAGGCAAAAAAAACGCGGTGGCCTAATTAAGACCACCGCGTAATGGATACCACAAGAGGAGTAAAACAATATTCAAGAATATTTGAATATTTATATTTTCTAATATAGGTCAAGAATTGTCAAGCCTTATCAATCAATTAATAGTAATCATCCTGAAAAACTATAGGACCATCAGATCTTCAGGCGCTCGACCGGCTGACCCTGATCAAGGTGTTGATGTACAATTTCCTCGAGATCAGCCACGCTTTCATAGCGATACCAGGTCTCATCCGGATAGACCACCGCCACTGGCCCCTCAGAACAACGGTCCAAACAGCCCGCAGTATTGATGCGAATCTTGCCTTGTCCACTAAGACCTAGCTCTTTAGCTATCTTTTTCACCGCATTACGCTTTTCGGCGGCGTCGTGATCCTGACAGCAAATCTTGTCTTCACGTTGGTTTGTACAAATAAACATATGGCGTTTGTAGTAACTCATGGCAATAAATCCTAAACTCTAATGAATAGTTAACCTTAAACGAAATGTAAGCCGCTGTAGCCCATCAATGTCGCATCCTACTGACAGTATAAGAAACACCGAGCACTGTGTAATGTGCGGCCTCTGCCTGCCTCACTGCCCAACCTATGCCGTCAGCCAACATGAAGGTGAATCACCGCGTGGGCGTATTTCACTGGTCAAGGCCTTCTTAGAAGATCAACTGGATCCTAGCCCCGCCCTAAACACACACCTACAGAGCTGCACCACCTGTCTAAAATGTCAGCAGGTTTGCCCAGCCAAGGTCGATTTCGAGAGCATTATCGATGCTGGCCGTAGCGCCTATCGCAAGCACCTGCCTGCTATTCCACGGCTGCTACAGACCCTGCTAATTCATGGCCTCAGTAACCGTATTGGCCAAACTCTAATCAAGACTAGCTTACCCTTGGCGCGACGACTAAATCGCTCAGGTTATTCCGCCTTTAGTCAGCTCGCTAGGCTCGCTGCCAGTATCCCTAAAGCAAAAAAAATAGCGCCTATCAAGACCTCAGTCCCCCCTTCAGACCGATCAGTACTCTTATTCCAGGGCTGCAGTGGCCGCATAATGGATCAGCGCACCTTAGACAGCGCGCAGCTACTTATCCGCGCCATCGGGTATAAACCTCGCCTAAGCGTCGCTAGCGATTGCTGTAGCGCCCTAGCACGGCATGCCGGCTTACCTGACTATGCCAAACAGCAACAACAGCAACTACGCCAACACTGGGCCACGCTGCCGTGCCGTGATGTTGTCAGTATCGCCAGTGGCTGTGGCAATCAATTAGATCAGCTGGATAGAGCTGGACTAAAGCATTGGGATATTCAGCAATGGTTACTGGCACAAGACGAATTTAAAACGCTAAAACCGCGTGCTCTAAACAAAAAAGTATTACTGCACATCCCTTGCAGTCTGCATGCCAACCCAGCTGCAGTAGCGGCTATGTACCAGTTATTGGCGAAGATACCGCAGCTCGATTTACATGAATTCAATGATAATCTGCACTGCTGTGGTGCTGGCGGCGTGCAATTATTAACGCCAGAGACTAGCAACCAGGCATTAGCCCAACGTAAGGCCCAAACCATCGCAGCGGCAGAGGCCGACCTAGTGTTGTCGGCGAACGTTGGCTGCAGCAGCCAGTTACGTATGGCCTTGAGTGCACAGGACCAACAGGTAGAGATCATGCATCCGATTGAATTATTAGCGCGACAATTGAGTTAACATTTGGCTATGAGCAATACACCCAATAAACGATTACGTCACTTCAGTCTCGCCGACCGTCTGATTCGAGAATTTGATCGTGGCTTACGTGTGGTCACCTTACAGCGTAGAACAATTTCAGCGCCCTACCCAGCACAGGACATGATTGAAGATGATTTGAGTCTGCAAGAAAGTGTTGAGTCGGCTAGGCTGATGCGTGTAAACCATGCTGGTGAAATTGCTGCCCAAGGGCTTTATCACGGCCAAGCACTGACTGCTCAAAATCAAGAGACGTTACAACAGATGGAGACCTCGGCACAGGAAGAGCTCAATCATCTTGCTTGGTGTGAAACCCGTCTGGCTGAGTTGAAGTCCCCACGTAGTCTCCTAAGCCCTTTTTGGTATGCCTCTTCCTACTTGTTAGGTGCCAGCGCAGGCTGGGTTGGTGATCGCTGGAGTTTGGGATTTGTTGCAGAAACTGAGGCGCAGGTCGAACGTCATCTGGATGATCATCTAGGCCAATTACCAGTGGAAGACAATCGTAGCCGGGCAATCTTAGAACGAATGCGTGAAGACGAACGTCATCATGGCGAAGAGGCTAGAAAGCTCGGTGCGCAGGAATTACCTAAACCAATCAAAAAAATCATGACACTGGTCTCAAAAAGTATGACTAGTGGTGCCTATTGGATTTAGTCCGGCATATTCATGCCATAAAAAATCTCTGTCATTTCTTTTTTTAGACGCTTCTCGACCTTCTCAATCTCAGCAGCACTCATATCCCCCGATCCCTGGCCGAAGAGATAATTATCAAAGGAAAAATCCTTCAACATCATTTTCGTATGGAAGAAGTTTTCCGGATACACATTGACGTCAATTAATTGATACTGGGCCAGTGTACGCTCTGATAAATAATCTTGAATCGATGAAATAGAGTGGTCTTTATAAAACTTCTTACCTTCCACATCACGGGTAAAACCACGGATGCGATAATCCATAATGACGATGTCTTCATCAAAGCTATCGATTAAAAAGTTGAGCGCCTTTAACGGCGAGATGCGACCACAGGTGGAAATATCCAGATCGGCACGAAAGGTACTGATACCACCATCCGGATGTGACTCGGGATAAGTGTGTGCTGTTAAATGACTCTTATCTAAATGTGCAACCACGCTAGGGCAGTTGGGATCGTCAACATCATAAGCATCTTCTTCCGAGATCAACATGGTCACACTAGAACCACTCGGCTCATAGTCCTGAGTCGCAATGTTGAGAATGTTAGCGCCAATAATCTTAGCTACTTCCCGCAATACCTCGGTTAGTCTCTGACTATTATAGGTCTCATCAATATAGGCCAGATACTCTGTGCGCTGACGTTCATTTTTGGCGTAACAAATATCGTAAAAATTGAAACTCAGCGTTTTGGTCAGGTTATTAAACCCATACAGACTGATCTTCGAGTCTTTATCCATTCTTTCCTAAACCTTTAACCTATGCCTTTATCGCCCAAGCACTTTAGTAACTACGCTTAGGGAAAAACAATTCCTTTAATTTCTGACCTGGATCTTCAGCACGCATAAAGGCTTCACCAACCAAGAACAGATGAATATCGTTCTCACGCATCTTAGCGATATCCTCTAGTGAGTGAATACCACTTTCTGTCACTAAGGCAACTTCAGCTGGCACCATGTCACGCAAACGTAGAGTCGTATCTAGATCGACTTCAAAGGTATGTAGATTACGATTATTCACTCCGATCAAGGTTGGCTTCAAGGCTAAAGCACGCTGCATCTCTTGCTCGTTATGCACCTCAATTAAGACATCCAAGTTTAATGATTTTGCCAGCTCATACAAAGAGGCTAAGGCTTCATCTGTTAGCGCTGATACAATCAATAAAACACAATCTGCAGTCAGTGCCTTAGTCTCATAGATTTGATATGGATCGATAATAAAATCTTTACGCAGTACCGGTAGACCACATGACTTACGCGCAAACTCCAGTGCTGGACCACCACCCTTAAAGAACTCGCTATCAGTCAACACTGACAAACAGGTTGCACCACCAAATTGATAGCTACTAGCAATCGACATTGGGTCAAAATTTTCGCGTAAAATACCTTGGCTAGGTGAGGCCCGTTTGATCTCAGCAATCACACCAGGCTTATCGGCACTGATCGCCGCACGTAGCATTTGCTCAAATGGTCGCTGGTCACCACGGTTATCCTGCGCCCACTCTTGCATCATCGATTCAGCGACACGACTTTTTTTGTCTTCTACCTCGGCTCGTTTGTGAGTAAGGATTTTCTCTAAAATTTCAGGTACTTCGTTGCTCATAATTTCTCTGACTTGGTTTATGCTGCGGTTGTCGTAAATTCAATAAGTGCGGCTAAGGTTTTAGCGACAGCCCCGGACTGAAGCTGGCTTGCAGCTATTTCAACGCCCGCCGATAAGGAAGGTGCTTGTTTCGCGATGTAGATTGCCGCACCTGCATTGAGGCTAACAATATCGGCTGCTGGCCCCTGCTCACCGGCAAAAATCGCGCGAATCATCTGCGCACTTTGCGCCGCATTTTCTACTCTAATTGCACTGGCATCAGCGCGCTGCAAACCAAAATCTTCTGGTTGGATTTGGAACCGCGTGATCTGACCATTATTTAGCTCACAGACTTGTGTTGCTGCTGAGATACTAATCTCATCCAGGCCATCATCGGCATGCACCACCAGGCAATGCTCGCCACCTAAACTATCTAATACCTTGGCTAAGGGCTCGAGCCAGACATCATCAAAAACGCCCATCACTTGTCTTTTTGCACCTGCTGGATTAGTTAAAGGCCCAAGCAGATTAAATAAGGTACGCACGGCTAATTCTTTACGTGGCCCAATCGCATGCTTCATACAACTATGATGCATCGGTGCAAACATAAAACCGATACCGACCTGTCGCACACAGTTAGCGATGACTTCTGGGGTAACATCCAAACGCACACCCAAGGTTTCCAGTACGTCGGCACTACCAGTCTTACTTGAGACTGATCGATTGCCATGCTTGGCAATCTTAACCCCAGCCGAGGCAGCGACTATGGCCGACGCAGTTGAGATGTTAAATGTTTTTTGACCATCACCACCGGTACCACAGGTATCGACTAAATCCTGCTGACCTAAATCGACCTTACTCGACAACTTACGCATGACGCGTGCCGCTGCAGCCAATTCATCGACCGTCTCACCTTTCATCCGTAAGGCAACAATAAAACCAGCGATTTGAGCCGGTGTCGCCTCACCTTGCATGATGCTATCCATCGCTGCTTCCATCTCGACCGAGGTTAAGTCTTGTCCGATAATTAGCTGGCCTAGATGTTGTTGAATAACACTCATATTAATTTTGTTCGACAAAGTTTTTTAGTACGTGATGACCAAAGTCTGTGAGGATCGATTCTGGATGGAACTGCACCCCTTCCACTGCCAACTCTTTGTGTCGCACACCCATAATTTCATCAATCTGGCCATCTTCTGTTTCAGTCCATGCAGTGACCTGCAAACACTCGGGCAGGCTTGCCTTCTCAATAACTAAAGAGTGGTAACGAGTTGCAGTGAATGGCTGAGTACAATCTTTAAACATATGTTGATCATGGTGATGCACTGGCGAAGTCTTGCCATGCATGATGTCACTAGCACGCACAATCTTGCCACCATAAGCCTGGCCTATCGTTTGATGACCAAGACAGACACCCAGTAATGGAATCTTACCGGCAAATTCTTCAACCACCTGCAGCGAAATACCCGCTTCATTTGGGGTACAAGGCCCGGGTGATAAAACAATATGATCCGGTTTCATTTGAGTGATCTCTTGCAGACCAATGGCATCGTTACGCACAACCTTCACCTGCTCGCCTAGCTCAGCAAAATACTGCACCAGATTATAGGTAAAGGAATCATAGTTATCGATCATCAAAAGCATAGTTTTACTTTCCTGCTATTGCTTGGCTGGTTTATCGGCCAGCGCGGCGGCACGTAATACGGCCTTCGCCTTATTCATCGTTTCTTGCCATTCGTTCTCTGCAACTGAGTCATACACAATACCGGCACCGGCCTGCACATGGATCGTTTGATCTTGTATCACCGCTGTGCGAATCGCAATAGCGGTATCCATGTCGCCGTACCATGAGAGATAACCAATTGCACCGGAGTAAACACCACGCTTGATTGGCTCTAACTCATCAATGATTTCCATCGCCCTAATTTTAGGTGCACCAGAAACCGTGCCTGCCGGGAAAGTAGCTCGCAACACATCCATGCTGGAGTAGTCATCGAGTAATTCACCAGTGACGTTTGAGACGATATGCATCACGTGTGAATAACGCTCGATGATCATTTTATCAGTCAGCTCAACCGTGCCTGTCTTAGCAATACGCCCAACATCATTACGGCCCAGATCGATCAGCATTAAATGTTCTGCCAATTCTTTTGGGTCGCTGAGTAATTCTTGTTCTAACGCCAAGTCTTCCGCCTCAGTAGCACCACGTGGCCGCGTGCCTGCGATCGGACGTAGAGTCACCTGCTGTTCTTCTTGCCGCACTAAGATTTCTGGCGATGACCCAACAATCTGAAAATCACCCATGTCTAAGTAATACATATGTGGTGATGGGTTCAATCGGCGCAGATGACGATACACATCTAAAGGCTCACCATTAAAGGGTGCACTGAGGCGCTGCGATAGCACCACCTGCATAGCATCACCCTGTGCAATATAATCTCGCGCACGTTCGACTGCCGTCTTAAAACCCTGCTGGCTAAAGCCAGAAACAAAATCAAGATCATTGGCTGGCTGATCACTGAGGTCTAATACTGGTAAAGACACTTTTTGCTGCATTGCAGCCGCTAGCTGATCAATCCGCAGCTGTGCTTTGGCTAAGTTATTTTGATCTTCTGTTGAGACTAATAAGACAATAAACACTGAAGACTTAAGACTATCAAAAACCAGTAACTCACCACTGGTCATTAAACAAATATCAGGTGCATTCAATGCATCAGGCTTTTGTTCTTTAGCCAGTCTAGGCTCTATGTACCGAATGGTTTCATAGCCGAAGTAACCAACCAAGCCACCAATAAAACGTGGTAACCCATCAATCTCAGGCACCTTAAACTGCTGACGATAATCTTCTATCCAGCTCAATGGGTCAGCGTGTGCTAACTGCTCAACAACCTGCCCTTGTTGTGTCCTAGTGATCTCTGCACCACGCACCGATATAACTTCATCACACTGCAAACCGATAATAGAATAACGGCCCCAGCGCTCACCACCATGGACTGATTCAAATAGAAAACTATAGGGCGTGTTGGCCAGTTTGAGATAGGCACTCAATGGGGTATCGAGATCGGCACCGACCTCGCGCACGACGGGGATGTGGCTAAAACCCTGTTTGGAAAATTCAGAAAAAGTTGATGGCTTCATGGATACTCAAATTCAAATTAAAAAAAGACAGACACTCGCTAGCAGCGTTCTAGACACGCTACGCACGCCAACGCTGATCAAACTGCCAATCTTTTATAGGAAGATGAAACATCCATTACTCTCGTTCAAATAAATTCAATAATTGCGCCAGCCGATTTAATCGTATGGGATTAAATTGTTCGACTGAGACGCCGCGATTATAGCCATAGGACATATAAATTGCACCCGCACCGGCACGCCATGCTGCTTCCATATCGGTAACCGAGTCCCCCACCATATAGCCGCTAGTGACTTCCTTCTGCATTTGCGCCACCGCCGATTGAATCGGTGCAGGGTGAGGCTTCTTTTGCGCTAGGTCATCACCACAAAGCAGCACTGAGAAATAATCAGACAAACCCAACCGCTGCAGTAAGGGCGGCACAAACTGGCGTGGCTTATTAGTGACCAAGGCCAGCGGTATCGCCTGCGCCGAAAATGAGGCCAGTACTGTTTCACAATCGGGGTAACAAATACTATGTTCTGCAATACCCTCACCATAGGCCAGATCAAAGTAACGTCTAGCCTGTAACATATCAGCCTCACTCGGCTGCTCGACCCCAGCATGAGATAAACCACGCTGCAACAAGACATAAGCCCCATCACCTATAAAGTTACGGACCTCTGCCAATGTTGCTGATGCTAAGCCCATTTCCTGTAAGGCATAATTCATCGCCACCGCAATATCAGGCGCACTATCGACTAACGTGCCATCCAGATCGAAACAAAGCCATTCTGGCTTTTTTAGATAACTTGGCAAAAGAGAGATCCTTATCCTAAACGCACTAGTCGCTGATTAACGACTGGCCGCTGCCAGCTCTTGGCGCATTGCTGCGATCGCCATTGCATAATCATCACTATTAAAAATAGCAGAGCCAGCAACAAAGGTATCGGCACCAGCTGCCTTAACCGCGGCGATATTATCAATCTTGATTCCACCATCGACTTCTAGCCGAATATCTCGGCCTGAGGCCACAATACGCTCGCGCACCTGCGCCACCTTATCTAGTGTCGAAGGGATAAATGATTGACCACCAAACCCAGGGTTAACCGACATCAATAAAATCATATTGACCTTATCCATCACATAGTCGAGATAATGCAGTGGCGTTGCCGGGTTAAACACCAGACCACTCTTACAGCCACTACCGCGAACTAGCTCTAGACTGCGATCAATATGCTCACTCGCCTCTGGGTGAAAGGTAATATAACTGGCGCCAGCAGCCGCAAAATCAGCGATCAAACGATCAACTGGTGAGACCATCAAATGCACATCAATCGGCGCTGTAATACCGTATTTTCGTAAGGCTTCACAAACCAAGGGGCCAATCGTCAGATTAGGCACATAGTGATTATCCATGACATCAAAATGTACGATATCCGCACCGGCCGCTAATACATTGTCGACCTCTTCACCTAAACGTGCGAAATCTGCCGCCAAAATCGAGGGTGCAATCCAGTTTTCCATGGTGTTTCCTTATCTATGATTCTATACCGCAACTTTATCCTAGCTCATAGCGCTTTGCATAGAGATGAAGTCAGTATTGCAAATTGCCTTGCTGCTCTATACTAGGGCCACATTTTCACTACGAGCACGCACTATGACTCTAGATAGCCTTATGTACCCCTTAGCCATTAGCCTACACGGCATCAGTGCTGTCATCTGGGTTGGCGGTATGTTCTTTGCCTATGTGGCACTACGCCCTGTCGCAGCGAGCGTGCTAGCGCCACCCGAGCGTTTAACCCTGTGGTCTCAAACCTTGGGACGCTTTTTCCTATGGGTCTGGCTGGCAGTCATTTTATTACCATTAACGGGTTACTGGATGATCTTTTCATTCTTTAACGGCTTTGCCTCGGTCGGTGGACATGTACATCTGATGCAGGCTCTTGGCATCGTCATGATCCTGATCTATCTACATGTCTTTTTTGCGCCTTATCAAAAGTTACAGCGCGCAGTAAAAGCAAAAGATTTTGCAGCAGGGGCTAAGAGCCTAGGTCAGATTCGCCAGCTAGTCGGGCTTAACCTATTGATTGGATTAGTAGTTTTGGTTATTGCTCTGGGATTGGAACACGTCGGCCTATAAAAAAAGCCCAAACAGTAGATTAAGTCACGACTTAATGCTGTTCGGGCTTTAATTTTGTACCGACTACAGATCAGCCTGAGTCAGGCTGATCTAATCCTCTCTTACTGACAAGAAAGGCTAGCGTAATAAGCCGCAATATTTTTCATATCATCATCACTCAAGCCGGCAACCATTGATGCCATCATGGCATTGTCACGTGTGCCACTTTTGAATGCTGCTAACTGCTGATACAGGTACATCTCTTTTTGGCCTGCCAGGTTTGGATAAACTGGCGCTGGGCTAATACCGGCACCACCATGACAGCCAGCACAGCTCGCTGCTTTCGCTTTACCCGCATCAATATCCGCTGCCTGTACTAGGCTAGTGCTCAAACTTACTATAGTGGCCATTGCCAAAATAATTACTTTCATCATTACTCCTTAATTCAGCGACTCCACGAATACCCATTCGCTTACGCTTTATTGCACAATTTTCGATAGTCATAAGAATTATCGAAAAATAATAATCACAGATATTCTACCGGCCTAAGTCTCCAAAAAAAATACCATCAGAGACAGTCTGATGATCCCATTCTGGATAGTCATAAACAAAAGCTATAACAGGCCTTAGTTTGAGACCGAACAAAGCCATGTGTTATGACATAAAATAGTTATTTAAATATACATTAAGCGAAAGCTATTAATTTGCGCCATCACATCCAACCCTATACAAGGCTCAACCAACATGTCTCTGATCAGTTTAAACGAATTTGCAATAAATCTAATTTCTAACAGCTTTTTTCTATGGCTTGCTATTAGCTTGACCAATAAGTATCTATCAATAAATAATTCACTAATCAACATTGAATTGCCACGCTTATTAGGGACTATATTCGTTTCCCAGTTAGCCGCCTTTTATGTTGCTATCCCGGCAGTCAATTACTTAATCGCCATTGCATTAAGCGGCTACCTGATCAATCTTTTCTCTTCATCTGGCTGGAGCCGAAGTCTTTTAGTCGCCCTCCTCAGCAATGCAAGCAGCCTTGTGCTGATCAGTCTCATCAGGTTATTCAACTAGTAAAAATCGAAAAACCTACAGCATAAAAAAAGCGCTCATACACCGTTATATTTAGCACTACTTGATTGGCTACTCGACCATAATCGTGATCATTTCAGACATAACTGGTGGCTGATGTGGCACATGATGATGATCACCTAGTAAAAGTTGTAACCGATGCTCACCTTTAGGCAGGTCTAAAATTACTTCCGTCTGTCCACCACCAAAATGTTTCACATAGTCACTTGCAGGCAGTGGTTTTGACAGGTCTGGCAGCTGCTCTAAATCGATCAATAGATGATGGTGTCCTGTATTCTGTTTTTTAACGCCAGCAGGTGCAACACCCATACCCTTAAGACCAAAACGCACACTAAATGGTGAAGATATAGCCTGACCATCAACCGGCTGAATGAAATAAACCTGAGCATCTTTCGGTGCTGTAGAGACGTGGCCATCAGCGAACAACGTAGAGAACGGCATAAACAAAATACATAAACTAACTATCAATTTCTTCATTTCTAGATTCCTTGTAACTAAATATTTTATTCATCCTAGCAGACAGGATAATTCAGTATAGCCCTGTTGTATTTATACATACCAAAACCCCTTCATATCCACCTTTACAAGGGTCAAACTAACAACACTTTATGCAACACCTACCTAGCGAAATTTTTGATACACTAGGCTTTTATTTTCCACGTTACCTTCTATGAACTATCTAAAGTCATTAGGCTTACTCCGCGGGGGCCTAATCGCTCTTGGCATCTTTAATGTGTTAATCCGTCCTGAACCAGGATCTTACATTGCCTACTCTGGTTGGGAGATGGTTCAAACCCTGGTCGCACCAGCTGCCGCACCACTATTCATTATGGTCATTTTATTCGATGCCTTGATGTCGAAGATACGTGCCAGCGATAGCAGTGGTGAAGAGAGTAAACGCTTTCGCATCATTCTCTGGACAGAATTAGCGGCCGTCGCATTCATGATTGTCATGTGGCTGCCTTTCTACCTGGCGATTGGCCGATAGCATATGCTGAATTTATTTTGGGCTGGCTGTATCCTAATTTCATTTCTGGCCTGCCTAATTCAACTACTATTCTTTGGCAACACACTCATCTTTGATCAGGCCATCCGTGCCTTATTTAACACTGCGGGTTTAAGTGTCGAGATTGCGATTGGCCTTATTGGTCTAATGGCAGTTTGGTTGGGGTTCTTTAAAATTGCCGAACAAGCTGGATTGATTGAGCGCGTTGCTATTGCCTTAGATCCTTTATTTCGAAAGCTCATGCCTGAGCTCTCAAAACGTGATCCAGCCATGGGGGCAATCACCATGAACCTAGGGGCCAATGCCCTAGGGCTAGATAATGCTGCAACCCCATTAGGCATTAAGGCAATGCAACAGTTACAGAAAAATAACACAGCGCCGGATACTCTATCCAATGCACAGATTCTTTTTCTCGTACTCAACACATCCTCAGTGACTGTCTTACCCATCAGTGTTTTTTTATTTCGTGCACAACAGGGTGCACTCTACCCAACTGAAGTCTTTATCCCTATCTTGCTCGCCACTTTCACCTCAACTCTGGTGGGGCTATTCAGTGTTGCCTATGTGCAGAAATTAGATCTATTCAACCGCACGGTACTTTTATATCTTGGTGGGCTCAGTGCGATTCCAATTGCCCTTGCTATCTACTTTATGAACCTGCCTGCTGATCAGATGAGTCAACAGGCACAGTTATTTGCTAACTTCACCTTATTTGCGGTTATTGCGTTATTTCTAATCGCAGGCTTACGCCAAAAGATCGATGTCTATGCAGCCTTTGTCAGCGGTGCCAAACAGGGCTTTCAAACAGCAATTGAATTAATCCCTTATTTAATCGCCATGTTATTGGCTATTGCCATGCTACGTGTCAGTGGTTTACTCGCTGGGCTTATTTCTGGATTGAGTTATGGCTTTGGCTTACTGCATATCGACACCGCATTTGTTGATGCACTTCCGACCGCTCTAATGAAACCATTTAGTGGAAGTGGTGCACGTGCCGCCATGTTAGATGTGATGCAGACAGAGGGAGTGGAGTCTTTTCCAGCGAAAGTAGCTGCCGTCATGCAAGGCTCTACTGAGACTACCTTTTATGTACTAGCGGTCTACTGTGGTGCAGTGGGGATTACAAGAATTCGTTACGCAATTGCCTGCGCTTTATTGGCAGATGCGGCCGGTATCTCGGCGGCAGTCTTTTTATCTTATGTATTCTTTGCCACTTAAGACTTAACGCGAACTAGCTGGCGACCCTGCACTTGGCCCTGCAGCAGGGCATCAAACGCTTGTGGTAGCTCCTGCAAACTGATCTCGGCAGCACAGACTGCCTCTATCTTTTGCGGTAACCAATCACTGCCTAAGCGTTGCCAAATACTTTTTCGTAGGGCTTGCGGACAGGCAGCAGAAGTCACCCCTAAAATAGATACACCACGTAAGATGAAAGGCATCGTACTAGTATTCAATTCGACACCAGCGGCCATACCAACGCTGACAATATTGCCCCATGGCTTTACTGACTTACTCAAGCTAGCAAGCACATCGCCGCCTAAAT
This sequence comes from uncultured Gammaproteobacteria bacterium, assembly GCA_905479295.1. Lineage (GTDB taxonomy): Bacteria > Pseudomonadota > Gammaproteobacteria > UBA4575 > UBA4575 > UBA4575. The sequence continues at coordinate 45,235 of CAJQLY010000002.1, read as the reverse complement.
TATCAATTGCCCCACCCCACTGCCCTTTTAACATTGGGCTAGCATCACTCTTCAACTCGTCGCTATGTCGTACATCCTGCGCGCCTAAGGAACGCAAGTAGGCATGATGTTCTTGCTTCCTCGTCATGGCGATCACATCAAAGCCGAGTTGCGTTAATAGCTGCACTGCAAAACTACCAACACCACCACTAGCACCAGTGATCACAATAGGGCCCTGCTCTACCTGCTGATGGTTATCCAGTAGTCGCTGTACCGCTAAGGCTGCAGTAAATCCGGCGGTGCCTAAGATCATCGCGCTGCGCGTATCCAAACCTGCTGGCATCGGTACCAGCCATTCAGCAGGTATGCGTGCATAGTGACTGTAACCACCATCATGCACTTCACTTAAGCCGCTACCGTTGGCTAATACTTTCTGTCCTGGTGTGAAATCAGCATGTTCAGAAGCGACCACTGTGCCAGCCAAATCGATACCGCCATTTAACTCAGGCAAACGCAAGATCTTACCCTTGCCACTACCGGCCAAGGCATCTTTAAAATTAACACTAGAATATTCCACCTCAAGCACCACTTCACCGAGGCCTAGCTGGTCTAGGGAAATCTGCTCTACCGCAGCACCTTGGAAACCATCGGCAGCATGAATGCGGAAAGCAGGGAAAAATTCTGGGATGGACTGGCTCATCAAGCCGGAGGATTCATCATTTGCTGATAGGCTGTTTCACCTAACTTAATCGCATCGGCTACCGATTCGGCCAAGACATTAAAGTGACCCATTTTACGACCTGGCTTAGCACCAGTTTTACCGTAGATGTGAACCTTAATATTAACGTTATTATATAGCGACTCAGCCGGTAACTCACCTTGATGCCAAGCATCACCAAGAATATTCACCATGGCCACTGGTGTGTGATAACGCGTATCTGCTGGTACCCAGCCACAGAGCACTCTCACCTGCTGTTCAAATTGAGAGATAGAACAAGCATCTTGTGAGTAGTGGCCGCTATTATGTACTCGTGGTGCAATTTCATTCACCAACAAACGCTGTTCTTGGTCGATGAAATACTCCACCGCCATAATGCCAACATAGTCGAGATTTTCAGCAATCCGCTGCGCCAATTCACAGGCATAGGTTTGCAACTCATCACTCACCTCAGCTGGCACACTACTGATGTGTAAAATACCGTCTTTATGGACGTTGCGAGCAACTGGGAAGAAGCTAATCTCACCCTGTTGATTACGCCCCAACACGACTGATATTTCACTCTCGAGTTGGATCTTTTCTTCTAGAATGCAGGCGACTTCGCCCATTTCAGTAAACGCATTTGACGCTGCCGTAAGATCCTCGACTACCGCCTGACCTTTACCATCATAACCAAACTCTGCCGTTTTTAAGATACAGGGGAAATTGAGATCAGTCGCAGCAGCTATATCTTGCAAACTATTAATCGCTCTAAATGCAGAGGTCGGGATACCGAGGTCGTTAACAAAGGTTTTCTCTCGAATCCGATTCTGCGCAATGTGCACGGCATTTGGATTCGGACAGACTTGGCAATAGCTTTGTAGGTAACGCAACGTATCGGCTGGAATATTTTCGAATTCAGTGGTCACTACGGCGCAGGCCTGACCAAATTCGGCTAAAGCAGTTTTATCATCATAGGCGGCTTGAATATGGCGATAAGCCACTTCACCTGCAGGACTTACTTCATTCGGATCGTAAACCCAAACTTGATAACCCATTTCAGCTGCAGCTAGGGCAAACATGCGGCCTAATTGACCACCACCCAACATGCCAAGTACGGCACCCGGTTTTAAGGGAAATGTTACGTCTAATGACATCGTATTGTTTTGACTCTGCTAATTGTGCGGTGAATCAGTGACGTTTTAAAACAAACGCTGATCTAATGTTATGCGGGTGGTAATACTTTAGCCAACACCTGATCACGCTGTTTTGCGCGAAAAGTGGCTAATTTTTCTGCTAGGGCCGCATCTGTATTTGCGATCATCGCGATAGCAAATAGTGCGGCATTGGCAGCGCCAGCCTCACCAATAGCAAAGGTCGCAACTGGAACACCCTTGGGCATTTGTACAATAGATAAGAGTGAGTCTTGGCCTTCGAGATGCTTCCCTGGCACTGGCACACCTAATACTGGAACATCGGTCATTGCTGCCGCCATACCGGGTAGATGCGCTGCACCGCCGGCTCCCGCAATAATGCACTGCAGGCCGCGCTCACGCGCAGTAGATGCATATTCAAATAAAAACTCAGGGGTACGATGTGCTGAAACCACCTTACATTCATGGTCTACATCGAACTCATTTAACATGTGATCAGCCGCATGCATGATGCGCCAGTCACTGTCACTGCCCATGATAATGCCAATTTTGGCCATATTTATGCACTCTTACCGATAAAAAACGCGCATTTTCCAACTTTTTGCGTCATAAGGCCAGTACTATATCCTGTGTTCTATATCCATTTGAAGCCAATGGCACTACAATTGCCGCCCTTATTGAGCGGGATACCGAATGACCGATAGCGTCCATCATACCAACTTTGACAGCTTAGAAATCCTGCACCGAGGCAAGGTGCGTGATATCTATCGTGTCGATGATGAGCATATGCTGGTGATCGCGACTGATCGCATTTCGGCTTTTGACGTCATTATGCCGACGCCAATCCCACAAAAAGGCGCTTTACTGACTGAAGTATCAGCGTTTTGGTTCCAATTCTTCGCTAAGCAGGTTCCTAACCAACTTAGTGATATGAGCCTGGATGACCTAAACCTAACAACAGATGAATACGAACAGGCTGCAGGTCGCAGTATGATTGTTAAACGTCTAAAGGCCTTACCGATTGAAGCTATCGTTCGCGGTTACCTCATTGGTTCAGGCTGGAAAGAATATGAAACTAGCCATTCAGTTTGTGGTATTTCATTGCCAGCGGACATTCCGCTAGCTGGAAAATTACCTAACACTCTATTTACGCCTTCTACTAAGGCAGCGGTGGGTGAGCACGACGAAAACATCTCTTTTGCAGAGACGGTTAAGCTACTCGGTGAAGATCTAGCGACTCAGGTACGTGATATTAGTATTACGCTTTATCAAACAGCGGCTGATTATGCTTTAGAAAAAGGCATCATCATTGCTGATACTAAGTTTGAATTTGGAATAGATAAGGATGGACAACTCACTTTGATCGACGAAGTGCTGACTCCTGACTCATCACGTTTCTGGCCAGCTGTTGGTTATCAGCCAGGACAGAATCCCAGTAGCTTTGATAAGCAATATATCCGTGACTACCTAGAGACCTTGGACTGGAACAAGACAGCCCCGGGACCAGAGCTACCACAAGAAATCGTCGAAAACACTCAAGCGAAATACGAAGAAGCAGCCGCACGGCTTTTAGCTTACTAATCGCTCTTCTTAGCGGGCTTAGGCCCTAATACATAGATTAAGGCACCCAATGTCCGAAGAAAGCATCACGTCTTTTGATCAATTTGATCTTAAGAAAGCACTTTTAACCGTGCTCGATACAATCGGTTACGAGACACCATCACCGATTCAAGCACGTACCATCCCTCTCCTATTGGAAGGTAACGACGTGCTAGGTCAGGCGCAAACAGGTACCGGTAAAACCGCTGCCTTTGCATTGCCGATCCTATCGAATCTAGATTTAAAACAAAAAGACCCTCAGGTATTGGTCTTAGCACCTACCCGAGAACTGGCCATTCAAGTAGCAGAGGCATTTCAAAAATACGCCTCTAAACTAGATGGTTTTCACGTCCTACCGATTTATGGTGGCCAAGATTACCGCGGCCAAATCCGTGCGTTACAGCGTGGCGTGCATGTTGTTGTCGGCACTCCAGGTCGCGTCATGGATCACATGCGTCGTGGCACCTTAAGCCTAAGCAGCCTAACTGCTTTAGTACTTGATGAAGCCGATGAAATGTTACGTATGGGCTTTATTGATGATGTTGAATGGATCCTCGATCAAACACCACCTGATCGCCAAATCGCATTATTCTCAGCCACTATGCCGAATCAAATTCGACGCATAGCGACCAAATATTTAAATGATCCACATCAGGTTACGATTGAGCTAAAGACAACCACCGCCTCAACCATTCGCCAACGTTACTGGCCTGTTAGTGGTGTGCATAAATTAGATGCACTGACACGCATATTAGAAGCAGAAACTTTTGATGGCATCGTACTCTTTGTACGCACCAAAACAGCTACTACTGAACTTGCCGAGAAATTACAGGCACGTGGTTATGCAGCGACACCAATTAACGGTGATATACAACAGAATCAACGTGAACGCACGATTCAACAATTTAAATCAGGCAAGATCGATATCCTAGTTGCAACCGATGTCGCCGCACGTGGTCTTGATGTTGATCGCGTTAGTCATGTTATTAACTATGACATCCCTTACGATACTGAATCTTATGTTCACCGTATCGGCCGTACTGGCCGTGCCGGTCGTAGTGGTGATGCTATTCTCTTCGTAGCACCACGCGAAAAGCGTTTACTTGGTGCCATTGAGCGTGCCACCAAGAGTAAGATTGAGATGATGGAACTGCCATCCGCCAATCTTATTAATGACAAACGTATCGAGAAATTCAACCAACGCATCAGCGATACATTGGCTAATGAAGACCTGACTTTCTTTTCGGGATTGATCGAAAAATTCGAACAAGAACATAATATCCCTGCTGTTGAAATTGGTGCTGCCCTAGCCAGAATGGTACAGGGTGATACACCGTTATTACTCAGCAACAAACCTATCAAGAGTAAGCCTTTCTCATCCGATGCAGGTGAAGGCCGCGGTCGTAAAGAACGCAAGCCGCGCTCTAACCGTGATGAAGGTTCTCGTTCTGAAGGCCGTCGGGAAGACAATAAGCGCAGGGTATTTGATCGTGAACTAGAAGCTGGTATGGAGCGTTTTCGTATTGAGGTTGGGCATGATCATGAAGTCAAACCTGGCAATATTGTCGGCGCCATTGCCAACGAAGCTGGACTTGATAGCAAATATATCGGACACATCAAGATTTATGATGATCATAGCTTGGTTGACTTACCTGAAGGTATGCCTGACGAAGTCTTCGCTCAATTGAGAGGTGTCTGGGTTGCAGGACAGCAATTGAATATTGGCAAGGCCACTGAAAATGGAAAAGAGTCGACGCCTACACGTAAACCACGTAGTGATAAAAAACCACGTAGTTCACAACGCAAGCCTGGTGGTGCTAAAAAGTTTTCTGGCAAGCCGACTGGTAAAGGACCAAAGAAAACATTCAGTCGACCTAAGTCACGCGACTAAGCAACAAGATATTACTCTGCATTAAAGCGGTGTCGCTTGTTACCCTCATAGTCAACCACGAGGATTGGCAAGCGATCTCCTGCTGACAATTCAATCAATAAGCAGGGGCTAACTAAGGCTTGCGTGTAAATGTGATCTGCCTGTGGCTCACTCCAAATCAAAGACAGCTCCTTATGCTTTGCGTAAGGATACAAACCTTCAAGACTCAAATCATAGCCACCGTTTGGCTTTTGTCCGCTAGCAATCACGAACCAACGTTTATCCTTAGGCTTCTCTGCTATGTTCCGCGCTAAAAACTGCTGTTGAGGCAGCACCTCATTTAACTCTGCAAGCCCTGCAACCTCATGAAACAGCTCGTCAGTTAGACCACAATCTCGCTGCTTGAATAGTAATTGGACCTCGATCAGATCTAGTTCACGATCCCACATCTGACTCCAATCACCTATACCAGCAGCAGCCCATGCTGGGCTCAAGGCGGTACTCAGTATAAATATAAGTATGTAATGGAGAATGATCGACTGATATAGATTAAGTAACATGCTGGATAGCATACGCTTATTTGAGATTCTCAAACTAATTTAGCTGAGGACCAAGCCATTCTTCGTTACACTAGTCACCCTATGAAAACGATTTTTATCACAGGGACCGACACTGACGTCGGAAAGACATTTATTGGCACCCGCCTGACAGAAAAATTATTACAGGCTGGGCTTAAGCTGAGTGTGCGCAAACCGATTGAGTCTGGCTGCCAACGTCAAGGCACGGCACTACTACCGGCCGACGCGAGTAATTATGTCAGCGCCTATCACAATGCAAGTACTGATAGCTGCGAACTAGATGAGGTCTGTCGTTATCGCTATGAACCTGCCATCTCACCTGAACGCGCCATACGACTAGCACATGAAACTGTCAGCGTGCAACAACTAGTGACGGCTTGCCAAGGTAATACCTCAGATCAACTGCTATTAGTTGAAGGTGCTGGTGGATTTTATTCCCCACTATGTAGCGATGGCCTCAATGCAGATTTAGCCGAAGCCATGCAGGCCCAAGTACTTTTGGTTGTACGTGATCGCTTAGGTTGTATTAATCAAGCCTTGCTCAGCTTAGCTGCAATTGAGTCGCGTGGCTTAAAGTGTCTTGCTGTCATTTTTAATCAGATTCCGACTGTAGACAAAGAGGATGTCGCAATGGATAACCTAGCGGACTTAAGTGCCAGATTAGAGCTACCCGTACTGCCCTACAATACCAACGAGGCCACCAACACATTGGATAAGTTATTACAGATTATCCGCAGCTAAGTGAAGAAGTAGATAAGCTATGACTGCTAAATATTCCTGACATAAAAAGGCCCGCAATGCGGGCCTTTTTTAGAGCTAGCTAACAACCTTTATTCTGGGTTGTACTGACCCATCGCTGCCTTACCGTTATTACTTGCACGCTCTAACAATATCGCTTGTGCTTTTGTGACATTCTCAGCCTTACCATCCCAAGCCTTCATCGATGCTTGCTGCAGTGCACGACCATAAGAAAAGGTCAAAGGCCATGGTAGATCAACACCTAGATTATGCATCGCATTCAGATGTGCACTAGCCTCTTCGTCACTTTGGCCACCAGACAAGAAAGAAATCCCTGCAACTGATGCTGGAACTGTGTTCAATAAGCACCGCACTGTTTCACGTGCAACCGTTTCCACATCGGCACGATTACTGGCATTTGCACCAGAGATCACCATGCTAGGCTTCAAGATCATACCGTCTAATGCTACACCTTGATTGCGCAGTTGTTGAAAGGTAATGCGCTGTGCTAACTCAGTTACTTCATAGCAACGTTCAATCGAATGACTACCATCCATCAGTACTTCTGGCTCAACGATAGGCACAATATTCGCCTCTTGGCTTAGTGCAGCATAACGCGCTAAGGCATGAGCATTTGCTTCAATACAGGCCCAACTCGGCATATGATCACCGATGGTAATGACTGCACGCCATTTTGAAAAACGCGCGCCTAATGTGTAGTACTCAGCTAAACGATCACGCAGACCATCAAGGCCTTCTGTAATTTTTTCATCTTCATGCCCAGGCAAAACCTTAGCACCAGCATCCACTTTAATACCTGGCACTATGCCGTTAGCTTCCATGTATTTAGGGAAAGGTGTGCCATCTAATAATGTCTGACGAATAGTCTCATCAAATAAAATCGCACCACCAATGTAGTCTGATAGACCCGGAGCAGTCAGCAACATATCGCGATACGCCTGACGCATCTCTGCTGTCTCTGGAATACCCAGCGCCTTGAACCGCTTGCCACAGGTCGGATGACTTTCATCCATCGCTAAAATACCTTTACCTAGTGCAACCATTGCACTTGCGGTCTGTCTTAATTCTTCAATATTCATTCTGCTCTCCCAAACACTATCTTAATCTTTAAATAATAATCACAAATATCATATTGGCTAATGATTAAATACTTTCTGGATCATTCTCTTCTTCAATCAGATGCCCAACGCGCAATATCTTCATCGCATTAGTCCCTCCATCAACACCAATCAAGTCACCCTTAGTGAGAATCACTAAGTCATTCTCTTCCACTTCATTACAACGCTGAAGTACAGCGATTGCAGAGCGATTCACCTGTGCATGTGTCTTACCCATAAAGTCCAAATAGGCTGGGAAGACGCCACGATACAATGTCACACGATGTAAACTTTTCACATGACGTGTAAAGGCATACACCGGAATAGTTGAGTTAATACGTGACATCCACAAAGCGGTTGAACCAGATTCAGTCAGAGCTGCAATAGCAGTGACATTTAAATGATTCGCTAAAAACATAGCCGACATTGCAATTCCTTCGTCTACGCGATCAACACTAGGTTCATGGCGTTCAGTTTGAAATCGCAGCAAATCTTGACGTTCAGAGGCTAGACACACACGACTCATCGCTTCGACCACCTCAACAGGATAAGCACCTACTGCAGTCTCACCTGATAACATCACAGCGTCAGTTCCATCTAATACAGCATTCGCCACATCAGACATCTCTGCACGTGTTGGAATCGTATTAGTAATCATTGATTCCATCATCTGTGTTGCTGTAATTACTAAGCACTTTGTTTCTCGCGCTCTAGAGATCAAGGACTTCTGCACACCAGGGACATCAGCATCACCAATCTCAACACCCAGATCACCACGTGCAATCATAATAACTTCTGACGCTTCCATGATCTCATCAATCATGTCGAGTGCTTCTGCACGCTCAATCTTAGCAACGATACCAGCATCACCACCGGCTTCTTGTAGCAGCTTACGTGCTAGATAAACATCATCGGCAGTCTTAACAAAAGACACCGCCAGATAATCAACATCAAGTGCTGCTGCATGCAATATATCTTCACGATCTTTTTCAGTCAGTGCAGCTGCCGAAAGACCACCACCCATGCGGTTAATACCCTTACTACTGGATAGCTCGCCACCGACATCAACTGTAGTCTTAACACGATTGCCTGTAATCTCATCGACCGCGAGAATAATACGACCATCGTCTAATAAAAGTTTATCGCCAACAACGATATCCTGAATCAATTCTTTATAAGTTAAGCCCACTACTTCTTGATTACCGGCATCTAAATCTAGATCTGCATCAAGGATAAATTCATCCCCTACTGCCAGCATAATCTTGCCATCTTTAAATCGACCTACTCGAATCTTTGCACCTTGCAAATCACCGAGGATACCAACATGGTAATTCCTCTCAGCACATACTTTACGTACACGCTCTACTCGAATACGGTGCTCATCAAAGCTACCATGCGAGAAGTTGAGCCGGACTAAATTGACACCCGCCTCTATGATATCGGCAATTACTTGCTCATCATCGGTCGCCGGACCTAGGGTGGCGATAATCTTAGTTCTACGCTGCATCATGTGACGAGCTGTCCTTTTCGTTTTTGCAAAATATCAACTGCCGGTAAAGTCTTTCCCTCTAAAAACTCAAGGAAGGCACCACCGCCGGTTGAGATATAAGAAATATTCTCACTTAAATTAAATTTATCAATTGCAGCGACAGTATCACCACCACCTGCAATCGAAAACGCCTGACTGTTTGCAATTGCATCGCCGAGTACACGTGTGCCATCTGCAAACTGTGTAAATTCAAAAACACCAACTGGCCCATTCCAAACAATAGTGCCGGCATCAGCCATCAAGCTCGCTAGATGTTTCGCACTTTCTGGGCCTATATCTAAAACCAAATCATCTACTGCAATATCACTCACCGCTTTAACTTCAGCAGCGGCGTCTGATGAAAATGCTTTAGCACAAACGACATCAGTCGGTATCGGCACCTGTGCACCGCGTGCATTAGCCTGCTCAATCAGCTTCGCTGCTACCGGCACCAAATCAGCCTCATATAGAGACTGACCTACCGAATAGCCTGCTGCTGCAATAAATGTATTCGCAATACCACCACCAACAACTAACTGATCCACTCGGTCGATTAATTGTTCAAGCAAGGCCAACTTAGTCGACACTTTAGAACCACCAACAATCGCAACCATCGGTGGCGAAGGTTTTTTCAAGGCTTGCTCTAACGCATTAAGTTCAGCTGTTAATAATGGGCCAGCACATACCTCGTCGGCATACTCTGCAACACCATGAGTAGATGCCTGCGCCCTATGCGCAGTACCAAAGGCGTCCATCACAAAAATATCGCAAAGTGCAGCCATTTTTTTTGATAGCTCAGCAGATGATTTCTTCTCGCCCGTCAAGAAACGAACGTTCTCTAGCAATACCAAATCACCAGGAGCTACATCTACACCATCAATCCAATCACGGACTAAAGGCACTTGACGATTCAAGGCCTTGCTCAAGGCATCAGCTACTGGTTGTAATGAATACTCAGCAGAATACTCACCCTCTGTTGGGCGACCTAAATGTGACATCAACATCACTGCTGCACCAGCATCCAAGGCAGCTTGTATGCTTGGCAAGGCAGCACGAATACGTGCGTCATTACTGATCACGCCATCTTTCACAGGAACATTAAGATCTTCTCGAATCAGCACACGCTTAGCAGCCAATTCAAGTTCATTCATATGCGTTACTGAGGACATTATCGATTAACTTACTTTGCGTTCATCAAAGCAATCGTAGTATCAAGCATACGGTTTGAGAAACCCCACTCGTTGTCATACCAAGATAAAACTTTCACAAGGTTACCGTTCATCACCTTAGTCAGACTCGCATCAAATACTGATGATGCAGGGTTATGATTAAAATCACATGACACCAATGGCAGCGTGTTATAATCCAAAACACCTTTCATTGAACCAGTAGCTGCTGTCTTCATTACTTCATTGATTTCTTCTTCTGTCGTATTACGCGAAGCAGTAAAGCTCAGATCAACAACAGAGACATTAATGGTTGGTACGCGCATAGAAAAACCATCAAGCTTGCCATTCATTTCTGGCAATACTAAACCAACTGCTGCTGCCGCACCGGTCTTAGTTGGAATCATTGATTGGGTAGCAGAACGCGCACGACGCAAGTCAGAGTGATAGACATCAGTCAGCACTTGATCATTAGTGTAAGCATGAATCGTAGTCATCAGACCACACTCAACACCAATACCGTCGTTCAACGTTTTGACTAAAGGTGCCAAACAGTTAGTAGTACAAGATGCATTTGAAATAACAGTATCTGAAGCTTTTAGTAAGTCATGGTTAACACCATAGACAATAGTGGCATCGACATCACTGCCGCCTGGCGCTGAGATCACAACTTTCTTTGCACCAGCAACTAAATGTGCTGAGGCCTTTTCTTTACTAGCAAAGAAACCAGTAGACTCAAGCACAACATCAACCTCAAGCGCTTTCCATGGCAACTTAGATGGATCACGTTCACAACAAGCCTTAATACGATCACCATCAATCACGATGTCATCACCGTCCAAGCTAACATCATGGTTAAACGTGCCATGTGCTGTATCGAACTTAGTTAAATGCGCATTAGTTGCAGCATCACCCAAATCATTGATCGCAACGATTTTAATTTCATCAGTACGACCTGCTTCATATAAAGCACGTAGGATGTTTCGTCCAATGCGGCCATAGCCGTTAATAGCGACTCTAATTGTCATGATCTATCTTCCTTATATCTCTTAAAATTAAATTAGTTTTTGTGCGCGCTGCACAATGTTTTCAATAGTGAAACCATAGTGCTTCATCAGCACTGGGCCTGGTGCTGATGCACCAAACTGATCAACTCCAATAACGTCACCATCGATACCAACAAACTTACGCCAATAGTCACTAGTTCCCGCTTCAACAGCTAGACGTGCACGCATGGCCATTGGTAACACCTGCTCACGGTAGTCATCACTTTGCATACTGAAGGTCTCAGCGCTAGGCATAGACACTAATCGCACACCTACATTTTGCTCAGCAAGCTGCTGTGCAGCTTCTAGTGCGATACCGACTTCAGTTCCAGTTGCGATAATAATGACCTGTAGCTCATTTTCACTTTCAAACAATACATAACCACCACGAGCAATCGCATCAATTTGCTTTTGCGCTCGAGGAATAAACGGCACACCTTGACGTGAAAGGATTAAACAAGCCGGACGCTTGGCTTCAACCGCTGTCTTCCATGCAACCAACGATTCCACTGTGTCACAGGGACGCCATAGGGTCATATTAGGAATGCCACGCAAACTAGCAACATGCTCTACCGGTTGATGAGTAGGGCCGTCTTCACCTAGACCGACTGAATCATGACTGTATACAAACAGACAGTGTGTATTCATCAATGCGGACATACGTACCGCGTTACGGGCGTAATCAGAAAACGTTAGGAAGGTACCGCTATAAGGAATGAACCCACCGTACAGTGCGATACCATTCATAATCGCCGACATACCAAATTCGCGCACACCATAATGAATATAGTTACCAGAGGCATCGTTTGCAGTAATCGATTTACAGCCTTGCCACCAAGTATTATTGGAGCCAGTTAGGTCAGCAGAGCCACCCAATAATTCAGGTAGTATAGGCCCTAATGCATTCAAAGCTAATTCAGAGGCCTTACGTGTCGCCACAGTCTTGCCCTCGGCAACCGTCGCTTCAATCGCAGTCATCATGGCTGTCTGCCATTCTGCTGGTAACAGCCCTTGCAAACGGCGTGTGAATTCAGCCGATAACTCTTGGTGAGCGGCAGCATAAGCATCAAACTTTTCTTGCCAAGCTTGCTGTTGCACAGCACCTGCAGGGCGTGCATCCCAAGCCTTAGCGACTGTCTGAGGAATCTCAAACGGCGCATGTGGCCAGTTCATAACCTCCCGTGCCAGCTTAATTTCTTCGTCACCTAATGGGGCACCATGACAGCCTTCGTCACCCTGCTTGTTCGGCGAACCCCAACCAATAATTGTTTTACAATCGATTAATGTTGGTTGCTGAGTATTACTACGAGCCTGCTCAATTGCCTGCTCGACATCGGCGGCATCATGACCATCGACATCACGGACAACTTGCCAGCCATACGATTCAAAGCGTTTTGGAATGTCTTCAGTAAACCAACCATCAACCTCGCCATCGATTGAAATGCCATTGTTGTCATAAAAGACAATCAACTTACCCAGGTTCAATGTACCGGCTAAAGAGGACACTTCATGTGACACCCCTTCCATTAAACAGCCGTCACCAACAAACACGTAAGTATAGTGATCAACAACTTCATGCCCCTCTTGGTTAAACTGCTGCGCAAGAATCTTTTCTGCCATTGCCATACCGACGGCATTAGCTAAACCCTGGCCTAACGGACCAGTAGTCGTTTCAACACCCGGTGTTTCATCCACTTCTGGATGACCTGGGGTTTTTGAATGCAGCTGGCGAAAATCTTTAATATCATCAATGCTCAACTCGTAGCCGCTCAAATGCAGCAAAGAGTAAATCAGCATCGATCCATGACCATTAGACAGGACAAATCGGTCGCGGTTAGGCCATTTAGGGTCGTTTGGGTTATGCCGTAAATACTTACGCCACAACACTTCAGCAATATCAGCCATGCCCATAGGGGCACCAGGGTGACCAGAATTCGCCTTCTGCACAGCATCCATACTGAGGGCACGTATAGCGTTTGCTAGCTCTTTTCGGTTTTCCACAATCTCAATTTCGGTTGAGGTTAATAGTGACTGCAGCAGTCAGTTAGGACTCGATCAACGTCTATTTACGCTGCTGATCGCGACACCTTATATAAGGGGTCTACGGCAATGGGTTTGGCGGCGAGTATTTTCCATGACTTACTAGTCAGCCGCAAGCTTAAGCAGTGGGCTAAAGCGACATAATCGTCGTTTAAGTCTGCTTCCACTTAATATTACAACCAATACTAGGCTTTTGGTTGGCATCGACCGGAATCTGAGCCAATATATTATTCAGTGCTGCACGCAAATCTGAGCCACTTAAAATGACGTCATTACCCGGACGAGAATCATCTAGCTGACCACGGTAGACACAGGCTTGCTGCGCATCAAAAACAAAGAAATCTGGTGTGCATTCAGCACCATAGGCCCGTGCCACTGTTTGCTCTTCATCATAAAGATAAGGAAAGTGATAACCCTGCTCAGTCGCCTCAACCTGCATTAATGCCGGAGAATCATCAGGGTAATGTTGTACATCATTTGAATTGATTGCGATGAATTGCACACCCTTGTTCTGATATTCATCAGACATTGCCACCAGCTCTGGTCGCACATGGTGGACAAAAGGGCAGTGATTACAGATAAACATAACGACCGTAGCCGCTGCACCAACAAGTCGGTCAAAACCCCTCATCTCCTGCGATACAACATCGAAAAGCTCGAATTTAGGTGCTATCGTCCCTAGAGGAATCATCCTAGAAGCTGTTTTTGCCATACCCTATCCATCCTTACTTTATGTTCATCTCAGCATACAAGGAAACCTATTGTAAAATCAGTACACCAACCCAAGTGTAGTATTCCAGTGCCCGGCACAGCATTGTATACTCGCGCCTGAATAAAATAATTGAGAAGTAGCAAGCACTTCGCCACATCCCACCCAGCCAATAACATCCGATCTAAATAGTCACTGATACAGATTTTCTAAAGGGACGTAGTAGTATGAGTAGTCGATATAGCTTTACATCAGAATCAGTTTCTGAGGGTCATCCAGATAAGATTGCAGATCAAGTCTCCGATGCAATTCTAGACGCCATCTTAGAGCAGGACCCGAATGCCAGAGTCGCTTGTGAGACCCTAGTGAAGACCGGCATGGTCATACTCGCAGGTGAAATTTCCACTAGCGCAAGCATCGATGTCGAGCCAATAGTCCGCAACGTTATCAATGAGATCGGCTATGACCATACCGAAAAGGGCTTTGATGGCCACACCTGCGCAGTGATTAATGCCCTAGGTGAACAGTCTGTCGATATCGCACAGGGTGTCGATCGTGATACTGAAGAGAGCCAAGGCGCTGGTGACCAAGGCCTAATGTTTGGCTACGCCAGCAACGAGACCGATGTCTTAATGCCAGCCCCCATCACTTATGCCCACCGCTTAGTGAAACGTCAGGCAGAATTACGCAAGTCCGGTGAATTGTCCTGGTTACGTCCAGATGCCAAGAGTCAGATCACCTTTCGCTACGAAGACAATCAACCGACCAGCATTGATGCAGTAGTGCTATCGACACAACATAGCCCAGAAATCAGCCAGAAAGATTTAAAAGAAGCAGTTCTTGAACAGATCATTAAACCTGTTTTAGACAGCGCATGGATAAATAAAGACACTCAGTTCCATATTAACCCGACCGGTAAATTCGTTATCGGTGGCCCCGTTGGTGACTGTGGTCTGACTGGACGTAAGATTATTGTCGATACCTATGGCGGCATGGCACGCCATGGTGGCGGGGCTTTCTCTGGCAAAGATCCAAGTAAAGTCGACCGTTCAGCCGCCTATGCCGGCCGTTATGTAGCGAAAAATATCGTTGCTGCAGGCCTTGCTCAGCGCTGTGAAATCCAGGTGTCCTATGCAATCGGTGTCGCCAAGCCCACTTCTATTTCTATAAACACCTTCGGCACTGGTATCATAGGCGATGAAAAGTTAGAGGCGATTGTAAATGAGGTGTTCGATTTAAGCCCTTATGGCATCTTGAATATGCTCAACCTAAAACGCCCTATTTATCGCAACACTGCGAGTTACGGTCACTTTGGTCGTACCGAGCCTGAATTTAGTTGGGAAAAAACAGACAAAGTAGATGCACTACAACAGGCTTAAAGCTAACCCTAAAAGCCACTACCCGTAGAGAATTATAGATATGAATATTGAATCGCTGCACGACCATATGGAAGATTTTAAAGTTGCTGACCTATCGCTTGCCGACTGGGGTCGTAAAGAAATCGCCATCGCTGAAACTGAGATGCCCGGGCTAATAGCCTTGCGTACAAAACATGCCGCAAAGAAACCATTACAAGGCGCCCGTATCCTAGGTTGCCTACATATGACCATTCAGACAGCGGTACTAATCGAAACCCTTATTGAGCTGGGTGCCGAAGTGCGCTGGTCTTCTTGTAATATTTTCTCAACACAAGATCATGCAGCGGCAGCAATGGCTCAAGCTGGTATCCCAGTGTTTGCTTGGAAAGGTGAAACTGAAGAAGAATACGAGTGGTGCATAGAGCGCACCATCCATGCCCCTAAAGGTTGGAAGCCTAATCTCTTATTAGATGATGGCGGCGACCTGACTAAGGTTCTGCATGATAAATACCCAGAACTACTAGCTGATGTCAAAGGTGTTTCTGAAGAAACCACTACCGGTGTTATGCGCCTGTACGAAATGCTTGAAAAGGATGAGTTATTGATTCCAGCAATCAATGTCAATGATTCCGTCACCAAGTCAAAATTTGATAATCTATACGGCTGCCGTGAATCATTAGTCGATGGTATCAAACGTGCTACCGATGTGATGATTGCTGGCAAGATTGCCATCGTCTGTGGCTATGGTGATGTCGGCAAAGGTTCTGCACAGTCCTTGCGTGGTCTAGGCGCTACCGTCTGGGTCACCGAGATCGATCCTATCTGTGCACTACAGGCTGCAATGGAAGGCTACCGCGTAGTCACCATGAATGATGCTTGTGGCGATGCCGATATCTTTGTTACCGCTACCGGCAACTATAACGTCATCACCCATGACCATATGCTTGCAATGAAAAACCAAGCAATCGTTTGTAACATCGGTCATTTTGATAATGAGATTGATGTCGCCAGCCTTGAAAACTATGAATGGGATGAGATTAAGCCACAGGTCGATCACGTAATCTTCCCTGATGGCAAACGTATCATCCTGCTAGCCAAAGGCCGCCTAGTGAACCTTGGCTGTGGCACTGGCCACCCAAGCTTTGTTATGTCGAACTCTTTCACCAACCAAGTCTTAGCGCAGCTAGAACTTTGGGAACATGAAGACGACTATCAAAATCAGGTCTACATCCTACCGAAGCATCTGGATGAAGAGGTCGCACGCCTACACTTAGAACAGATTGGCGTGAAACTGACTGCCTTAAGTAAAGAACAGGCAGACTACTTAGGCCTTAACGTTGCTGGCCCATACAAAGCCAACCACTACCGCTACTAAACTTCTACCCTGCTAAAATTAGCCTGCTGTGCGCATCTCTAGAATTTTTACAACTGCAGAGTTGCGTGCAGATACCATAATTGAACTGAATGATGGTATCGCCAAATATGTTCGTGACGTCCTGCGTCTAACCGCAGGTCATCCGGTCATTATGTTTAATGGTGATGGCAATGACTATTCAGCTGAACTGGTAGACGTGCAGAAAAAAAGTGTGTGCGTACAACTGCAACAAGCGCAAACTAGCCATACAGAATCAGCCTTACAACTGCATCTATTACAGCCCTTATGTGCAGGCGACAAATTTGACCTCTGCCTACAAAAGGCAACTGAACTTGGGGTCACACAAATCACACCCTTCATCAGCTCACGGGTTAACGTCAACCTACCCGCCAATCGCTTAGAGAAAAAAATTGCACATTGGCAAGGTGTCATTCAAAGCGCTTGTGAACAATCTGGCCGCGCCAAGCTGCCACAACTAAATCAACCGGTACCGTTTCAGCAAGCCTTACTCAGCTGTTCCAGTGATAGTCTGAAGTTAATTGCCTCACCAACCGCAACTCGCGCACATACACCGACACAGACGGTACAAAGCATCAGCTGTCTGATTGGTCCTGAAGGTGGCTTTAATCCAGATGAAGTCGTATTAGCTGAACAGCATGACTTCCAGCCTATAAGAATGGGGCCGCGCATCCTACGCTTAGAGACTGCGGTTATTTCATTACTTAGCCTACTTCAGGCACAACATGGCGACTTGAACAGCTGCATTTAAACCATCTCGGCACTTGCATCCAGTCACCACCAATGAGTACTCTGTATAACATCTATAGAGAGATGCTAATCCATCGTTTAAAAGGCCCCGTATGACAATCAAACTTGGCATCATTATGGATCCGATTGAATCCATCAATGTTCAAAAAGACAGTAGCTTTGCAATGCTGCTGGAGGCGCAAAACAGAGCCTATAGCTCATACTATATTCCGACAGGCTCAGTACATGTTCGTAACGGTGAAAGTCACTGTAGTGCTGCTCCTGTGATGGTGCAGGATGATACCAATAGTTGGTTTAAATTAGGCACCTGGGAAGAGCATGCACTGGCGAGCTTTGATGTCATCTTAATGCGCAAAGACCCACCCTTCGACATGGAATATGTCTATCTCACCTATGCCTTAGAATTAGCTCAGACAGCCGGCAGCTTGATCGTTAACAACGCATATGCATTGCGCAACTTAAACGAAAAATTCAGCATCAGTCAGTTCCCAGGAATCTGTGCCGAAACATTAATCAGCTCAAACATTCTGCGCTTACAATCTTTTGTAGAAGAGATAGGCAGCATCGTCGTCAAACCCCTAGATGCCATGGGTGGCGCCTCTATCTTTAGAATCGAGCAAGACGATCCGAATCGAAACACAATCCTCGAACAAATTACCGATTATGGCCGCCGCAGCATCATGGCGCAGGAATTTATACCTGACATCAGCGCTGGTGATAAACGTATTTTATTAATCAATGGTGAGCCCATCCCCTATGCACTGGCCCGCATTCCATCCACCTCTGATTTTCGTGGCAACCTAGCCGCTGGCGGTCATGCCAAAGGAATTGAGCTCAGTGAATCAGATCGACATATCTGCGAGCTGCTGAAACCACATTTACGACAACATGGCATTTTATTTGCCGGCATTGATGTAATTGGTAATTATCTTACTGAGATCAACATCACCAGCCCAACCTGCATCCGTGAACTCGATCGTGCATTCGATCTCAATATTAGCGCTGAATTATTCAATGTTATTGCACGTAAACTTTCAGCCTAAATAGATGCGCATGTAATGCCATGACGACCCCGACTGGCCAAAAAATACGCCCCAGTGATCGTATCAGTTTCACCTTGCTGCTCGCCATTGCCTTACATGCCTTAGTCATCTTAGGCTTCAGTTTCCAATTCATACAAGATCAGACAAAACACAGCAGTACGATAGAGATCGTCCTCAATCCAATAAGTGATCAACAACGCAATGAAGCCGCAGAATATCTTGCTCATAGCGATAACCAACAACAGCATGCTGTAGCACAGGGCAACATTCAGCTAAGCCAATCTGAACAAGGGCAGCCTGCTACAGCAGAAAGTAAAAAAAACAGCCACACACTGCAACTACAAGCCAACAGCAGTGAACGATCTGAGCAACCGCCTGTAGTTAGAGAAACTGAGTACATAGACGAACAGGCTCAGATGCAAGACATCAACACCCTGATATCAGAGTTAAACCACGCCAAACTGGTTTATGCGCAACGTCCAAAACTACATTTTTTTGATAGCGTCAGTAGTAAATCAGCATTGGAGGCAGACTATGTGCGCCTTTGGGTAGAACGCATTGAGCAACAAGGCAATCTGTATTACCCCTTGCACGCGATTCAACAAGGCCTCAGTGGTACACTTATCATGAGCGTTGTAATTGCCAGCGATGGCCGTCTAATTTCGTCTAAGATCGTCGGTAGCTCGGGCAGTCCCATCTTGGATCAAGCAGCCCATCAAGTGGTCGAACATAGTCAGCCTTTTAGGGCATTCCCTCAGGCCATGCAAAGCCAGTATGATCAGCTAATGATTACCCGTACCTGGGTTTACCAAAGCGACCAAACCTTCACTACAGAAGAAAAATATGACTAAGGAATCACTACAGGGACAATTATTACTGGCCATGCCAGGGCTCACAGATTCCATGTTCAAACAAAGTATCTGCCTGATCTGTGAGCATTCCCTAGAACAGGGTGCCTTTGGTATCGTCTTAAACCGACCCCACGATATCTCGCTAAGCCAATTATTAAATCAATTGAACATCGACAATGATGAAAAAGTACTACCGGCAATGTCTATTTTTAATGGTGGCCCGGTACGCAATGAGCAAGGCTTTATCCTACATGACAGCGCACTCTATCCAGAAGACGGCATAGACGTCATTGATGGCATTCGCTTAAGCCACTCGACTGATATCTTACGCAGCATCGCTCATGGCGAAATACCTGAGCATTGTCTGATCAGCTTAGGTTATGCCGGTTGGGGACCTGAACAACTCGAGACAGAGATTACCGATAATGCCTGGTTAACCGTTCCCTATAACCCTGACATCGTATTTTCGACTCCAGCTAAAAAACAATGGTTATCGGCCGGCTCCCATCTAGGCGTCGATATGAATCTATTATCTACCACTGTAGGGCACGCTTAATTGTCAGCTAATAACCTCTACTTAGCCTTTGATTTTGGTGAACGACGCACTGGAGTAGCCGTTGGTGTTGCCATCACAGCCAGTGCTAAACCTCTGACCACATTACATTCCAATGCTGGCCCAAACTGGGCTGAAATTGAAAAACTGATTAACGAGTGGCAGCCCAGCAAATTAATCGTTGGTATTCCGGATGATTCAGACAACAACCAGGCCTTACGTAAGAAAATAACTAAATTCAGTCGGCAACTGGCAGAAAGATTCAAAAAAGAAGTCTGTCTACATGACGAAACCCTAAGTTCACACGCCGCCTATGATTTATTGAAAGAGCGCCGCGACCGAAATAAAGGTAAGATTAAGAAAGAAGAGATCGATTCATTTGCAGCAGCCCTGCTAATGGAATCGTGGATGAATAGTAATCTAGGATAATTTAGATGGAATTCAAGCTCGATCAGTTATTAGGTGACCTACACACTAAAACTGCCGCCTTAATCGAACAGCGCGCAGTTGCAGACCCCATTCTAGTCGGCATTCATACCGGTGGACATTGGATTGCCGAGAAGTTACATCACCAACTCGACATCAGCACCGAACTGGGTGTCTTGGATATTTCTTTCTATCGTGATGACTTTAGTCAGATCGGACTTAATCCTCAGGTTAAACCATCACGACTCCCTTTAGATATTTCCGGTAAGGACATCATCTTAGTCGATGACGTACTACATACCGGCCGTACCGTGCGTGCAGCACTGAATGAATTATTTGATTATGGTCGCCCAGCCAGCGTTATGTTGGTTGTTTTGATCGATCGTGGTGGGTGTGAGCTGCCCATACGTGCCGATGCAGTGGGTATGAGACTTGACCTACAACCCCATCAGCAGGTAAAACTAAGCGGCCCCGAACCACTGGGCCTACAAGTGATCGAACTGGACCCTAATTAGGTTCATCATTTAACTAACTTATACATAAAAAACGAGCGCGGATGCAGCACTTCTTAACAACTGAATCACTCACTCTGGATCAGTTGACTGCTATTCTTGATACCGCAGAGTCGTTTATCAATGCCGACGGAAGCTCGGTCAAAAAAGTCCCGCTGCTGCGTGGTAAGACCATCGTCAATCTATTCTTTGAAGCCAGTACGCGTACCCGATCGACCTTCGAGCTTGCAGCAAAACGTCTATCAGCAGATATCCTAACAATGAATATCGCAGCATCCGCCACAGTCAAAGGCGAGAGTCTGCTAGATACCCTGCGTAATTTAGAGGCGATGCACGTCGACATGTTTGTTGTACGCCATCAAGACAGTGGGGCAGCCGAGTTTCTCAGTCAACACATCTCGCCCGGCATCAGCGTCATTAATGCCGGTGATGGCCGCCATGCGCACCCGACTCAGGCGATGCTTGATATGTTTACTATTCGTCGCCATAAAGGGGCTTTTGATCAACTCAAAGTCACTATTGTTGGCGATCTCTTGCACTCTCGCGTCGCTCGTTCACAGATTCATGCCCTACGTACCCTAGGGGCTAAAGAGATCCGGGTAGTTGCACCACGTACACTGATGCCTACACAGCTCGAAGGCCTAGGTGTCGATGTCTATGATAGTGTTGAATCAGCTTTAAGCGGTACCGATGTCATCATCACCCTACGTCTACAAAAAGAACGTATGCAGGGTGCGTTGTTACCCAGTGAGCGTGAATACTTTCAACTCTTTGGCCTGACCTCAGAACGTGTCGCACTAGCAGCTAAAGATGCCATTGTCATGCACCCTGGCCCAATCAATCGTGGGGTCGAAATTAGTTCATCTGTCGCCGACGGTGAACAGTCGGTGATCCTGCAACAAGTGTCTTACGGAATTGCCGTACGTATGGCGGTGATGTCGATATTGGCGGGGCAATAATCAATGAAAATAGAAATCTTAAACGCCCACATCTGCGATCCACTGAATGCCATCGATCGCGTCGATGCAATCTACCTAGCCGACACTAAGATTCTCTCTATTGGTGAACCACCATCAGGTTGGCAAGCCGAGCAATCAATTGATGCTAGTGGACTCTATTGCATCCCTGGTCTAGTCGATATTGCTGCTCGCCTAGGTAACTCAGGACAGACACAACAAAAATCAATCAGCTCTGAGACTCATGCCGCTGTCAGCGCTGGCATCACCTCGCTCGTCTGCATGCCAGATAGCAAGCCAGTGATAGACTCAGCAGCACAACTAGAATATGTGCAACAGCATTGTCACAGCAGTAGCCACTGTCATGTTTACGTTATTGCCGCCCTAACGACTGGCCTAAAAGGCGATATGTTGAGTGAGATGGCTGCGCTGAAACAAGCAGGCTGTGTTGGCGTCAGTAATGTGATGCACCCTCTAGCCAATAACTTAGTTTTACGCCGGGCGATGGAATACGCCTCTGGCCAAGGCCTAACATTGCATTACCAAGCAATGGATTCGGCACTACAGGCAAATGGCTGTATCAACGAAGGTCTAGCCGCAACCCGTATGGGCTTAATCGGTATTCCAAACGCAGCGGAAACTGCAGCAGTTGGCGTCTGCCTCGCTTTAATCGAACACACTGGTGCACGGGTGCACTTTGCACGCCTGTCGACACAGCGCGCCGTTCACATGCTTGAATTGGCACACAGTGAAGGGCTTAATGTCAGCGCCGATGTCGCTGCCCATCAGCTCTTCTTATGTGATGATGACATTCCAGCCTTTGACCCTAATTTTCATCTACTACCGCCCCTGCGTAGTGCTGATGACTTAGCTGGCTTGCGTCAGGCAATCAATAATCCAATATTCAGCGCAATTTGTTCCGACCATCAACCACATTGTGCGGACGCAAAACTTGCCCCCTTTGCATCGACTCAAATTGGTGCCTCATCATTCGAGACCCTGTTACCACTAACCTTACGCTTAGTAGAACAAGGCCTCCTCAATCTGCAGCAGGCCATTGCCTTAGTGACTTATAAGCCGGCACAGATGTTAAATATCGATGCAGGTTCACTGACGGCAGGATCTAGCGCCGACCTCTGCTTGTTTGATCCAAAACAAGAATGGACTTTGCAGGCCAACACTATGCGCAGTCGTGGCAAACACTCACCTTTCCTAGGACAACGCTTTAAGGGCAAGGTGAAACATACCTTTGTATCCGGCAAGCTCGTTTATTCAGAGTCATAATGAATCAGCCCAGTATTTTTGTTGAACAGGCGCTAGTGCTTAATCTAGAAAGCTTAGCTGCCGAACAATATGTGATTCGCCTGGAAGCACCTGAATGCGCCACTAGCGTCGCTCCAGGTAATTTCATTCATCTACAGTGCGATCAAACCCCCTATGCCTTGAAACGCCCTTTTTCAGTCATGCGCGCCGACGCAGATGCAGGCTGGATCGAAATACTATTCAAGGTTGTTGGTAGCGGTAGTGCCGCCTTAGCAAAGGCGCGTATAGGTGATCGCTTACAGGCAATGGGGCCTATTGGTAATGGCTTCGAACTTAGTACGGAAGAGGCCATACCGCTATTGATAGGTGGTGGTGTGGGTATCCCACCGATCGTTTTCTTTGCCGAAGAATTAAAGAAGTCACAGGACAAAACAGCCATGGTCGTGATGGGCTCTGAGATCCCCTTCCCATTTGATCTACAAAGCTCTCAACAATCACTTGCCGGCATGCCTGATGATATCGATACTGCCATGCGCCTATTAGAAGATATTAATGTCCCTTCACGCCTCAGCAGCAAGCAAGGCTATGCCGGTTGTTTTAATGGCTATGTGCATGAGCTTGCTGAGCAGTGGCTGGCAGGCATCGATAGTAATGAGCATCATAAAATTGAAGTATTTGCCTGTGGCCCTACACCAATGCTGCAAGCGGTAGCTGAATTTTGCCAGCGCCATCAATTAAAGTGTCAGCTGTCCTTAGAAGAACACATGGCCTGTGCCGTCGGTGGCTGTGCTGGCTGTAATGTCTTGATCACAGAAGATGGGCAGCAGTCGATGCGCAGAGTCTGTGTCGATGGCCCTATCTTTGACGCTAAGCTAGTCTATCCACAGGCCTAATCAGTTACTCGGCCAACACCTCACAAACTAATCTAGCAAGCCCTCAGCGAGTAAGGCTTCTCGTGCCTGCTGAAAGCTTTGCATCCCCTGCTGCGCACCGGTTTGCATACATGACAGCAATTGCACAAGCTGATTTTCACGAATTAAATTAGCCACTGCTGAGTTGACCAACAGGCTCTCAAACAATGCGATACGCCCGCCCGCACGAGCTGGTACTAATTGTTGTGCAATCACCGCACGCAATGAGTCGGCTAATGCCATACGCACTAATTCCTTTTCAGTCGCAGGAAACACATCAACGATACGGCTAATACAATGACTGGCATTACGCGTATGTAAACTGGCTAGCACCAAATGGCCGGTTTCAGCGGCCATCAATGCTAGACGAATGGTCTCCAGATCACGTAATTCACCCAGCATAATGATGTCAGGATCTGCACGCAAAGCACCACGTAGCGCCAGATTAAAGTCGTCATAATGTTGCCTATATTGACGTTGGCTAATGATGCTCTGCTTGGATTCAAAATTAAATTCAATGGGGTCTTCCAAAGTCATGATATGGCTTTGTTGACGCTGATTTTTATGCTCTAAGATGGATGCCAGCGTAGTCGACTTACCACTACCAGTTGCACCTGTCAGCAACACCAAGCCCGCATCGACCTCTGCTGCCAAGCGTAATCCTTTGCTAGCAAAGAGCTCATCCAGTGTTGGAATATTTTCCGGGATCACGTGAAAGACTGCACTCAACCCGGACTGCTGGAAAAAATAATGTGCGCGATAACGCTCACTAGCACTTAGCTGCAAGGCGAAATCATAATGTTTATCCTGATCTAAACAGACTCGCTGACTCTCATCTAAGGCTTGTAATAGGAGCTCCGCTGTAACAACCGCTGTCTCTTGCTCTAGTCTCTTTAATTTGCCATTACAACGTATGCGTGGGGCATCGCCTGCACTGAGGTGAAGATCAGAAGCACCCTGTGCACGAGCTAGACCTAGATAGACTTGCAGCATGATTTAGACTCTCGAATCGTTCATCTTTCAAGAATTAGGGTTACAATAATTAACACCAACATAAGGCAGCGATTAGTAATCAATTGCCTATAACTGAAAGTCTAGCGATACTAGTTAGACAGTGACCACGCACGACCGTGCGATTAAACGAACATTCCTATGCCCAGCCAAACTGAACAACACCCGGTACAGTCTATACAGCAGCAGATTGATCAGCTCTGTCAGAAACATGCACGTGCAAAAAATAGCGTGACATTAATGGCTGTCAGCAAGACTCGAAGTATTGAAGAGGTGCGACTAGCAGCTAGCTTTGGTCAGCGCGACTTTGGTGAAAATTATGTGCAGGAAGGTGTAGATAAAGTGATTGCACTTATCGACCTCGGACTGACTTGGCACTTTATAGGCCCGATACAAAAGAATAAAACACGTGTAATCGCTGAGCATTTTGATTGGGTTCATAGCATAGAACGTGAAATTATTGCTGATCGCCTCAGTACTCAACGGCCTGCAAACTTAGCCCCACTGAATGTCTGTATTCAAATCAACATCGATAACGAAGAGACAAAATCAGGTGTAGCCGTTGACGATGTCTCCGCACTAGCACAGCATATTAGTACGCTACCGGGTTTACGTTTACGTGGGCTAATGGCCATTCCGAGTCCAAGCACAGACTTTCAGCAACAGTGCGCCAGCTTTAGTAGAATGAGAGACCTGCAACAGCAATTATTAACTGCAGGCATTGCTCTAGACACCCTATCGATGGGTATGAGTAATGATTTTGAAGCCGCTATAGCCTCTGGTTCTAGCATCGTGAGAATCGGCACTGCCATCTTTGGCCGTCGTCAAGCAATCAAGAAATAAAGACCACTGCAGAGGCATTAGATGCAAGACGAACATGGAAAAATTGTCGTAATTGGTGTAGGTAATATGGGCGCCAGCCTAGTGCGTGGACTGTTAAATAATAATATTCCAGCCGAACAGATAAACTTAGTCTATCGTCAGCCTGCCGAGGCCGACCGCTTAGCCTTAGACTTCCCAGACTGTTCACTATCGACGTTTAATGCAGCCTTGGCATCACCGGCCAGTTTCATTCTTGCACTCAAACCAAAAGACACGCTGCAACTTTGCCGCGATATTGCCACCTCGATGGATACGGCTAAAAGCCTATTTATATCGGTAGCTGCCGGTATTCCTTACCAAGCATTACAAGACAATCTAGGGGCTTCAGCGATTGTTGTACGTTCCATGCCAAACACACCAGCAGCAATTGGCTATGGCATGAGTGGCCTCTATACCGACAAAAATACAGCTGCCATCTATCGCGATAGAGCAGATAACATATTGCGTAGTGTCGGCAAAACACTCTGGCTGAATGATGAGTCTGCATTGGATGCAGTGACAGCATTATCAGGCAGCGGACCCGCTTACCTCTTCTATTTCATGGAGTGCTTACAAGAAAGTGGCCAAGCCCTAGGCTTAAGCGCTGAACAAAGTACTTTACTGACACTAGAGATGATTCATGGTGCAGCCAAACTAGCACTAGCCTCAGATACAAGCTTTGCCCAATTACGTAGTAATGTGACCTCTAAGGGAGGCACCACCGAAGCAGCGCTACACAGCCTCAGTGCCAATGATTTACCAGACCTCATCACGCAAGCACTGCAAGCCGCAGCCAAACGTAGTAAAGAAATTAGTCAATCTTTTGAATAAACCCAAAAAAGCAGGAGCCTAGCCGGTGCAAGCCCTTACTAATCTTTCTTATTTCATCGTCGATAGCTTATTAAGCCTCTATATCGCATTGTTAATAATCCGTATCCTTTTGGCCTGGGTAAAAGCAGATTTTTACAATCCAATCGCACAATTTGTTGTCAAAATTACCGACCCTATAGTCACCACTATGCGTAGAATCACCCCTGCGCTCGGTCGTATCGATTCAGCTACCTGGCTAGTTATATTTGGGCTTTCTATGCTCCACTTATATCTAATTCTGACACTACGTGAAGTGCCATTTAATATCGTTCAGATCATCCCTATTGCCATAGTCGCCATCGCTGACAAATTAATTACTATTTTGCTCTACTCAGTCATGATTCGCGCTGTAATGAGTTGGTTCGTAAACCCATATAGCACGAGTAATCCGATGCTATCGATCTTAGATAGCCTGACACAACCTATGTTATCGCTAGCACGCCGCTATATTCCACCAGCAGGTGTAATCGACTTATCAGCAATGGCCGTTATCTTTGTTTTGTACTGCGCCATCATTATGTTGCGTTCTGTTTGAGTAAAAATGCATTTTATGGCCTATTTATAGTGTAATTTAGTTGCTAATAACATTGGCACTCACGAGTAGCTTGTGTACAATTTAATTATAATAAGGAAGTCTGGTTTTGAGCGTCTCTAATCAGGCACTCAAAAAATCAGCGAAAAAAACAAAATAAGTCGCTCAATCGACACACTCGCACATAGAGGATCTATCAAAGATGGCCGTTAAAAAGAAAGCAGCTCCGGCTGTAAAAAAAGCACCAACAAAATCAGAAATCCTAAATGCAATCGCTACCGATACTGAGCTTACTCGTAAGCAAGTTGCGGCAGTTTTCACATCGCTAGAAGAACTGATTGCAAAAGAGCTTAAGCCACGTGGTTCAGGCTTATTCAATGTATTAGGTCTCTGCAAAATTAAGTCAGTCAAAAAGCCTGCTACTAAAGCACGTAAAGGTATTAACCCTTTCACTGGCGAAGAGACTGTATTTGCAGCAAAACCTGCTCGTAAGGCCGTTAAGATTCTTCCTTTAAAAGGCCTGAAAGATATGGTTTAAGGCGTTATTCACGCCTCAGACTTCATGGGGAATATCTAACTCGTCCATCACTGCATGCTTACTTTTCATAAAGTCAGTATGCGAGAGATAGAGCCAATCGGCAGTTTTACGAAGATGATATTCCTCATGCTTTTCAAGCTCTCCATCCGCATAAGCAACTCGCCACATCCCTCGCATTAATTCTCGTCTAGCTTCAATATCCATCTCATCATTGATCATACGTATCAACGGATGTGCTGAAAGTTGCTGATCCTGATCTGACATTGCATGTTCTAGCAAGGCAATAGCCTCTTCATCTGATAAATCAAACTGAGTGACTAAATTTTTCACTATCGCCTGTTTTTCACTGTCGACAATCTTTAAATCAGCACGGCTAATTTCCAACATAAGCATCGCTGCTGCTAAATCCGTGGTGCGTTTATCGTCTTCCTCGACCTTCTTTTTAAGTGTGCTACTGAGCCACTGTTCAATTTTTTTAAACATAATAGTTATTGTTGATATACCTGATAATGTTGGCCAACTAGGCCGATAAATAATTCTTTAACCAAAGGATGATTAATCCCACTGAAATCATCTGATAAAGCTATATGCCGTTCTGCCACATAAGTGACTTCCTTCGATCCATCGACTAATACATGGTACCAAGGCGCATCTTTCAGCGGGCGTGATAGTGCAACCTGCTCATACCACTCCTCACTCCCCTCAAATATAAGGTCAACATCAAAGATAACCCCACGATAGTGAAATTTTTCGTGTTTAACGATATCACCTGGAGAAAACTTAATCCTAGTATCAGCCATAAACAAATCCTCTTTTTGAGTATTCAATATAATCACCCTTTACAGCCCTACGCGATCGACTTAGAGGCATGCTATGCTTGAACACTGAAAACCTCAAGAAAACAACAAACTCAATAGATATCTGTAGACATGACAGACGACAAAAAACCCAGTAAAGAACAACGAATCTTGCTTACTATGCGTAAAGTACTTGCGGCCATTGTAAAGGATACCGCACCTAGTGGCCCTGGTATGCGTAATGTCCTTAGCGAGACAACGATAGAAGACATCCGCCAATGTTTTGGCCTGATCTCTGCACGTGAACGCGAGTTATCAGAGGAGCTAGGCATCGACTTAGAGCTTCTTCAGCCACGTTACGCTGATGAGCCGAAGACTACGACAGTAGTGTCAATGGATTCGCTGAAAAAATCTATCAGTAAAGGTCCTAGTGATAAAGACCCTAAGCACTAGATACTAAACAATCATGAACGAAGCCGATGTAGAGAGCGCAATCGCAAGCAATGTTATGCGCCTGTTAGATGAATGGGGTTTAGATGGGAATCAAATCCTGCATGTTTTAGATCTACCCAGTAAAGTACGCCTACGTCATTTAGATAAGTTTAGAAAAGGTGATCCCTTTCCTAAAGGTGAGCAAACTGCTGTGCGCATCGAGCATATCGCTGGCATTGCAGAAGCACTACGCACCACCTTCCCGCGTAATGCCTATATGGGCTCACGTTGGTTACATACGCCACACCGGCGATTCCAAAATAAGCGTCCAATTGAGCTAATCGTAGTCGATGTAGACGGTCTAAAGCAGGTTCGCTCTGAACTAGACTGTGCTTATGCTTGGGACCAATCCGGCTCATAGGAATAACCCTCATGACTAGCGTTGTTCGCTTTGCCGACATCAAAAAATCTTTAGACCCCAGCATTAAAATAACTGCTGAAAATAAGTGTGGCTTTTGCACCAATACGATTTGCTGCACCTATATTACGCAACTGATCGACACACCAAGAAAAAAATCTGAGTTTGAACACTTACTGTGGCAAATCTCACATAAAAATATTGAGATTTATAAAGATGAAGACGGCTGGTATTTACTCATTGCGGCACGCTGTGAGCATATACAAGGCGATGGACGCTGTGGCATTTATGAGACCAGACCTGAAATCTGCCGTAGCTACGACAATGACTACTGTGAGTTTGATGCCGCTCCTAGCGAGGGCTTTGACCTCTATTTCCGCAACTATGATGAACTTTTAACCTACTGCAAGAAACGCTTCAAAACATGGCAGCGTGGCTAAACTTCACGCAACTCGGGCACTAGGTCAGCAAAATCGTTAATCGCAGCAAAGCCGGCCGTATCTTGTATTGGCTCAGTACTATCTGGTCGCCAAATACTAATCAAATGAGCCACCCCATATTGTTCTGCTGCAGATAGCACATGAACATTATCATCCACTAGCAACGTACGCTCTAAGTTAGGCTTTTCATCCTGCTGTAAGTGCTCCCAAAACTGCTGTGATTCTTTTGCGTGGCCATAGCTGTGAGAGGAAATAATGCGATCAAAGTGATGGGAGATACCGGTCTTAGCCATTTTGATCTCAACAATATCCAGATGTGCATTAGTACACAGCACTACTCGCCTATCACTATCCCGTAACCACATCAAAAAATCAGTAACTAGTGGGAACAGTTGAATATGCTCATCCACTTCATGCTTCATACTGACTATATCTAGACCTAATTCTGCACTCCAGTAATCCGTACAGTAAAACTGCAAGCTACCACTCTTTGCCCGATAACGAGCAATTAGATCGGCCTTCACCGGTTCCAAAGCGAGTCCATGTAATTGTGCATAGCGTGCTGGTAAAAACTCATGCCAAAAGAAATTATCAAAACCCAGATCCATTAAAGTCCCATCCATATCCAATAGAACTGTATCAATATTCTGCCAATCTAAGAAAGAATTCATCAGCGCTCAGCTTCTCCATAAGCTACAATTAGGTTATTCATTTTCGCTGCCCGAGATAGTGTCCATGCCGCTACATAAGACCATAGCAACATCTATCCAGCCACAACAGAGTATGGGGTAGTAGCTAACCATGGCAAAAACAAATTTTGATGCTAACGATTTAAGCCACTTACTACAGGCAACTAGCGAAATTGCTAGGCAAGCAGGTGAAGCCATACTCCAATACTATCGCTCAGGGTATGAAGTCTTCCGCAAAGAAGATAAATCACCAGTCACCTCTGCTGATCTGGCCGCCAATCAAACCATTCAACAAGGCCTAGACAAAATTTCACCACAACTACCCATCTTATCGGAAGAGTCCGAGTTATATGATTTTGCGGAGCGTAAACAATGGGGGCCATTCTGGTTGGTTGATCCACTCGATGGCACCCGTGAATTTATTAATGACCGACCTGATTTCACCGTAAACATCGCTCTCATCGATCAACAAAAACCTATCCTAGGCGTCATCTATCTACCTGCTGATAAAGTACTCTATGCGGCAGCTAGCGGCCTAGGGGCAAGCAAGCAAATCGGGCAGCAAGCACCTCAGCCAATTCAGGTTGCCACACAAGCACAACAGCCGATGCGGATTTGTGGTGGTCGCTCAACCCAGAGTGAGAAATTGATCAATTTTATACAACGTCTTGGTGGGCAAGAAATGCTTAGAAGAGGCAGCTCACTCAAGTCCTGCCTCGTTGCAGAGGGTAGCATTGATCTCTACCCACGCTTTGGCCCCACTTGGGAATGGGACACTGCAGCCGCTCAAAGCATCGTTGAAGAAGCCGGTGGCTTCCTCACTAATCTGCAATTAGAACCCTTGCAGTACAATAAAGAATCACTTTTAAACCCAGGCTTCCTGGTCTTTGCTGATAGCAGTATCGCTTGGCAAAAGTTACTCGAACAGTAGGCCAAGTAATAGACTTAGTCTGATACCTGCTGAGCAATCTGCTGCATCGTCGCATAATCAAACTTACCACTACCGAGTAGAGGCAATACATCTCTGTAGAGTATTGTCCGTGGCAACATTAACTCAGAGCCACCAAACGCTTGGATAATCTTTTGCAACTGCTGACGTTGCAATCCAACGTGGGTCGTTAGCAGCACCAACCTCTCACCTTTGCGTTCATCTTCAACTGCAACCAGACAGTGATCAGCCTCAGGTAGCTCGGCTGCCAGCCACTGTTCTAGCTGCGCCAAAGAAACCATTTCCCCACCTATTTTAGCAAAGCGTTTTGCACGGCCCACAATGTGCAAAAAGCCATCTGTATCAATTGATACAATATCACCACTATCATGCCAGCCATCTTCAGGCGCTTGTAGCACTCCCGGACATTGGTGTTTCATATAACCCAACATAACATTGGCACCTCGTACCCAGAGCCTACGTCCCTGTTCAATACCTTCGACTTTTTCTAAGCGATGCTCTATCCCTGGTAATAACTTACCCACACTACCTTCTTTACCATAGGCATCCGTATTGATGCTCAATGCTGGAGAGGTTTCAGTTAAACCATAACCCTCATGAATGCGTTTACCATATTTTTTCAGCCACAACTCACGTGTGCTTGCCTTAAGCTTTTCTGCACCAGCAATAACATAACGAAGTGATTTGAAATCCTGCGCTGTAGCATGTCTAGCATAGCCAGATAAGAAGGTATCGGTGCCAAAGATGACACTAGCACCTATATCATAAACCATGTCAGGAATCTGCTTGAAATGTAGTGGTGTTGGGTAAAGGAATGTACGAATGCCACTAGCAACCGGCAGAATCAAACCAACCCCCAGACCAAAAGAGTGGAATAACGGTAAGGCATTAAAAAAACAATCCTGTGGCACAAAATCCATCACCGTATTCACCTGTGCCTGGTTCGACAGCAAGTTATGATGACTTAAGACAACGGCCTTTGGCATGCCTTCTGAACCCGAAGTAAATAAGATAACTGCAGGATCATGACAATCACCTTGATCACATTGTAGACCAAAGCCTGTGGCAACAGTAAACAACGCAGCTAATTTATCCTGCAAACTAATGACAGCCTTAACATCTTCTAAGTAAATGATATCAACCAAGTCTTCAATCTCAGCTATCAACTCACCCAACTCAGCCAACTCAATAAATCGGCGTGAGCTAATCACCTGTTTAATTTCAGCGGTTTCTATAGCGGCACGCAAGGCAGCACGTCCAACTGAAAAATTGAGCATAGCCGCCACTCTTCCCTGTGACTGCAGTGCATAAAAGCAGATAGCTGTAGGAATAGTGTTTGGCAACAGAACACCCACAGGTTGTTTAGCCTGTAGCATTGGACGCAAGGCATTTGCCAAAACCAAACTCGCTAACTGTGTCTTACCCAGGGTAATGCTCTGACGGTTAATATCCTCCAGAATCGTGTAACTACGACCATTACAGCGTAACGAGGCTTGTAGGCTTTGAAATAATGTTTGTTTAGGTACTGAGGTTTGCAACATCATCTCAGTCATTACCTGATAGACACGATCACGCAAGCTTGCCACCCGTGCCTTGCCATGTAATTCAGCTGCCATATTTAAGGCCTGCGGTTTACAAATGGTCACTGTCACTTTGGTAAACCAGCGTAACTTTTTCACCCCATGTAGACGGCTGAAGGACGTATATTGTGCACCATCAATACGTACTGGCAATAACTGTGCACCAGCAATATCTGCAATCTTACCCGGTCCATCATAGAGCTTCATCAAATGACCTGTATTACTGATTCGTCCCTCTGGGAAGATTACAACTTTACGTCCCTGACGTAGCATTTTGATCAGACTCTTAACTGCCATAGGCTTAGCTGAATCTAATGGGAACATCTCATAAAAACGGGTGAAAATACTCGCCCACCATTTTTGATTCACCTCCCGATTAATCGCAAAAATTGGTAACTCAGGCAATGCCGCTACCAATAAGGGGCCATCTAAAAACGACACATGGTTAGCAACGATAACGGTTGGTGTATTATCTTTCGGATAGTGCTCTAAACCACGCACTTCAAAACGGAAGAATAGGCGTAACAATAGACGGTCTAAGTGAGTCAAGAAGTCTCGTATATTTTTAATCATGAAAAACACGCCACTCAAATTAAACAAGGCCAGAAAGAAAAAAATATCAGCTAGATCAAAACCACTGGATAGTGCCGCGATGACCATGATTGATGCTGCCACCATAAACAAGGCATTGAGAATATTATTCGCTGCGATCACCTGCGCACGCATACCCTCATCGACACTCTGTTGCAGATAGCTATACAACGGCACAATATAAAATCCAGCGGCTAATGCAACCAGAAAAATATCTAAAATGAGACGCCAATAGTGTGGCTCAGCAAGAACATAGCGCCATGCTAATAGAGGGCCTGTCGTTTTTTCATGGCTACTGACAAAAAGATAGAGATCGAAACAAAATAAGGACATGGCAATTGCTGCCAATGGCACCCAACGTAGGCTGATCTTGCCTCTCAACAGTCGACCACACAGCAGGCAGCCAGTAGCGATGCCTAGTGTAAATAGGATTAAAAATAGCACCGTCACACTTTCATCTGCGGCCAATAATTGTAGGCACATCGGTGCCAATTGACTCTGAATAACATAGGCGAATAGCCAAAAGCAGGAAATTGCCAACATCACAGGACGAATTTCAGTATTTGAAAAACCACTCCTGATGACTCGTGCGGTACTCGCAATAAAGTTGAATGACAGTGCTGTTTTATTATTTCCTGGTAGTGTTTGAGGTATTAAGAGACTTGCCAAATAACCAAGCAAAGCCACCGCACAAAGTGCAACAGCAACCCATAAACGGCCACTCTCGACCATAATCAGCAGACCACCTAACATAGTCCCTAGGAGCACCGAAACAAACGTGCCAGCGGTCACCCAAGCATTACCAGAGAGTAATTCCTGACGTGATAACAGCTGCGGCAAAATGGCGTACTTTACTGGCCCAAACAATGCTGACTGCAAACCAGTTAAGGCCAGACAGAAGAACAGTAGATACCACCATTGCTGGTTTAACGCTAAGGCTGCAAGGAGCATAATAAGTAGCTCAAAGAGTTTGATATAGCGAACACATAGCGTCTTTGAATAACGATCTGCCAGCAGGCCCGCACTCGCCGAAAACAAGAAGAAAGGCAGAATAAATAAGCCAGCAGCCAACATCGTCAACTTTGCTGGATCAAAGCCTTCAGTCTGACTAAACTGATAGGTAATTAGTGTTAACAGGGCGAAGCGGAAGATATTGTCGTTAAACGCACCCAGAAATTGGACGCAAAACAAAGGCAGGAAGCGGCGGCTAGCCAGTAGCGAGCGATGTGGACTAGTCATATCGATTCTTAGGTCACTCGTAAGCTGCTAAAGTCAGCTAAAACTAAATTATGTGGGTTTTTGTATCAATTACACAGCTTCAGTCTATTTCAAGCCCTCAGGCCAAACAAGGGCTGGAGCTAATCGCTTAGCTTTGCCACACTAGCACCCTTATAACTTAACCAATAAGACCTGTTGTCATGCATATTGTCAGTAATAGAGTATACGTAAAGCCCGAATGGGCAGAAGAATTCGAACAGCGCTTCACTGTACGGGCTGGCCAAATAGAGCAACAGTCTGGTTTTGTCCGCATGCAGGTCTTACGCCCTCTCAGTAAAAATGCACCTTATATTGTATTAACTGAATGGGAAGATGAGGTTGCTTTCCGCAACTGGGTTGGCAGTGATGATTTCAAACTTGCCCATAAAAACCCTATGCCTGAAGAAGCCTTCAGCCAGCAGGGTGGCCTAGAACAGCATAACCTTGTTGTTACAGCTGAAAGTCAATAAATTATTGGCTCTACAATGAATCATGATGATCAGCATCAATGAGACATCTAGGCACTCAAACCAAGCGTGGCCTATTAATTATCATAGGCTTCATTTCGTTAGCTTTGGGTATAGCAGGCGTCGTCCTGCCACTACTACCGACCACACCCTTCATATTACTGACAGCCACTTGTTTTGCTAAGTCCTCACCCCGGTTTCATCACTGGTTGTTACAACACCCTAACTTTGGCCCCATTATCAACACATTCCAGAATAATGCGCGACTACCCACCTTAACCGCTTATAAAGTCATTCTGTTTATTTGGCTTTCTCTCGGTCTATCCATGCTATTACTGGATACCCTATGGGCCTATATCGGCCTTTCTTCGATGGTGGTACTTATAACGTCACTAATACTACAAAAAACAAAATAGATACCTATTTAGGTATAAATGCCATAGCAATTATTAATCACTATTGATATAAATGCATAAAATTAACTATTTAGATGATTATGCATTGGCTTACCCTACACTCAAGCAGTTAAGATATTTGATCGCTCTAGAACGGCATCTACACTTTGGACATGCCGCTCAGTCATGTCATGTATCTCAGTCAGCATTCAGTCTTGCAATAAAGATTTAGAATCTTTACTCAAGGCCTCACTAGTCGATAAAACTAGTCGCGCAGTACTGTATTCACCAGCCTAGGCTCCAGTATTGCTTCTCAGGCGCGACTTGCACTATTTGATGTTGAAGCGCTGATGGATATCAGCAGAAATTTCCAAGAAGTTTTATCCGGTACATTGAAAGTAGGCATTATTCCAACTGTCGCCCCCTTTCCTATTACCCCATATACTCAAGGACATACATGCCCAATTCCCCAAGCTTGACCTTTATATCAAAGAGGGGAAAACCGACATTATTCATAGCTCTTTATTAGACGGTGAATTAGACCTATTGATTTTAGCACTGCCGATGGAGCTTAATAATGTAGAAATATTACCTTTATTTAAAGATCGCTTTTATCTTGCCTATCATCAAGAGACACGGTTTATTACACCTCATAATTTCGATATAGACCATCTCAATGAACAACATGTCTTACTTTTAGAAGACGGACATTGCCTACAAAATCATGTCATTAGCACCTGTAACATCGCACAAAAAAATCCAACACAACGGTATTCAGCTAGTGACTTATATAGCCTCGTCAAGATGGTGGATGGTGACCTAGGTATCAGTTTTATTCCTGAACTCGCAGTGGATAGCGGCATACTGCAAGGCACTGCGATTAAAACACAACGCCTAGCGGATAGCGCACATCGTGATATCGTATTAGCCTGGCGCAAATCAAGCTCTCGGCAACAGGAATTCAATCTGTTGGCAAAGAGCATTAATGCGAGTGTTACTGAATTATGCTGCAATATACAAAGCACCTACAAACCTTCTTTAGCCTTATACATTTCAGCCAGCACCAGCTAAGATTATATTCAGTAATTTCAATTATAAAGTACCCTTTGCATGAAGATCGAAAGCATCCATGTAGGCAAACCTAAGGCCTTTCAGGACGAGATACTCTCAGCCATTTCAAAGCAGCCTGCACAGGGTCTTATACGCCTGAATAAGGAAAACCTAGTTGACGATCAACAGGCTGACTTAAGCGTGCATGGTGGTTTAGACAAGGCAGTCTATGCCTATCCAAAACAACACTACACCTATTGGCAACAACGTGTCGGTCTATTACGGCGGCCACGCATTCAGCTACCGAGTGAGCCACAGGGTGCATTTGGTGAGAATCTATGTCTTAGTGGCGCCGACGAACACAGTGTCCTAATTGGTGATACCTTCCAGTGTGGTGAAGCTATTTTACAAGTCACCCAACCACGCCAACCCTGTTGGAAATTAGGGCATAAATTCAAGCAAAAAAGATTGCCTCATTGGGTCATCAGCAGTGGCTATACCGGCTGGTATCTGCGCGTGCTACAAGAAGGTGAGATTGCTGCTGGCATGCAGTTAGAAAAGATTGAGTCAGGCTGCAGCCTGTGGTCAGTCAATCGCTGTAATCAGTTATTCTATCAGCGCGGCCTACGTCGTGCTGACCTCATATCGATACTGCAGTGCGATAAATTATCTAGCACCTGGCATGATGATTTCAGTAAGCGATTAGCCTATCTTGATAAAAAATAATCATTACACCAGTCAAAGTCATCCAATATCCTTGCGAAACAGCATTAAAGTCACCTATCAACTAAAATTCAGACTAAATTCAATATACAGCGCACATTTAGAGATCTAAAATAAAACAATCCTTAAAATCACCAACGAAGTCAATACATTGCTAAGCGATCTTAAAATCAGGCTACCCAACACCACGATAGACTTCACTTGGCCAGACTATGGTGTTTGGAAAATTCTGTCTGACCTCCTCTTTTATGAATTCTTTTCGATTGGTGCAACTCCAGTAACCGTAGTCAGCGTATTACAAGGCATCTTGATCATGGCTGTTACCATCGTCATTGCGCGTTATGCCAAAGCCTTATTTTTACGTCTAAACACCGCAGCCAATGGCAAGGTACCCCCTGCGGTTTATACCATTATCCGCGTATTCTTTTACATCGTCATAATCGTTGGGCTAGTGACTGCCTTAAGCTCGGTTGGCATCAACTTCACTAACCTCGCGATTGTCGCAGGTGCATTGAGTGTCGGTGTCGGTTTTGGCTTACAGTCAGTGGTCAATAATTTTGTCTCAGGCATCATTATTCTATTTGAGCATAGCGTCAAAGTTGGCGACTTTATCGAACTAGATAGTGGCCTGCGTGGCACCGTGAAAGATATCAATGTACGCAGCACGATTGTTACCACACCAGATAATCTCGACATCATTGTTCCCAACTCAGAACTGATCTCAACCAAGGTTACTAATTACACCCTAAATGAATCCATAGTTCGCATTCACATTCCCTTTGGTGTCGCTTATGGCACAGACAAGGAACTGGTAAGAGAAGTGGTGTTAGCGGCCTCACGCAAAGTCGAGATCACCTATGACGATGGTGACAAACGTAGACCGCAGGTCTGGTTAGTTGGCTTTGGCGATAACAGTCTAGATTTTGAACTGGTCATCTGGCTCAATCCTAAAAATGACCGCACCCGACCTGGGTCTTGGAATGCCATGTATATGTGGGAGATTGAAACTGCATTAGGCAATGCAGGTATCGAAATTCCATTCCCACAACGTGATTTACATATCAAAAGCAATAGTGCAGAGCTACTAATCAGACAGCCGGATAACACATAGTTAAAAAGTAGCTCTCAAGCCGAGCCATACTCCCCGTGGACTGCCTGGCCCATAAAAACGATTATCACTCAAATGCTCTAAACCAACTACTTCCGTCTTACATCTAATTGCAATAGTCATAAGTATAACTTATTAACTAATATACTCAATCAATTAGCAGCTGAATAGTATGGCTTGGAATCAGATGCCATAGAATAAACTAACAGAATTAGCGCCACCATAAAAATTGCAGCCATGACACACTAAATCTAGGCCTTACTTATCCGCCCAAAATAAAAGCCAAAGACAAAAATAAAACCAGTAGAGAATAATACTGTGAGGGTAATAAAAAGCAGCTTGCTGTACTTATGCCAATCCCATAGTAAAGCGCTGTAACCTGAAGACTCTGTAAAATAAAGTGCAGCGCCTAAAACCGCGATAAAAAAACTAGCCAGCAAACTCCATGCTGGAACATCACAGCGACCTGCAAAGATATTAAAGAAGATCACTGGCACTAAAAATAGAGATGCCGTACCACTGACTGCCACTGCGCTAAACAAATCGCGATCACCATAAAAAACAAATGCCAGTGCTGCCAACATAAATAGCACCATCACCCTGCGACCATTATTAATAGTCGGCTGGCACAGGCCCATATTAATAACCAATAGTTTTGAAGCGCTAGCGAGTGAGCTGTCCAAGGTCGACATCGCTGAAATAATCAATGCACCATTCAAAATCAATAGTGGCCCCGCCCCTAATAGCCGGCTCAATGCCTGATTCAGGCTTTCATCAGCAATCGCATTCACGCCAGAAAAAACGCCTAATAATCCAAATAAAATAATGCAGATAATACTGACCCAACCGGCATGCAGAAAACTTCGCTGCGTAGTCTTTCTATCCGCTAAAAACCCTCGATCCATCATCACTGGATCATGTAAGGGATAACTCCATACCTGCAGCAAGGCGACCAATAATAAAATTAGCCCTGGCTGTGTAATATCAAAAGTGAAATCAAAAACAGCGGCCTGATCAAAATACTGATTGGTCAACATACTGATGAACAGCGCCACCAACATGATTAAAAACAGACTCATCTGTAATACATCCGTCTTTAAAGCCGCATTCAACCCACCCTTCATCGAATACAACAGGACAAACAACGCCAATAAAACAATCGCTATAAAATAAGTTTGGCTACCGAAGCCACCAAAAATCAAACCAATCACAATCAAATTAGCAAAAAGCTCACTAATCAACCGAATAATGATCAATGCGTTATAACAAAATGTCCCACTGCGACCATAACGTATAAAGAAAAATTCCTGGATACTACTGTAGCCAAGACCAAAACGTATCCGATCAACGATCAGGCCACCAGTAAAGAAAGACAAGTAATAAGCGGCATAGGCCAACACACCCCACAAACCAAAATAAAAACCGAGAATCGCTGCATTCATCAATGAACGAGCAAATATCCAGGTTGTAACCTGCGAGAATATTAGAGTGAATAAGCTAGGTGGCTGACCGCTGACAGAGACCCCATGATAAAAACCCTTCTCATTGGTATGGGCTGGCAATAGTAAAAAGAGTAGCCCGCTAAAGACTAGAGTAGCGATTATTATTTGGTAGAACATATTTTATCGTGATTATTTAGAAATCAACTAAGTAGATAGCACTGAGAGCGGCTAGGTTTAAAATACAGTACTAGAAAAGTATCCGAATAAACAGCTAAAGAAACAATCACGATTCATTATCCTTTTAATAAAAAATAATGAGCAAGCAAATAACACTTGTTAAAAAGTTGCCTGCTTTGGCGCTAGAACAAGTAGGAAGTAATTACAGACCTTGATAGATCCCTGGTGAGAATTAAGCCGGGCTTACTTATGTAAACCCGATCATAACTTATACTTAAACGGCCTACTTAATGACAATATTTTGCAGCTTCATCACTATCCGCTAGCACCATATTGGGGGCAGAGGTGACGCCTGCATAAAAAACAACGATTTCAACAGGCCCATCAATTGCTCTTCCTCGATGAACTGTTTTCAGTACTTCAACAAATGAATCGCCTTGACGAAAATGTACTTTCTTGCCTGTATTAGTCTCAACCTCAAGATGACCCTTTTCAATATAAGCTAATGTTGGAACAGGATGGCAGTGAAACGGAGTCATAGCTCCTGCTTTAAGGGTTACCCTTTCAGAGGTTACTTCAGCCGTCCCTTTGTGATATTCAATCTTGCCACCTTCCCAAGTTTTCGTTGTTTTTAATAGCTCTTGAGCATTTACTGTGCTGATTGCAAGTGAACAAATAAGAGTAAGTATTACCGTTTTTAAATTAACCATATTTTAATAGGCTCATAAAATGAAGTTTCAAGAGTAATGCAAAAGAAGCATTGTTAGCGGATTAAAAAATACTTGA
The DNA here is from genome assembly GCA_905479295.1 of uncultured Gammaproteobacteria bacterium. Lineage (GTDB taxonomy): Bacteria > Pseudomonadota > Gammaproteobacteria > UBA4575 > UBA4575 > UBA4575. Next base: position 3,884 of record CAJQLY010000002.1, on the reverse strand, counting down.
TGTATTTTTTCCACTATCTATTATGCCTGAAAATGTAGAAGTAAAATTAAAGGTATGAATAGTAGCTAGAGACGGAATCAAACCGCCGACACGAAGATTTTCAATACCCTGATATACATGCGACTATGCCGCTAAGTAGCAACTAATCTTCCCCTAACATTGCTGACTAGCAATGAGGTTTCAATTCTTCCATAGCCTTATTAGCCTGTCTAGCTATTCAGTGATCTTCCGTTTTGTTTAGTATATTTCCTAGACAGATAATGAGTTGAGGTTTGAATCGATCATGGATCTTATCTTTTCTACAACACCAATCGACTCAGTATTGTCGCCATGGACACATATCACATTGGCCCCTAATTGAATTTCAGAACCTGTATTGGTTTTTACGCTATTCGTTGTAAGAATAGAATGTGCTTGCGCTAGTATTTTATCACTGCCATGAAATACTGCTCCAGGGCTCGTGCGCTTAGCCAGATGACCTTCATCGGTATAGCTGCGATCAGCAAAGGCCTCAAGTATGAGTTCTATTCCATACTTACGAGCCAGTGTCTGGTGTTCGTTGCTATGTGAGGTTGCAAGAATCATTAACTTTAGCTCAGGCTTGTAATCAGCTAATGATGACATTAACGCCGCCATCAAATCAGGCGATGCCATCATTTCATTATAAAGTGCACCATGCGGCTTAACATAGGTCAGGCTACCGCCTTCGGAACGTGCTATAGCCTCTAATGCACCAACCTGGGCAAGCATATGAAGTGCAGCTTCGCCAGGTGAAATAGCGAGTGGACGGCGGCCAAAACCGAGCATATCTGGATAGCTAGGATGTGCACCAAGCTCCACTTCATGATCAAGTGCCAATCTCACTGTTTTTTGCATCGTTAAAGGATCAGAGGCGTGTCCGCCGCATGCAATGTTAGCAAGATGAATATGAGGGATCAGTGCTTTGTCATCCCCCATAGACCAGGGCCCAAAACCTTCTCCTACATCTGCGTTTAATAACATCTACTCATCCCTTCTTATTTGAAAGATCCAAAAAATTTATTCAATAGCACTAACTCTTTTTGTGCATCATTAATAGACACTTGCTTAAAACGTAGCATCTGACCGGCACGGCGCTGAGCCAACATGGAAAGACTGCGCCGCGTTACGCTGGCTATTAGAGGATAACCACCCAGTGTTTGATGATCTCGCATTAGCACAATCGGCTGTCCTGCGGCAGTTATCTGCACGCCACCCAGAGGAATCGGTGATGAGTAACGTGGAACCGATATTTGTAACGGGCAGCCATCAAGACGATACCCTACGCGACTAGTCTCATTGCTAACAGTATATGAGTCATCAAGAAATTGTCGTTTGGTCACATCGCTTAATTGATTATGCTCTCTCAACATCACATCGCAAATCAGAGGTGCGTTGTAGTCTGGTATATATTTAGTTGGCACACTATTCCGCTCAATTGGTTTAGTAGAAGTTTTCCACTTAATAATCATTCCTGGTTTAAAGGGGCCTGCCTGTGCATCAATCCCACCGATCTGATCACGTCGGCTTGCAGCTGGGCTTCCAAGAAAGTGCTGCACATCAAAACCACCATGCACTGCTAAGTAATTGAACACTCCACTATGCATGGCTTTAACTGTAAGTGTACTACCTGGTTCTGCAATATAGACTGTCCATAGATCAATCGGCTGACCATTTAACTGCACATCGCATTGTCCACCTGTTAGCACAAAGGCTTTAGTTTCTAAAAAACGGCAAGAAAATCCACCAAGGGTCAGTTCAATGAATGCTGTTTCTGCAGTGTTATTGAGTAACTTATTAGCCCAGCTACTCGCGTGAAGATCCATTGCACCAGCAGTCGCTAATCCAAAACGGCTGTGTCCAAATCTACCAAGATCTTGGATGCTATGAAGAGATGAGCTTGATATCACCTCCAGCATCTATTCTTCCTCACTCATGAACTGATCATATGAGATCTCTACAAAACGAACAGTCTGGCCTAGATTAAGAACTGTGCTTATAGTTTGATTATTTACAGAGGCTAATTGAAGCTGTGTCCGCCCGATCAAATGCCAACCACCGGGTGTTTCTTTTGGATAAATCGCAGTTTGATTCTCAGCGATGGCTACTGAACCGGGTGGGATTCGGATCAATGGTATTTTTTTTCGAGGGACATGTAATTGGCTTGGCGTTTCTGCAAGATAAGCAAAACCTGGGGCAAAGCCAGTCGTGATAACTTTATAAGTTTCTGACTGATGTAATGACACAATTTCTGATCGAGATAAACCAAGCTGCTCTGAAAGATTTAATAGGTCTGGAGCTACTCGAGGATCATAGCAAGTTGGTATCTGAATCACGCTACGTGATGAATAGCTATGTTCTTCCGCTTTTTCTACAACTAAAGTTTGCACCACATCAGCTAGCTGATGATGATCGATAAGATCAATTTGATATTGTATAAGAAGTTGGCCGAAACCGATTCTAAAATCGATTAACCACTCTGGCCAGTCTGCAATCAGCTGTTGCTCAATCCTATTGGCTAACAACAAACTCTGCTTCGAGATAGGCTCACCCAGATGAAATACACTCACGTCTTCACTCACCGCTTCTGAAACGAGTCGATCAATTACTTGATTCATAGTGATAAGTATTAGTCCCTTATTAAGACGAGAGAGAAAAAGCTAAAGATATAGATGGTGGCCAGAGACGGACTCGAACCGCCGACACGAGGATTTTCAATCCTCTGCTCATATACGCAGCAGAGCTGCTAAGTACCAACTTCTCTTCTTCTAACGTTGCTGATTAGCAATGAGATTACAATTCTTCCATAGCCTTATTAGCCTGTCTAGCTACAAATGGTCTAGTTATCGCCACAGATAATAATCTTGATTTATTATTATTTTTCAAAAATATTAGGCAAATAAAACTATTTGCTATAGTCTCTTATCAACTATACCTACACTAAGGTTATTTTTATGAGATATAGCACACTATTATTGATTACTTTACTACCTCTAGCGTTCACACTACAAAGTTGTAAATCAAAGACTCAATTAGATGCGGAACAGGGGCACGCCTCTGCTCAATACCAGCTTGGCATGCAATATGCGAATGGTGAGGGTCTAGAAGTAAGTAATATCTATGCTTATATGTGGTGGAGTTTCTCTGCAGCCCAAGGCTTTGAAAAAGCAAACATCAGCAAGTTAGCTATTGAAAAGAAAATGAGCTCAAGTGAGATTCAGGCCGCTAAAAAATTATCCAAGGACTGTGAAAAGAAATACTATATTGACTGCTGAGCTAGAGTGATTATCGAGCTGGCTGACTACTCATTAAAAGTGAGGCCTAAGCCAGGCTTACTTATTATAATATTTTGAAGCCTCATCACTATCAGCTAGCGCCATATTGGACGTGGAAGTGACGCCCGCATAGAACACCACAATTTCAATAGGCCCGTCGATCACTATGCCTCGGCGTATCGTTCTAAGCACTTCAACAAATGAATATCCTGCTTGGAAAGTCATCTTCTTGCCGTTACTAGTCTCGACTTCGAGATGACCCTTTTCAATATAAGCTAGCGTTGGAATAGGATGGCAATGAAAAGGAGTCATAGCACCTTCTTTAAGCTGCTTAGTACGTAGTGAACGAACTATTCTGGGTCTTTGATAATGCTGTTATAGGTCTTCAGGTATACGTCATGAAAAGTAATACACACCACGTTTGGTGAAGGTGTAGTTAGATGGTCTAATGGTCTTCCGCATGATCTACCGCACTCCATAGCTGCAACTAAAAACTTAGCGCTAATCAAGACGAGAGAGAAAAAGCTAAAGGTATGAATGGTGGCCAGAGACGGAATCGAACCGCCGACACGAGGATTTTCAATCCTCTGC
>CAJQLY010000001.1 GCA_905479295.1 uncultured Gammaproteobacteria bacterium | reverse complement strand
GAATTTGAGCGTATCTGCCAGCGTGAGCGCTGTCTTTATGCGGTGGTTGGGCATGCCACTGAGGAACAGCATCTGCGGGTGCATGACCGTCACTTTGATAATGACCCGATTCAAATGCCGATGGAGGTGTTACTCGGTAAGCCACCTAAGGTGAAGCGTGATACGCAACGTCTGCCGCTAGCAGCGGTGACAGCGGATTACAGCGGTATTGATATTGCCGATGCCATTGATCGCGTGCTGGGGCAGGCTACTGTGGCCTCGAAGAAGTTTTTAATCACGATTGGTGACCGTTCGGTGACTGGTCACGTGGTGCGCGATCAAATGGTTGGGCCTTGGCAGGTGCCGGTGGCCGATGTTGCGGTTACAACCAACAGTTTTAGCGGTTATAGCGGTGAAGCTATGGCGATTGGTGAACGCACCCCGATAGCACTCTATTCGGGGCCAAAATCGGCGCAAATGGCGATTGCCGAGGCCTTAACCAACTTATTGGCGGCCCCTTGGGAGCACACGCGCCAGGTCAAGCTATCGGCTAACTGGATGGCGGCGGCCAATTACGAGGGTGAGGACGCTATTTTGTACGATACCGTAGAGGCGACCAGTGAGCTGTGTCAGGCCCTTGATATCGCGATTCCGGTGGGTAAGGACTCACTTTCGATGCAAACAGGCTGGCAGCAAGATGGCGAGTCCAAACTGGTGGTTTCACCGGTTTCACTGGTGGTCACGGCGTTTGTCCCAGTGGCCGACGTGCGCCAGACTTGGACGCCTGAAATTAAGCATATTGATGAGCCTAGTTGCCTGTTATTGGTCGACTTGGGTGCCGGTCAAAACCGTCTGGGCGCCTCGGTGTTGGCTCAGGTCTATGAGTTTGCCGATAGTCGGGTGCCGGCCTTAGACTCGGTTGATCTATTAAAGTCTTTAGTATTATTTATTAATAAGTTAAGAGAGGAAGATAATGTTCTTTCTTATCATGATAGGAGCGATGGTGGGCTCTTTGCTTGCCTTGCTGAGATGGCTTTTGCCGGTCGCTGTGGTCTCGATATCGAGCTGGCCGCTGACCTAAAGCAGGCCTTGCCGGCGCTGTTCGCAGAAGAGCTGGGTTGTGTCATGCAAGTGGCTGAAAGCGACCTAGATGCGGTCTTGAGTTTGGCGAAATCAGTCGGTTTGGCTGAACAGGTTAGTGTCGTTGCACGGGTACGTGATGATCAAGCGATTCATTGCAGTGTAGCGGGTGAATTATTGTTCAGTAGTCAGCGTGCTGCCTTAGAACAACGCTGGTCTGATGTCAGTCATCAGATACAAAGACAGCGTGATAACTCCGAATGTGCCGATTCTGAGTTCGATTTGATCGAGGAAGAGGGTGTGCACGGCCTATTGGCCGATTTGAGCTTTAATCCAGATGAGGATGTTGCCGCACCGTTCATTGCCACCGGTGTACGTCCAAAGATAGCGATCCTGCGTGAGCAGGGGGTGAATGGACAGGTTGAGATGGCGGCTGCTTTTGATCGTGCAGGCTTCCAAGCGGTGGACGTTCATATGTCTGATTTGCTCGAAAATAGGGCCCAATTGAAGGACTTTCAGATGCTCGCGGCCTGTGGTGGCTTCTCCTATGGAGATGTCTTGGGCGCTGGGTCTGGATGGGCTAGTAATATATTATATAACAGTAAGTTACTGGATCAATTTAAAGCATTTTTTGAAGATGAAAATGTGCTTGGTTTGGGCGTTTGTAACGGCTGTCAGATGATGTCTCAGCTACGAGAGCTGATTCCGGGCAGTGCCGCTTGGCCGCACTTTGTGCGCAACACCTCTGAGCAGTTTGAGGCGCGATTGCTGAATGTGAAAGTAGAGCAAAGCCCGTCTTTATTATTGCAGGGTATGGCGGGTTCTCAGTTACCGATAGTGGTCGCCCATGGCGAAGGCCGCATGCAATTTGAGAGTGATGAGCAACAAACACAAGCTCAGGCGCTTATTGGTCTGCGTTATTGTGATGAGAGTGGCACGGCTAGTGAGCGTTATCCGCTGAATCCGAACGGTTCGGCCAATGGGGCTACCGCGATTACCAATGAAGATGGCCGCTTTAGCATCATGATGCCGCACCCAGAACGCCTATTTAGGAGCGTGCAACACTCTTGGGCTGATCCTAGTTGGAATGAAGATGGGCCTTGGTTGCGTATCTTCCGTAATGCACGGACATTGTTTTAGTCCTTAAATGGTATCCTTCTGAAACTCTATTAACTGAGCTATGACCAACGTTCCATGCTTATAAAAATCCCCCCTAGACATGCCTTAAGAGAGTCGGAGGTGACCGATTACTCGGTTTACCTTCAGCGCCGTGAATTCATTAAAAAATCGCTCGCCATGGGTGGCGGTATCGGTTTGGCGGCGACTGGCCTACCAGCCTTCGCTAAGCTCGATTTATCTGGCTACCGGGTGGCAGAAGACAATCCGTTGATGGCCGAGCTGACGAAAGAAAAGTCGATCACCTCGTATAATAATTTTTACGAGTTAGGTACCGATAAGAAAGACCCGAAAAAGAATGCGGCCATGTTAAAGACAGATCCTTGGTCGGTGAGTATCGAAGGGGAGTGTGAGAAGCCTGGCGTTATTGCCTTGGAAGATTTGATCAGGCCGCAAGATTTAGAAGAACGTATTTATCGTCTGCGCTGTGTCGAGGCATGGTCGATGGTGGTTCCTTGGATGGGGGTCGAGTTAGGACCTTTGTTACAACGCTTCCAACCCACCTCTAAAGCGAAGTATGTCGAATTCACAACACTACATGATCCGGCTAGTCTGCCCGGTCAGCGTTTCCCCGTGTTGGATTGGCCTTATGTTGAAGGCCTGCGGATAGATGAAGCAATGAATCCGTTGAGCATGTTAGTAGTAGGGCTTTACGGTAAACAGTTGCCAAATCAAAACGGTGCGCCGTTACGTTTAGTCGTGCCATGGAAATATGGCTTTAAGAGTATTAAGTCTATCGTCAAGATTCGCTTCACAGAGACACAGCCAGATACCAGCTGGAATCTTTCAGCATCAAAAGAATATGGGTTCTATTCGAATGTGAATCCAGAGGTTGATCACCCGCGTTGGAGTCAAGCGCGTGAGCGTCGTATAGGTGAGCTGCGTAAGCGTAAGACATTGCCTTTTAATGGCTATGCCGATCAGGTCGCTGCGCTGTATTCCGGTATGGATTTAAAGCGCAATTTCTAGACCAGTCTAGGTCATTAACCGTCTATCTTTTTGTATTTCACGCGTCTTGGTTGAGCGGCGTCTTCACCTAGGCGCTGTTTACGGTCGGCCTCGTATTCAGTGAAGTTACCTTCAAACCAGGTGACAACAGAATCGCCTTCAAATGCCAGTATATGTGTAGCGATACGATCTAAGAACCAGCGATCGTGAGAGACGACGATGGCACAACCCGGGAAGTTCAAGAGTGCTTCTTCCAAGGCACGTAATGTCTCTACGTCTAGGTCGTTGGTCGGTTCATCGAGTAATAACACGTTGCCGCCACTAGCCAGTAGTTTGGCCAGTTGTAAGCGATTGCGTTCACCACCGGAAAGGTCTTTGACGCGTTTTTGTTGATCGCCACCTTTGAAGTTAAAGCGTCCACAATAACTACGGGACTGCACGGTATGGTTACCGATCTGCATAATGTCTTGGCCATTTGAGATCTCTTCCCAAACAGTAC